>CAZFEK010000005.1:0-113319 GCA_964517465.1 uncultured Alcaligenaceae bacterium
TACCTGGCTACGAACCAGGGGGTCGTGGGTTCGAATCCTGCCGGGCGCGCCAATCAAGAAGAAGCCAGATCTCGCGGTCTGGCTTTTTTTATGCGCGAGTTCGGATGCGAGGGGCGAGCGTGGCGGCGATCGAAGATTCACTGGCGGCGAAGGATGACCTCAGGCAGCACGGGGCGGTGCTGGAGGATCTCCTTGGTGAAGTCCGGGCCTGCCGGGTTTGCGCCGCGGCGCTGCCTCTGGGCCCGCGGCCGGTGCTGCGGGCCGGTTCCGGTGCGCGGCTCTTGATCGTTGGTCAGGCGCCGGGACGGCGGGTGCACGAGACCGGAATTCCTTGGAACGATCCCAGCGGCGACCGACTGCGCTTATGGCTGGGACTGGACCGGGCAGCCTTCTATGACCAAACGCGCATCGCCATCATCCCGATGGGTTTCTGCTACCCCGGAAAAGGCCACAGCGGAGATCGGCCCCCGCGTCCCGAATGCGCGCCGCTCTGGCATGGCCGGTTGCTTGAACGATTGCCTCGCTTGCGGCTGATATTGCTCGTCGGCCAATATGCGCAAGCCTATTATCTGGGCAAGGCGGCGGCTGGCACGCTCACGGAAACGGTCCGCCAGGGTGAAACCTACCTGCCACGTTTCCTGCCTCTGCCGCACCCTTCGCCGCGCAACACCCGCTGGTTGATTCGCAATCCCTGGTTCGAATCCGAGGTGGTGCCCGGGTTGCGGGGGCGGATCCGGGAAATCCTGAACTAGGGGATTTCCCCGCTTCTATCCGGGTTTTCGGCAGGTCGCGACGCCCGTAGAATTCGGGAACATCCCGCAACGAGGGGCGGCGAACTTGGGCGAGAACATCGGGCGGTATCAAATACGACGCGAGCTGGGGCGAGGCGCGCAGAGCGCCGTTTACCTCGCGCTGGACCCGCAGCTCGAACGCGAAGTCGCCATCAAGACCATGCATTTTGCGCGCGCCGACCGCGAGCGCAATCGCCAATTGCTGGAGGAGGCGCGCATCGTCGGTCGGCTCAAGCACCCGAATATCGTTCCCATCTTTGATGCCGGCAGCGAAGGCGGGGACATCTTCCTGGTGTTCGAGTATGTTGCCGGCAAGAGCCTCTCTCTGCACCTCAAGAAGGAGGGCGCATGGCCGGTGGCCAAAGCGATGAGCTTGATGCTGGGCGTGCTCGACGCAATCGGTTATGCGCACGAGCATGGCGTCATTCATCGCGACCTGAAGCCCTCTAATGTCCTGCTGGACGCGCAAGGCATGCCGCGGGTAATGGATTTCGGCATTGCCGTGCGGGCGATTGCGGGCGCCGCGTCCGGGGCGGAGAAAGTCGGCACCCCGGCCTACATGGCGCCGGAATACCTGACCGAAGGAAAGGTGGCGCCTTCGGGTGACGTCTTTGCCGCCGGGCTGATCCTCTACGAAATGATCTATGGCCGCCGAGCGGCCGCGGGTGCCAATGTGCACCAAGTTTTGCATCAGCTTGCCAACGAGCCGATCCTTCTTCCCAAGGAGGTGGTGTCCGGCCTGGACGCGGCGGCCACCGGCATTCTTTTGCGCGCTTTGGCGCGAAACCCGCTGGAGCGCTACGCCAGTGCCAAGGAAATGCGGCAGGCGATCGCGAGCTTTCTCGATCCCGGGTCGGCATCCTCGGCCGGCGCGGAAGGAGCAGGCAAAGGCACGGTCGAATTCCTGCTCCGGCGCATGCGGCATCGCAGCGACTTCCCGGCGCTTTCCGAGTCCGTGGCGGCGATCAACCGGCTGACCGCCTCGGAGCATGAAAGCGTGCAGCAACTTTCCGAAACGATCCTGCGCGATTTCGCGCTGACCAACAAACTTCTTCGGCTGGTGAACTCGGCGTTCTACCGCCAGGCTGGCGCGGGAGGCATCAGCACCGTGTCGCGGGCCGTGATCGTGCTGGGCTTCGATGCCGTGCGCAGCTTGGCGATATCTGTGTTATTGCTGGATCACCTCGAAAACCACGCCAAGGCCGGGCAACTCAAGGAAGAGTTCTTGCGCGCCAATCTCGCCGGCTTGATCGCGCGCGAGGCGGCTGGCGCGCTGCGCCTGCGCGACGTCGAACAGGCTTTTGTTTGCGCGCTGTTTCGTAATCTCGGGCGACTTCTGGCGCATTATCACTTCGGCGAAGAAAGCGACGAAGTGAGCAAATTGATGCTCCACAAGCATCTTTCCGAGGCAGCGGCATCGGCGCAGGTGCTGGGCGTGAGCTACACCGATTTGGGCATGGCGATTGCGGCGCATTGGGGCTTGCCCGGTGTGATCGTGGAAAGCATGCGGCCGCTGCCGCAAAGAGGGGCGAGCGCTCCCCAGACGCTGGAGGAGGAGCTGCGGGCGCTCGCCGCCATGGCCGAAGACCTCGCCCGCGCGATTGCCGAAGAACCGGCGGAAAAGCGCGCTCTCGCCTGTCGGTCGGTGCACGAACGCCATCTTGCCGCGGTCGAAATCAAGGAGACCGAATTGCACGGAATTCTCGATCGCAGCCTCGACGAGTTGAGCCGCGTCGCCGAGGTCTTGCACCTCGATCGAGGCAGCAGCGTGCTGCTGCGACAGATCGGGGCGACCAGGCAAACGGTTGGCGGCACCAGAGCGGTCGAGAGCGAAGCCGGTCCGGACGAGGAGCTGCTGCGCACGACCCGACTCGAAGATTCCACCGGCAAAAACGACCTCCCGCCCGATGCGCAAGGAGCGGATCAACGCGCCGAGGCGCGTTCGGTGCTGAGCAGCGGCATCGAAGACATCACCCAAGCTCTGGTCGAGGAGTATGCGCTCAACGATCTCTTGCGCATCATTTTGGAAACCATGTTCCGAGGCATGGGCTTCCAGCGCGTGTTGCTGGGCTTGCGGGAAGCCGCCAGCAATTCGATCGTGGGGCGCTTCGGATTCGGCCCCGACGCAGCTCAGGCGGCGGCAAGACTGCGTTTTTCGTTAGCGCCGAGCGCGGACGTATTCCATCTCGCGATGTCGCGCGGCGTGGATCTTTTGATCAGCGACGTAAACGAGGAAAAGATCAGTGCCCGCATCCCCGAGTGGTACCGGAAAAATCTCGCGGCCGGCACCTTCATGCTTTTTCCCCTCGTCGTTAAAGACAAACCCGTGGCGCTGATTTATGCGGACAAAGCTCAGCCCGGGAGCATTGCAGTCGGCGAAGAAAAACTGGCGCTGCTGCGCACCTTGCGCAACCAGGCGCTTTTGGCGCTGAAACAGCGGGTCTAAGGCCATCCGTGTCAAAATAGACACTCTTCGGATACTCTGCCGGCATTCTTGAACCCGCCTACTTCCGCCTATCCGTTCGCTAGCGCACTGCGTCTGGGCCATTTGCGGCCGACCACGGCGCTGGCGCTCTTCAGCGCGCTGACCGGAGCCGCGGTGATCTTCGGCACCGTCTGGGCATTGTGGGAACTGCGCGACCGGGAAATCGCCCGCACCGAGCGCGAGGCCGCCAACCTGGCGCATATCTTGGCCGAACAAACCGCGCGGGCGGTGCAAGCCGCCGACTTGATGCTGCGCAACACCGTGGAGCGAATCCAGGCCGACGAATCCAGCGGTTTCTTGATGGACGAAAAAGGTATACACCGGCTTTTGAGCGCGCGCATTTCCGGCGCGCCACAAGTGCGCGCGATGTCCATCTACGACGCCCAGGGCCGGTTGTGGCGAACTTCGCGCGCCTTCCCGACACCCGCGGTGGATGTGTCTGCCCATGAATTTTTTACCGTCCACCGCGAGCACGCCAATACCGGCTTGTTCATCGACCATCCAGCGAGGAGCCGTATCGACGGCGCTTGGGGGGTGCAATTTTCGCGACGTCTCGATTGGAAAAAGAGCGGCTTTCGCGGCGTGATCACGGCAACGATCGACCCCGCCTACTTCGAGGACTTGTACCAGTCGCTCAGACTGGCCAGCGGCACTCGCATTGCGCTTTATATGGGCGACGGCCGATTGATTGCCAGTGAGCCCAGGGCGGAGGATTTGATCGGCAAGTCTTTCGGCGATTTGCCGGTCTTCGAGGCCTTGACGCAGAACCCCACCGGCGCGACGCGGGGCGGAGTTCTTCCAGCCAAGGGAAGCGAGGGCACGATCTTCGGCTATCGCGAAGTAGCCGGGTTTCCGCTGGTGGTTTCGGTGGGGCTAAGGCTCGACAGCGCTTTGGCCGGCTGGCGGCAGCAAGCGGCCTGGTTTTCCGGCGGCGTGCTGGCGGTATTCGTATTGTTGGGGGTGGCGGCGACGCTGCTGGCGCGCGAACTGGCCCGCGATGAAAGCCTGACCGCTGCACTGGGTGAGAGCGAGGCGCGCATGCAGGGCATCATTCATTCCGCCATGGATGCCATCATCACGGTGGATGAGGATCAGCGCGTGGTGTTGTTCAACCCGGCCGCCGAGGCGATGTTCGGTCGCAGCGCCTTCGAGGCGATCGGCTCGCCGCTCGATCTTTTCATTCCGGAAAGGCATCGCCAAGCGCATCGGGAATACCTTGCCCATTTCCGCGACGACCAGGCCCGCTCGCGGGCCATGGGAGAGCGCCGGGAGATTTTTGGGCGGCGCGCCGACGGCAGGGAGTTTCCGATCGACGCCTCGATCTCCCGGGTGGAGGCGGGGGGCAAGCGCCTTTATACCGCGGTGGTCCGCGACGTGACCCGGCGTCGCGAAAACGAGCGCCAGTTGCGCGAATCGCACCGCCAGCTCCGGGCGCTTTCGGCCTCGCTGCAAACCGTGCGCGAAGAGGAACGCACTCGGATCGCACGCGAGTTGCACGATGAACTGGGGCAGCAGTTGACCGGGCTCAGGTTGGACGTATCGTGGTTAGGCACGCGCCTCAAGGACGATCAGACGGGTCTGCTCGAGAAGATCAAGAGCATGAAATCGACCTTGCAGAATACCGTCACTGCGGTGCGAAGACTTTCCTCGGAGTTGCGCCCCTTGATCCTCGACGATTTGGGCTTGGTGCCGGCAGTCGAGTGGCTGCGCGACGATTTTGGGAAACGCACCGGAATCGAAGTGCATCTCGAAGTCAGCGAGCGCGATCTCAGGATCGAAAAAGAAACCGCTACGGCGGTCTTTCGGATTCTGCAGGAGTCTCTCACCAACGTGGCGCGGCACGCCGATGCCGGCGCGGTGTGGGTTCGTCTGAGCGCCGATGCGGGGCGGCTGCGGCTTGTCATTCGCGACGACGGTCGGGGCATGGATACCCAGGCCATTCCCAAGGCGCGTTCCTTCGGGTTGATCGGCATTCGTGAGCGCGCTTTCATGCTGGGCGGGGAGGTTCGCATCCACAGCCGGCCGGGGGAGGGCACTGAAATCGAGGTCGAGCTTCCCCTTGCCCTCGTCCCCGCCGAAGAAAGAGGACCATGATCCGAGTTTTGCTGGCAGACGATCACGCCATCATTCGCGACGGCTTGAAACAAATCCTCGCGGAAACCGACGACCTGCAAGTCTGCGGCGAAGCCGCCGACGGTAACGAGGTGCTGCGGCAAGTGCGCGAAGCCGACTGGGATGTGCTGGTCCTGGACATTTCCATGCCCGGGCGCTCGGGGCTGGAAGTGGTGAAGATGGTCAAAGAGCTCAAACCCAAGCTGCCGGTGCTCATCCTCAGCATGCACCACGAGGATCAATACGCGGTTCGTGCCTTGCGCGCCGGAGCCTCCGGCTACCTCACCAAAGAGGCCGATGCCGATCAGTTGATCGGTGTCATTCGAAAAGTGGCGCAAGGAGGGGTTTATATCAGCACTACTGTGGCGGAACTTCTGGCGCGAGACGTCATGCCAGCCAGCCGCAGTTTGCCTCACCAAGCGCTATCCGACCGGGAGTTCCAGGTATTTCGCATGATCGCTGCCGGACAGGGAATTACCGAGATCGCCGAAGCACTTTCGCTTTCGGTAAAGACGGTCAGCACCCACAAGGCGCGAATCATGCAGAAGATGAACCTCGCCAATCAGGCCGAGCTGATTCGTTACGCCCTGGCACATGAGCTGACCGAGGACGCCAAATAGCGCTGCATTTGCGCTGGATCAGCACCGACGCCGGCCGCGGCGCCGAGAATACACACTCCGAGCACCCGCATACTCGCGGATCGCGCCTTTGGTCCTCCGGGTGGGGTAGGACGATTCCTACCCGTCCCGGCGTTCGCCTACAGAGAATTTAATCCTGCGCCGACTGTGCGCTGAGGCGGATTGACGGACACTGCGCCCACAACAAACCGGATCAACCACGGTAGCGTGCAAGGTCAGTATGCGCCACCGTTTTTATTGAAGGAGCGTGGGGATGTATGCAGCCAGTGCGAAGTTGTGTCCAAGCGAACGCATGCCGCAGCAGCGGGTGCAGGAAAACAATTGTGTGCGCATCAACACGCCCTGCGCCACCTGTCTCGCCCGCGAGCTTTGCCTGCCGGCGGGATTGAGCGAAAAACAGCTCGACCGCTTGAAAGATCTGTTCCACGTTCGGCAGCGCGTGCATGCCGGTCAGACCCTCTACCGAGCCGGCGAAACTTTCGGCGCGATTTATGCCATCCGCAGCGGTTTCTTCAAGACGCACATGATTTCCGAAGACGGGCGCGACCAAACGGTCGGCTTTCACATGGCCGGAGAAATCATGGGCATGGAAGGAATCGGCAGTCAGCGCTACACCTGCGATGCCGTCGCCTTGGAAGACAGCGAAGTGTGCATCGTGCCTTTTGCGCGGCTCGAAGAAGTCGCCCTCGAAGTTCCCCAAATCCAGAGCCGTTTCCACAAGCTCATGAGCCGTGAGCTGGTGCGTGATTTCGGCATGCTCTTGCTGCTGGGCAGCATGCGCGCGGAAGAGCGATTGGCGGCTTTTCTACTGAATCTCTCGCAGCGCTTTGCGGCGCGGGGTTATTCCGCAAGCGAATTCAACCTGCGCATGACTCGCGAGGAAATCGGCAGCTATCTGGGCCTGAAGCTCGAGACCGTAAGCCGGACTCTGTCGCGCTTCCAAAAGGAAGGCTTGATCCGGATCTGGCAAAAACAGGTCAAACTGATCGACTTCGGCGCTTTGAAGGGCCTGGTCAAGGCTTAGGGAAGCCCTGCACGGCGGCGGCCTGCAAAAGCGCGGGCCGCCCGGCGTTCCACCAGGTGACGCGCAGTTCCGGGTAGCTTTGCGCCATTAGAACCGCCTGGGCCGCATCGCTTTCCACATAATCCGAGCATCCCAAGGCCAACGCGCGATCGGCTTTGAAACGGGCCACTTCTTCCGGCGTCGGCCAGGCGCGCTGGTCGTCCCTGAATTCGACCCGCAGGCCGAGGCCCACCCGGGCACACCACTCGAGGGTGCGCGCCGCATCGCTTGCTGGCCTGCCGGTAATGATGACATCGCCCGGTTGGGTCTGAGGCGCAAACAAGGCGAGGGGAAGGCCATCTCGCCGGGCTAGGGCCGCCGGCAGATCCTGCCGATAGTGGTGGGATTCGACATCGTCGACGAAAATGCCGTCCAGATCCCAGGCGCGACGGCGCAATTGGTGGTCCGGGACATGCGGCGCAGCATCGGCAGCTTCCGGATTCAGTCGATGGCGTTCCCAGGGGAGCACAAACCGCCCCTGCGGGTTCGAAGTGGAAAAAAGATGCCAGCGCGGTTTGGTGCACGACAAAGTGTCCTGACAGACGACCAGGGTATCGACTTGATGATCGGCTGCGCGCAGAAACCGCTCGCAGTCCATGAGCGTATGGCCTCGACCGGCGAAGTCCTCGCAAAGCAACAAACGCTTCGGGTCCGGCTTGCTGCCTTGCCATTCGACGCGGCGCTCGGATCGCGTGTAGCGCAGAAAAAACAACGGCAAACCGGTTGCGAAAGCCACATGCGCGGCAAGGTAAATACCGCCGCGCAAGATTGCCACGATTGCGCGGTAGCCTTCCTGGCGCAAAGCGGGCGCAAGGGCTTCGGCGGCGAGGGCAATCTGGTTATGGTCGAGGGCAGAGGGGGGCAAAATACTTCGCTCGCGAAGCTCGGGAGCTGAGCTTATTCCCCCTGCCCGGGACTGGCAACCGACGATACGGCCTATCGCGCCCGGCCGCACTCGGCTAGACTAGCACCTGCGCGCCGCGCATCGACAGCGGCGCAAAACCCGTATCGAACCCCAGGGAGCAAGGAGTTCCGATGAGCGCACATCAAGAGCGCGATTTCTTGCAGCAGGGCGGCGACGCCGAGCCGCGGCCCGTAGGGTATTCCGACGATCCGCGCGATCTCGGTTGGGTGCGCCAAAACGTGCCCTGCCAAACGGCCTGCCCGGCTGGAACCAACATACCCCAATACATTCGCATGATCGTCGAGGGCAAATACGGCCGCTCCTATGAGATCAACCGCGAAGCCAACGTGCTGCCGGCAGTGTTGGGCCGCATCTGTTCTCGGCCGTGCGAATCGGCGTGCCGCCACGGCTGGCCGGGCAACGGAGATCCGGTATCGATCTGTCATCTCAAGCGCGTGGCGGCGGACCTCAAAGATGCCGGTCACCGCATCACCGAAAGCCTCTACGCCCCCACGGGCAAGCGCGTCGCCATCATCGGCGCCGGTCCGGCCGGGGTGGCCGCCGCGCACGACCTTTCATTACTCGGGCACGACGTCACCATCCTCGAGCGCGAAACCCGGCCAGGAGGCATGCTGCGCTACGGGATTCCCGAATTCCGCCTGCCCCGCGATACGCTGGAGATCGAACTGCACAATGCGCTGCGCCTGGGCGTCGAACTGAAGACCGGCGTTTCGGTAGGCAACGGTCCCGATGAAGTTCGCCTTTCGCGCCTCCTTGAGGATTACGACGCCGTGCTCCTGGCGACGGGCTGCATGGCGGCCCAGAACCTCCCGCTGCGGGGCGAGTGGGAAAACGTCGATCCCACTGAAAAGTGCAGCGACGTCGAATCGGGGCTCGATTTTCTGCTCGCCCTGCATCGCGGCGAAGCAAAACGTGTGGGACGGCGCGTTGCGGTGGTGGGCGCGGGGTTCACGGCGCTCGATTGTGCGCGAGTTGCCGTTCGCTTGGGGGCCGAGGAAGTCACCATCCACATCCGCACCACCGAAGAGTACATCCCGGTCACACACGAGGAAATTTTCGAATCCAAGCGCGAAGGGGTGCGCATCAAGGGCTTGCGCACGCCGGTGGGAATTCGGGTGGACGAGCGCGGACGCCTCACCGGTGTCGAGTTCGTGCAAAACCGCCTGGGCGGCTGGCGCGCGGGCGGCCGGCGTCAAGCCATTCCCATCGAAGGTTCGGAGTTCGTCGAGCCATGCGACACCTTGATCGTCGCCATCGGCCAAAAGACAGTGCATGATCTTCTCGACCTCAAGGTCGAACTTGACCGCTCGGAGAGCGTGCGCCTCACCGATAACGGCATGACTTCGGTGCGCGGGCTGTTCGCCGCCGGGGATTACGTCACCGGACCCACCACCGCCATCGAAGCGGTGGGCCAGGGGAGGTCGATCGCGCGGCGCATCGATACTTGGCTGATGGGCAAGGAGCGCCGCAAGACGGTCGTCAAGATCACGCCCATTGCCGGACCCTTGCGCGAGCGGGCCTATGATTTCATTCCGCGGCAGGCCATGCCCACGGCGCCGCTGCACGACCGCTGCAAGAGCCTGGCCCTGGAGGTCGAGATGGGTCTGGCGGGCGAAGCCGTGCTCGAAGAAGCGAAGCGCTGCTACCTGTGTAATCTGCGTTATGAGATCGACGTCGATCGCTGCATCTACTGCCGCGCCTGCATCGACGTGGCGCCGCGCAATTGCATCAAGCTAGTCAAGGGCGTGGAGAAAAAGGCCGACGGGAGCTATGGCACCTTGGAAGAGGCCAAAGACTGGAATGAAGTTTGCGCCATCTGGATCGACAACAACGAGTGCATTCGTTGCGGCGCCTGCTTCAAGGCCTGCCCAGTGCAGTGCATCAGTATCACCCGCAACGAACTCACCGAAGTGGAGGCATGATGGCGGCGCAAGGAAGACACCACGTCATCATCGGCGGCGGCATTTCCGGCAGCCAGGCGGCGGACACGCTGCGCACCCTGGACCCGGACAGCCGCATCACCTTGATCACCCTCTCGAGGCTGCCGGTCTACAACCGTTACGATCTGCCCCAGGTGTTTCGCGGCCGGCAGGATTGGCGCGAATTCCTGGTGCAGCCGCCGGACTATTACCGCCGCAGCCGCATCAACCTGCGGCGCGCCACCCGGGTGGCCAACGTCGATGCCACGCGCCGGGTGATCACCCTGGCGCACAACGAAGAACTGCGTTACGACACGCTGTTGGTGGCGTCCGGAGGTCGGGGCTACTTGCCCGAGGAATTGGCCGAATTCCAGCCGCTGCTCGACAGTTTCACCAGTTTCGAAGACGCCATGACCGTACGCCGCCGCCTTCCGGAAGGCGGTCACGTGATCATGATCGGCGGGGACATGATCGGACTCGATCTGGCGCGCACTTTGGTGAACACCGGGCACCGCGTGACCCTGGTCGCAGGTCCGCATACCTTCTGGCCCCATCGGATCGAAGCCAAGGAGCGGCAGGTGTTTCTCGGCGTACTGCAGCAGATGGGCATGCAAGTGGTGGAAGCCGACGCCCGCGGGAACATCGAGACCATCGAACCAGGCGCCAAAGGAATGCCGGCAAGGCGCATCGTCTTTGGCGACCACAGCGACCTCTACGGTGACTCCGTAATGGCTTTCTGCGGCTTGGTGCCTTCGGTGGAATTTATGCTGGGCTCGGGCGTGGATATCGAACGCGGTCTTTTGGTCAGCCGCTCGCTGCGCACCACCAACGAATCCATTTATGCCGCCGGGGACGTGTGCCAAATCTGGGACCAGGACGATAAGCGCTACCGCTTCTACTACGGCTGGAAAAACGTCCGCGCCATGGGTGAGTTGGCGGCGCGCAACATCGTTGGCGGCGACGAACCCTGGAGTTCCAACCAGGACGAAGCGCTCAAAGTGCAGGCCGACGGCAAGCTTTACTCGCCGTTTTGGGAATACGCCTAGGCGAAAGCGATCAGGACCACCTATGACTCGACATCACCAAGAAACGCCGCCCACCGACATCCAAGTTGCCATCTGCGGCTCGGCCGGGGAAGGCACTATCGCGGCTGGCGACATTCTGCGCAGCGCCTTGGCGGACGCTGGTTACCGCATCATCAGTTTCGACACCTATCCGCCGGAAATCCGCGGCTTCGGGAAATGTATCGCCAGACTGCGCGTGACCACCGAACAGGCCTACTCCCTGAAGCAGCAATCCGACGTGCTGATCGCCCTGAACGACGAGCACGCCGTTCCGAACATCAGTGAAGTGCGGGATTTCGGCGCCGTGATCTACGACGGGCATTCGATCGCGCGGCTTCCGGAGGGAGGACACGTCAGCGGGCACCTCGGTGCAGGACAAATACCCTATCCGGTATCCCTGCGCGAACTTTGCGAAAAGGCCACGGGAGGTAACCGCTCTCGAAACATCGTCGCGCTGGGTTATCTGGCCGGGGTTTATCAACTTCCGAAAGACGCTTTCCTGCGCATCATCACCAAGAAGTTCGGCAAGAAGCCTGGCGTCGCCGAGCAGAATCACGCCGCTTTCGAGGTGGGTTATACCGAAGGGGCTGGTGCTTTCAAGCTCGACGACGTGAGTTTCGGTCCACCCAAGGGCGAAGCCGGCCGCGACGTGGTCATGATCAACGGCAATGCGGCTACGGTGCGCGGCGCGGTCGATGCCGGAATCGACTGTTTCTTCGGCTATCCGATCACTCCGGCCACCTCGATCATGGAGCGCTTGGCCGCCGAAATGCCCAAACAGGGCAAGCGGCTCCTGCAGACCGAAGACGAGATCTCGGCCATCGCCGCTACCATCGGCGCGGGTTATACCGGAGCCCGCTCCGCGACCGCTACCTCGGGGCCCGGGCTGTCGCTGATGCAGGAGATGCTGGGCCTGGGAGTGATCGCCGAGGTGCCCTCGGTAGTGTTCATCTCCCAGCGCGGCGGCCCTTCCACCGGCATGCCCACCAAAACCGAGCAATCCGATTTGTCGGCGGCGGTGTTCGGCGGCCACGGCGATGCGCAAAAAATCGTGATTGCGCCGACCAATGTCGAGGGCTGCTACCGCTGCGCGGGCAAGGCATTCGAAATGGCCGAGGCCTATCAAACTCCGGTGATCGTGCTCTTGGATCTGTATCTCTCCAACCGCTACGAAACGGTGCAGTTCGGCAGCCGCCCGCCTTTCGAGGCCAACTCAGACAAAGCTCGCCCCAAAGCGGCCAAGGGAGAGCCCTATCGGCGCTTTGCCATGACCGACGATTTCGTCAGTCCGCGCGCTTTGCCCGGGGAAGCCGGGGCCATGCACACCATCACCGGCCTTGAACACAACGAGTTGGGCAGGCCCAATGACCAGGGCGAAATGCATGAACGCATGAGCAAGAAGCGCCACGAGAAACTCAAAGCTGCGCTCAAACACCCGGACTTCACGCATTACAAGCGCTTCGGCGACGAAGGCAAAGTGAAAGTGGGGCTTCTCGCTTGGGGTTCCACCTTCGGAGAATGCCTCGAAGCGATGTTCAAAGCGCGCGCCGAAGGCATCTCCTGCGCGGCGATGAAAGTGGTGATGCTATCGCCGTTTCCGGCAGAGGCCGTGGGCGCCTTTTTGGACGATTGTGATGTGGTGCTGGTGCCGGAGGTCAATTACGAAGGCCAATTTGCCCATATGGTGCAAGGCCAACTCGGCCGGCCGGTGGTCAGCCTTGCCCGCGTTCCCGGCGTGCCGATGCCGGTGGACGATATCCTGGAAGCGATTCGCCGCTTGGCGGCGAGC
Source organism: uncultured Alcaligenaceae bacterium (assembly GCA_964517465.1). GTDB lineage: Bacteria > Pseudomonadota > Gammaproteobacteria > Burkholderiales > Casimicrobiaceae > JACPUX01. Next base: position 12,787 of record CAZFEK010000005.1, read on the forward strand.
GGCCCGCGTGATGCGGCGCGGCTCGTGCGAGCGGCTTGAAGGAGACCGCCATGGCCGAAGCCAACACGCCCATTTATCTCGAAGACAAACTCAAGGAGGTTCGCGACAGCGGACGTCTCGAATACCGCTCCAAAGCCCTGCCGACCTGGTGCCCGGGCTGCGGGTATTTCGCCATGGCCGGCGGCGTACCGGCGGCGCTCAACGCCTTGTCCATCGCCCCGCAAGATACCGTTGTCGTTTCCGGCATCGGCTGTTCATCGCGGTTTCCCTTCTTCGTGAACACTTACGGCTTCCATACCCTGCACGGGCGGGTTCTGCCCGTGGCCACGGGCATCAAGGTGGCGAACGACGATCTGACGGTAATCGCGGTGGGCGGCGATGGCGATGGCTTCGCCATCGGCGGCGGGCACGTGCCGCACGCGGCGCGGCGCAACATCGACATCACTTATCTCTTGTTCGACAACGGCATCTACGGTTTGACCAAAGGCCAAACCTCGCCGACCTCGGCGATCGGTTTCCGCACTCCAACGAGCCCCTACACCAATCCGGATCAGCCGCTGAATCCCCTTTTGATGGTGCTCTCCTATGGTGCCACCTGGGTGGGCCAGGCGTTTGCCGGCCGTCCCCAACAGCTCGACGAACTGATCCGCCAGGCGATTGCGCACCGCGGTTTTTCCTACCTGCACATTCTCTCGCCCTGCGTGACCTTTGACAAAACCGACCGCACCTACGACCGGCTGGAGCAACGAGTGCGCGATCTGCCCGCCAACCACGATCCGAGCGATTTCGGCGCCGCCATGCGCCAAGCCATGGATGTCGAAACTCCGCCCATGGGCCTCCTGTACGTCGCGGAGCGCCCGACGCTGGCCGAAGCGCTCGATGGCATCATCGCCAAGGCGGGCGGGGCGGACAAGCGACCGCGCAAGGCGGCGAAGGCGGCTTAGCGCCTGGCGCTTCGATCAGCCCGCTCCTACAAAACCTCGGCCTGCTTGGGTAGGAGCGGCCTTGGCCGCGAAGGAGACAACCGGTTCTCACCGCTTCTGGTAAGTTCCGATCAACTGCGTGTGCGCCAGAACATGGCCCGACATGGCTTGTTCAAGCTGCGTTTTGCTAGGCTCTCGCAAGTCGGGCAGCTGGGTGTCGAGCGCGTAGAGTTTAAAGAAATACCGGTGCCGGCCGATCGGCGGGCAAGGACCGCCATAGCCGGCGCGCTTCCAATCATTCTTCCCTTCGGCGCTGCCGCCGGGCAGGGCGCAGGCTGCCGCATCCTCGGCGAGTCCGTGGCAACCTGCTGGCAGGTTGTAGAGCACCCAATGCACCCAGGTCATTTTGGGGGCCGCGGGGTCGGGCGCGTCGGGGTCATCGACGATGAGCGCGAAGCTCTGGGTGCCGGCCGGTGCGCCGGTCCATTTTAGGGGTGGCGAGCAGTCCTTGCCCTGACAAGTGTAGCGGGATGGAATTTCTTGGCCTGACCCGAAGGCATCGGAACTGAGTAGCAAGGAGGTCATGCAAGTCTCCTTTCTTCGACTGGATTTACCCGGCGGGCAAGCTGTTGCGCTCAGGCCAACCTGCCCGGCGGCTTCAAGCGATGAGCTCCTCGCGGTGGAGCAAAAACACCATGCCTTCGCCGCCCGGGGCGTCCAGCCAAACGAATGGCAAGTTAGGCCAGGCCGCTTCCACTGCTTCCCGGTTGTGCCCGACCTCGACGACCAGCAGGCCGCCGTCGTTGAGGTGCGCCGCCGCTTCGGCGAGGATGACCCGCACCGCATCGAGACCGTCGTCGCCGGCGGCCAGGGCCATGCCCGGCTCATGGCGGTATTCCTCGGGCAGCTCTTCCATCGCCGCGGCGGTTACATAAGGCGGATTGCTGATGATGAGGTCGTAATGTTTCCCGCCCAAATTGGCGAAAAGGTCCGAGCGAACCAAATTGATACGGCCCTGCAGTCCGTAATCGGCCACGTTGCGCTGAGCGACCGCCAAAGCGTCGGGGGAAAGATCGACCGCATCGACGTCAGCTTGTCCAAAAGTGTGGGCCAGAAGTATGGCGAGGCATCCTGAGCCGGTGCAAAGATCGAGCGCGCTTCGGATGGCATCCGGGTCCGCAACCCAAGGGGCAAGCTGCTCCTCGATCAGCGGCGCGATGAAAGAGCGCGGGACGATGACCCTTTCGTCGACATAAAACTTGAATTCGCCCAGCCAGGCCTCGCGGGTGATATAGGCAGCCGGAATGCGCTCCTGAACTCGCCGGCGCATGACCTCGGCGAACTGGGCGCGCTCGTTGCCGGTGAGGCGGGCGTCGAGATAGGCGTTGAGATCGGTCGAGGGCAAGTGAAACGTGTGGGAGAGGAGGTAGGCTGCCTCGTCCACTGCGCTTTGGTGGCCGTGCCCGAAAAACAGCTGAGCCTCGTTGAAGCGCGTCACGGCAAAGCGCAGCCAATCGCGCACAGTGAAAAGTTCAGTCGTAAAGTTTTGCATTTTCTTGCGCTAATCCCTGCTCTTGGCCGGATCTTTCGATGTTGGCGCGAGCAAAGATCGCATCAGATCGGCGTAGATGGAATGGAGAGCATCGATGTCTCCCAGGTCCACATGTTCATCGACCTTGTGGATGCTTTCATTGACCGGGCCGATTTCCACCATTTGGGCACAGATGTCCGCCAGGAAGCGCCCATCGGAAGTGCCGCCGGTGCAAGAGAGCGCAGGCTTGCGGCCGGTGACCTTGCCGATCGCGGCCATTGCCGCTTCGACCAGGCTGCCGCGCGGGGTGAGGAAAGGGCGCCCGCTGCTGGGCCAGCTCAAATCAAAATCGAGGCCATGAGCTTGCAGTATTGCCCTTACGCGAGACTGAAGCAGTTCTTTCGGGCTGGCCGTGCCGTGACGGAAATTGAACAACACTTCGACGCTTCCCGGAACGACGTTGACCGCTCCGGTGCCGCCATGGATGTTGGAGACTTGGAAACTCGTGGGCGGGAAATATTCGTCGCCTTGATCCCAAACCGCGGCGGCGAGTTCCGCCAAAGCCGGGGCGACGAGATGTATGGGGTTCTTCACCAGCCCAGGGTAGGCGACGTGCCCCTGCTTGCCGTGGACGATCAGGCGCCCGTTGAGCGAGCCCCGTCGCCCGTTCTTGATCATGTCGCCGAGCAACTGATCCCCGGTGGGCTCGCCGATGACGCAGTAGTCGATGCGCTCGCCGCGCTCCTTGAGCACAAGGACCGCATGGGCCGTGCCGTCGACCGCGGCGCCCTCTTCGTCGGAGGTGAAGAGGAAGGCGAGGCGCCCCGGGTGTTTGGACTGAGTGGCCAGGAAATGTTCCGCAGCGGTGACGAAAGCCGCCAGCGAAGCCTTCATGTCGGCGGCACCGCGGCCGAAGAGGCGGCCCTCCCGCACGGTCGGCGCGAAAGGTTCGGAACGCCACTGTTCGCGCGGACCAGTAGCCACGACGTCGGTGTGCCCGGCAAAACACAGCAAGGGGGCGCCTTCGCCATGCACCGCCCAGAGGTTCCTGACGCCGTTGTGCGAGAGGTCTTCGAGTTCAAAGCCCAGCCGGGCGAGCCGCGCACCGAGCACATCCTGGCAGCCTGCGTCATCCGGGGTGAGGGAGGGACGGGCGATCAACTCGGCGGCGAGCTCGGCCGTGGCGGAAAGCGTGGGTGAAGGCGGGTTGGAGATTTCGCGCTCCGCTTCAACGCGGCGCATCGATCAAATCCTCGCTGATCTTGATGCTGGTGAACTCGGCTTCGGGAATGGCTTTGTTCTTCGAGCGGGCCGGACCTGCCGCGGGCTGCCCCTGAGCTTGCGCGGGGACTTTTCCCCCCTCGACCGAATGGTTGATGAGCCAGGCAAGGTTGGTGGGCGAATCGGCGCTGGCCAGTGCTTCGTCGTAGCTGATGGTGCCTTCGAGGTAAAGCTTGCAAAGTGCCTGCTCGAAGGTCTGCGTGCCCGGGTAGAGGCTTTGCTCCATCGCTTCCTTGATTTGAGGAATGTCGCCGTTTTTGATCAAGTCGGCGATGTGCGAGGTGTTGAGCAGCACCTCCACCGCTGGTTGCATTTTGCCGTCAACGTTTTTCACCAGGCGCTGCGAAATGATCGCTTTGAGGCCGATGGCCAAGTCCGACAAGAGGCCGGGGCGGGCATCGTGCTGGTACATGTTGATGATGCGGGAAAGCGCGTGATAGCTGTTGGTGGCGTGCAGCGTGGACAGGCACAACTGGCCGGTCAGGGCGTGGATCAACGCGTGCGTCATGGTTTCGCGTTCGCGAATTTCGCCGATCATCAACAGGTCGGGTGCCTCCCGCAGCGCGTTCTCCAGGGCCTTGCCGTAACTCTTGGTGTCGTTGCCGATTTCGCGCTGGTTGACCACGCACATCTTGTGCCGGAACAAAAATTCGATTGGATCTTCGAGAGTCAGAATGTGGCCGGTGCGATGGGTGTTGCGGTAATCGATCATGGCCGCCAGCGAGGTGGACTTGCCTGACCCGGTTGCCCCCACGATCAGCACCATACCTCGCCGCTCCATCACCAGATCGAGCAGCACCGGCGGCAGCCGAAGTTCGTCAAAACCAGGAATGGTGCTGCGCACGTAGCGGATGACCATGGAGATGGTGCCTCGCTGACGCATGATGTTGATCCGGAAATTGCCCACTTCGCGATCGACGTAGGAGAGGTTCATCTCCATTTCCGCCTCGAACACCCGCGTTTGGTCTTTGCTCATCATTTCGTAGGCAATGCGCCGCACCGTCTCCGGATCCATGGGCTGCGAGCTCACCGGCATCACCACGCCGTTGATCTTGATATTGATCGGCGCGCCGCAGGAAATGAACAGGTCCGAGGCCTGCTTTTCGGCCATCAGCTTGAAAAGGCGATCGAGATACATAGGCACTCCGCGTAAGAGCAGGGCGCGTCCGGGCGCCGCGTTGACAAGCATAGCCAAGAGGAAGCAAAGTAACAACCCTTTGCGCGCCGCCCATGCAGACGGCAAGCGAGTTTGGTTACCAAGGCCTTAGGTCTTCGCCCGCTTGGACAAGAAATGAATCGAAGTGCTGGATCCGGGGATATGCGGGGGGCTTCTCCCCTGGGTGGGTTGAGGGTTTGTTTGCAGTTCGCGATCGGTAGCCGATCCTTTTTGGCTCCGGCCGTGCCGGCTTGAGAAAGGAAAGTGCGAAGTGTGGGGTGTGATCGGAGGCAGCGGCCTCAGCCATTTGGCAAATTTGCGCATCGTCCGCCGCGAAGTGGTGCGCACACCGTTTGGGGAGCCTTCCTCAGCGCTCGTTTTCGGGCGGATCGGCCAAACCGAGGTCGCTTTTTTGGCCCGCCACGGCCAGGGGCACGTGATCCCGCCGCATCGGGTCAATTACCGGGCCAATGTCTGGGCCCTGCATGCAGCAGGAGTTCGGCGGGTGGTGGCAGTGGCCTCGGTGGGCGGCATACGTGCCGACCATGTGCCAGGCGCATTGGTGATTCCGGACCAGTTGATCGATTACACCTCGGGCCGCGCCACCACTTTTTTCGACGGGCATGATCAAAAAGTGGTGCATGTCGATTTCACGCATCCCTACACGCCCGCATTGCGTCAACTCCTCCTGGAGGCGGGGGCGACTTGCGGCGCGGCGCTCATCGATGGCGGCCTTTACGCTGCGGTTTCCGGCCCCCGGCTCGAAACCTCAGCCGAGATCGACCGCTTGGAGCGCGACGGCGCCACCATGGTAGGGATGACCGGGATGCCGGAGGCCGCGCTGGCGCGCGAGCTGGGCCTGGAATACGCGGCCGTGGCGGTGGTGGCGAACTACGCCGCCGGGCGCGCGGCAAGCCGCGACGAGGTATCGCTGGAGCAGATCAGCGCCGTGCTCGATCCGGCGATGAAGAGGGTGCATGTTCTGATCGAGGCCTTGCTCGCTCATGTTTAGCGCGAACCTTGCGGTCGCGGCTCAGGGGTCTCCCCTCCCTGGGCTACCGGGAAGGGGCAGGGCGACGGTCCCGCTTGGGGAAGGCCATTGCCATGCCCGTTAAGACCGTACTGCGTATGGGCGACGCGCGCCTCTTGCGCGTGGCGCAGCCCGTCACCCACTTTGGCACACCGGAACTCGAAAGCCTGCTACTCGACCTGCAAGACACCATGCGCGCCGAGCAGGGCGTGGGCCTGGCTGCGCCGCAAATCGGAGTTGACTTGCAAGTGGTGATTTTCGGTTTCGAGCACAACCAGCGGTACCCCGAAGCGCCGCCCGTGCCCCATACGGTGCTCATCAATCCCGTGCTGACGCCGCTGTCGGACGAAATGGCCGAAGACTGGGAGGGTTGCTTGAGCGTACCCGGTTTGCGCGGGCGCGTGCCGCGCTACACGCGCTTGCGCTACACCGGCCTCGACGCCAAAGGGCGGCCCATAGACCGCATCGCCGAAGATTTCCACGCGCGAGTGGTGCAGCACGAATGCGACCATTTGTTGGGCATACTCTATCCCATGCGCATGCGTGATTTCCGCAGCTTCGGTTTCACCGAGGTGCTGTTTCCGGAAGGAGCGACGGCGGAGGGTTAGGCACTACCCATCGCGCAGGCAGTACGAAACGCGGTCAGGTGTCGGGTAAAATGCGCGTATTCCTACCCCCATTCCACCAATTGCCACCATTTTTTTGGGTATGCTTTCTGACGCTATCGGCGTCGATGTCGGCAAAGTGGAACTGAAGAACTCATCATGCAGATCTCGCAGATCTTTCTAACCGATAACGATAGTCCGCTGCCACCGTACCTCGCGCAGTGTGTCGCCGCGGCGCAGAGCCTTTTTCCAAGACTCCGCCATGTTCTCTACAACCTGGCCGATGCAAGAGAATACATTTCCAGGAACTTTGGGCGCGAGGTTCTTGAAGCCTTCGACAAGCTGAATCCCTATGCCTATAAAGCGGATTTGCTGAAGTATTGTTTGCTTCATGGGGAGGGCGGTTGGTACTTCGATATTGCCGTGAGGCCCATCGCTTCAATCGATCCACCCGCGCAAGTTGAGACGATCACATTCAAAGACCTGCCGATCATTTCCCAAACCTGCTGGACCTGCACGAATTCGGTGCTTTACGCGAAACCGGGATCGGCGGTCTATGCCAGGGCAATCGATTTGGTCATCCAAAACTGCAAGAAGAATTACTATGGAACGAGTGCCCTTTGTCCGACCGGCCCGGTGGTTCTTGGCAAGGCGTTTGCCGTCGAAGGCGAGAGCCCAGACCGCGTTTTTGGCGACTTCATCTACTTGACGCCGCTGCACCGAAACAAGAATCCGGCCTATATCCTGCCCGACGGTCTCATCTTTGCCCTGGGTAAGCCGATTGGGCCAGGAGATCTGACTGCGGTGGGTGCTGCGGGAACCAACAACTACAATCACTTCTTCAGTTCAAGGACGGTATACAAATAGATCCGGCCGTAAATCGTCCCTTACCAACCTACTGATGGTTGAGAGCCCGGCGCGAAGCGTGCACGACCCACCCCAAATAGGGGAGGAGCTTTGATCCTAGAAACCTCCGTTGACCGCTGATCGATTCGGTACCAGTCAGGCTGGGCAAAGTCAGCGGGTTAGTCTGGGTCATCACCTCTAGGGTGACCAGGCTGCACACCCGCTGGCGCATCTGGCCGGGCGCCCGGCGAAGCGCCCGGCGAAGCGCCCGGGCCAAGGCAACGGCCCTGCCAAGCCGGGCGAAACGCGGCGCCTGCGCTGCCCCGTTTCCTTGGCGCGGCCGCTCCGGCGCAGCCTGGCTTTGTCGCTCCTCCTTGAATAGAATGGCTATTCCGCGTCGTCGCTTCGCGCCATACACCCGGCCAAACGCACCATCGGGCGTGCCCAACTGAGGTTTCTAGGTTGATCGGCTCCTGGTTCCGCTGGTGTTGTCGCATTTTGGCCGCGGTTCGCGGTTATCGTGACGACGTTCCGGGGATTGGCGCTAGGGATCGGGGGGCCAAACTCCTCGTTTGGGGCACTTATCCTTGCGCCTGCAGGGCAGTGGTTTGATCTAGGCGAGCGCATGCTTCCCAGACATCCTCGGTGGGCATCTTCTGCGGTGCGACAAATCGTTCTAAATCGACGCCGGCCTTTTTGTAACACCATAAGAGGTAACTGGGCTGACTGTCCAAATTAGTGCGATAAAAGGACGTATAGAGGTCGGTCGCGCCCCAGGGTAGGTGCTTCAGACGCCCGAAAACCATACTGTCTTCCCCCGCCCCGTTGGTGAACCGCGCCAAACACCAGGCGGGAAGCGTTTCGTGGCAGGCTAATTTGTCGAGAAGCAAGCAACCAGTGTCCACCAATCCGCCGAACTGGGGCGCCCAAATACCTTTCCCGGGGCCCAGCGAAAAGAACTCATCTCTGCAGATGATCTCGTCGCTCTTTTCATCGACCATCACGCGAAGCGAAAAGGCCCAGGCCTTGCCGGCGATGGCGGCAAGCAAGGAGGACAGGTGTTGCCGCGCCCACCAGTTATCGTCGTCAAGATACGCTACGTATCGGCTGTTCGCGAGATAACTTAGCACTGTGCGCAGCGCGCCGCCGTAAAAGTTCGGATATACACTGCCGTGGCGCCTCGAAGTCGAATAACCGGGATCGATGACAGTGATAGTCATCCGCTCTGGGCATTCGCGCTGTAGTGCAGAGATCATAGTCGGGTCACCTTCGCGGCGGTCGATGCCCAACAACACCTGTATTCGTCCCGGGTAGTCCTGTGCAAAGACCGATCGAACGGCTTGCAGCAGACGTGGCCGCAGAACGGTCTGAATGACCACAGCGACATCAAAAGGCGATTGGAGATCGGCTTGGTTCATGAGGATCGAAACTATAGCGCAATCGTACGCAACGCAAACAGACTTCTCCTGGTTCGATTTCGCCCCGGTGAGGGACTGTGCGGTGCGGCGGGGGCGCGAGAAATGAAAGCAGTCAAAGTGGGCTGCCCGGCTCGGCCGATCCTTGCTGCGGGGGGCTGCTCCAACCGGCAGAGGTGGTGCCACTGGGAAAGATCTCCGGCGCTTGGATGCGGAAAGATCGTTCTAGTGCCTTCCTACTTCGTCGTAGTGCGCAAAGGAGGCTGAGAGAACCCAACACGAAGAACCGGTAGTCCAACCCATGAAAGCGCTGAAGAATAGGTTCCCGCTCCACCTTCCAGTACTCAATCCAGCACCAAGGCCATTGTTCGGCAAGCAAACCGCGCGCACCGCGTAAAGCCGGGATTTCTTAGCCCGTGACGTCTAGCTTGAGGAAATCCAGCCGTGGCAGGCGAAAGGTATCAAGTGCAACAGCCGCGACCGGCTCCCCTTTCGGTTCCGTCGATAACTGCACCATGCCGAAGTCGACCGCTTGGTTGTAATCCACCGGAGGAACAAGCGCCACACCGGGGGCTTCGCCCAAGGCCTGCTGGTGTACCAGCAAATCGCGCAAGCCGTTTAGCGCTAACGTTCCCGCCAAAGCGTTGAAGATCATGCGCTTCGGCTCGAAGGCATGGACTACGCCCCGCTTGCCGCGCTTTGCCAGCGCGACAGGAACGGCCACAAATCCGATGTTCGCGCCCCCGTCCACCACTACGCATCTTTCCGGCAGCAGCGCAACGATTGCCCGGATATTATTGAGTCAGATCGTGAGCGTCAATGACGCTTTGAACGGTGTTACTACCTACGCCTACGACGCCCAAGGCAACCTTCTGAGCGTCACCGGTCCGTCGAAAGCATGACCTACGACCTGCGGGGCCGCAAAACGAAGCTCGTGAGTCCCGATGCGGGCACTTGGACCTACGCCTACAACGGCCTCAGGGAAATGATCCGCCAGACCGATGCCAAGGGCCAGATCACCACTCAGTTCAACGACGCCCTGGGGCGCTTGGTAGAACCGTGGCCCCACTCGCGTAGGCCCTGAGTTACACCCGCTGGTATTTCACGCTGCGCCACCGCCCTCGACAAACATGTTGCCGCGCCAGGCGCCGCGCCCGACCATGGACAGCTTGCAGCCCTGGACCCCACGGCGCCGGTAAATTCTTCGGCCGTGAATGGACTGCCTTGGTCGGTATTGGCGGTCCCAGGCGCACGAAGCGAGCAGGGGCCTGCTCGAACACCTCCTTGCCACGCACCGTTTCGAGAGTAGTCGCCACCTGCTGCGCCAGCACCCGCTGCGAGGCCACGCTTCGCGCTCGCGGCAGAGCCCATCCTGCGTTAGAATTCAAGCTTTTGGCGCGGGCGCAATGTTGGTTTTTCGCGGTCTGCCTAAGGTTCGGGGCGAACCTTTGGCGCTTACCATAGGCAATTTCGACGGCGTGCATCGCGGGCATCAGGCGATGCTGGCGCGGCTTTTGGAAGCGGCCGCAGACCTGCGCCTGCCCGCCGCGGTCTTGACGTTTTCGCCGCCGCCGCGGGAATTTTTCCTGCGCGACAATGCGCCGCCGAGGATCTCCACGCCGCGCGACAAAATTGAGCAAATCGCCCGGGCAGGCGTGGATCGGATCTATTTCGCGCGTTTCGATGAACGACTGGCGCAGCTTTCTGCCGACGAATTCGTGGAAGACGTGCTGCTGGCGAGCCTAGGCGTGAAATGGCTTTTGGTGGGCGACGATTTTCGCTTTGGCCGAGGGCGCCAAGGCGATGTTTCCTTGCTGCGCGCCTGGTCCGTCAAACGCGGCTTCAGCGTCGAGACGCTGCATACCGTGGCGGTCGAGGGCGAGCGGGTGTCCAGCACGGCGGTGCGCAATGCGCTGCTGGACGGCGAGATGGAACACGCGGCCCGTCTACTGGGGCGACCCTATGCCATCAGCGGGCGGGTGGCGCACGGGAAGAAACTGGGGCGAACCCTGGGCTACCCCACGGCGAATTTTCCGCTGCGGCGGGTTCCACCGCTCTGCGGCGTGTTTGCCGTGGCGGTGCACGGTATTCCAGGGGGCAGGCGTCAAGCCGTGGCAAGCCTGGGCGTGCGGCCGACGGTGAATTCGCTGCCCAGGCCCATGCTGGAAGTGCATGTTTTTGATTACGAGGGCGAGCTTTATGGGCGGCGCCTTCGCGTGGAGTTCCTGCGCAAGTTGCGCGAGGAACAGAAGTTTCCGAACCTCGAAGCGCTGACGGCTCGTATCCGCCGGGATGCCGATGAGGCTCGCCGATTTTTTGCCGCTGAAAGCTGAATCATGGCCGATTACAAGAACACCCTGAATCTACCCGACACCCCGTTTCCCATGCGCGGCGACCTTGCCAAGCGCGAGCCGCAGTGGGTGCGCGAATGGCAGGAAAAGAAGCGCTACGAGCGCATTCGCGTTGCTTCCAAGGGGCGGCCCAAATTCATACTGCATGACGGCCCGCCGTACGCGAATGGCGACATTCACATCGGCCATGCGGTCAACAAAATCCTCAAGGACATCATCGTCAAGAGCAAAACGCTCGCGGGTTTCGACGCGCCCTATGTGCCGGGCTGGGATTGCCACGGGCTGCCGATCGAGCACCAGATCGAAAAAAGCCACGGCAAACACATCGAAGCCAACCGCGCCCGCGCGCTTTGCCGGACTTATGCCGCGGAGCAGATCGAGCGGCAGAAGGCGGACTTCATTCGCCTGGGTGTGTTGGGCGACTGGCATGCGCCCTACCAGACCATGAACTTCGCTACCGAAGCCGACGAAATTCGTGCCCTGGGCCGCATTCTCCAACAGGGTTATCTCTTCCAGGGCTTGAAGCCGGTCAATTGGTGCATCGATTGCGGCTCGGCCTTGGCCGAGGCCGAAGTCGAATATGAAGATCGCGAGTCCGCGGCCATCGACGTCGCGTTCAAAGTCATCGACCGCGCCCAACTCGCCGCGGCTTTCGGTCTGCAAAGCCTTCCGGCCGGCGATGCGTCGGCGGTGATCTGGACCACCACGCCCTGGACGCTGCCTGCGAATCAGGCGGTTTGCGCCCATCCGGATTTCGACTACGTGCTGGTCGAGACCCCGGCCGGGTTGCTGATCCTCGCCGCCGAACTCGAAGCCGCCGCGCTCGCGCGCTACGGCGTCACCGGCAAGCGCCTCGGTTTGGGCAAAGGCAGGGCCTTGGATGGCTTGGCCTTGCAACATCCTTTGCAAGCGCGCAGCGTGCCCATGATTCTGGGCGAACACGTCACCGTCGATGCCGGCACCGGGCTCGTGCACACTGCGCCGGCGCACGGTGTGGAGGACTTCGTCGTCGGTCAGCGTTATGGCCTGCCGGTGGACAACCCCGTGGGCGATGACGGTTGCTTCAAGGCGAACGTGCCCGATTTCGCCGGCCTCTCGGTGCGCAAAGCAGACGCCCCCATTCTCGATTTGCTGCAAGCCAAAGGTGTGCTGGTCAAACGCGACAAACTCACCCATAGTTATCCGCATTGCTGGCGTCACAAGACACCGATCATCTTCCGCGCCACCCAGCAGTGGTTCATCGGCATGGATCGCGAACCGGCGTCGGGTGGGCCGAGCTTGCGCGCCGTGGCGCAGCGCGCCGTCGCCGACACCGCGTTTTTTCCCTCCTGGGGCCGGGCCAGGCTGGAGGCGATGATCGACAATCGTCCCGACTGGTGCGTTTCGCGCCAGCGCAGCTGGGGCGTGCCGCTGCCCTTTTTCGTGCGTCGCGACGACGGGCGTCTGCATCCCGATACCCCGGCGCTTTTGGAACAGGCCGCGCGGATGGTGCAACAGGGCGGCATCGAAGCTTGGTTTGCGGCAGGCTGCGCGGAGTTTGGCGTGGATGAAACGATCTATCGCAAGCTCACCGACACGCTGGACGTTTGGTTCGATTCCGGCTGCACCCATGCTTCGGTGATGCGGCTCCATCCCGAACTCGGTTATCCCGCGGATCTCTACCTCGAAGGCTCGGATCAGCATCGCGGCTGGTTCCAGTCTTCGCTTTTGGTGGGCTGCGCGCTCGACGGCCGCGCGCCCTACCGGGGTTTGCTCACGCATGGATTTGTGGTCGACGGCCAGGGCCACAAGATGAGCAAATCGCGCGGCAATGTGGTCGCGCCGCAGAAGGTGAGCGACACGCTGGGCGCAGAGATCCTGCGTCTGTGGGTGGCGGCGACCGACTATTCCGGCGAGCTGTCGATCTCCGATGAAATTTTGAAACGAGTGGTCGAGAGCTACCGGCGTATCCGCAATACGCTGCGCTTTCTTCTGGCCAACATCGCCGATTTCGATGCCCCGAACCAGCTCTTGCCGGTTTCGGAGTGGCTGGAGATCGACCGTTATGCCTTGGCGATGACGCGCGAAATGGCGCAGGCCGTCCTCGCCGACTACGAGCGCTACGAGTTTCATCTCGTCGCCCAGCGCCTGCAAACTTTCTGCTCGGAAGACCTCGGCGGCTTTTATCTCGACATCCTCAAAGACCGGCTCTACACCACCGGGAAAACCAGCCTCGCGCGGCGTTCGGCGCAGTCCGCCACTTATCATCTCACGCAAATGCTGCTGCGCCTGATGGCGCCGGTGCTCTCCTTTACCGCCGAGGAAGCCTGGCCTTTGGTAAATGGCCGGTCGGACGACGGCGTCTTTTTGCACACCTGGCAAGACGTGTTGCCCGAAGGGGAGGGCGAAGAGGCGCTGCTGGTTCGCTGGAAGCGCTTGCGCGAAATTCGCGCCGCGGTCACCAAGGAGCTGGAAACGCTGCGCCAGACCGGAAAGATTGGTTCATCGCTCGCGGCCGCGGTCACTGTGACCGCCGACGGCGACGACCGGGCGCTGCTCCAGAGTTTGGGGGAAGACCTGAAGTTCGTTTTCATCACCTCGACCGCGAATGTCGCTCCGGGCGAAGCGCTGGCCGTTGCCGTGGAACCAGCCGCGGGCGAGAAATGCGAGCGCTGCTGGCACTATCGGGAAGACCTCGGCGGCTTGCCCGAGCACCCGAGCTTGTGCGGCCGGTGCGCGAGCAATCTTTTCGGCGAAGGAGAACGGCGCAACCATGCCTGAAGTCGTTCCCGGCTGGCGGCGCTGGCTTTGGCTGAGCGCCGGCATCGTGCTGTTCGATCAGCTAAGCAAGTTCGCCATTCTGGCAAGCTTGGTGCGCGGCGAGACGCTGCCGCTGCTGCCGTTCTTCAGCTTGGTGCTAACCTTCAATCCCGGCGCTGCCTTCAGCTTTCTTGCCGATGCCGCCGGCTGGCAGCGCTACTTCTTTCTCGCTTTGGCGCTAGTGGCCGCGGTAGTGCTTACGCTGATGCTGCGCAAGAGCCCGAGTCCCTGGGCCAATGCCGGCTTCGCCTTGATCATCGGCGGCGCTTTGGGCAATGCCATCGATCGCGTGCGCTTGGGCGAAGTGGTCGATTTTGTGCTGGTGCACTGGCAGGGGTGGTATTTCCCGGCCTTCAACCTTGCCGATTCGGCCATCACCATCGGCGCGGGCTTGCTGATCTTGGACAGCTTCTTGCACCGAGAGCCGGCAGCAGCCCAGAGCAAAGAGCTGCCATGAATTCCCAGATCACGCTTGCCAATCCGCGCGGCTTTTGCGCCGGTGTGGACCGCGCCATCGCCATCGTCGAGCGCGCGCTGGAGCGCTTCGGCGCGCCCATTTACGTGCGGCACGAAGTGGTGCACAACCGCTATGTGGTCGATGACCTCAAACGCAAAGGCGCCGTGTTCATCGAGGAACTCTCGGAGGTGCCGGCGGGGGCCACGGTGATCTTCAGCGCCCACGGCGTTTCGCAGGCGGTGCGGCAGGAGGCGGCGGCGCGCGGTCTGAGAATCTTCGACGCCACATGCCCGCTGGTGACCAAAGTGCACACCGAAGTGGCTCGCATGCACGAACAGGACCGCGAGATCATCATGATCGGCCACGCGGGCCATCCCGAGGTGGAAGGCACCATGGGACAGGTCGACGGCGGCATACAACTGGTCGAAAGCGTCGCCGACGTGGGCAAGCTGGCGGTGAAAAACCCGGCGAAGCTTGCCTATGTCACTCAGACCACGCTTTCGGTGGACGATGCTGCCGCGATTATCGCCGCCTTGCGGGCGCGTTTCCCGGCGATTACCGCGCCGCGCAAGGATGACATTTGTTACGCCACCCAAAACCGCCAGGATGCGGTGAAAGCCTTGGCGCAAAACTGCGAGGTGGTGCTGATCGTCGGTTCGCCCAACAGCTCGAATTCCAATCGCTTGCGCGAAGTCGCCGCGCAAGCCGGTGCGCAGGCCTACATGCTCGATCGCGCCGAAGACTTGCGCGCCGAGTGGCTGACCGGGTTTACCCGCGTGGGCTTGAGCGCGGGCGCGTCGGCGCCGGAGATTTTGGTGCAGCAAGTGATCGCGCGGCTGCAAGCGATGGGGGTGACCAGCGTGCGTGAACTGGAAGGCGTGACCGAGCGCACGGTTTTTGGTTTGCCCAAAGAATTGCTCTGACCATTGATGTGAGCCGCCCGGCACGGCTACTCGGGGACGGCCCGGCGCGTGGCCTTCCACATCGCGCCCAGGGCGGCAAGCGCCAGCAGCAGCGCCACCCCCGCGCAGAAGGCGGCCCGGCCCGATTCGGTCCAGCCCCGCACGATCGCCTCGGCCACGTAGAATGGCAGCAGGGCTGCGGAGCAAAGGTAGGCCCGGTTGCTGCCGCGCGCCAGGTAAATGATGCAGGCCGCCAGCGGCAGTGCTTTGAGCACCAGCCAGGAGCCGCCGGGCCTTAGCGGCGCGAGCAAGACCTCCCAGAGCACCAGCCAGAGGCAAAGGGCAAGGAGCAAGAGCAGGGCGAGGCGGCGAGCGGAGTTCAAGCAAAGCACGACGGCGGGGCGGACCCAAGGGATTATCGCAGAGATCGATCATGAACCAGGGGAGCAGGGTGCAGCGGGTTTTTCGCAAATGGCGCAATGCGCCGCGCGTGCGGCGCTTTTCGCAGTTCGCTGCGCTGGTCGGGGAGCGTTTTCGTTTGCATCGCTGTTCGCAGACGGCGTCTAGCCTTGCGTTCACCACTTTGCTGGCCTTGGTGCCGGCTCTGGTGATCTTTCTGGGCATCTTCTCCATTTCCCCCTATTTCGCCGGTTTTGCCAAAGCATTCAAAGCTTTTCTTTTCGCCAACTTGGTGCCCGAAGCGGCGGGCAAAATCACCACGGTGTACATGACCCAGTTCATCAGCCATGCCGGCCGCCTTACCGTGGCGGGCACGGCGGTGCTGTCGATTTCCGTGCTGCTGCTGCTCTTGACGCTCGATCAGGCCTTCAACGACATTTGGCTGGTGCATAAATCGCGACCCTTGTGGAAGCGCGTTTTGCGTCATAGCGCGGCGATGATTCTCGGGCCGCTACTGATCGGCGTTTTTCTTGGTCTAGCCACACGATGGCTGGGAAAGACCCAGGGCTGGGCCCCGGTGTTATCCGACCTGTCGGATGAGATTCTCGATTTTTTGCCGGCCATGCTTACCGCGCTCCTGCTGGCGTTTTTGTTTCGAGTCATCCCCAAGCGCTACGTGCCCTGGAAACACGCGCTCCTGGGCGGGGTGGTCACCGCTCTGGCGATCGAGGTTCTGCGCGTCGGTTTTGGCTGGTATGTGCGTTATCTTGGCACCTTCAAATTGATTTATGGGGCTTTTGCCGCGGCGCCGATTTTTCTGCTCTGGATCTATTGTCTGTGGGTGGTGGTTCTGCTGGGCGCCATCCTCACCGCGACCATGCCTTATTGGGGGCGGCCGCGCGCTTTGGCGCGGCCCAGCGTCTGGGATCGGTATCAAATGGCGCTCGCCGTGCTCGCGGCCTTGCGGGAAGCGCAGGGCAAAACGCGCAAGGCGGCCGGCGGCTGGGCGCGCTTGGTGAGGCGCTGCGAAACCGGTTTCGATGTCTTGGGGGAGACCCTGGACCGCCTCAGCGACGCCGGCTGGGTGCGCGAGACGCGGCAGGGTTGGAGCCTCACCGAAAGCGGCGAGAGCGTGCCAGACGCAATCGTATTGCGGCTTTTCCTCGGATCAAGCGGTCAGCAGGAATTCGAGCACGGGCTCGATTTGCGCACCATCCAATAACATCGGGGCGTGGCCTACGCCGGGCACCTCGATCAGCTTCGCTTTGGGACCCCGTTGGGTCATCTCCAATGCGGTTTCGCGGCTGAGAAGGTCGCTTTCGGCGCCGCGCAAGAGCAGGGTCGGCGCCCGGATCGCGTCCCACAGGGGCCAAAGCTCGATGTCTTGCCCCAGCGCGGCGCGAAACGGCTGCGCGATCCCCGGGTCGTAGGCCAGCGCCCATCGCCCGTCGGGAAGTTCTCGCGCCGTGGTGGAAGCGAGGTGACGCCATTGTTCGTCGGTCAAGTGGCCGAAAGGCGCCGACACTTCGCGGATGTGTTGCTCCAGCGCTTCGTAGCGATCGAATTGGGGGTCGGCGCCGACGTAGGTGGCGATGCGCGCCATGGCTTCTTTGCGCAAGATGGCACCGACGTCGTTGGCAACCAAGCGTCGCACCGGAGTATTGGGCTGAGCCGCGATCATCATGCCCAATAGCCCGCCCATCGAGGTGCCGACCCAATCGACGCAATCCGCTCCGCTGCGCGCGATCAGCGCGGTGAGCAAAGCGAGATAGGTCTCGGCTTTGTAGTCGAGCGCTTCGGGCAGCCAGTCGCTTTTGCCGCGGCCAGGCATGTCGATGCACAACACTCTTCGGTGCGGCGCCAAAGCCTGAGCCAGGAAGTCGAAGTCTCGGCCGTTGCGGGTGAGGCCGTGCACGCAGATGACAACTTCGGGGTTGTTCGCGTCTCCCCATTCCGCATATCGCGCTCGATAAAACCCTTTGCTGGCAAGGCCGAGGAGAGTCTGTTCGCGCGGGGAGCTGATCATGATTGTGCCCTTGAGGAAGCTTGAATCTAGCGGAATTCCGGCGGGAAGAGGGGCGTGAAGCGGCTCTCCTCGCTGCCGAGGAAGGCTTCGATTTCATCCCGCCGGGCGATGGCGTCGCGATAACCCAGATCCATCAAGGCGCGGCAGAACGCGCCGTCGAACAACAGGTAGGACAAGAGGTTGGCGCCGCCGCCATCACTTTTGCCCAAGCGCCGCAGGAAGAGACGCACCGCAGAAGGCAGCCGCTGGGCATAGCGCACCGCAAGGCGCGCGATGTCTTCGGTCGGGTTCAGCACCAAGACGTTGACCTGGTCCACGTTGATGCCGCGCGCCGCGAGTTCGTTTTTGGGCAGCACGTTCACCAAGCGGTTGATGTGCTGCAAGCGCTCGATATCGGTGGAGAGATTGTCGAGAAAGATGCTGGAGAGCGCGTGACCGGCGATTTGCGCCAGCGAAGGGTAACGCGAGGGCGCATCGGTGGAAGGGCTGCGGGTGGCCAGTTGTCCCACGGCAATGACCAGGATGCGTTTGGCGCCCAAGTGCAGCGCCGGGCTGATCGGCGCCAACTGCCGCATGGAGCCGTCGGCGTAGTACTCGCTGCCGATTCTCGCCGCCGGGAAAATGAACGGAATGGCCGCCGAGGCCATCAAGTGATCCACCGAGAGCTTGGCGGGAACTCCCTCGCGGCGGGTGCGACGCCAGGGGTTGAGCGAATGCGCACCTTGGTAAAAGGTCATTGCCTTGCCCGTGGTATAGCTGGTGGCATTGATCGCCAGCGCCAGCAGCTCGCCGTGCGCGATCAGCCGATCGAGGCGGCTGAAATCGAGCTCGCGGTGCAGCAGCATGCGCAAGGGGCGGTTGTCGAACAAGGACATCGCCTTGCTGCTCCGGCCGGTCATGGTGGCGCTGAGCCAACGCAGCGCGGTTCGGGCCACCCCGCGTGCATCCGAGCGATACACCTCGCCCACTTGCAGGCGCGTCCACAAGCGAATCAGGCGCGCCACGCCCAAGCGGATATTGTCTGCGTGATTGGCCAGCATGGCGGCGTTGATGGCACCGGCCGAGGTGCCGCAAATCACCGGAAATGGCGCGCAGTGGTGCCGCGGCAAGATATGGGTGATGGCGCGCAAAGCACCGATCTGATAGGCCGCGCGGGCGCCGCCGCCGCTCAGGATGAGTCCGGTGCGTTGGTGCCCTTCGGTCACCGCGCCGGCCCTCCCAGCACCGTGTGATAAAACATCAGCAGCATGGTCGCGGTCGCGCCCCAGATGTAATGCCCTTGGTAAGGCACCGAAAAATAATGCCGCGGTTTGTCGCCCAGGTCGTAGCGGTGACGCCGGTAATTGCCCGGATCGAGGAGAAACGCCAGCGGCACACGAAAGACGGTGGCCACTTCCTGAGGATCGGCGGCAAATTCGATTTCACCGTCGATCCAGCCGATCACCGGCGTGACGCGATAGCCGGTAATGGTGTCGTAGTGGGCCAGACGCCCGAGAGTAGCGACCTTGGCGGCGGGTAATCCGATTTCCTCTTCGGCTTCGCGCAAGGCGGTGGCTTCCGCGCTTTCGTGTTCGTGATCACATCGGCCGCCCGGAAACGAGACTTGGCCGGCGTGATCTCCCACGGCCTGGCTGCGGTGAGTGAGGATGACCTCCACGGCATCGTCGTGCTGCCAGATCGGAACCAGCACCGCCGCCGGAGTAGCGCGCCCTTCGCGGCCCGGCAGACGCAAGCCGTCGCCCGACTGCAGCACCAACTCCGGCGCGGGTTGTGCCAGGCGTTCGCGCAACCAGTCGCGGCGCGCCTCCGCGGGCAGGGCAAAAAGCCCGTGGGCGGGCCCGCGCGCCAAGTCGAGCGCCTGCCAAATCGGCGGGCCGGTAGGGGAGTCAGCCATCTTCTGTTGTGTCCCGAGGTTGTCCGAGCGCGTCGCAAAGCCATGGCGCAACGGCCCTCAGAGCTTTTTGCGTCGGAACTGACCCGAACTTTAGCGCGAAACGGGCGATTTGTGGACGGAATGACGGTTTACTTCAGCAGCTCGACCCTCTCGCCTTTGGCGCGGCGGGCCGCCGCGCGGGCTTCGATGAAGCGCTGAAACTCCGGTTGTTCGCGATAGCTGCCGGAAGCGACGTATTCCATGCTCGAGGCGAGGTGGAAGGGCCGGAAATAACCCTCGACGCGGAAAATCTCCGTGCCCGCCGCGTCGAAATACACCAGGCTAGGGGTGTAAGCAATTTTCAACTCCCGGGCCCAATCGCGCATGCTGCGCGTTTCCCCGCTCGGGATCCGGAGTGTCTCCCGGGAGGCGATGTCGATGCGCGCCACTCGAAATCGCGCCAGCTGCGCCGCCACTTCGGGACGGGTGAACCCCTCGCCATGCATCTCGTCGCACGCGGCGCAGACTTTTTGCTCAAACAAAACCAGCGTCGGCCGGGCGTCTTTCCGGCTGAGATCCAGCGGCTCCGTCATGAGCCAAGCCTGCGGATGCAGCTTGCCGCTAGCCGGCTCGGGTTTTTGCTCCAGCAGGAAATCGGTAAAAGGCAGGCGTTTCTCCAAACGCCCGCTGACGTAGTCGAGCGCGGCGTTGAATTGGTGCGGCGGAACATAGCCATTGAGGCGCAGGGCAAGGCCGCCGGTTTCGTCAAAAAACAGCAAGGTCGGAGTGAATTGCACTCGCTGGGCTTTTGCGAACGCCTTTTCGGTGGCCGGGCGACCGGTCCAATCGGTCACTTCGCGATCCCCCCAGATGTTGAGGGAGAGTACGTCGAAATGCCGGCGAGTCTTGTCGGCGATGCGTTTCTCGCCGAAGTTCTCGCGCAGCAGTTTGGTGCAATACGGGCAGCCGTCTTGGTGAAAATAGATCATCAAGCGTTTGCCGGCAGCGGCTGCTTCGGCCAGATCTTCCCTGAGGTCCAGAAAGGAAACCTTGAACCATTCGGGTTGCGGTTCCGGGGCCGGCTGAGCGGCGGCAAAGCGGAACGCCAGGAAAGAAAGGCTCAAGAACAACAAGACGGCCGCTGGACGATGCATCGCTTCCTCCGCTTGGCGGGTAGGGATCGCGGGCGACTCGACGCCCTGGGGTATCTGGTGCAGCATAACAAAAGCGGCCGTCTTTGGTGTATCGCGGCGGGCAGACCATGGCTTACCCATTTGGCGTACCTGGGATCACCCGAGGCGGCTATAGACGCTGCTTGCCCGGATTGCGCCTAATAGTACCGCTCGTCAAAGCGGGCAAATTCGGCTGGCGGCACTTCTGCCAAGGCGATGACTTACCTGGA
Source organism: uncultured Alcaligenaceae bacterium (assembly GCA_964517465.1). Lineage (GTDB taxonomy): Bacteria > Pseudomonadota > Gammaproteobacteria > Burkholderiales > Casimicrobiaceae > JACPUX01. Next base: position 33,783 of record CAZFEK010000005.1, read on the forward strand.
GCCCTTTGATGCAATACGACAAGGAAATCGATCTGCGCGGACTGAACTGTCCCCTGCCTATCGTCAAGACCAAGAAGCAGTTGAGCGAGCTGGGCAGCGGGCAGGTGCTGAAAGTAGTCACCAGCGACCCGGGTTCGATGCGCGACATGCAGGCGTTTACCAAAGCGACGCGCAACGAATTGTTGTCTTCGGAGGAAGTGAACGCCGAGTACGTGTTCTTCATTCGCAAGTCCTGAATTCCCGCCTGCAGGCCTTACCTCGCGGTATCGCCGGGCGGGGGCGGGGTGTTTTTTTCTCGATTGGGGCGACGAGGCGGCTGAGCCACCCGCCGCGGAGGAGCAAGGATGTCCGATACCAAGCGCATGGCGCTGATCGCTACCAAGGGTACCCTCGACATGGCCTATCCACCCTTCATCCTCGCCTCGACGGCGGCGAGCCTGGGTTGGGAAGTGGGCATATTCTTCACTTTTTACGGTTTGCAGCTCCTGCGCAAGGATTTGAGCGGCATTCACATCTCGCCGCTGGCCAATCCGGCAATGCCGATGCCGGTTCCGATGCCCGTGCTGGTGCAAACGCTGCCGGGTATGGAAGCCATGGCGACCTCGATGATGAAAGGCACATTAAAAAAGAAAGGCGTGGCTTCGCTGCAAGAGCTGCGCACCATTTGCCTGGAGTCGGAGGTAAAGCTCATTGCCTGCCAGATGACGGTGGACCTCTTCGACTTCCAGAAGAGCGATTTCATCGACGGCATCGACTATGGCGGGGCAGCGACTTTCCTGGAGTTTGCCGGCGACGCCGACGTCTCGCTTTTCATCTGAATCGGCGCGGCTGCCCTTGCGGCAGAGTCCGCGCGCAAGCGTAGCAAACGAAAAAGGGGATCGAATCATGAATCGAGCGGAAATCTTTGCCTTGTGCGCGGTGCTGGGCTTGGCTCCACCCCAGGCAGCCTGGGCCACCAACGGCATGAATCTGGAAGGCTACGGGCCGGTTGCCACCGGCATGGGCGGCGCATCCATGGCCTACGACAATGGCACTGCCGGCGTCATCAACAACCCGGCAACTCTCGGACTGATGGGCGAAGGAAGCCGCGTCGATCTTGCAGTCGGCTTTCTCGGACCGGATGTTTCCGCGTCCGCCATGGGCATGCGCTCCGATTCGCGGGGTGACGCCTACTACATGCCGGCCTTCGGCTTCATCGCCAAGCGCGGCTCTTTGGCATGTGGCCTGGGTGTTTTCGCGCAGGGCGGTATGGGCACGGAATACGGCACCCGCTCCATTCTGAACGGCTACAACTCGGCCATGGGCAGCATGGGCGTGAATGGCGTTCCCCTTAACCTGGGCGGCGACGGTTTGCCCGCCAACGAAAACCGTTCGGAAGTGGGCGTGGGCGCCTTGATCCTCCCCGTCGCTTTGAATGTCGGTCCCAATCTGACCCTCGGCGGCGCGCTCGATTACAAGTGGGCGGGGATGGATGTGATGATGCAAATGCCGGGTGTCGTCATGGCCGGGATGATGCAACCCGGCGGCAGTCCGGTGGGCAGTATCAGCGGCGGCATGGCCATGGGTTTCGGTTTGGCGATGACGCCGGGCTCCGGCGGCCCTGGTGTGGCCATGCTGAGCGACCTCAATTGGGGGCAGTTCAAGTTCAGCAACAACAACGATTACACCGGGCGCGCCAATGGCACCGGCTGGGGCGGCCGGCTCGGATTGGTGTTCAAAGCCAGCCCCGAGTTGAGTTTGGGCGCGAGCTACCATCTCAAGTCGCAGCTTGCCGATCTGGAAGGCCGCGCCGATTTGGCGATGAACGTCAACATGATGAACGACGCGATGACCCACGTGCCGGTCAGCATCTCGGGAAAGATCGCCGTACACGACTTTCAGTGGCCTTCGATGTTCGGGCTGGGGCTCGCCTATCAAGCGGGCGGCAAATGGCTGATCGCGGCGGATTACCGGCGCATCAACTGGGCGGGCGTCATGGATAAATTCCGTATGACCTTCACCGCCGATCAGCAACAGAGTGACCCGAACGCGCAGGGCATTTTGCAGTTCATGGCCGCCAACGGCATTACCTCGGGCGATTTGACCGCCGTGCTGAACCAGAACTGGAAGAACCAGGACGTCGTCCAGGCGGGGGTGTCCTACAAGGCGAGCGACGCCTTGACGCTGCGGGCCGGTTTCAATACCGCCAACAATCCGATTCCCAACGACACCGTGAACGCGCTGTTTCCGGCGACGGTGAAAACGCATTACACCGTCGGCTTCGGCTATGCCTTCAGCAAGGCTTCGGAAGTCAATTTTTCGGCAAGCTTCGCGCCGAAGAACACCGTGACTAACAACGGTGCCGGCATGGAGATCAGCCACAGTCAGTTCAATTGGCAGTTGATGTACACTCATCGCTTGTAGATAGAGCCATGGCGCATCCCTGCGCTGTTCTTGCCACTGCGCCCCTTGAGCTTGCCCCAGGGGCGCCGAAAGCGAGCGCCGGGTGCGCATTGCTCTGCTCGATGAAGCTCTCGATTCTGGAGGACGAAATGTTTTCGCAACGACGTCGTATCTTGCACTTTGGCGCCGGCGCCCTGCTGGCCGGATTGGCTGGTCTGGTGACGCCGCTGAGGGTGCTGGCTGCGGAATGGAAGAAATCTGCTTTCACCGCCAAGGAAGCCAAGGCGGCGCTTTCGGAGCTGGGCATCGGCAACTATGCCGAAAGCCGGGAAATCCTGGTGAAAGCGCCGGACATCGCCGAAAACGGGGCGGTGGTTCCCATCGAAATCACCAGCCTCCTGCCCAACACCAGCGAGATCATCGTAGTCGGCGAAAAGAATCTCGTGCCCTTGGTCGCCCGGTTCATGATCGGGCCCGGCATGGCGCCGGAGATTTCACTGCGCATGAAAATGGCCGAATCGGGCAAAGTGCGCGCCATCGTGAAATCCGGCAGCAGCTATTACACCGCGGCCAAGGAAGTCAAAATCACGATCGGCGGCTGCGGCGGTTAGCCGCCAAGGCCTCAGACTTTCATATTCCCGGATCTTGGCCTATTGCTTTGCCGGCTTAGGCCAGAGGAGAAACGAACATGGCAGACTCGATCAAAGTTCGAGCACAGATGCAAGGCAGCGGCGCGGAAGTGCGGGTGCTGATCAATCACCCCATGGAGACCGGCGTGCGCAAAGACGAAAAAGGAGCGGTGGTGCCGGCGCATTACATCCAGACCCTGCGCATCACGCACAACGGCAATACCCTCTTGGAGTCGCACTGGGGAGTGGGCATTTCGCAAAACCCCTACCTTCGGCTCAAACTCGCTTCGGCCAAGCCTGGCGACAAGATTGCGGTCGCGTGGGAAGACAACCTCGGTAAGAAAGACGCCACGGAGGTGACGGTGCAGTAGGCAAGAAATGCCCCAACGAACAAGGCCGGGGCGGAAGGAGGAAACATGCGCAAATTACTCGGGGTGGGTCTCGCGCTCACCGCATTGGGTATACTCGGCGGTTGCCAGATTTTCAAGGAGTGGGGATCGAAGAGCGAAGCCCCTTTGGCGCTGGAGGGCTCGGCGGCGCCGACACCTTGGAAGCGATACACGGTCGAGCCGCTGGGCATACGCTGGCCGCAAACCGACTGGAAGAACTTCAATAACCTCGTGCAGACGGTGTCGCCCCCGGTGGGTGCCATACCCAAGATCGAGGGCGCCCTTCCCGGCGACGCCGAAAAAGGAAAAAAACTCGTGGTCGACCGCAGCCGGGGCGGCGGTTGCATCACCTGCCACATCATGGGGAACACCGGCACACAGCCGGGCAATCCAGGGCCGGATCTTTCGCTCATCGGCGCGCAGCGCACACCGGAATGGCTATTCGCCCAGATCTGGGACGCGCGCCACACCAACCCGCAGAGCTTCATGCCGCCCTGGGGCACGCATGGTGTATTCAATGTCGAGGAAGTACGCGATATGGTCGCCTTTCTGATGACGCTGAAGCAGCCCGCCGATTTCAAGAGCGACCACGAAAACCCCAACAAGCGGCCCGCGCCCGTGGAGACGCGACCCAATCTCGATCCGACCGAGAACCCGGCCGCTTTCGCCGCGGACAAGGGCGCGGCCGCCTTCCGCACCGCCGGTGCCAAAGGCAAGGCATGCAGCGACTGCCACAATGATCCGGCCCGAGAGTTCAAGACCTGGGGCGCGCAAATGCCGCGTTATGAGGCGCGGCTCGACAAGGTGTTGGGCGTGGAGGAATTCGTCACCCGCCACGCGCGCGCTACGACGGGTGCGGAACATTTGCTGCAGAGTGAAACCAATCTCGCCCTGGCGATCTACCTGCGGGCCTTGGCCAATGGGCAGCCCATCGCGGTCGATACCGCGAGCCCCGGCGCGGCGGCGGCCTTGGCTCGGGGACGGGCGCTGATGGACAAGAAAGTGGGGCAGCTCAATTTTTCCTGCCGCGATTGTCACGATCCGGAAAGAGGAGGTAACCATTGGTTCCGGGGCCAGTATGTCAGCGGCCTGCCCCATCTCTTGGGGCATTTCCCCACCTGGCGCACGGCGCGGGGAGAGATTTGGGACATCCGCAAGCGCTTCCAGTGGTGTAACGTTTCGGTGCGGGCCAACGAGCTGCCGCCCGATGCGCGCGAGTACGGCGATATCGAACTGGCGCTCACGGCCATGAACGCCGGCCGCAAGCTCTCCGTACCGGGGATTCGCCATTGACCCCAACCCCTGCCCAGGTTTGGTAGGAGCGGCCTTGGCCGCGAACGGCGGTCGCGGCAAGGCAGCGCCCCTTCGTGGGCAAGCCCGCTCCTGCCAAGCGAAACCTCGGCGCGCGTTCGCACCATGAATCGCCGCGAATTCCTCAACGTGCTCGCCGCGGCCGGCGCCTGTGGTCTCGACTGGCGCCACGCCAGCGCGGCGCAGGCCGAAAGCCGGCTCTACGATCCGCCCCCGTTTGGCCAGGTCTCGCTGCTGCATTTCACCGACTGCCACGCGCAACTGCTCCCGAGCTACTACCGCGAGCCGTCGATGAACCTCGGCTCAGGCGCAGCGCGAGGGCGCCCACCGCATTTGGTGGGCGAGGCGCTGCTCAAACACTTCCAGCTCGCCGCGGATAGTCCCGAAGCGTACGCCTTCACCTTCCTCGACTTCGAGCGCGCAGCGCGGCGCTTTGGCAAGGTGGGCGGCTTCGCGCATCTGGCGACACTGGTGAAGCGGCTCAAAGCCTCGCGCCCGGGCGCCTTGCTGCTCGATGGCGGCGACACCTGGCAGGGTTCGGCGGTGTCGCTTTGGACCCAGGGGCGCGACATGATCGAAGCCGCCAAGCTCCTGGGCGTCGAGATCATGACCGCGCACTGGGAATTCACCTACGGCGCGGCGCGGGTGCAGGAAGCGATCGCCAAAGAGCTTGCCGGGCGCATCGAGTTCCTGGCGCAGAACGTGAAGACCCAGGATTTCGGCGACCCGGTGTTCGCCGCGTCCACCCTGCGGCATGTGAATGGCGTGGCGGTGGGCATCGTCGGCCAGGCCTTTCCCTACACGCCCATCGCCAATCCGCGCCACCTCATTCCCGATTGGACTTTCGGCATCAACGAAGACGACTTGCAAGCCGCGGTCAACGCCTTGCGCGGCAAGGGTGCGGCGGCGGTGGTGCTCTTGTCGCACAACGGCATGGACGTGGACATGAAGCTTGCCTCGCGCCTGCGCGGCATCGACGCCATCCTCGGCGGCCATACGCACGACGGCTTGCCGCGCGCGATGGTGGTGGACAACCCGAGCGGCAAGACCGTGGTCACCAACGCCGGCTCCAATGGCAAGTACCTGGGTGTGCTGGATCTCGAAGTGAAAGGCAAAGCCGTCAGCGACTTCCGCTACCGTCTGCTGCCGGTGTTCTCCGACCTGCTGCCCGCCGATGCCGCCATGAGCGCGTTGATCGACAAGACCCGCGCGCCCCATCGCGCCAAACTCGAAGAACCGCTGGCGCGCACCGAAGGTTTGCTCTATCGGCGCGGCAACTTCAACGGCTCCTGGGACCAGTTGATCCTCGACGCCCTGATGGCCGAAAAAGACGCCCCCATCGCGTTTTCACCGGGCTTTCGCTGGGGCACCACGCTGCTGCCCAACAGCACCATCACCATGGACGATCTGCTCAGTCAGACCGCCATCACTTACCCCCACACCACGGTCACCGAAATGAGCGGGGCGACCATCAAGACCATTCTGGAAGACGTCGCCGACAACCTCTTCAACCCCGACCCCTACTACCAGCAAGGCGGCGACATGGTGCGCGTGGGCGGGCTCAAGTACCGCTGCCAGCCGCACGCCGCCATGGGCAGGCGCATCAGCGACATGCAGCTCGCGGGAAAGCCCATCGAAGCCGACAAGACCTACCGCGTGGCCGGCTGGGCGCCGGTGGCACCGGGAGCGCGGGGCGAACCAATCTGGGAACTCGTTGCCCGCTGGCTGCGCACGCAAAAAACCCTCGCGGCGCGCAGGCCCAACCTGCCGGAGCTCGTGGGCGTGGCGGGGGATGCCGGGTGGGCGAGGTGAGGCAAGCGCAGCCGCGGCGCTGACGAAGCAGGATCGCCGGCGCGATACGGCATCGGTGTCGAGCGGGGCCGAACGGCGTACAGTCACAGCTGCGAGGCCGAGCGATGACCCTCCCACTGCCCACGATCTTCATCTCCCACGGCGCGCCAAGCTTCGCGCTGGAGCCAGGCATCGCCGGCGCGCGCCTCGCAGACTTGGGCAAAACGCTGCCACGGCCCCAGGCCGTGGTGGTGATCTCGCCGCATTGGCAAACGCCAGGCATCGCAGTCACCGCGGCGGCGGCCCCGGCGACCTTGCACGACTTCGCCGGTTTTGGCGCCGCGCTGGAGCAATTGCGCTACGCCGCGCCGGGCGACCCCGAACTCGCTGCCGAAGTGGCCACGCTCCTCGAGGCGGCGGGCTGGCCTGCGCGGCTTGACCCGCAACGCGGTCGCGATCATGGCGTTTGGGTGCCGCTGCTACACCTTTACCCCGCGGCCGATCTGCCGGTGATTCAAGTCTCCATGCCCCTGCGGCTCGATGCCAAGGGCGCCTGGGCGCTGGGCACGGCGCTCTCCCCGCTGACCCGACGCGGGGTGCTGCTCATCGGTTCAGGCAGCCTTACCCACAACCTTTATGAACTCCAGCCCGATCACCTGGAGCCCCAAGCCTATGTCGCCGAATTCGCCGCCTGGGTGCGGGACGCCCTGCGGCACGCCGACCGCGAGCGTCTGCTCGACACGCTGCGCTTGGCGCCGCATGCCACGCGCGCCCACCCCACGCCGGAACACTTCCTGCCCCTCATCCTTGCCGCCGGCGCGGCCCGCCTGGGCGAGACGGGCGGGGCCGCCAGCGCGCAGGTGCTACCCGGGGAGGTCATGCATGGGGTGCTGGCCATGGAGGGGTATCTGTTTGCCAACTCATCGGTGACTTGAGGCTCTGTATTGGCGCGCGGCGGTTTCGTCGATGGCGTCGACGAAGAGGCCGCAGTCGAAACCTTCCCAGTCATGGGCGCCAGGCAAAGCTTGAATCAACATCGCTGCGCTGGGCCTTTCGGTAGCGCTTGAGTGCGGACTTCAATTGGGCGTACGGTTCGCTTGGCTTACCTAGCAGATCGAGCAGCCAATTCCAGTCCCGAGGCGAGAGCCGTATCACCTCTTCGCGCTCGACGACTGCCTGTGCCTCCTTGAGCGCGGCCTGCACGAGAAACTGGCTGACCGTGGCGCCCGAAAGCTCGGCGGCGCGGCCAAGAGTTTCATGAACTTTGCGCGGGACGCGGACGCCAATGCGACGCAGCTTGAACTTGGCTGCTTCCATAAGCGACTCCTTGGTCCGGACTGACCTTGTAGATCATCGATGCCGAGATGACGCCATGACCACCAGACGCCTTCCGGGGCAGGCTTCCAAAACGGCGCTCGATCACGCCCCGAACTGACACGCCCCCCGCCCGGCGGACGGCTCTTCCTGGGCCTCGGCGGCCAAACCGCGCACGTGAATCTGGCCCCGCGGCACACCCGCTGCGCGCAGGCCGTGGAGAATCTGCGCCGCGAATTCGGGCGGACCGGCGACGTAGATGTCGCACAGAGCCACGAAGAGGTCGGCCAACATGGCTTCGACCATTTCCTTCGCGCCCTGTGCGGGGTCGATGGCGGTGAAGAGCGAGACGTCGAACTGGTCGAGGGCTTCGCTCCAGGCGCGGCAAAGCTTGTCGAGGAAATGCCCGTCCGGTCGCGTGGCCAGCCAATAAAGCGAAATCGCCTCGGCGCTATCCATGGCCATGGCGTGTTCCAGCAATCCTTTGATCGGCGCCATGTCGAGATCGCAGGCGATGAACACGAGCTGGTTGCCGCTATCGGCCAGGACGAAGTCGCCGCTGGGGCCGCTGACGGTCACGGGTTCGCCTTTATTGATGCGGCCGGCAAAAGCGGCTTGGGTGAAGGGGTCGGAGGCCTCACGCCCGAGAAAGAAGTGCAAATTGAGTTCGTCGCAGGGGCAGTTGGCGATGGGCAGCGTGGTCACATGGCCGGCGAATTCGACCGTCGCCATCTGCCCGGAAAGAAAACGCAGACGTTGATGCTCGGGCATGGTCAAATGCAAATCCAGGGTGTCGGCGGCCAGCGGCGTGATGGACCTCACCCGGGTTTCGAGCCGCTGCGGGGGCAAGTCTTCCGGGCCGCGCGCCTCCAGGGCTTCGAGCACGAGGTCGGTGGACGCCGCGGTGTGGGTGCAAAGCAAGGTGTAGCCCTGGACTTTTTCGGTTTCCGAAAGCACATAAGACTGGGGGCTCAACTGGGCCACGCTGCCTTCCACCACGCGCGCCTTGCATAGGCCGCAGCCGCCGTCGGCGCAGCCGTAATTCACCCGCAGGCCGGCGGATAGCGCCGCCTGGAGCAGGGTATTGCGACCTTCGACCAGAAACTCCCGGCCGCTCGGGCGCACCGTCACGTGCGCCGACATGATTTTCAGCACGTCGTCGATGATGGCCAGCACATCCTTCGCAGCGTGATGGTTCTCGTGCTGCAACGCCGCGACCAGCCTTGCTTGCAAGGGTGCCAACTCGGCGCCTGGGTTTTCCGAAAGCAAGGCGGGCAATGCCGCTGCAATCTCGCGCAAAAGCGCGCGGTGTTCGGCTAGGGCGTCGCGCGCTTGGGCCAGTTCGCGCGCTTGGGCATAAAGCCGCTGCGCGAGAACTTGCTGGGGCGGCAGGCCCTGCGCGTCGTAGCGGCCGGGCAGGGCGGGACGTTTGGGCAGCGCGCAGGCGGGGTCGGGCAGCTGCGCCTGAGGAAAAGCGGTCACCAGTTCGTCGCTGGCGATGCGGCCATTCTGGCTGCGCAGGGCGCCGGCGCGAATCTTTCGCTCCAAAGTTCCGCGCGACACGCCCACCAATTGGGCCGCGCGCCAGAGCGAAAGCCAATGCGTCACGCTGCCCCCCGGTTTAGTCGCCGCCGGCCAGCGCCGCGCCGGAGCGGCGGGGGCGCGTTCCCAGACCGTAGAGATCCAGCAGGGCGCGATGCAGGGTTGCGGCCACCTCGGGGCCTTCGATTTCCATCACCTGGTCGTGCACCCAGGACTGATCGGGCTCGGGCAGACAGGGCGCGAGAGCACTGGCCAGGCAGCGCAAAAAAGCGAAATCGGGTTGGCCGTCGGTCCACGCGCAGGCCGCGTAGTCGTCCTGACGGGCGTTGAGATGTTCGATCAAACTCGCCGCCTCGCCGTCCCCCAAAAGATCGCGCCGGTTCTCCGCCCAAATTTCGGCAAGACGCTGGCCCAAGGCTTGGGTGAAACGAACCCGGTCGTCCGCGGGCAGTTTGGCATAGGCCGTGCGGTCGGCGCAGGCCAACAGAAAGGCCAGGAATTCGGCCAGCACGGTGAAATATTGCGGGCCGGCGGCGATCTCGAAATCGGCGCCGCGCATGCGCTGCAAAGCGGCGCGGGCTTGACGCCAGGCGATGAAAGCGGCCGCGTGCGCGAGCGCTTCCGGCGGCTTGGCCTGCCCCTCGCGAAACCAGCGGCTGTGCACGCGCATGGGTGCTTGAACGCAGGGTGTTCAGTGCTTCTTGCGGATGTAGAACTGGTAGTCGCCAGGGGCCGTTTCCACCGTGGCGACGAGCTCCAAGCCAGTGGCTTTGGTCCACCCGACGATATCGCCGCTGATGCCGGGGCAATCGGATAGGAGCTTCAAGGTCTCGCCCGCTTTCATGCCGTTCAAAAGCTTCTTGGCCTCAACGATGGGGCCGGGACAGGCTACGCCGCGAATGTCCAGGGTAACTTCCGCGCCCGGTTGGCGCGATTTGCCCTTTTGGATGTAATACGCAACCGAACCCTGGGGCAGCTTTTCCGTTTTGAGGATGGCGCAATGGGTCACTTTGGCCCAAGAAAAGAGGTCACTTTCCGTGCCCGGGCAGTCGGAGATCAGCATCAGCACTTGGCCGGGATCGAGCGTGTCGACTACGCGCTTGGCGCCCAGAATCGGACCGGGGCAGGTGGAGCCGGTGAGATCGAGGGTAACGTTGGGTTTCAGTGGAGTTTCGCTGGACATGATGGGTTTCGCGTCAAAAAACAGAATTTGCTGCTTCAAGTGCCTTTGCGCAGTCGGGCGAGTTCGCTTTCGGCCCATTTGGCCATGGTTTGCGCCCAGCGCTGGGCGGTGAGGGGGTCGGTGTCCACCGTGGTGAAGCGGCTGCGCTCGCGAATGCGAACTCGGAGCTGCTTCATGCCGCCGCCTTCGTATTCGATTTCCTGCAATTCGATCTCCTGGCCGGTGAGGGGGAGTTTGAACTTGTCGAGCCTATGGTCAGTATTCATGCCGGTGCCTGTTGCGTGCCAGCAGCCATTGTGCGCGGCTTTGCCAAGCTTGTCAGCGGCCCCTGCAAGGCAATGGAGATCACTTTCCAAACCCCCGCAGAGATGCCGCTATTCAGCGCGGAACGGCCCCTGGCGGTCTATAGCCTGGGCGGGCGAAAGGGCATACTCCGAATGGGTAGCATGCTTGCCCCCGTGAGAGTGATAGCGGCTCTTGCGGCCCCCTCAGTAGCATTCGCAGTAATCGCCGAAGCTCGGCAGGCCCCCTTGCGAGGGGTTAATTGGAGGAAATTTCATGGCCAAGGAAAAACATCCCACTCCCATGCTCGACGAGCTGGAAACCGGACCCTGGCCCAGTTTTGTCACCGGCTTGAAACGCCTGGCCAAGGACAAGGACTACATGGTCGACCTCCTGGGCCAGCTCGAACACTCCTACGAAACCCGCAAGGGCTACTGGAAGGGCGGCACGGTCGGCGTCTACGGCTACGGCGGCGGGGTGATTCCGCGTTTTTCCGAAGTGGCGAGCCAGTTTCCGCTGTCTTCGGAATTCCACACCTTGCGCGTGATGCCGCCCGCGGGCATGCACTACAACACCGACATCCTCAGGAAGCTCTGCGACGTGTGGGAGAAAACCGGCTCGGGCCTCATCGCCATGCACGGCCAGAGCGGCGACATCATGTTCCAGGGCGCCAGCACCGCGCAGGTGCAGGAAGCCTTCGACGCCATCAACGAACTGGGTTTCGACCTGGGCGGCGCCGGCCCGGCGGTGCGCACTTCGATGTCCTGCGTCGGTGCGGCGCGCTGCGAGCAGTCCTGCTTCGATGAAGCGCGGGCGCATCGGCAAGTGATCAACACCTTTCTTGACGACATCCACCGTCCCTCGCTGCCCTACAAATTCAAGTTCAAGTTCTCCGGCTGCGCCAACGATTGCATGAACAGCATTCAGCGCTCCGACATGGCGGTGATCGGCACCTGGCGCGACAACATGCGCACCGACGAAGAGCTGGCCAGGAAGTGGTACGCCAAACACGGCATGAGCGAGCTGGTCAACGACGTGGTGACGCGCTGCCCCACCAAGGCCATCCAGCTCAAGAAGTCAGGCGAAGTCGTCGCCGGCGAGCGCATCTCCAGCGTGGCGCTCGACGACGAGCTGGCGCTGGAAATCGACAACCGCGACTGTGTGCGCTGCATGCATTGCATCAACGTGATGACCGGCGCCCTGGCCCACGGCGAAGACACGGGGGTGACCATCCTGATCGGCGGCAAGCGCACCCTCAAGATCGGCGACCTCATGGGCACGGTGGTGGTGCCTTTCATGCCGATGAAGACCGAAGAAGACTACGAGGCCCTGGTCGAACTGGGCCAGAAGGTGATCGACTTCTTCGCCGAAAACGCCCTGGAGCACGAACGCACCGGCGAGATGATCGAACGCATCGGCCTGGTGAATTTCCTCGAAGCCCTGGAACTGCCGGTCGACGCCAACATGGTGAGTCACCCCCGCACCAACCCCTATGTGCGCACCGACGGCTGGGACGAGGAGGTGGCCCGCGTCAAGGCGCGTCAGGCCAATCGGGACTCGGCGGAAGCCGGCGAATAAGGGAGCACGAGAGATGGCCGAAATGCGCACCCCCGTCGAATGCGGCGTTCCCGACAACAAGCCCTATTTGCATCCGCTGATGCTCAAGAACTATGGCCGCTGGCGCTACCACGACCGGCCGCGGCCCGGCGTGCTGCACCACGTCGCCAGGAGCGGCGACGAAATCTGGACGGTGCGCGCCGGCACCCAGCGGCAAATGGATCTTTACACCATCCGAAAGCTCTGCGACATCGCCGACCAATTCGGCGAAGGCCACTTGCGCTTCACCATCCGCAGCAATGTGGAAATTATGGTGAGCAGCGAAGCCCAGGTCGCGCCTCTGATCAAGGCCCTTACCGACGCCGGTTTTCCGGTGGGCGGCACGGGCAATTCCGTTTCGTCCATCGCGCATACCCAAGGCTGGCTGCATTGCGATATCCCCGGCACCGATGCATCAGGCGCGGTCAAAGCGCTGATGGACGAACTGATCGAGGAGTTCACCCACGAGGAAATGCCCAACCGGGTGCGCTTGTCCACGTCCTGCTGTGAAATCAATTGCGGCGGCCAGGCCGACTTGGCGGTGGTCATCCAGCACACCAAACCGCCCAAGATCAACCACGATCTGGTGGCCAACATCTGCGAGCGGCCGGCGGTGATCGCCCGCTGCCCGGTGGCGGCCATACGCCCGGCGCTGGTCAACGGCAAGCCCTCGCTGGAAGTGGACGAGAAAAAATGCGTCTGCTGCGGGGCTTGTTACCCGCCTTGCCCGCCGATGCAAATCAACGACCCGGAATACTCCAAGTTCGCCATCTGGGTCGGCGGCAAGAACGGCAATGCCCGCGGCAAGCCCACCTTCATGAAGATGGTGGCCGCCGGACTGCCCAACAACCCGCCGCGCTGGCCTGAAGTCTCCGCCGTGGTGAAGCTCATTCTGCACACCTACAAGGAAGATGCCCGCCCTTGGGAACGTATGGCCGACTGGATCGAGCGCATCGGCTGGCCGCGCTTTTTCGAGAAAACCGGGCTGCCGTTCACCAAATACCTGATCGATGACTGGCGTGGCGCGCGGGTGAGTCTCAACGCCTCGACGCACATCCGTTTCTGAGCAAGGACGCCAAGCGTGAAATTCGGCTTGATGATCAACGAAGGCCCTTACACTCACCAGTCCTCGGACAGCGCCTACCAGTTCGCGCTGGCGGCGCTGGCGAAAGGGCATGAGATTCAGCGCGTGTTTTTTTATCACGACGGGGTGAACAACGCCACCAAGCTCACCGAGCCGCCGCAGGACGATCGCCACATCGTCAACCGCTGGAGCCAGCTTGGCGCCGAGCATGGCATCGATTTGGTGGTGTGCGTGGCGGCGGCGCTGCGCCGGGGTATACGCGAAGAAAACCTGGCCAAGGGTTTTCGCATCTCGGGGCTGGGGCAGCTCGTGGAATCGGGCATGCAGGCCGACCGCCTGGTGGTGTTCGGCGATTGAGCGAATGGTATATGTCTGACTTTGAAGAAAACGGCGACTTTCCGACCAAGCGTTTCATGTTCGTGAACCGCAAAGCACCCTATGGCACGGTGTATGCCCTGGAGGGGCTGGAGGTGGTGCTGATCAGCGCGGCCTTCGACCAGGACGTATGCATCGCCTTTCTGGATGACGGCGTCTTTCAGCTCGTGAAAGGGCAAGAGACCCAAGGAGCGGGGATAAAGAACTTCTCGCCGACATATCGCGCCCTGGAGGGCTACGACATCGAAAAGCTCTACGTCGAGCGTCAGTCGCTCGAACTGCGGGGCTTGCGCGAAGAAGACTTGCTGGTGCCGGTGCAGGTGATGGACAGCGCTGAGCTGGGGGCCATGATGGCCGAGCAAGACGTGATCATCAGTTTTTAGGGCGCGAACATGCTGCACATCGTCAACAAATCGCCTTACGAACGAAACAGCCTGGAGAGCTGCCTGCGCCTCGCGGCCAAAGGCAGCAAAGTGCTGCTGATCGAAGACGCGGTCACCGCGGCGGTTCGCGAAGGCGCCTTTGAGGCGCAGTTGGCCGCGGCGCTGGAGAAGCTGGAAGTCTACGCCCTGATCCCCGATCTGGCCGCCCGAGGGCTCAAGGATCGCGCCGTGCCGGGCGTACGCCTGGTCGATTACGCCGGCTTCGTCGATCTCGTGGCCGAGAACAACCCCGTGCAGTCCTGGCTGTAAACCCGCGTTGCAGGAGCAAATCATGAGCATTGAAGTCAACGGCAAAACCTTCGAAACCGACGAGGAAGGTTATCTCACCAACCTCGCCGACTGGAGCGAAGAGGTTGCCGAAGTCATCGCCAAAGAGGAAAACGTGGATCTCACGCCCAATCACTGGGAAGTGGTCAACTTCTTGCGCAAGTACTATGACGAATACCAGATCGCACCCGCAGTGCGGGTTCTGACCAAAGCGATCGGCAAGTCGCTGGGGCCGGACAAGGGCAATAGCAAGTATCTCTACGAGCTTTTCCCCTACGGCCCGGCCAAGCAGGCGTGCAAAATCGCCGGTCTGCCCAAGCCCACCGGCTGCGTCTGACCAGCCCCACGCGTCGCCGGCGGCCCGACTCGAAGTTTTTGAGGGCGGCCCAATCGCGCGCCTGCTGCCACGAGAACTCGTCGATGCTTGCCTTGGCCTGTTACCTTGCGTTTGCCATCAGCCTGGTGGGGCTCGCGTGGCAAGTGGCGACCTACCTCAAGACGCCGCAGCGCCTGCCGCTCGCCGTGACCCCCGCCCCGCATGGTGCAGGAGGCGTCGCGTGGCGGCTGAGCCAGGAAGTGGTGCTGTTTCGCAGCCTCTTCCACAGCAGCAAGTGGACCTGGCTTTTTGGCTGGGTGTTTCACGCCTCGTTATTCCTGGTGCTGCTGCGGCACCTGCGTTATTTCCTCGAACCCGTGCCGGCCTGGGTGCTGTGGCTCCAGCCCTTGGGGCGCTACGCCGGCATCAGCATGGTGCTCGCCCTGGCAGCGCTTTGGGCAAGGCGGCTAATGGTGCCGCGGGTGCGTTTCGTATCTACCGTTTCCGATCACTTGATGCTGCTCCTTTTGGTTTTGATCGGCATCAGCGGCTTGATGATGAGCTTCGTGGTTTCTACCGACATCATTGCCGTGAAGCGCTTCACCCTCGGTCTTTTGGGTTTGGAAAGCCACCCGCTGCCCGGCGGACCGATGACCGTGCACCTCCTTCTGGTGTGTGTGCTGCTGGTGATCTTTCCGATCAGCAAACTCCTGCATGTCCCGGGTGTGTTCTTGGCGCCCAGCCGGGCCATGGCCGATCATCCGCGCCGCGCCGTGCCGCCGGCCGGGGCGGGGGGTTAGGAATGGCCGCGCCGACCCTCTCGGTTCCCGTTCTCGGCGATGTGCTGGAGACACCCGAGCTTGCACCGGGCGCCATGGCGCAAAGCAAGCCCTATGTGGCCAACAAGGCCATACAGGAGGCTTTGAACTATCCTGGCGAACTGGTTGAAGGGTGGCAGACGCAGGCCATCGCCAAACTGGGCGAAATTCTTGAGCACAACCGCGCTCTCAGGGTTTATCTCGACGCTTGCGTGCACTGTGGCGCCTGCACCGACAAGTGCCACTATTTTCTGGGCACCGGCGACCCGCGCAATATGCCGGTGGCGCGCCAGGAGCTTTTGCGCTCGGTGTATCGCCGGCACTTCACCCTGCCGGGCAAACTTTTCGGCTCGCTGGTGGGCGCCGAAGATCTCACCCGAGAAAAGCTCGACCAGTGGTACAGCTACTACTATCAATGCTCGGAATGCCGGCGCTGTTCGGTTTTCTGCCCCTATGGCATAGACACCGCCGAATTCACCATGGCCGCGCGTGAGGTGATGAACAGCATCGGCATGGGGCAAAAGTACGTCAATGAAATCATCGGCAAGGTGCATCGGGTCGGCAACAATCTGGGCCTGCCCGGCCCGGCGCTGATCGACACCCTGGAGGGCCTGGAAGAAGACGTCAAAGAAGACACCGGTGTTGAGGTGCGGTTTCCCATCGACGAAAAAGGCGCCGAGATTTTGCTGGTGACGCCGTCCGCCGATTTCTTCGCCGAACCGCATGTCGAGAGCCTGATCGGCTATGCCAAGGTGTTCCACGCCGCCGGCATTTCCTGGACGCTTTCGAGCCACGCTTCGGAAGCGGGCAATTTCGGCCTTTTCACCGGCAATGAAGCACAGATGCAAAAAATTGCCGGTCGCGTACGCCAGGCGGTGCTGGATTTGGGCGTCAAGCGCATCGTCGTCGGCGAATGCGGCCATGCCTGGCGCGTGGCGTACAACTTCTGGAACACCCTGATCGGCCCTTTCGATTTTCTCGATTCGCGTTATCCGGTGCCGCAGCATATTTGCGAGTTCACTCACGATTTGATCGAGCGGGGCGCTTTGCAATTCGACCAAGAGGCCAACGATCACCGCATCATCACTTTTCACGACTCGTGCAACGTCGCGCGCGCATCCGGCATGGGCGCGCACCCAAACGGCCAGTTCGAACTGCCACGCGCCATCATTGGGGCGGTGGCCAAACATTTCGTAGAAATGCCGCCGGACACCATCCGCGAAAGGACCTTTTGCTGCGGCGGGGGCGGCGGCTTGTTGACCGACGAGCTGCTGGAACTCCGGGTCAAAGGCGCTTCGCCGCGCATGACTGCACTCAAGGAAGTGGTCGACGGCCATCAAGTAAATTTTATGGCCACCATTTGCGCCATTTGCAAAGCGCAGTTTTCCAAGGTGCTACCGATGTACGGCTTCGACATGAGCATGGTGGGCGGCGTGCATCAATTGGTGAGCACCGCCATCCGGCTGGGCGCGAAACCCTAGAGAAAGGCGCGAAGGAGCTTCAACATGTCTGAACATCTGTCCGAAATGCCCGGCGCGAAACCTTGGTCTTTTCGGCGCTATCAAGATGGCGATTCGGAGCCCCGGCCCTGGCAGGAGGAAATCTTCGATGCCGGACACAGCCACAAATGTCCGACCTATGTGCTGAGCGCTCCACCCTGCCAGGCGAACTGTCCTTCCGGCGAGGACATACGCGGTTATCTCGACATCGTGCGCGGCGTCGAAAAGCCGCCCGCGGGCGTGAGCTGGCAGGAATACGCCTTTCGGCGCCTCACCGAAGCCAATCCTTTCCCCGCGGTGATGGGGAGGGTGTGTCCTGCGCCTTGTGAAAAGGGCTGCAATCGCAATGAAGTGGACGACCATGTCGGCATCAATGCGGTGGAGCATTTTTTGGGCGAATATGCCATCGCCCATCAGCTCAAGTTCGCCCCGCCGGCAGCGGCAACGGGCAAAAAAGTTGCGGTCATCGGCGGCGGGCCGGCCGGGCTTTCCTGTGCCTATCAGTTGGCCCGCCGCGGACACGCGGTGACCATTTTCGATCAGCATGAGGCGCTGGGCGGCATGATGCGCTACGGCATTCCTGGTTTTCGCACGCCGCGCGAAGTGCTCGACGCCGAAATCCAGCGCATTCTCGATCTGGGCGTTGCCACGCGCCTCAGGTGCCGCGTGGGCAGCGACATCAGCATCGAAACCTTGCAGCGGGAATTCGATGCGGTGTTCTTCGGCCTCGGAGCGCAGTCGGGCCGGCCTTTGCCAGTGCCGGGGGCGGACGCGCCCAATTGCGTCAACGCCATCCAGTTCTTGCGCGCCTTCAACGATGGACGTATGCAGCACGTCGGCAAGCGCGTGGTGGTGGTGGGCGGGGGCGATACGT
Organism: uncultured Alcaligenaceae bacterium; assembly: GCA_964517465.1. GTDB lineage: Bacteria > Pseudomonadota > Gammaproteobacteria > Burkholderiales > Casimicrobiaceae > JACPUX01. The sequence goes on from CAZFEK010000005.1 coordinate 51,878, forward strand.
CCATCGACGTGGCCACGGTGGCACGCCGCCTGGGTCACATCAGCAACGGCGCCGCTGCGTCCAAACCGGAGCAGGCCATCCTTGGCCGTGCCGCGCAAGACGTGGCGGAAATTTCCGCGCGTCAAGGCGCCGAGGTCACCCTGACGTCGGTGTTCACCATCGACAAAATGCAGGCCAGCCGACAGGAAATCGAGCATGCCAAGGCCGAAGGCATCGTCTTTCGGGACGGTTACGCGCCCCTCGAAGTGCTGCGCGATGCCGGCGGACGCGCCACCGCCCTGCGCATCGCCAAATGTGAAGCCAAGTTCGTCGGTCCCAAACTCGAAATCAAAGTGATCCCCGGAACGGAACTAGACATTCCGGCCGATTTGGTGGTTTCGGCCATAGGCCAAGCGGTCGATTTCACCGGCATCGAGCGTTTCGACAACGGCAAAGGGGGCATCAGCGCCGACAAATCCTTGCAGATTGCCGGCCAGCCCGGGGCCTTTGCCGGCGGCGACGTGCTGCGTCCCCATCTCTTGACCAGCGCCATCGGCCAGGGCCGCATCGCCGCCGAAGGTATAGACGCCTTTCTGGCAGGTGAAGAATTGGGCAAACGGCCGCGGGTCGACGTGAGCTTCTTCAGCCTTCCGCGCAAACTCGGCGAACGGGGCATGCTGCCGACTGCGGCCACCGAGCCCATGCGCGGCACCTGCGAGAGCAGTGCCGCGATCCACAACTTCGAAGATCGTTCGGATCGTTATGTGATTCGGCACAGCGAGATGTTCCTTGGGCATTTCCAGCGCACGCAGCGCGAAGAGCGCAGCGTGACCACGCTCAAGGCCGACGCGGTCTTGGGGAATTTCAGCGAACGCATCGAAGCTTTGAGCGACGCGCGCACCGTCGCCGAAGCCAAACGCTGCATGAGCTGCGGCTTGTGTTTCGAGTGCGACAACTGCGTGGTCTATTGCCCGCAAAAAGCGGTATTCAAAGTGCCCAAAGCCAAAGCGACCACGGGGCGTTATGTCGATACCGATTACACCCGCTGCATAGGCTGCCACATTTGCCACGATGTGTGCCCGACCGGCTACATCCAAATGGGGCTGGGCGAATAACATGTTGGAGCACCGGGCCTCGCTCGCGCGCTGGGTTGCGGCTGTGGCCGTGTTGGCCGGAGTCGCCGGCTTGGCTTACGCGGCAGCCAAGCAAGGTGAACAGCAGGCTCCCGTTTTTGAGACGCCGCGGGGCGAGCGATGCATCGCCGACGCCGCGCAAATGCGCCGCAATCACATGCGCCATCTGATTCATCAGCGCGATGCCACGGTGCGCGATGGGCAGCGCGCAGCCAAGCAGGGCCTCACCGACTGCATCGAATGCCACGCTGGAGAGAAGACGGGTTCGGTGCTGGGAGAGACCGGGTTCTGCGAAAGCTGCCATCGTTACGCGGCAGTCAAGATCGATTGTTTCGAGTGCCATTCGTCCAGCCGGCAATCAGCGGGAAAGGTGAATCCGTGAGCTCGCAGCGCGACGCTCGTCGGCGCCTCTTGGGTGCGGGCTTTACGGTGCTGGCCGGCGCCGCACTGGCGCCGGGCTGGGTGCTGCTCGCGACCGCCAGGGCAGGCGAAACGAAGCAGGGGGCAAGCAGCGCGCGCCGCTGGGGTCTGCTGATCGATACCCGGCGTTGCACCGCAGAATGTGACGCCTGCCTCAGCGCCTGCCAGGAGGAAAACGGCCTCGCCGCGCCGCAATCGGCCACCGATGCGCGGTGGATACGCAAAATCACCTTGCAGGATGCACAAAGCGGCGCGCGGAGTTACCTGCCCATGATGTGCCAACACTGCGCGCATCCGCCTTGTGTGGACGTTTGTCCGACCGGAGCCTCGATGCGGCGGGCCGACGGCATCGTTCTGGTCGATCGCCATCGCTGCATCGGCTGCCGCTATTGCATGATGGCTTGCCCCTATCAAGCGCGCTCCTTCGTGCACGAACCGCTGCGGAACCAAAAACCGCAAGTGCCGCGCGGCAAAGGCACGGTGGAAGCCTGCAGCCTGTGCGTGCATCGCCTCGATCGGGGCGGCATACCGGCCTGTGTCGAGCGCTGTCAGGCGCAAGGCGGACAGGCGATGTGGTTCGGCGATCTCAACGACGCCAAAAGCGAAATTTCGCTTCGCCTCAGACAAGTGCAGGCCACCACGGTGCGGGCCGATCTGGGTTTGAAACCGGGCGTGGCCTATCTGGGTATCTAGGGGCCAAGGGCGCGTGAGCTCGGAGCTGCAGCGATGAACATCGAATATCTCGAAAGTCCAAGCACGCCGCGTTTTGTGGCCCTGGCAATGGTGCTGGCAGTGTTCGTCCTGCTGGGATTGCTGGCGGCGCATCATATGGAAAGCGCCGGTCATGTGGTCACCGGCATGAACAATCACATCGTTTGGGGCCTGCCGCACGTCTTTGCGGTGTTCCTGATCGTGGCCGCCTCCGGCGCGCTCAATGGCGCATCGCTCGCCTCGGTGTTTGGCCAAAGCGAATACAAGCCCCTGGCGCGGATTTTCGCAGTGCTGGCCATGGCCTTGCTGGCGGGGGGGCTGGTGGTGCTGGTGCTCGACTTGGGAAGGCCGGAGCGCCTCACCGTGGCGATGAGCAACTATAACTTCCGCTCGATCTTTGCCTGGAACGTCTTTCTCTACACGGGGTTCTTTGCCGTCGTCGCGGCCTACCTCTTGACCATGATGGATCGCGGCTTGAGACGCTTTGCCACTGCGGCCGGATGGTTTGCTTTCCTTTGGCGCCTGACGCTCACCACTGGCACGGGCTCGATCTTCGGTTTCCTTTTGGCGCGCGAGGCTTACCACTCGGCCCTGCTGGCGCCGACCTTCATCGCCTATTCCTTGGTTTATGGCACGGCTGCTTTTGCCCTGGTCTTGGCGGCTTTGGGGGGCGCTCAAAACGGCTTGTTGAGCGCGGCGCTGCGCCAGCGCTTGGGCCGCTTGCTGGCGATATTCATCGCGGTCACGCTTTATTGTGTGGCGGTGTTTCACCTGACCCAGATCTACTCCGGATCGCGACGCGAGGTCGAGCGTTTCCTGTTGCTGGATGGCGGGCTCTACACCGGGCTCTTTTGGCTGGGGCAGGTGGGCCTGGGCAGCGCGCTGCCGCTTTTTCTCCTGCTGCATCCGGGGCTCAAGCAGAGTCCGGGGACGCTCACCCTGGCCTCCATCCTCGCGCTTTTAGGCGGCCTGGCGCAGATGTACCTCACCGTGATCGGAGGCCAGGCCTACCCACTGAACCTTTTTCCCGGCCGAATCGTGCAAAGTGACTTCGGAGACGGTGCGCTGCACGCTTATTCGCCCAGTTGGCCGGAGCTGCTGCTGGGTTTGGGCGGCCTCGCCCTGGCGCTCTTGATCTTTGTTTTGGCCTTGCATGTGCTGCGGCTTCTTCCGCAGCGCGCAGAGGAGGGGTGAAATGACTGCTGCCGATCTCCTGCCGCGGCCGCGCTTGCTGATCTCGGCGACCCACAAGTCTTCGGGCAAGACCACCGTTTCGACCGGGCTTGCCGCCGCCTTCGCTTTCCGCGGATTGAAGGTGCAAGCTTTCAAGAAAGGCCCGGACTACATCGATCCGATGTGGCTTTCCGCGGCCAGCGGTCGAGCCTGCCGCAATCTCGACCCCTATTTGCAGTCGAGCGGCGAGATGTGCGATCTGTTCGCCCGCGCTTCGGCCGGCAGTGATCTGGCCATCATTGAAGGCAACAAGGGGCTGCACGACGGCATGGCGCTCGATGGCAGCAACTCCACCGCGGCTCTGGCCAAGACGCTCGCCTCGCCGGTGGTGCTGGTGCTGGACGCCCGCGGCATGACCCGCGGCATCGCGCCCTTGCTGCTGGGGCAGCAGGCGTTCGATCGCGAAGTGAAGCTCGCTGGGGCGATCCTCAATCGGGTGTCCGGCAGCAGGCACGAAGCCAAGCTGCGCGCGGTGCTGGAACATTACACCGACATTCCGGTGCTGGGTGCGATCGCCAACGATCCGCGACTCGAAATTACGGAAAGACACCTGGGTCTAGTGCCGAGCAATGAATGCGCGGAGGCGCAGGCGCGCATTGCCGCAATGGCGCAGTCCTTGAAAGAACAGGTCGACCTCGATGCGCTGCTCTACATCGCTCAACAGGCCGCGCCGATGGCAGGGGCGAAAAGCGAATGCAGCGTATTGCGCCTGCCGCCCCGCGGCGAAATCCGCCTCGGGATAGCCCGCGATGCGGCCTTCGGCTTCTATTACGCCGACGACCTCGAAGCTCTGACTGCCGCGGGCGCGACACTGGTGCCCTTCGACACTTTGCGCGATGCGCGCTTGCCGCCGGTGGATGGTCTATTTCTCGGCGGCGGATTTCCCGAGTCTTTCCTGATCGAACTGGAAGCCAACGCCAGCCTGCGCGCCGACATACGCGCCGCGGTGGAGCAGGGCCTGCCGGTTTACGCCGAATGCGGCGGTCTGATGTATCTGGCGCGCAGTCTCAGTTGGCGCGGCGCCACAGCGCGCATGGCGGGCGCCTTGCCGGCCGATGCGGTGATGCAAGAAAAGCCCGCGGGACGCGGCTATGTGCATTTGGTGGAAACGCCGCATCATCCTTGGCCTTTGGGCGAGGGCAAGGGGCAAATGCTGCGGGCGCATGAATTCCATTATTCGCAGCTCGTCAACCTGCCCGAGGATGCCGTCTTCGCCTATGAGGTGAAACGGGGGCAGGGTATCACCGGCCAGCGCGACGGGCTGGTTTATCGCAACGTGCTCGCTTCCTACGCCCATAGGCGCAACACCGGCGCCGATTTTTGGGCCGAGCGCTTCGTCGCTTTCGTGCGCAAAGTGAAACGCCAGAGCATGATCAGCTCGCCGAATTCGAGCGGAAGGACTTCTTCCGAGCGGCGCAGCTGTTCCATTTCCAAATCAGGACGGTAAAGCGAAGGCGAGCGAGCGGCGACGAGACAGTACATGGAGCACGGCGAGGAGCCGCGCAGCCAAACCGACAAAGTTGGCGCTTGGTTTGGGAATGGAATTACGGGTGATGAGCGAACTCCATACGACCTACCTCGAAGTGGACGGCCGCTTGATCGCGACCGACAGCGAAGGTTACTTGCGCAATCTCGACGATTGGTCGGAAGCGTTCGCCCGCGCTTTGGCCAAGCGCGAGGGACTGGTCCTGACCGATGAGCACTGGCAGGTCATCCGCTACCTGCGTGCCTATTATGAAGAGCACGGTGTCCAGGCCCAGGTGCGCGCCATGATCAAACACTTTGCCGCACTTTGGGGCGCGGAGCGCGGCAGCAACCTCTACCTGCACCAGATTTTTCCTCGCGGCGGACCGCAGAAGCAGGGCAACCGTCTGGCCGGACTCCTGCGAACCAAGGGCGAACACTAGGCCGCCCGTGCGCCAACCGTGCCGACGCAAGAGACAGTGCCGGCAGGTCAGCCGAAACGCGCGGAGAGGACCAACTCAATGCATCGCCCGGGAAGGCGCTTGCTTGTGCTCCACCGCAAATACGGCCGCCTCGACCCGGGAGGTGAGGTTGAGTTTGGCCAGAATGTGGCGGACATGGAGTTTCACGGTGTCCGGGCTGATGTCGAGCGCGCGCGCAATGGATTTGTTGCTCTGGCCCCGTGCCAGATGATCGAGAATTTCACGCTCCCGCGAGGTCAAAAGCGCCAGCAAATCTTCCTTGGTGTTCTTCTGCCCGTAGGATTGCAGCATGTGCGCGAGCTTCATGGTCATCGCGGGGGCGATCACCACTTCTCCCTGTGCCGCGCGCAGGAAGGAATCGACGATGTCCTCGGGCTCCATGTCCTTGAGCAAATAGCCCCGCACGCCGGCACGGATGGCGTTGCCCAAGTCTTCTTCGCTGTCGCTGACGGTGAGGATCACCACCGGCACGGTGATGCCTTCTTCGCGCAGCTTGAGCAGCACGGCAATGCCGTCTCCTTGCGGCATGCGCAAGTCCATCATGACGATGTCGGGAGTCAGCTCGCGAATGAGGCGCGGCGCGTCGAGCGGGTTGCCGGTCATGCCGACCACCTCCACGCCACCCCGGTTTTCGAGCAAATCGGCCAGACCGCGGCGGCAGAGCGCATGGTCGTCGATGAGAAGGACGCGAAGGATTTGGCTCATGACTTCAGACTCCTGGTTCCGGCCAGCGGGAAGAGTAGCCGCACGCGGGTGCCGCCGCTGTCGATGTTCTCGATGGCGATTTCACCGCCAAGGTGTTGCGCCCGCTCGCGCATGATATTCAAGCCGAAGTGTGCCACGGCGTCATTGCGGTCCGACCCAGAATAACCTGCTGCCTGCAGTCCGGAACCGTCGTCTTCGATGATGATTTCGCACCGTTCGCCCAAGCGGCGCACCACGAGGCGAGCGTGCCTCGCGCCGGAGTGTTTGGAGATGTTCGCGAGCGCCTCCTGCACGATGTTGAAGGCTTGCATCTCCTGGTCCACGTTCAGGCGCAGTTCGGACGCCTGATTCTCAAACCGCAGATCGACCCCGGTCTTGTCGAAATATTTGGCCGCGGTGTCCTGCAATGCGGCAACCAAGCCTTGCGCGCCGATGCGGCGGCGAAAATGGGTCAGCAGCTCGCGCAGGGTTGAATAGGCGCTGGAGAGGGCCTCATTGATATCGTTGACGTATTTCGACAGGCGCGTTTCGTTGCGATCGGCCACTGCCTTTTCCAGCAGCACCATGCGCATTTTCATGTAGGAGAGCGTCTGGGCGAGGGAATCGTGCACTTCGTTGGCCATCATTTGGCGCTCGTGCATCACCGTGGCTCGCAGGTTTTCCCGCGCCAGGCGATCGTTTTCCAGCGCCAAACCGAGGAGCTCGCCGATAGAGCGAAAAAGGGCTTGTTGCTCCTCGCCCAATTCCCGCCGCTTCGCGAAAAAGAGGTTGTAGACCCCAAGGACGCGGCCTTTGTGCACCAGCGGCACCGCCAGCACGCGTTGGCATTCCCGCCCGAAGTACTCCGGCCCGGTGTGCGCGGCACAGGCTTGAAGATCTTCGAATTCGAGAATGGAGTTTGTGCGCACCGCGTCTCCACAGGCGCCGCAGGGCCTCTCGATGGCCAGTTCCCGCTCCAGTACCTCCGGCGGAAGGCCCAAGGCGCCGACCAACCTGAGCTGCAATCCGTCTTCGCTCAGCACGCGGGCGGTGCCGGCCGCAGCGCCGGCAAGGTTGACGATGAGGTCGAGAAAACGCCGCAGCAGGGCGTCGAGATCCTCCTCGCTGGCCAGTCCGCTGGCGATTTCCGTGAGGATGTGTCCAGCAGCAGGCGCGGCACCCGGCACCGGAATCTCCGGTGCCGCGCGCTGGGCGATAGCTCGGTGCAAAAGGCTCATAGGCGAGATTCCAAGTAGCCTATTCTAGGGGCTGAAGACGGCCCGCGCAAGGCGAGTCAATCACCCGCGAAACCGCGCCAGGACGCGGCTTTCGGCCCCTACCCGTTAGGGTTATCCGCGCTCACCCCCTCTCGGTTATAGACGCTCTTGACCCCGCCCATGCCTAATACCGCCAAGCTGCTAAGGGTATCTCGTTTGCGGCGTGCTCAGCTGACTCGCCATTGCAAACGACCGCGCCTCCACCTTCTATTCAAACGCCTATGAACCTTGCCTCTCCCAGCACCGCGCCCCTTAGCGCGACTTCGCCTGCGGCGCCGGCGCTGGTCGCGCCGCATGCCAGCGCCGCGCTCAAGCCCTTGCTGCTGTCCGGCCGCGAACTGTCCGAGGCCCGCGCGCGCGCTGCCAGCTTGCCCAAACTGTATGTCAGCTCGCGCGAACGCGGCGACCTCATCATGCTGGGCATCGGTGGATTCACACCCCTCGATGGTTTCATGAACCGCGCCGATTGGTTGAGCGTGTGTAATGATCTGCGCACTGCTGAGGGTGTGTTCTGGCCCATACCCATCACCCTGTCAGCCACTCGCGAATTTGCGCAAGGACTGAAGCCCGGCCAAGAAATTGCGCTATTCGATCCGGAAACGGATCAAGTCCTGGCCATCATGCGGGTCGATGAACAATACGCCATCGATAAAACGCACGAATGCAAAAGCGTTTTTCGGACCGCCGATCCCGAGCATCCGGGCGTGAAGATGGTGCTCGAGCAGAAAGATCTCAATCTGGCGGGGCGCGTGCAGGTACTGTCCACTGGAGGCTTCGCTGAGAAATACGGCGCCTTGTTCCTCTCGCCGGGACAAACTCGCGAGTTGTTCGAGTCCTACGGCTGGACGAGGATTGCCGCCTTTCAGACGCGCAATCCCATGCACCGCTCTCATGAGTACCTGGTAAAGATTGCAATCGAGGTTTTCGACGGTGTGTTGGTGCATTCGCTCCTCGGCGCGCTGAAGCCGGGAGATATTCCCGCCGAAGTGAGAACCCGCGCCATCAACGTGCTGGCGGACAAATATTTTGTTCCCCAGACCGTGGTGCAGGCCGGCTACCCTTTGGACATGCGTTATGCCGGCCCCCGCGAGGCCTTGTTGCACGCGCTCTTCCGGCAGAACTACGGTTGTTCGCATTTGATCGTCGGGCGCGATCACGCCGGCGTTGGCAACTATTACGGTCCCTTCGATGCCCATCGCATCTTTGATGAAATTCCGGCCGGCGCGTTGAAGACGAAGCCTTTGAAGATCGACTGGACTTTCTGGTGCTACCGCTGCGGGGGCATGGCTTCGGCGCGAACTTGTCCGCATGGCGACGAAGATCGGCTGCTGGTCTCGGGCACCAAACTCAGGAAGTGGCTGTCCGAGGGTAGCCCGGTGCCGGCCGAATTCAGCCGTCCCGAGGTGCTGGAAGTGCTGCGCGAATATTACGCGGGCCTGGCCGCCGAGGAACGTGTGGAAGTGAAACTCGCCGGTCACTCGGCGCGCTAGTATCAACAATCAGGAGAAGGCAATGCCTAGTTTCGTACGAACCGAAAAATGCGACGGCTGCAAGGGTCAAGACAAGACCGCCTGTATGTACATCTGCCCGCATGACCTCATGGCCCTGGACAAAGACGGCTCCGCGACGGGGCACGCCATGAAGGCCTACAACCAAGAGCCGGAACAGTGCTGGGAGTGCTATTCCTGCGTCAAGATCTGCCCGCAAGGCGCCATCGAAGTGCGGCACTACGCCGACATCGTGCCTCTGGGCGGATCGGTGCAGCCGATGCGCGGCTCGGATACGATCATGTGGACCATACGCTTTCGCAATGGCACTTTGAAGCGCTTCAAGTTTCCTATACGCACCACCCCCGAGGGCTCGATCGACCCCTATGGCGGCAAGCCCATGCCGACCTTGTCGGATTTGAGCAAACCCGGATTCTTCACGCAGAACAACGGCTTTCGCGCGGGCAAGCCGGAAGAACTGTTGCGCAAACGATAAGCCCAGATCCTCTCAGGTGAACGAAAATGACTCAAGGCACATTTGAAAATCCGGAAGTTGTCCAGGAAGAGGTCGACATTCTGTTGATTGGTGGCGGCATGGCCTGTTGCGGCGCCGCTTATGAGCTCATGCGCTGGGCCGAAGCCGTCAAGGCCGAGACCGGCACCGAACTCAAGATCAGGCTGGTGGACAAGGCGGCGCTGGACCGTTCCGGAGCGGTGGCGCAGGGGCTCTCGGCGATCAACACCTATATCGGCCCCGAGCAGGACCCGGCCGACTACGCCCGCATGGTCAGCAACGACCTCATGGGTATCACCCGCGACGACCTCGCCTACGACCTGGGGCGGCATGTCGACGAATCGGTGCACCTCTTCGAGGAGTGGGGCCTGCCGATCTGGAAAACCGACGCCGAAGGCGTGCGCCACGACGGGGCCGAGTCGCAGCGCGAGGGCCTGCCGGCGCTCAAAGATGGCGGCAAGCCGGTGCGTTCGGGCAAGTGGCAGATCATGATCAACGGCGAATCCTACAAGTGGATCGTTGCCGAAGCGGCCAAAAAAGCCCTGACGCTTTCGCGGATTCAAGAGCGGGTGTTCATCGTCAAGCTGGTCAATGACAAAAACGATCCCTCGCGCATCGCCGGCGCGGTCGGTTTTTCGGTGCGCGAAAACAAGATTTTCGTCTACAAGGCCAAGACCATACTGCTGGCCGCCGGCGGTTGCGTGAACCTCTTCCGGCCGCGTTCGGTGGGCGAAGGCACGGGCCGCGCCTGGTATCCGGTATGGAACGCGGGCTCCACCTACGCCATGGCTGCCGAAGCCGGCGCCGAACTCACCATGATGGAAAACCGCTTCGTGCCGGCCCGCTTCAAAGACGGCTATGGCCCCGTGGGCGCGTGGTTCCTGTTGTTCAAGGCCAAGGCGGTCAATGCTTATGGCGAAGACTATATGGTCAAGAACAAGGAACTGCTCGACCAGTATCCACCCTATGGTCAGGCCGCGGTGCCGGCCTCGTGTCTGCGCAATCACCTCATGCTCAAAGAGATGAAAGAAGGGCGCGGACCGATCTACATGGACACCGTGAGCGCCCTGGCCAAGCTCAGGGAAAGCTTGTCGCCCAAGGAAGTGAAGCACCTCGAAGCCGAAGCCTGGGAAGACTTCCTCGACATGTGCGTGGGCCAATGCGGCATCTGGGTCGGCGAAAACGTCGAACCCGAGAAGAAGATGAGTGAGCTGATGCCCACCGAACCCTATCTGCTCGGTTCGCATTCCGGCTGCTGCGGCATCTGGGTTTCGGGACCGGAAGACCTGGGCGCTCCGACCGCCGCCGAAGGCGATCTCGATGGCGTGCCCGCGCATCTGCCACGGGGTTGGAACTGGGGTTACCGCTCGATGACCACGATCAAAGGCCTGTTCACTGCCGGCGACGGCGTGGGTGCTTCGGGCCACAAGTTCTCTTCCGGTTCGCACGCCGAGGGGCGAATCGCCGCCAAAGCCATGGTGCGCTACGCCCTCGACAACAAGGACTGGAAGCCCGAACTCGATGCCGACTTCGCCCAACTGGCCGAAGATATTTACCGGCCGGTGCGCAACTACCTCGAACACAAGGACTACTCCACCGCGCTTGACGTCAATCCGCACTACATCACGCCCAAGATGCTGCAATTTCGCTTGCAGAAAATCATGGACGAATACGTCGCTGGTGTCGCGACCTACTACAACACCAACGACGTGATGTTGAAAGTCGCCGAGGAAAAGCTCGAAATGCTGAAGGAGGACGCGGCCAAGATGCGCGCCAAGGATTTGCACGAACTCCTGCGCGCCTGGGAAAACTACCACCGCATCCTCACCGCCGAAGCGCACATGAAGCACATCCAGTTCCGCGAGGAAAGCCGCTATCCGGGCTTCTACTACCGCACCGACAAGAACTTCGTCGATGAAAAGAACTGGCACGTCTTCGTCAACTCGGTCTACGACAAGGCCTCGCGCAAGTGGACGTGTTTCAAACGCAAACACGTCGATCTGGTCGACAAGAGCAAGCTTTTCAAGCCGGCGGCGCATTAGAATCCCCTGTGCGCCCCCGCCGCCCGTATTTGAATCGTGATGCCCATGATGAAGGGTAGGAGCGGCGGCAGCCGCGATGGTGTGGGCCGTTGCGCCGGCAAACCCGGCAAGAGCAAACGGCTCGCGCCTTCCGGCGCTCCTACAGGGGGAGTGCGAGCGTCGCGGAGCTTTGGTAGGAGCGGCGGCAGCCGCGATGGCGTGGGCCGTTGCGCCGGCAAACCCGGCAAGAGCAAACCACTCGCGCCTTCCGGCGCTCCTACAGGGGGAGTGCGAGCGTCGCGGGGCTTTGGTAGGAGCGGCGGCAGCCGCGATGGAGCGCGCGCTGGCGCGGGCAGGTTGGTCCACAACATCGAAACGCCGCGATGAGCGATACACCTCAAACGAGCCCCGTCGCGCCGGAAATGCTCTCCGGCGCCGCGCCGCTGCAGTTTCGCTGTGAGCGCGGGATCGCCTGCTGGAACGCCTGTTGCAGCAACATCGATCTGGCGCTCACGCCTTATGACATCCTGCGGCTCAAAGAGCGGCTGGGGCTTTCTTCTTCCGAGTTCTTGGCGCAATACACCTTGCCCTACGAACTGGAAAAGGATGGCATCGCCGGCGTGAAGTTGAAGCCGGCAGCCGGCGGAACGGCCTGCCCCTTCATGCGCGAGCAGGGCTGCGGCATTTACGAGCACCGGCCGACGGCCTGCCGCTATTACCCCTTGGCCTTGCTGTCCTTGCGCAAGGAAAACGAAGCGCGCGACCAGAGCTCCTACGCTTTGGTGCGCGAGGCGCATTGCCTGGGCCATGGGCGAGGTCCAGCTCGCCCAATCGAGGCCTATCGCGAGGAGCAGGGCATCCCGCACGGCGACGAAGCCGCGCACGGTTGGCGCGAGCTGATTCTCAAGAAAAAGTCCTTAGGTCCGGCGATCGGCAAACCCTCGAAGCGAAGCCTGGAGCTGTTTTTTATGGTCTGCTACGACCTCGATCGCTTCCGCAACTTCGTGGCGAGCGAAGGATTCGGCGCCCTTTACGATCTCCCAGCCGAAGAGCTGCGCTTAGTGCTCACCGATGACCCCGCGCTCCTGCAATTCGGGTTCCGGTTCCTGCGGCAAGTGTTGTTCGGCGAATCGAGCATTGCTCTGAAAACCGATGCCGCAGCACAGCGGCAAGCTCGCCAGCAGGAAAAACTCGCGCGGCTCGAACGCGAAGCGGCACTGCGCCGAGCGCAGGACGAGGGAGAAATCGAAGCCGCGGAAGACGATTGAGTTGCGGGGGCCAGCGCGGCGTCGGCCGCAGGCGCATCGGCTTGGTTATCTCGCGGACCTGATTTTCCATGGAGGATCTGCTATGAAACGAGCAGTGTGTTTTGGGTTGGCCACCATCTTCGCGCAGCTGTCCTTGGCGCAGAACAATTCAGCCTGGGTGGAGGAAGCGCGCAAGGTCGCCACTTCGGTGCCGCCCAAGCTTCTCACCGTGCTCAATGACGAAATCGCCAAGGGCGGCCATGAAGGTGCCATCGGCGTTTGCCGCGAGAAAGCGCCGCAGATGGCCAAGGCCGCATCGGAAGAAACCGGCTGGTTGATCCGCCGCGTGAGCCTCAAGAACCGCAACCCCAAGGCCGTTCCCGACGCCTGGGAACGCGCCGTGCTGGAAGAATTCGACCGCCGCGCTGCCGCCGGAGAAAAGCCGCCCACCTTCGAAAAAGCCGAAGTCGTCAACGAAAACGGCGTGTCGTTCAAGCGCTATATGCGCGCCCTGCCGGTGCAAGAAATCTGTTTGGGTTGCCATGGCCCGGCGGATAAGCTCACCGATGTCGTTAAAGCCAAGCTCAAGGCAAGCTATCCGGAGGACCGGGGCACAGGCTACAAACTGGGCGACATCCGCGGCGCCATGACCATCAAGAAGGCTCTCTAGGGCGCCCCCTGCGATCCCATCGGGCGAGGTCCAGCGCAGGCGTCCGCGACGGTGAGCGTAAGGTCTTTGCCGCTCCACTGAAATTCCACGTCGAGCGTGCCGCGCGGTTTCTTGCTCGCATCGAAAGTTTTGAAACGTGCGACCTTTGCGTCGCTGGACACGGCCTTGCCCTTCATCCTGCTTCCCCGAGACATTTGTCGCCGGGGAAGCTTAACACCGCGTCCGGCAGCGCGGAAGCAGGCCGCTATTTTTCGGCGACTTGCCGGAGTTTGCCAGGGGCGATCAGGTGGCCGTCCAATCCCGCTTCTTGGGGCGTTCCTCCATAAGCCACGGTGAGGAGCTGAGAGTAGTAGAGCACCGGCATGGCGAATTGGGTGCCTTGTTTCTTGTTGATTTCGGACTGATACACCTCGACATTGGCCTGGCATAGCGGGCAGGGCGTGACGATCATGTCGGCGCCGTGATCGTAGGCCGCTTCGACGATACTCCTGATTTGCGTCTGCGATTTCTCGGGCTCGGTGAAGGCGAGTGCCCCGCCGCAGCAGGTGACTTTTTGCTCATAGTCCGGTATCGGTTCGCCGCCGACGGTTTCCACCAACTTGTCGAGATACTGGGGATTCTCGAAGGATTCGCCATTGATGCCGAAGGGCCGGTTGGTTTGGCATCCCACGTAACCCGCAAACTTGAGGCTGGCGAGGGGCTTCACCACCGGTTTGGCCAAGGCCTCGAAGCCTAAATCCTCGATCATCACTTCGACCATGTGCCGCACCTGGCCTGCACCTCGGTATTCCAGGCCCGCGGCTTGCAGGGCCTCGTTGGCGTCGGCCCGCAAGGCCTCGTCTTGGACCAGTTGGTCGCGCGTCTCGCGTGCCGCCAGCCAGCAGGCCGCGCAGGTGGCCACCACATCCTGCCCGGGCAGATGTTTTTCGGCCAGGGCGAGGTTGCGGGCATTGAGCACCTGGCGCGAGAACTCGCTGCCGCCGGCATAACTGATCGAGGCGCCGCAGCAGTTCCAGTCAGGTATCGGAGTGAGCTTCAAGTCGAGCTTCTGGCAGACCGAATTCACCGAGGTGAGATAATTGGCCGCAGATGCTCCTTTTTGCGAGGAGCAGCCGGGGTAGAAGGCATAGGACTTTTTCGACATGGACTTCTCACTGGCAAGCGCCGGACTTACGCCGCGCTTCGATTTCGCTCGCCTTGGCAAGCATGGCCTGGAGCCCTGAGGCATCTTGGCAGCCGTGGCCCTTGAGCAGCTCCATCGGGTTGAGCCGGCCGGCGCGGAGTAACCCCAGCGCGACAGCGCGCATCGACCAAGCCTTCTTGACGCCGGCAACCAGGCCGTCGCGAAAGTAAAGGCCCAGGGTGAGGCGCATTTCGTTCACCCGGCCGCTGCGGGTGCAGTTGTGCCAGAATTGCAGCGAGAAGTCCCGCGTCGCCTGCATCTTGGGCGCGAGACCCAACTTCTGCGCGTGCGAGGCCAGACCGTGCATGATGTGCGTGACCGGGACTTTCCTTGGGCAACGCACCACGCAGTTGTAGCAAGAAGTGCAAAGCCACATCGATTCGCTCTTTAGCACGGCTTCGCGCTGCCCGGCCCGAATCATCATGAAAATCTTTTGCGGCGAATGCTCCCAGTGCGGCCCGAAGGGGCAGGAACCGGCGCACACGCCACACTGCATGCACATCTTGACCCAATCGCCACCCTCGACCTCGCGTTCGACTTCGGCGAGGAAAGTGCGGCGATAGCTTTGGGAGAAGTCGGCTTCACTCATGTAGCACCTCCCCCCCAACCCCCTTCGCAGGGAAGGGGGTGATTGCAGTTCGCGGGCTGTGCCCGCTCCGGTTGGGCTCATGTCCTCACGCAAAGCCCTTCATCGGGCTCATGCCGATCTCGAAGATTTTCGCCACGTAATCGTCGATCAGTTTGGGCAGCCGCTCGACATCGGTGATGGCCACTTCGTGCGTCGCGACGCGCTCGGTTTCCAGCCCCATTTGCTTCAGCGTGTCCTCGATTTTGGAGAGGCGATAGGCGGCCATTTCCGAACCGCGAACGAAATGGCATTGGTAGTCTTCGCCTTTCTTGCAGCCCAGGAGCAAAACGCCGTCCCAGCCGCCGTTGAGGGCATCGGTGATCCAAATGGTATTCACCGATCCCAGGCAGCGCACGGGAATCACCCGCACGAAGGCCGAATAGCGATGGCCTAACTGGGTTGCGCTGTCGAGGGCAGGGTAGGCGTCGTTCTCGCAGGCCAGCACCAGCACGCGCGGTTTCTCCGAGAATTCATCGGGCATGTCGATCGCCTTGATCTGGCTGCCGACGCTGTCGACGGAATAGTTCTCGAAGGAGATCACCCGCACCGGGCATGCGCCCATGCAGGTGCCGCAGCGCCGGCAGCGGCTTTCGTTGAAAACCGGAAAGCGTTTCTCGTCTTCGTCGATGGCGCCAAACGGGCACTCCACCGTGCAGCGCTTGCACTGGGTGCAGCCTTCGATGCGCACGATCGGGTAGGAGAGGTCGCCCGAGCGTGGATGCGCGGCGCGGCCGCGGGCGGCATTTTCCACTGCCTGGACGGCTTTCAAGGCCGCGCCAGTGGCGTCTTCCTGCGCTTGCGCGAGATCCATAGGCCGGCGTACCGGACCCGCCGCGTAGATACCCGTGCGGCGGGTTTCGTAAGAAAAACAGATAAAGTGTGAGTCGGTGAAACCGTATTTGAGCTGCGGTAAGTCGCTGCCTTGGCGATAGGCGAGTTTCAGCACGGATTGTTCTTCCAAACCCGCGCGATCTTCCTCAGGCAAGTCGATGTTGACTCCCGAACGCGGCACTTGGCCCGTGGCCAGCACCACCAGATCGGCTTCGATAGTGCTGTCCTGGTCGAGGATGAGGTCACGGAAATCGACGCTCAGGCCGTTTGCGGAAGGCACAACGGCCTTGGCTTCGCCTTTGACGAAGGTGATGCCTTGCTCTTGCCCGCTGCGATAGAAGTCTTCGTACATTCCGGGCAAACGCATGTCGGTGTAGAGCACGATTGCATCGACTTCGGGTCGCGCCGTTTTGAAGTACATCGCTTGCTTGAGGCTGGTGGCGCAGCAATGGCCCGAGCAATAGGCGAGGTGCTTGCCCGAAGTGTCGCGCTGACCCGCGCATTGCACAAACACCACGCTCGCCACCGGTTTGCCGTCGCTGCGGCAGATCGGGCCGCCAGCGGCCTTCTGCGCGAGCGCTTCGAGACCGGCCTGGTCGACCACATTGGAACTCAAACCGCCGCCGAGTTCGGGAAGTTTTTCGATCGGGTAGGGGACGAAGCCGGTGGCCTGAATGATCGCCCCCACCTCCACGCTCACGCTGCTGCCGCCGGGCAGGGCGATATCGACGGTAAATTGCCCCGGCGCGCCCCTGGTCGCCGCGATGCGCGCACCCAGCCGGCAGGTAATGCGAGGGTGCTGCAAGGCGCGCGCCACCAGTTCAGCGATGCCGGTGGCCTGGGGTTCGGAGTAGGGGGCTCGCGTCGGCGTGCGGCGCCACCATAGCGCGGCCCAGCCGCCCAGCTGGCTTTCGGCCTCGACGATCACCGTTTCGTAGCCCAGATCGGCACAGGCCAGCGCCGCCGTGAGGCCGGAAGCGCCGCCCCCCACCACCAGGATCCTTCGGTTTCCCTGCGCTGCTGGGTTGCCTTGCGGCAGCTTCAGCTTCTTGAGCTCGGCGCAGGCCATGCGCAAATAATCAGCCGCCATTTCCTGGCGCACTTCTGCATGCTCCTCGCCTTCGGGCGCCGCCCAGATCACGCCCTCGCGCCAGTTGCAGCGGGCGACGGACAGATCCGAAAAATGGAAGGCTTCCGTTTTCGCCCGCCGGGAGCAAGCCGCGATCAAAAGGTGGGACAGACCTTGCTCGATGATGTCCTTTTCGATTGCCGCAACGCCTTCCTGCGAGCAAGCCTGGGGGTCTTCGCGAAGATAGGCGATCTTGCCTTCCTTCTGCGCAATCTTCGCGAGCTCCTTGAAATCGAGCGCTTCGCCCAGGCCGCAGCCGCGGCAAAGCACGGCGCCGGTCTTCGTTTCGCTCACGGCCGCATCTCCTCGGCACTGGCAGCCGCGCGGCTCGCCAACAGCGCCCGCAGCGCAGCCGCGGTGGCGCTTTGCACCGAGCGGTTCACGTCCAAGGGGGCGGCCGCGACACCCGCGCCAAATTGTCCGCCGTCTTGGGAACCTTCGATGAATCCGCTCGTGTCCCGCAGCAGATCAGCGGGGAGTTCAATACCCCTGGTCTCGGGCTCCATACCCACCGCCAGCACCACGAGGTCGTGTTCTGCGGCATACCGGTGATAACCTTCAGTGTCCACGCCGTGCAGCACCAGTTGGCCGGTCTTCGGTTTGTGTGCAATGCGCGCGACTTTGGATTTGATGAACTTTACCTGGGCGTCCTGGCGCACCTTTTGGTAGAAGTCTTCGAATCGATCGATGGCCCGGATGTCGATGTAATAAATCGTGGCCTGGGCGCCTTCGGGTGCGGCTTCGTGCAAATACTGCGTTTGCTTCAGCGACACCATGCAGCAGACGCGCGAGCAGTGACGAAGATGGTTTTCGTCGCGCGAACCGGCACATTGGATGAAAGCGATGTTCTTCGCGGGCTGGCCGTCGGAAGGTCGAACAATCCGCCCTCGCGTGGGCCCGCGCGGGTCGGCCAGGCGTTCGAATTCGACGCTGGTGACCACGTCGGCGTAGCGTCCATAGCCGTAAGGCTGAATCTTCGCCGCGTCGTAAGGCTTCCATCCGGTGGCCCAAATGACGCTGCCTACGCTGAGCTCGATGGTTTCTTCGCGCATCGCCAGGTCGATCGCTCCGGCGGCACAGGCGGATTTCGCGGCCTCGGCGTCTGGCGTGCCCACAATCGAGGGGTCCAACACGTAGCGCTGAGGATGCGCCAGCGCATGCGGAAGATAAGCCGCTTTGATGCGATCCAGGCCTTGATTGTAGGGATTGGGAATCTCGCTTTTCACCGCCTTGGCGCAATCGCCGCAAGCGGTGCAGCGCTCGTTGACGTAGCGCGGACGAAGCTTCAAGGTTACCGAATAGTCGCCTCGCTTACCGCGGACACCGGCCACTTCGCACAGCGTGAGAACACGTACTTTCTGATTCGCCCTGATCCGCCGCAGATTGATCTCCAGGCCACAAAGCGGATGGCACAGCTTGGGAAAATAGCGGTAGAGCTGGGCCGTGCGCCCGCCGAGGCTGGCATTGCGCTCGACCAAAACCACATCGGCGCCGCACTCCGCCGCCTCGAGTGCCGCCGTCATGCCGCTGATGCCGCCGCCGACGACAAGGATGGTTTGGTTCGTGGCAACCTTTTCCATATCAAGCCAAGCGGCGAATTTCAAATGCCATGGTCTTCAAGTCCGCCATCAGCCAGGTAGCCGGGGCGCCCACGCCCGCTACCGTTCCCGGGTTGACCAGCCAAGTATTGCCGCCTTGCACATTCTTCTGCTGCGCGACCTTGGCTTCGTGGGTGTGGCCGCAGCACACCAAATCGAAGTCCCCCGTGCAGGCGTGCGCCCGGCCGTGCTCAGGCATGTGGGTGGCGTAAATGCGCCGGCCATGGAGTTCAAAGCGCGCGTCGGCGCCGTAATAGGTGAGCTGTCCCCGAGATCCCGCACCCAGATTGGCCAAAGCCAAGGCATCGCCGAGGTTGTTGCCGTGAACCACATGCATCGGCAAGGCCATTTCCATGGCTGCGCGCAGGGTGTTGGCACCGATAATGTCCCCGCAATGAATGACCGCCTCAGCCCCCTCGGTCTTGGCACTGGCGACCGCGGCCACCAGCGCGGGCGCGCGATCGTGGCTGTCGGATACGATGCATATTTTCATGAGTGGCCGGGTGAGAAAGCGCCCATTCCTTGCCCGCGGCAGACCGCGGCGACAGCCGAAGTTGAACACAGGAAGCGCACTCGCGGTTATCACCCAGAGTGGTTATCCATCGCCCCCCAATGCGGTGATAGACCGGTCTGCGGTATCGCAACGCCGGCGCGGGGCGCGATCCCCACAAGATCGTGTACTAGGCTGCAGCGGCCGTTTGTTCTACAGTCTGATTTCTATGGCGAAGAAGTTCCCCACGCATCCCAAATACCCGGAACGCATCTGCTGGGGCTGCGAAAAGTTTTGCCCTGCGGACGATTTGCGTTGCGGCAACGGCACCGAAAGAACACCCCATCCGCGAGAGCTGTTTGGCGACGATTGGCTGGAGTGGGGCTTGAACACCGCAGCCAATGAAACCCAGGATCCTGTCACGGAGGGAAAGAAATCCTGATCCTTTGGGTAGGCGGTTTGGCCGGGCTCGATTGGATTGGGCCAGCCTGACAGCCGACGGCTCGGGCATCGTTCAGCCACTTTTTTCGGCCACGCATATAATTTAACATAATACACATTATACGCATTACACAGTGGGGCCCGAGGCAGGGTCGATCGCTTCTGACCGAAATCCGCCACCCCGGGTTTCCGTCGAAACGACCATTACCCATCGGCCCGGCAAACCGCTCGACCGCCTGGACTGCCGAACCGGCTCGCCGACAGTTTCGGCATCCAGCCCATACCGCAAAGCGCTTCTTGAGCGCAAGCGATTCAATTGTCATAAAAATGGCGCAACTTGCCCCGCAGGTTGTTAGAATAGAGCTTCTCCGGCGCAAGCAACGAGTCCAGTGGATCAAGCCAAGCAGAAGTTCGGGCGGTTCGAGGTTCAGCGCGAAATCGGTCGCGGTGCCATGGGCATCGTCTACCTCGCTCTGGACCCGGCCTTGCAGCGCCCGGTTGCGATAAAGTCCCTGCGCCTGGCAGGGTCGGAAACCGATCTCACTCCGGTACAGCAGCGTTTTTTGGAAGAAGCCCGCGCGGCCGCTCGACTCAATCACCCCAATATTGTCACGGTCTACGAGGTGGGCCAGGAAGGCGGCAACGCCTACATTGCCATGGAGTATCTGGAGGGGCGCGAACTCAAGCAGATCCTGCTCGATGAGCTGCCCGGCCTCACCTTTCGCGAAATCGCGGAAATCATTCAACAGATCGCGGAAGCCCTGGACTACGCGCACAACAATGGCATCGTGCATCGCGACATCAAGCCGGCAAACATCATGCTGGTCAGGGGCAATATCCCCAAAGTGCTCGATTTCGGCATTGCAATGCCGCCCACGGGCACCGAAAGCGATGCGCTGAAATTTGTCGGCTCTCCCAAGTACATGTCTCCGGAGCAGGTGGAAGGCCGGTCGGTGGATCGCCGTTCCGACGTCTTTTCGCTCGGCGCCGTCATGTACGAACTGCTCACCCGCCGAGCGCCGTTCGAGGGCGAAACGCTGACCAGCGTGGTGTACCAGATCCTGCACGAAATGCCGCCGCCGCCTCAAACCATCAGCGGCAACACCCCCCGCTATCTGGCGCGCATCGTTGCCAAGGCGCTGGCCAAGCGACCCGAGGAGCGCTATCAGACCGCGGGTGAGATGGCCGCGGAGCTGAACCGCTATGCGCAGCGCGCCCAGGCAAAAGCCACCATCAACCGGCGCAAGACCTCGGCCGATGCGCTGCCCTCGTTCTCGCCGCTGGAAGCCGGCGAAACGCCCGGAAATGACGCGCTGTCCAGAACCATACAACTCGATCCCGGCGAGGCGCTCAAAGCAGCGGCCAAACACCGAAGCCAGCGGCGAGTTTACGCCTGGGCGGTCGCCGGCGCGCTCGCGCTGACCGTGGGTATCGGCATTTGGATTGGCCTGGGCGGCAGCAATGCCGAGCCGCAGCCGCGCGCCGTTGCGGCCCCGCCCCCGTCCTTGGCGAAAGTCGGGGAGAGCCGGAACGATACCTCTCCCCATGCACGCATCGAGCCCGCGCCGACACCGATGCCCGATCCGGCCCCTAAGCTTGCCGTCGAACCCGAAATAAAAAAACCGGTCGAGAAAGCGGCTCGGGTCGCGAAGGTGGTCAAGCCCCTGCCGGAGCCCCCTCCCCCCGAACCTGCTCCTCCCGGGCCCGCAATGGTGCAGCTGGCGGTTTCACCCTGGGGCGAGATATATCTCGATGGCGCCAAGATCGGCGTGTCGCCCCCGCTGACCCAATTGCAAACGACGGCCGGGCGCCATCGGATAGAAATTCGCAATGGCGACGCCCAACCCCACGTGGCGGAGCTAGAATTGGCCGATAACGAAACCAAGCGCATCAAGCACAAATTCTGATGAAGACTCGGGTTATGGTATTGCTGGGCGCCACGGTCGCTTTTTTGAGCGCTTGCGCACCGGTGGAAGTGGTACGGCCGACGAGCGTCGCCGAACTGGCGAGCAAAGCGGCAGAGCAGTCTTTGCTGGCCGGCCTCAAGGCCTACGATGATGGCGACTATCCGGCTGCCGAAAAAGCCCTGCGCAAAGCCCTGGAGGAGCGCCTGGCCTTTCCGCGGGATGTCGCCACGGCCTGGAAGTTTCTCGCCTTCATCCACTGCGTTTCGAATCGGCCCGGCGAATGCGAAGCCGCCTTTCGGCAAGCTTTCGCCGCCGATTCCGGTTTTGATTTGGCCGCGAAAGAACGCGGTCACCCCTTGTGGGGGCCGGTGTTCCAAAAAGTCAAAGCTGCACCCAAGACGGCGCCGGCACCGAGGCCGGGTTGAACCTAGCTGTCCCCTGGTCAATCGCGGCAGAACGCAATCGCCTGCGCAACACGTTCTACGCAGTAAACTTCCATATTATCAATTGATTGCCTAGGGTTGTTCATGTTTGGTATGAGCGCGCGAGTGAAGCCCATCTTGGCCGCTTCTTTGAGTCGCTCTTGTCCGCGTTGAACGGGACGGATTTCCCCCGTCAATCCTACCTCACCAAATACAATAAGTTGCTCTCTTAATGCTTTGTTTGTAAGAGAAGAATACACGGAAAGACATACCGCAAGGTCGGCTGCCGGTTCGGCGATGCGAACGCCGCCGACGGCATTGATGAAGACGTCCTGCTGGCCACAATCGATACCGCCATGGCGGTGTAAGACCGCAAGCAACATTGCCAGCCGCTGCGGTTCCAAGCCCACCGAAAGCCGCCGCGGTATTCCGCCCTGCACCGTATCGACCAGAGCCTGCACCTCTACCAGCAGCGGTCGGGTGCCTTCCAAGGTCGCGACCACACAGCTTCCGGGTACCTCGCTGCGGTGCCCCGACAAAAAAAGCGCCGAAGGATTGCCCACCTCGCGCAGCCCGCGTTCGGTCATGGCAAAAACACCCAGTTCATTGACCGGGCCGAAGCGATTCTTGATCGCCCGGACCAGGCGGAAATTGGAATGGGTGTCGCCTTCGAAATAAAGCACCGTGTCGACGATATGCTCCAGCACTCGCGGCCCGGCAATCGCCCCATCCTTGGTCACATGCCCCACCAGCACGGTGGCGATACCCAGGCGCTTGGCCTGGCGGGTGAGCTGGGCAGCGCATTCGCGCACTTGGCCGACCGAGCCGGGCGCGCTCTGCAAAGCATCACTGTAGATGGTCTGGATGGAGTCGATGACGACGATTTCCGGCCGGGTTTCCGCCATTTGGCCGAGTATGCGTTCGAGCTGAATTTCCGCCAGCATTTCCACTGTCGCGGCGGCAAGCCCCAGGCGCTGCGCGCGCAGCGCGATCTGCTCGAGCGACTCTTCCCCGGTGACATAAAGGGTTTTGCGCTCCGCGGCGATCTCGGCCAAAGTCTGCAGCAGCAAGGTGGATTTGCCGATTCCCGGATCGCCGCCCAGCAGCATCACCGCGCCGGGGACCCAGCCGCCGCCGAGCACCCGGTCGAGCTCCTCCATGCCAGTATGATGCCGGCGAGTGGAGACCGCCGGAATATCCGGGAGCAACACGGCGCGACGGCTTTCAGCCAGCGGCAGGAAGCGCGCCGAGCCGGCCGACGGGGCGCTTTCCGCCAGCGTGTTCCACTCGCCGCAATGCGGGCATTGCCCCGTCCACTTCGGCGTCTGACCACCACACGCGGTGCAGGAAAAGACGGCCTTGTCCTTAGCCATGGGTCAGCAGTTGCGCAATCGCTTGTCCGAAAGTGTGCGCGCCCGGCGCGTAAACGGCCGCAGCCCAGGCGAATCCGATGGCCGCAAGCATCACCAGGGAAAAGGGAATCCAAGTCGCGCGCCAGATGCTTCCGATCCAATCGCCGCGGGCAGTGTTTTTCCCCGCGCGCACCAGTCCTCCCGCGAGCGTAGCCTCAAAAGCCGCATCGATCAGCACGGTCGGGCCGGCATAGAGCATATACGCAAAAGCGCCGCCGACGATCAGCACGAGTACGACGATGGCCAATACCAAGGGCCAGGCATCGCCGACATCGAAGTCGATATCGCCGAAAAGTTTCGATCCGGCTCCCCCGCTGCGGGCCGACCCTTGGCTCACCGCCAGGGCCGGCACCGGTGCCGGACTCTCGTCGGCGAAAGAAGCGCTGGCGCCTCCGCCGCCGAATTGCCCGCCCCCGCCCTTGAGTCCTCCCCCGCTTCCGATTCGTCCGCCAAGGCTAGGCGCGGAAGCACCGGAACTGCCGCTGCCGGACCAACCGTCGGCGAGGCTCAAGTCGATTCCGGAGTCGCGCGGTTTGGCGTGCTCGCGAAGGCAGCCCACCTGTTTGAGCCAAATGCGGACAAAGGCAAAAAAAGCGAGATAGGCCACCAGCAGCGTCAAGGGATAACGCCAAAGCATCGAGTGGACGCCAAGCCAAAACAGTAGCTTCGAACACAGAAGCCCAACTGCCACTGTGGCCGCCAGCAACAAGGAAACATGGAGGCGCAGCGAGTAGCGCTCCAGCAAGCGCTGGCGCAAAGTCTCCTTGGGCGCTGGTTCCATCACGAGCGGGTATGTTGCGCTTCAGCGGCGAGTAACTCTTCGGCTTGCACCACCGCCGTGCCCAGTTTGCCCACCACGACACCGGCCGCGAGATTGGCCGCGCGCGCGGCCGGCGCCAAGTCCGCGCCTGCGGCAAGCATCACGCTGAGCGTGGCGATGACGGTGTCGCCGGCGCCGGAAACGTCATACACCTCGCGCGCATCGGTGGGCAAATGGAGCACTTCGCCTTCGCGATATAGGCTCATGCCTTCCTCGCTGCGGGTGATCAGCACGGCTTCCAGCGCAAGCTGGCGCCGCAAGGCCTCCGCCTTTGCCGCCAGCTCGGCCTCGTTTTTCCAACTCCCGGCAACCTGCTTGAATTCACTGCGATTGGGCGTGATCAGCGTGGCGCCCCGATAGCGATCGTAGTCCTCCCCCTTGGGATCGACCAGAACCGGAACCTTTCGGCTGCGCGCCATTTCAATCATGCGAGCGATGTGCGCGAGGCCCCCTTTGCCATAGTCGGAGAGCACCACCAGATCGCAGTGGGGCAGCAAGGCTTCGAATTCGGCGAGTTTCTCGGCCAGCACTTCCCGGCTGGGCGGAGTCTCGAAATCGATGCGCAGCAGCTGCTGGCGGCGGCCGACCACCCTGAGCTTCACGGTGGTGGGGAGTTTGGGGTCGCGCTGCAAAACGGGCTTCACCCGCTCTTCGGCAATGAGCCGCTCGAGCAACTGACCGGCCTCATCGGTGCCCACCACGCTGAGCAGGGTCACTTGGGCGCCCAGCGCTGCGGCATTTCGAGCCACGTTTGCGGCCCCGCCCGGCCGCGCTTCTTGGCTCGCAATTTTGACCACCGGCACCGGCGCTTCGGGAGAGATGCGATCGACGTCGCCGAACCAATAGCGGTCGAGCATGACGTCGCCAACCACCAGGATGCGGGCCCCGGCTATGCGTGGCGCCAATTCGCAAAAGCGTTGCGGGTTCGGCAAGGGCGGGCTCAAAATGTCAAACGCGCCGTCCGATGGCGAAGTATTCCATGCCTGCTGCTTTGACCTGCGCCGGATCGTAGAGATTGCGGCCATCGAAGATCAGGCGCTGGCGCAATTCGCGCGCCAGACGATCGAAATCCGGACTGCGAAACTCCTGCCATTCGGTGGCGATAATGAGCGCATCGGCGCCTGCCAGCGCGCTCGAGGGAGAGTCCGCAAACTTGAGCTGAGCTTGATCGCCGAAAACTCGGCGCGCCTCGTCCATGGCGACGGGATCATAAGCGGTCAAGCTGGCCCCCCGCTGCGCAAGGGCGCGCACGATTTCGCGCGAGGGTGCTTCGCGCATGTCATCGGTATTGGGTTTGAAGGCCAGACCCCAGAGGGCAAAATGGCGCCCGGTGAGGTCGTCGCCCAGGCGCTGGGTGATCTTCTCCACCAGGCGAAGTTTTTGCCGCTCGTTGACCGCTTCGACCGCTTCGAGGATCTGCAGCTCCAAGCCGTGCTCCTGGCTAGTGCGCTGCAAGGCTTGCACGTCCTTGGGAAAACAGGAGCCGCCGTAGCCGCAGCCCGGATACAGAAAGTGATAGCCGATCCGCGGGTCGGAGCCTATGCCCTGGCGCACGTGCTCGATGTCCGCCCCCAAGCGCTCGGCCAGGTTGGCGAGCTCGTTCATGAAGGAAATACGCGTCGCCAACATCGCATTGGCGGCATATTTGGTCAGTTCGGCGGAACGCACATCCATTACCAAAAGACGCTCGTGGCTGCGCTGAAAAGGCGCGTAAAGCGCCCGCAGGGTGACAACGGCGTGTTCGTCGTCGGCACCCACCACGATCCGGTCCGGCTTCATGAAGTCGTCGACTGCAGCTCCCTCTTTGAGGAACTCGGGATTGGAGACCACGCTGAAGTCGATCTCGGCGCGGCGGGCCGCCAGTTCATCGGCGATTGCAGCGCGGACTTTGTCGGCCGTGCCTACAGGAACCGTGGACTTGTCGATCACGATTTTGGGCTCGGCCATCAAGCGGCCGATATTTCGCGCCGCAGCAAGGACGTATTTGAGATCGGCCGATCCGTCTTCGTCGGGAGGGGTTCCAACGGCGATGAATTGAACCTTGCCATGAGCCACGGCTTCGTCGATATTGGTGGTGAAACGCAGCCGCCCTGCCGCTTCATTGCGCCGGATCATGGGCTCGAGGCCAGGCTCGTGGATGGTTACACCGCCGCCCTGCAATACGGCGATTTTGCGCTCATCGGTGTCGAGACAGAGCACGTCGTTGCCGACTTCGGACAGGCAGGTGCCGGTCACGAGACCGACGTATCCAGTGCCGACGATGGTGATTTTCATGCGGGGATTCCAAGGCTGAGGTTAATCTGACGCAGAGCGGCTGAGGGATCGGGCGCGCCGGTAATGGGCCGGCCGATCACGAGGTGGTTTGCACCCGCCGCGATCGCTTCTTCCGCCGTCATGACGCGTTTCTGGTCATGGGTATCTGCCCCGGCAGGGCGAATACCTGGGGTCACCAGATGGAAGCCATCGCCTTGCGTGGCGCGCAGGCGCGCTGCCTCTTGCGCCGAGCAGACCACGCCGTCGAGCCCGTGGGCGGAACACAACGAGGCAAGGCGATCGACCTGCTCGGCTGGCGGGGCGGATATCCCAAGCTCGGCCAGGGTTGCCCCGTCGATGCTGGTGAGCACGGTAACGCCGATCAGCAACGGGCGGCGCAAACCCGCGCGCTCGGACTCTTCGGCGACCGCCTCGCGAGCTGCCCCAAGCATGGCGCCGCCACCCGAGGCATGCACATTCATCATCCAAACTCCCAGGCGGGTAGCCGACCGACAGGCCTGCGCCACGGTGTTGGGAATGTCATGAAATTTGAGGTCAAGAAAAATCCGAAAACCGCGTGCCACGAGATCGCGAACCAAATCCGGGCCGCTGGCCGTGAAGAGCTCATTGCCGACTTTCAGGCCGCAGGATTGCGGGCTGAGCTGACTGGCCAAGCGCAAGGCCGGCTCGGAATCGGGGAAATCCAGGGCGACGATGACGGGCGATTCAGGCATAAGACTCCGGGGCTTCGGTGCGTCGCGGCGAGTAGGTTTCCCATTTACCGCAACCGGGACATCGCCAATAGTACTGTTTCGCCCGAAAACCGCAATGCTCGCAGCGGTACAAACCGAGTCTTCGCGTGTGCTGGTGCACCAGGCCCTTGACCAGTTCGAGATCGTGTCGCCTTTCGGCTGGGGCGCTCAAGAGTTGGGCCTCGAGCAGTTTGTCCAGGCCAAGCAGCGTCGGGTTGCGGCGCAGCTCGCTTTTGATGAGATCCATGGCACCCTGAGCACCCTCGTCGCGCAAGCTTCGCTCGAACAGGGTGTTGAGCAGATCGAGCGAGGGGTATTGCTCCTGATAGCTCAGGAGCAGCCTTTGCGCCTGTTCGCCTTCACCCTCTTCATCTAGGGTGCTCGCGATGCGTCCTGCCACCAGGGATAGGCAAGCCGGGTTCTGCGATTCGATTCTTTTCCAAGCCCCGATTGCCTCGCCGCGCTTGCCTTCGGCCAGTTCGATGTCGCCGAGCAGAATGTTGGCACGAACGCAGAGTTTGTACTCGGCCAAGGCTCTTTCGGCAGCCTCGCGAGCATCGGAAAAACGCGATTCGGCGAGCGCGCTGGCAGCCATCTCGCAGCAGTACTGCCCGATCTCCTTGACATAGGGTTGGCGGGAAAGCGCTTCCATGCGCTTGGCCGTGCCGATGGCTTTGTTCCAGTCTTTTTCCTGCTCGTAGATCTGAAGAAGATGAGTCAAGGACGCATGTTCAAACTCTGAGCCATCCAGACGGTTGAAGAGCTCCTCGGCTCGATCCAGAAGCCCGGCGCGGTGAAAATCCTGGGCCAGCTCATAGAGCACGGCCGAGCGTTTGGCGGTCGGCAGGTCGGGCCGGTCGAGTAGGCTCTGATGCATGCGGATGGCGCGCTCGATCTCGCCCTGCCGCCGGAACAGGCTACCCAAGGCGAAATGCAGATCAATGGTCTGAGGCTCGACCTTGACCACTTCGATGAAGGCTTCGATCGCTTTGTCAGGCTGCTCGTTGAGCAGAAAATTGAGCCCCTTGAAATAAGAGCTGGGCATCGCCCGAGACTCTTTCAAGAGATGCTTGATGTCGATGCGGGCGGCGAGCCAGCCCATGCCGAAAAACAACGGCAAAGCCAGCAGCCACCAAAATTCGAGTTCCACGCGGCGCTTTCTTTCAGGCGGCGTCCGCGGCGCGATCCGGCAGCGCGGGCCGGCGTCGGGCGCGCAGCTGACGGCGCAATTCGACGATCAGGCGTCGCTGGCGCACGTTGCGCGTGATGCCGGCGGTGAGCCCGGCCAAAGCGCCGACGAGGAAGGCGACCAGCAGCAAAACCATAAGCGGGACCTGCCAGTGTTTTCCCAGGAACAGATTCAGTCTGACGGGGTCGAGATTCTGCAACGACCAAGCAAACAAGATCAGGAAAACTGCGGCTTTCCAAGCCCAGCTGAACGCGCGCATCCGGCCTCCTGCAGCAAGAAAAAAAGGCGGCACTGCCAAAGGCAGCGCCGCCCGATTTTAGCCTGAATTACTTGTAATCAACGCGTTCCCGGAGTTCCTTGCCGGCCTTGAAGTGCGGCACGTGCTTTTCGGGAACCTGGACTTTCTCTCCAGACTTGGGATTGCGTCCCACGCGCGGGGGGCGGTAGTTGAGGCCGAAGCTGCCAAAGCCTCGAATCTCGATGCGGTCTCCTTTGGCCAGGCTTTCGCTCATGGCGTCGAGGATCATCTTGACGGCAAGCTCCGCGTCTTTGGCGACCAGCTGCGGAAACTGGGTCGCCAGACGGTCGATCAACTCCGATTTGGTCATCGCAATCCTCGCGGTGAATTATTCCTCGGCGCTTTTGTTGTCCAGCTTGGCCTTGAGCAGCGCCCCCAGGCTGGTCGTGCCCGAGGTCCCGGTCGGCTCGGCAGACAAGCGCTGGATGGCATCCGCTTCTTCGGCATGGTCCTTCGCCTTTACCGAGAGATTGATGCTGCGGTTCTTGCGATCGATGTTGATGATCATGGCGCTGATCTTCTCGCCCTCTTTCAGGTGCGAGCGAATGTCTTCCACGCGATCGCGGGAAAGTTCGGAGGCACGCAGATAGCCCTCCACTTCGCCGTCGAGCTGGATCACCGCGCCTTTGGCGTCGAGCGACTTGACCACGCCCTCGATCACGGCGCCCTTGTCATGGACCGCGACGTAGCTGCTGAACGGGTCGCCGTCCACCTGTTTGATGCCCAGGGAAATGCGCTCGCGATCGACATCGATGCCCAGCACCACCGCTTCCACTTCCTGGCCTTTGCGGTACTCGCGCACGGCCGCTTCGCCGACATTGGTCCAGGAGAGGTCGGACAGATGCACCAAGCCGTCGATGCCGCCGGGCAAGCCGATGAACACGCCGAAGTCGGTGATGGACTTGATCTGGCCCTTCACACGGTCGCCCTTCTTGTGGTTCATGGAGAAGTCTTCCCAGGGATTGGGCATGCACTGCTTCATGCCGAGGGAAATGCGGCGGCGGTCTTCGTCGATTTCGAGGATCATCACCTCGACCTCGTCGCCCAGCTGCACCACCTTGGTCGGATGGATGTTCTTGTTGGTCCAGTCCATTTCGGAGACGTGCACCAAGCCCTCTATGCCTTGCTCGATCTCCACAAACGCGCCGTAATCGGTGAGGTTGGTGACCTTGCCAAAGAGGCGGGTGCCCGGGGGATACCGGCGGCCCAGACCGATCCACGGGTCGTCGCCCAGTTGCTTGAGACCCAGAGAAACGCGGTTCTTCTCCTGGTCGAACTTGAGCACCTTGGCCTCGACCTCGTCGCCCACGGCGAGCACTTCCGAGGGATGCTTGACCCGGCGCCAGGCCAGATCGGTGATGTGCAGCAGGCCATCGATGCCGCCCAAGTCGACGAACGCGCCGTAATCGGTG
The DNA here is from genome assembly GCA_964517465.1 of uncultured Alcaligenaceae bacterium. Classification (GTDB taxonomy): domain Bacteria; phylum Pseudomonadota; class Gammaproteobacteria; order Burkholderiales; family Casimicrobiaceae; genus JACPUX01. The sequence continues at coordinate 81,965 of CAZFEK010000005.1, forward strand.
ATGTTTTTCACCACGCCCTTGACCACCGAGCCCTCTTGCAGCGTCTCCAGGAGTTTCTGGCGTTCTTCGCCCAAGCTCGCTTCCAGCACGGCGCGGCGGGACACCACCACGTTGTTGCGCTTGCGGTCGAGCTTGATGACCTTGAACTCCATGGACTTGCCCTCAAAGGGCGAGGTGTCCTTGACCGGACGGGTGTCGATCAGCGATCCGGGCAGGAAAGCACGGATGCCGTTGACCATGACCGTGAGGCCGCCCTTGACCTTGCCGGTCACCAGGCCTTGCACCACCGAGCCGTCTTCCATCGCCGTTTCGAGCTGCTGCCAGGCCGCCAGGCGCTTGGCTTTGTCGCGCGACAGGCGCGTCTCGCCATAGCCGTCTTCCAGGCTTTCGATAGCCACGGTGACGAAATCGCCGGGCTTGACGTCGACGATACCTTCGTCGTTCTTGAACTCATCGATAGGAATGAAGCTTTCGGACTTCAGGCCGGCGTTTACCACCACCACGTTGAAATCGACGCGAGTAACTTCCGCGGTGATTACTTCGCCGGTGCGCATTTCCTTGCGCGCCAGGCTTTCTTCGAACAAGGCGGCGAAACTCTCGGCGCCAGCAGGGATGGTGGAGATTGCAGTTGCAGGGTTGGTCATGTTGAGTGCCTAATGGTCCGGCCAGCGGGAACTGGTCGCGGGTCAAGTTGAAATTCCCGCCCCACCGGTGCAGTGGAACGGCCTCACTACGGTTCTTGCGCCAGTGCCGAGAAGGACTTCAGGCATCGCGCCGGCATAGCGCCAGCACCTGGGCCACCACGGCATCGATGCCGATGCCCGTGGTGTCGATCACCACGGCATCGGGCGCTGCGGCTAGCGGCGCCGCGGCCCGCGCGCTGTCGCGGCGGTCGCGCTCCTCGATCTCGCGCAAAAGGGTGCTGATATTAGCAGCTAAGCCTTTGGCGATCAACTGTTTATAGCGTCGCTCGGCCCTTTCCTCCAAGCTTGCCGTGAGGAAGACCTTGGTTGTCGCATCGGGAAAGACCACGGTACCCATGTCCCGACCGTCGGCCACCAAACCCGGCGTTTGTCGGAAATCACGCTGCCTTGCCAAAAGCGCAGTCCGCACAGCAGGATGCACGGCCACCCGCGAGGCGGCGTCGGAACAAGCATCACCGCGCAGCTCTTGGCTGACGTCTTGATCGCCAAGATAGATGCGATCGCCGCAGAATCGCGCCGCTAGGTTCTTGGCCAAGGCCGCGACGCCGTTTTCGTCCTCCAAAGGCACGCCGGCGCGCATCGCGCTAAGGCCGACCAAGCGATAGAGCGCGCCGCTGTCGAGCAAATGATAGCCCAAGGCTTGCGCTACGCGCGCCGCGATCGTGCCCTTGCCCGAGGCGGAAGTCCCGTCGATGGCAATAACTGGAACGGCAGACATCGTTTTCCCCAAGCCGGTGCAAAGACTCGTGGCTTCTGGCAATTAAAGCACCCGAGCCAGCCCGAGCGGGCAGCGCCCGGGCATGCAGCGCGGCAACTGGCAAAAGCTGAAAAGCGGGCATCGCGCGCGCGATTTGGCCACTGGGTCGTTCGCCCCCGCTTCATCCCGCCGCTGCGGCTTGCCGGTTTCTGCGGCTTGGCCGTGACGGCGCGAGCTAGCGGGACACATCTTGCAGCCTCAGTCCTGCGCGCTCGGCAAGGGTCGAAAAACCAGGGAAAGAGGTCGCGACATTGGCGCAATCGGCCACTTCTATCGGACCTTCGGCGCGCAGTGCGGCCATGGCAAAAGACATCGCCGGTCGATGGTCGCCGCAGCTGTCCACTCGCCCTCCCCGGATGCGCCCACCGGCGATGACGATGCCGTCTTGGGTGGGCTGGGCACTCACGCCGAGGGCCTGCAGGCCTTCGGCCATCACCTGAATGCGGTCGCTTTCTTTGACGCGCAGTTCTTCGGCGCCGGTGAGGCGCGTCACCCCTTGGGCGCAAGCCGCCGCGATGAAAAGCGCGGGAAACTCGTCGATCGCGAGCGGCACCAGCGCTTGCGGGATGTCGATACCGTGGAGCGGCGCGTGCTTGACGCGCAGATCCGCCACCGGCTCACCTCCGACCAAGCGCTCGTTTTCTACACTCAGATCCGCGCCCATCAGGCGAAGTATGTCGATGACCCCGGTGCGGGTGGGATTGATTCCGACGTGGCGCAAAATAAGCTCTGAACCGGGGGCAATCGCCGCCCCGACGAGAAAAAACGCGGCCGAGGAGATGTCCGCCGGCACGTCGATGCGCGTCGCGCGCAGCGTGCCTCCTCCTTCCAGCGATACCGATGAACCGCGGCGCTCGACGGCGTAGCCGAAAGCTCCGAGCATGCGCTCGGAGTGGTCCCGCGTGGGCGCGGGCTCGACGACTTCGGTGCGGCCTTGGGCATAAAGCCCTGCCAGCAGCAGCGCGGACTTCACTTGGGCGCTGGCGATGGGCATCTCGTAGCGCAGGCCGCGCAAGGGACCGGCCGCTTGCAGACGCACGGGGGGGCGGCCGCCCGCTGCGGTTTCGATGCGAGCGCCCATTTGCCGCAGAGGCAGGGCTACCCGATTCATGGGTCGCTGGTTGAGGCTGGGGTCGCCGGTCAATTCCACCGGGAAGTTCTGCCCAGCCAACAAACCGCAGAGCAGGCGCATCGAAGTGCCCGAATTGCCGCAATACAAGGCGCCCGCCGGAGCCCTGAGGCCCCGCAAGCCTCGACCGTGCACCGTGACTCGGCCGGCGACCGGTCCCTCGATGGTCACCCCCATGGCCCGAAAGGCATTCATGGTGGCCAGCGCATCTTCGCCTTCCAAAAAACCTTGGACTTCGCTGATGCCTTCGGCGATCGAACCCAGCATGATGGCGCGGTGGGAAATCGATTTATCGCCAGGCACGCGGATCTCGCCCCGCAGGGCCCCGCCGGGCTGGACATGGAATTCGAGGTTCATGGTTTCGTTTGGGGCAATCCGGCCAGCCATGCGTTGCGCGCCGTGCGAGCGCGATGAAAGGCGTGTTCCAGGCCGGGGCCGTCATGGGCGGCCAGGAGTTCGTCGATGCGCGCCAGCTCGGTCTGGAAGCGGGCGATTTCTTCGCGCACCGCGCCGGCATTGGCCAGGCAGATGTCGCGCCACATTTCCGGGTGGCTGCTGGCAATGCGAGTGAAATCACGGAATCCGCTGGCGGCAAAGCGAAAATACTCCTCGCTGTCCGGCCGGGATTCGAGTTCGCTCACCAGGGTGAAGGCCAGGAGATGCGGCAAATGGCTCACCGCGGCAAAAATCTCGTCATGCCGATCCGGGGCGAGTTCTCGAATCTGCGCGCCGCAGGCCTGCCACAGCTCGGCTACCCGCTGTTTGGCTGCCGGCAGGGTCTCCGCCAAGGGCGCCAGAACTACATTGCGCTGCCGGTAGAGCTCGGGAAAGGCCGCCTCGGCACCACTGAACTCGGTGCCCGCAATCGGATGGGCAGGAACGAACCAGGGCAAATGATTCGGGAGAAACTTGCGCGCGAAGGCGACGACGTCTTGCTTGGTGCTCCCACCGTCGGTGACGATGGTGCCGGCGCGCAAATGTGGTGCCATGGCCGAGAACACAGGGCCCATTTGAGCCACGGGGGTCGCAACCAGCACCAGATCCGTTTCCGCCAGGGCCTCTTTCCAGTCGGCGGTGGCGCGGTCGATGATGCCTCGTTGCATGGCCTTGGCCAGGTTCTCCGGGCTACGCCCTACGCCTAGCACGCTTTTCACCAAACCCGCCTGGCGCAGCGCAAGGGCAAAGGAACCGCCGATCAGGCCGACGCCGACCACCGCGAGCTGGTTTAAGGGCAGCACGCTCATCCCGCGCTTCAGGCCCTTAGCGCCCCGGGCAAGGCTGCCAGCAAGCGTTCGTTTTCTTCCGGCAGGCCGACGGTGATGCGAAGGTACTCGGGCATGCCGTAGTTGGCAACCGGGCGCACGATGATGCCGGCTCGCAAAAGCGCCTGGTAGACCTTGGGAGCATCCCCCACTTTGGCGCAAATGAAGTTCCCGGCCGAAGGGACATAGGCCACGCCCAGTTTCTCAAATCCGGCGATCAACTGCTTCAGGCCGGCTGCGTTTTCACGCCGGCTGGCTTCGAGATAGGCCGTATCACCCAGCGCGGCGTGCGCCGCAACGAGAGCCAGGCTGTTGACATTGAAGGGTTGGCGCACCCGGTTCAGCAGGTCGGCCACTTCGGGGCGCATCAGGCCGTAACCGACGCGCAGGGCGGCAAGTCCGTAAGCTTTCGAGAAGGTGCGCGTCACCATCAGGTTGGGAAAGCGCTTGACCCAGGCTGCGCTGTGCATTTCGTGCCCGGCCGGAAGGTACTCGTTGTAGGCTTCGTCAAGCACCACCAGCACATCCTGCGCAATGCTGGCAATGAAGGATTCGAGCACCGCGGGATCGATCCAAGTCCCGGTCGGGTTGTTGGGGTTCGCCACGAATACCACGCGCGTGTCGGCGCCGATGGCGGCCTTCATCGCGGCCAGGTCATGGCCAAAGTCTTTGGCCGGCACTTCGATGCGAGTAGCGCCGCGCGCTTGGGTAGCCAAAGGATAGACCGCAAAAGCATGTTGGGAATAGACGGCCGAAACCCCGGGATGCAGGAACACCAGGCTCGCCATTTCCAGCAAATCGTTCGAGCCGTTGCCCAGCACGATCCACTCGGCCGGCAAGTCGAAACGCCGGCTCAAGGCCGCTTTGAGTTCGAAGCCGTTGCCGTCGGGATAACGCGTCAGCTCAGCCAAAGCCGCTTGAATGGCCTTGATCGCTGCGGGACTAGGTCCGCGGGGATTTTCATTCGAAGCGAGCTTGATGATGTCGGACAGACCCAATTCGCGGGCCAGTTCGGAAATCGGCTTGCCCGGCTGATAGGGTTGTATCGCCTGGATATATTGGGGAGCGACAGTTTTAATATCAGCCATTTATGAATCCTTTTAGATAAATCACTTTAATTTACCAGCCGAGGGATAGGAACCCAGCACCTTCACGTAAGCCGTGGCCTGCCGCAACTCGGAGACCGCGGCGGCAACTTTGGCATCGTTCTGGTGCCCTTCAACATCGACAAAAAACACGTACTCCCAAATGCCTGCTTTCGCCGGACGCGATTCCAGCCGGGTCATGCTCACGCCGTTGCGCGCAAAGGGCTCGAGCAGGTGGTAGACCGCGCCGGGGCGATTGGGCGCGGAGAGCACCAGCGAGGTCTTGTCTTGGCCGGAGGGAGCGACCTCTTGCGCGCCCAGAATCCAGAACCGGGTGGTGTTATTGGGCTCATCCTCGAGGTGAGGCACCAAGATCTCGAGCCCATAAATCAGCGCGGCATTTTCGCCCGCGATCGCCGCCGCATCACTATCGAGCGCCGCCAGGCGCGCCGCCTCGGCATTGCTAGCAACCGGAACACGTTGCGCTTCGGGCAAGTGGCGCAACAGCCAATCCTGGCATTGGGCAAAAGACTGAGGGTGTGAATAGACGCGCTTGAGCGCGGCGAGATTTCCTGCCCGGCTGAGGAGGTTCTGCTGTACCCGCAACTCGATTTCGCCGCAGACCCGAAGCGAGGATTGCGGCATCAGGTCCAGCGTTCGACCGACCGCGCCTTCGGTGGAGTTCTCAACCGGCACCACGGCGTAATCGGCCCGCCCGCTTTCCACCGCCCGAATCACTTCGTCGATGCTGGTTTCGGGCGTCGCATCCGGCAGGATTCCGAAATGCCGCTCGACTGCGGCATGGCTGAAGGTGCCCGGGGGGCCGAGGTAGGACACCCGCAACCGTCTTTCCAATGCGAGGCAGGCGCCGATAACGGTGCGGAAAATGGACTGCACCGCGTCGTCCGGCAAAGGTCCGGGGTTCTCGGCCGCCACCCGCCGCAGAATCTGGGCTTCCCGCTCGGGCCGATAGGCAGCCGTGCCCCCCTTGATTTGCCCGATGGCATGGGCGTGACTGGCACGCTCGCTCAGAAGCGCCAGTAGCTGCCGGTCGATACGGTCGATTTCGGCGCGGTGCGCAGCAAGCGCTGCTTGATCGACGTCGGTCATGACGATTTCAGCCGCCGGTTGCCCCCGCCGGCAGATAGCGCACCGACAGCACGCCAGTGATGGCTTTGATTTGTTGGATCACTTCAGGCGTGACTGGGCTATCGACATCGACCAGGGTATAGGCGAGGTCTCCCTTGGACTTGTTGAGCATGTTGTGGATGTTGAGGCCGGCAGCGGCAAGCGCAGTCGAAATCTGACCCACCATATTGGGCACGTTGGAATTGGCGATGCCCAAGCGAAATGGCGACTCGCGGCTCATCACCACACCGGGAAGATTGACAGCATTCTGGATGTTGCCGTGTTCGAGGTAATCCCGCAGCTGGTCGACCACCATCACCGCCGAATTGTCTTCCGCTTCCCGCGTCGATGCGCCCAGATGCGGCAGTGCCACCACACCCGGCTTGCCCTGCAGGCGCTCGGCGGGAAAGTCGCAGATGTAGTACTTCAACCGCCGGGTTTCGAGCGCCTGGGCCACGGCAGCGTCATCCACGACTTCGGCGCGGGCGAAGTTCAGCAGTATCGCCCCCGGCGGCAACAAATCGAGCCTTCGGGCATCGATCAGCCTCTTGGTGGCCGGCACCAGGGGCACATGGACGGTGAGGAATTGCGCGGCGCGCAGAAGCTCTTCCAGAGAATGGGCCTTGCGCACTTGCGCCGGCAAGCTCCAGGCGGCATCGACCGTGATCTCCGGATCGAAGCCCATCACATTCATGCCGAGCTTGATGCCGGCATCCGCCACCAGGGCGCCGATTTTGCCTAGACCCACGACACCCAGGGTATGGCCCGGCAACTCGATTCCCGCAAAATGTTTCTTGCCCTCTTCCACTTTTTCGTGCAGCGCCTTGTCGTCGCCGCTCAGGCCACGCACGAAGTCGAGCGCCGGCCCGATGTTGCGGGCCGCCAGCAACATGCCCGCGAGCACCAGTTCTTTCACCGCGTTGGCATTCGCCCCCGGGGCATTGAATACCGGCACGCCGCGTTGGCTCATGGCGGCCACCGGGATATTGTTGGTGCCGGCCCCGGCCCGCGCGATGGCCTTCACCGAGGCGGGAATGGTCATGGCGTGCATGTCCTGCGAGCGCACCAAGATGGCGTCCGGGTCGGTCAGCTCTTTGCCCGAAACGTAGTGCGCTTCGGGCAGGCGCTTCAGACCGATGGGCGCAATCTGATTGAGGGTGAGAATGCGAAAGCGCTGCTCCATGGCCTAACCCTTCTTGGCTTCAAACTCGTGCAAGTACTCGACCAAAGCCTGGACGCCTTCCATCGTCATGGCATTGTAGATCGAAGCGCGCATCCCACCGACCGAGCGATGGCCCTTGAGTTGCACCATGCCTCTCGCCTTCGCTCCCTTGAGGAACTCTTCATCGAGCGCCTCATCGGGCAGTTTGAAGGGGACATTCATGCGCGAACGGTCGGGTTTCGCCACCGGGCTCGAGTAGAAGCTGCTGGAATCCAGAAAATCGTACAGCACCTTGGCTTTGGCGAGGTTGTGCTGTTCGATGGCCGCCAAGCCGCCCTTGCCCTTCAACCAATCGAACACCAAACCGGCGATGTAGATACCGTAGGTGGAAGGCGTGTTGAGCATGGAATCGTTTTCCGCCTGCTGCTTGTAGTCGAAAACTGAAGGCGTGATGGCCAGGGCCTGGCCGATGAGGTCTTCTCGAACGATCACCAGGGTGAGGCCGGCCGGACCGATATTTTTTTGCGCGCCGGCATAGATCAAGCCAAATTTGCTGACCTCGATCGGGCGGGAGAGGATGTTCGAAGACATGTCAGCCACCAGGGGCACGTCTGCGGTGTCCGGCACCCAGTTGTACTCTACGCCGCCGATCGTCTCATTGGCACAGATGTGCACATAAGCGGCGTCCTTCGATAGCTTCCAGGATTCGCGCGGTGGAACATAGGTGAAGTTCTTGTCCTCGGCGCTGGCCGCGATGTTGACGGCGCAATATTTCTTCGCTTCCTTGATCGACTTCTTGGACCATTCGCCGGTATTGACGTAATCGGCCGAGTTTTTGCCGCGGAGCAAATTCATCGGAATGATGGCGTTCTGCCCAATCGCACCGCCCTGCAAGAACAGCACCTTGTAGCTGGCGGGAATGCCCATCAGCTCGCGCAAGTCGGCTTCGGCCTTCTCGGCGATGCTGATGAACTCCTTGCCGCGATGGCTCATTTCCATCACCGACATGCCGCTGCCGTGCCAATCGAGCATTTCTTCGGCCGCCCGTTTGAGCACTTCCACCGGCAAAGCTGCCGGACCTGCACTGAAGTTGATGACGCGATTCATGGTGTAGAACTCCGCTAGGTGATTCTCTTGCCGATCAAGATTCTTCGTCGGTCTCGACGACTTTGCCCAAACCCGCCAAACGCTCTCCGGCGCCAAGATTGATCAGCGTGACCCCTTGCGTGGCTCGGCCCATTTCCCGGATTTCTTTGGCGCGGGTGCGTATCAGTACGCCGCCGGTGGTGATCAACATGATCTCGTCGTCGGCGCTGACCAAGGTGGCGGCAACAACTTTGCCGTTGCGCGCGGATGTTTGAATGGCGATCATGCCCTGGGTGGCGCGGGCATGGCGGGTGTACTCGACGATAGGCGTGCGTTTGCCGAAACCGTTCTCCGTTGCCGTCAGCACCGCCTGGTCTTCGCCGTCGGCAACCAGAAGCGCGATCACGGTCTGGCCTTCGGCAAGCTTCATGCCCCTCACCCCGTGCGCGGCACGGCCCATGGGGCGGACATCGTTCTCGTCGAAACGCACCGCTTTGCCGCCGTCGGAAAAGAGCATCACGTCGTGGGACCCTTCGGTGAGCGCCACGCCGATCAGATAGTCGCCCTCGTCGAGCCCGACGGCGATGATGCCCGAAGGCCGCGGCCGGGAAAACTCGGAAAGCGCTGTCTTTTTCACCGTGCCCAAGGCTGTTGCCATAAAGACGTGCTTCGATTCCGAGAACTCTTTCACCGGCAAAATGGCGGTGATTTTCTCGTTGTCCTCCAGCGGCACCAGGTTGTTGATCGGCTTCCCGCGACTCGACCGCCCGCCTTGCGGCACGTTGTACACTTTGAGCCAATAGACGCGGCCCCGATTCGAGAAACACAGGATGTAGTCGTGGGTGTTGGCGATGAAAAGCTGGTCGATGAAGTCGTCTTCTTTGGTCGCCGCAGCTTGTTTTCCGCGCCCGCCGCGTTTCTGCGCCCGGTATTCATCGATCGGCTGGGCCTTGACGTAACCCGAGTGGGTGAGCGTCACCACCATGTCGGCAGGGGTGATGAGGTCCTCCATCGAGAGTTCCTCGCCTTGGGCCAGAATCTCGGAGCGGCGGTCATCGCCGAACTGCTCGCGCACCGTTTTGAGCTCCTTGACGATGATTTCGGTGACCCGCGCCGGCTTGGCCAGGATATCGAGCAGATCCGCAATCTGCGCCATCACTTCTTTGTATTCGCCGACGATTTTGTCTTGCTCGAGGCCGGTGAGGCGAGCCAGGCGCAGTTCGAGTATGGCCTGCGCCTGGGCTTCGGACAGGCGATAACCGCCGTCCTTGCCTTTGCCGGACCAGCCGAATTCGGCCGAAAGGCCTTCCGGGCGCGAGCTGTCCGCGTCGGCCCGGCGGAGCATCTCCTCCACCAGAGGCGAGCGCCATTGGCGAGCCATCAACTGGACTTTGGCTTCGGCCGGCGTCGGCGCCGCCTTGATCAGAGCGATGATCTCGTCCACGTTGGAAAGCGCCACCGCGAGGCCTTCCAAGATGTGGCCTCGCTCCCGCGCCTTGCGCAATTGGAAGCGGGTGCGGCGGACCACCACCTCGCGGCGATGGATGATGAAACACTCCAAGAGCTGCTTGAGATTCAAGAGCCGCGGCTGGCCGTCCACCAGAGCCACGGCGTTGATTCCGAAACTGTCCTGAAGCTGTGTCTGCTTGTACAGATTGTTGAGCACAATTTCGGGCAGCTCGGCGCGCTTGAGCTCAATCACCACGCGCATGCCGGATTTGTCGGATTCGTCGCGCAGATCGGAAATGCCGTCGATCTTCTTCTCGCGTACCAGCTCGCCGATCCTGACCAACAGGTTGGCTTTGTTGACCTGGTAAGGCAGCTCGTCGACGATGATCGCCTGACGCCCGCCTTTTTCGAGGTCTTCGAGATGAGTCCGGGCGCGGATGATCACTCGACCGCGCCCGGTGCGGTAGGCCTCCTTGACGCCGTCGGTACCGTAGATGATGCCGGCGGTGGGGAAGTCCGGCGCGGGGATGATGTCGATCAGTTCATCGATGCCGATGCCCGGATTGGCAAGCAGCGCCAGGCAGCCGTCCACGACCTCGCGCAGATTATGAGGCGGGATATTCGTCGCCATGCCGACGGCGATGCCGGATGAGCCGTTGACAAGGAGATTGGGAATCCGCGTCGGCAGAACCGTCGGCTCCATCTCCTTGCCGTCGTAGTTGGGCACGAAATCGACGGTTTCCTGGTCGATGTCGGCCAAAATCTCACCGGAGATCTTGCGCAGGCGGCACTCGGTGTAGCGATAGGCCGCCGGGGCATCGCCATCGACGGAACCGAAATTGCCCTGCCCGTCGATCAAGGGATAGCGCAGAGAGAAATCCTGCACCATGCGCACCAGCGCCTCGTAGGTAGGCGAGTCGCCGTGCGGGTGATACTTACCGAGCACGTCACCGACCACACGCGCGCATTTCACATAGGGCCGGTTCCACACATTGTTGGCCTCGTGCATGGCGAAAAGCACACGACGATGCACCGGTTTCAGTCCGTCGCGCACATCGGGCAAAGCCCGCCCAACGATCACGCTCATCGCGTAATCGAGGTAGGAATGCCGCATTTCGGCTTCGAGGCTGACGGGGATAGTTTCTTTGGCGAACTGCTCCATGGATACTCTGCTTTGAGCCGGCTGCGACAACAAAAATATGCCGCCGAAGTCGTAACCGGCGAGTGCTCAAAACGGAGAAGTTTAGCATGACACTCTCGGCATCGTGGGGTCGTCGTTGTGGCTTTGCAGCCAAAGACGCTGAGCTGATCATCGTCTTGCGTTCGCCAGGAAAGGCCGCGCTTTTTGGTGCCGGCAACGCGAGCGACTTGCCGCGCGTTTGGCAAGGGCTTGATCGCTATGTTATAGTCCGCCCGTCAGGCTGGCTGGATCAAGGAAGGCGCAAGAGGTGCATCAGGGGCGCTTCTTCCAGGCAGAACATCACCGATTCGTGGTGCGGATCACATTCATTCTTGTGCTAAGGGGCAAAACAATGAAACTTCGCTTGTTGGCTAGCGTTTTGAGCGGCCTTGCCGCCGCCTCGCTGTGCTCAGGCCTGGCAATCGCTCAGGCCGATCCCAAGAATAGCGGCTATGTGCTGGATAATTCCGGCAAGCCCAATCCGAACGTCGTGCGCAGCGGCACCAATCTGTGCTGGCGCACTGGGTTCTGGACACCCGCCATGGCCATCGCCGAGTGCGACCCCGACCTGGTGAAGAAGCCCGAGCCGCCCAAAGCCGCCTCGCCCAAGGTCGCCGAACCGCCAAAAGTGGCGGAGCCGCCCAAGCCCGCCGAACCGCCCAAGCCGCAGGTGAAGAAAATCACCTTGTCCTCCAAGGCGCTTTTCGATTTCGACAAGGCCGTCCTCAAGCCCGAGGGCAAAAAAGCGCTCGACACCGAGGTCGTCGCCCGGCTCAAGGAAGTGCAGAAGCTCGAGCTGGTGCTGGTCACCGGCCACACCGATCGCCTCGGCTCCCAGGCATACAACCAGAAGCTCTCCGAGAAGCGCGCCAACGCGGTCAAGGAGCATCTGGCCGGCGCCGGAGTGCCCAAGGACAAGATCGAGACCCTGGGCATGGGCAAAACCCAACCCGTCCCCGGCGTGAAGTGCGACCAGACCAAGCGCAAAGACTTGATCGCCTGCCTGCAACCGCATCGCCGCGTCGAAGTCGAGGTGAAGGGCGAAGCGGTACCCAAGTAACCGGCGCCTCCACATTCAGCACCAAGGCCTCGCTCGCGCGGGGCCTTTTTGTTCCTGCCACATGAGTGACTTGCCAACCGTCGATCTGCGTCTCGATGCGCGCTGGGTGATCCCAGTGGCGGCGGACGGCGTTTTGACCGAGCACAGCCTGGTCATCGACCGCGGGCGCATCTTGGCGGTTCTTCCGACTGCCCAGGCGCAGGAGCGGTTTGCCGCCAAGGCGGTGGAGAGCTTTCCTCAGCACGCCTTGCTGCCCGGTTTAGTCAATGCGCACGGGCATGCGGCTATGGCGCTGCTGCGCGGCGTCGCTGACGATTTGCCCTTGGATCGCTGGCTCAAAGAACATATCTGGCCGCGCGAAGGCAAGTTCGTTTCGCCTGAATTCGTGGCCGACGGCAGTCTGCTGGCGGCGGCGGAAATGCTTCGCGGCGGAATCACCTGCACCAACGAGATGTATTTCTACCCCGAGGCCACGGCGGCGAGTTTGCGTCGCGCCGGGATGCGCGCCATGATCGGCCTCGCGGTGCTCGATTTTCCCACGCCCTATGCCGCCGATCCGGCGGATTACCTCAGCAAGGGCTTGGCCATGCGCGATCAGTTCCGCGATGATCCCCTGCTGGCGTTTGCCCTCGCCCCGCACGCACCCTATACCGTGGGCGATGCCACCCTGGAGCGCATCGTCACCTACGCTGAACAGCTCAACCTTCCGGTGCAGATCCATTTGCATGAAACCGCGCAAGAAATCGCCGACAGCCTCAAGACCTGCGGCAAGCGGCCCCTAGCCCGCTTGGCCGACCTCGGCGCGGTAGGCCCCGGGTTTCAAGCCATCCACGCAGTCCATCTGCGGCCCGAAGAAATGAGCTTGTTGCGCGAGCGCGGCGCCAGCGCCATCCATTGCCCCAGCTCCAACTTGAAGCTGGCCAGCGGCATCGCGCCGGTTGCCGCCATGCTTGCCGCCGGACTCAACCTCGCCTTGGGCACCGACGGCGCCGCCAGCAACAATCGCCTCGACCTTTTTGAAGAGATGCGCCTGGCAGCCCTCCTGGCCAAAGGGGCGAGCGGCGACGCGGCCACCATGCCGGCGGCGCAAGCCCTCTACGCGGCCACTCTGGGCGGCGCAAAAGCGCTGGGCTGGGAGGCGGAAATCGGCTCGCTGGAGGCGGGCAAGGCGGCTGATCTGATCGCTGTCGATTTCGGCGCTTTGGAGCTTGTGCCTTGCTTCGACCCGGTTTCGCATCTCGTCTATGCCGCCAGCCGCAATGAGGTGAGCGACGTATGGGTCGCCGGAGTCAGGGTGCTCGAAGAACGTTCGCTGACTCGCATTTCATCCGAAGACTTGCGAAGCCGGGTCAGTTTCTGGCAGGAGCGCTTGAAATGAAGTCCGCAAATGCCGATCCGGCAGAACTCGCCAAATTCGCCAAGCTGGCCCATCGCTGGTGGGATCCAAGCAGCGAATTCAAGCCGCTGCACGACATCAATCCGATTCGACTCGCCTACATCGAAGAGGTGAGTCACGGACTCGCAGGCAAGCAGGTGCTGGACGTCGGCTGCGGCGGCGGTATTCTTTCAGAGGCCATGGCCCGGCGAGGTGCCGCAGTGACCGGGATCGACCTGGGAGAAAAACCCCTGGGCGTGGCCAAGCTCCACGCCTTGGAAACCGGCGCTCAAGTCGATTACCGCCTCGTGTCGGCGGAGGATTTCGCCCGCGAGGCGCCAGGCACATTCGATCTCGTGACCTGCATGGAAATGCTGGAACACGTGCCGGATCCGGCGCAAACTGTGGGCGCCTGCGCCGCTCTTGCCAAGCGTGGAGGAACGGTCGTTTTCGCTACCCTGAACCGGAATCCGAAGTCTTATCTTTTCGCCGTGCTGGGCGCCGAGTACGTCTTGGGCCTGCTGCCCAAAGGCACCCACGACTACCGCAAATTCCTGCGGCCTGCGGAGCTCGCAAGCTTTGCGCGCGAGGCCGGCCTGGTAACCCAGGCCGTAAAGGGCATGAGCTACAACCCGTTCTCGCGCAGTTACCGCCTGGGAGAGGACGTTTCGGTCAATTACCTCCTGGTTTGTCGCCGTGACTGAGAATCGAATCGACGCGGTGTTATTTGATCTCGACGGCACCCTCGTCGATACCGCGGCCGATCTCGCCGCCGCGCTCAATCGTCTGCGCCAGCAAGAGGACCTTTCGCCGCTGCCTTTTGCGCGCCTGCGCCCGCATGCCTCGCATGGTGCCCGCGGGCTTCTTGCCGAGGGTTTTGGCGTGACTCCGCAAGATCCGCGCTTCGGCGGCTTGCGCCAAGCTTTTCTCGATTTCTATGAAGATGCGCTGTGCGTCGAGACCCGCCTTTTCGAAGGCGCGGCCGAAGTGCTCAGCGCCTTGGAAAACCGTCGCCTGCCTTGGGGCATCGTCACCAACAAAGTCGAGTACCTCACCTTCCCTTTGCTCGAGCGATTGGGCCTCGCCCGGCGCCCGGGGTGCGTCGTTTGCGGCGACACCACCACCCATCCCAAACCGCACCCGGAACCCCTGCTGCATGCCGCCCGAACGCTTGCCGTGCCCGCCGCGCATTGCGTTTACGTCGGCGACGGAGAACGCGACATGGAAGCAGCGCAGCGCGCCGGTATGTTGGGCATGGTTGCCCGTTATGGCTACATCGGCGAATCCGAGCAACCCGATACCTGGCCGGCGACGGCGCATTTGGCGCGCATCCGAGACTTGCTCGACCACCTTCCCTAAGCGCCGCAAATCGCCGCGTTGACGTAAATCCACTCGCGCGGCTTGCCGCCGCGCGTTCCGGTCAGGCGCAAAACCCGGTTCTGCATCACCGGCTCGACGATGGCGCCGCGCAGCGCATCTTCGTTGTGCAAGGGCACACCATTGCCCTTTTCAATCCGGTCTTCCGCGGCCAGACCCAGCGCGGCGAGCGCCGGATCAATCTGATTCACCACCCAAGCGCTGCCTTCCTGCCGAAAAAGTTTGCGGGTCGCATCTAAACTCTGGGCGAGGCCCGGCAGGAGTTCGGGTCGGACGAAATAGGCACGCTTGCGCTCCTCCGTGCTCAAGGGGCAACCGCCACTGCCCAGGTTTTTTGCAACGGGCGCCGCCCGCAGCGATTCGGGAGTGCGCAGCGCAAGTATGCTCTTCTCGCCTGCCCTGCTGATCTCCGCCGCTGCAGGCAAAACCTTTACCAAGCGGCTGCCCGGTTCGATTTCCTGACCCTCGCGCAGGAGTTTGACCCCGCCCCGGCCCAGTCTGAGCAAAGCCCAGCCGCGGCCCCCCGGTTCGGCGAGGACTCCGACAAGATGCCAGTCGCCGCGGGCGACCGGCTCCCCAGCGCCTGCGTCTGCGCTGCCCCGCCCGGCCGGAGGACCGAAAATTCCGCTGGCCAAGACCACCTCCGAGGGCGCTTCAGGCGAGCCCGCTGCGCGACCGATGTACCCCGGTGCCGACCATTGCCAAAACCAAAAGGCGATTACCCAGGCCAGGAGAGCGAAACTCGCCGCCAAAGCCAGCCGGGCCAAACCTCGCCAAGCACGCTGCGAATTCATGGCACGAGCCCCCGCGGTTTGGACAGCCGGCTAGGCAACGATTCTTCTCCTGCCCTGGCTGATGCCAGGCAGGCAAGCACGATCAGCGCGCCACCCGCGGCATCGGTCCAGCGCAGATGCTCGCCGGCCAGCGCATACGCGGCCAGTGCCGCGATCGGCAACTCCGCGAGCAGAATGACGATGGCGCGATTCGCGCTCACTCTCGCCAGACCAAATTGCAGCACCAAGTTGGCGACCATCAAGATGAGCCCTATGCTCACCAGCACCCACCAGACCTCGGCACTGAGCGAAACCACCTTTGCGCCCTCCCCTCCCCGCCATTGCCAGACGATTGCGGCCAGCGCAACGACGCCGGCAAAAAGCGCCACCGTGCGCGTTCCCAAGGGGATTTCGCGACCACGCCGCAAGAGCACGTTGCACAAAGCGAAGGCAAAACCAGCCGCTAGGCCCAGCCACTCCGGGAGGCCCACTGCCCAGCTGCTGATTTCCGGGCGCCAAAGCATGATCATCGCGCCAGAAAAGGCCAGTAACACGATCCCCAGGCCATGGTGTGTTGCCTGCTCGCCCAGAACCCATCGGGCCAGGAGCAGGGTCCAAACCGGAGCAAGGTAAAAGAGCAGCAGAACCACCATTACCCGGCCGTCGAGCAGAGCCAGCACGTAACCGAGATTGGCGGCGGCTCCGGCAACGGCGATCGCCAGCAAGAGCCCGGGGCGAACGATTCGCAGGCCTTCTTTGGCGGCCAGCGGCAAGGCTGCGATCAGGGCCGTGAGATAGGTAAGCAAGGTGGCCAGTTCGCCGCCGACACCCGCCTCGCGCAGCAGGCGATAGGGGTACCAGATTACCCCCCATACCGCCGCGCTCGCCAAAAGAGCGAGAACGGCTAGGGGCGGAGCCAAGGGGCGCAGGGTCATGGCATGGGGGGGTAGACTCGATCGCGAGGCGATTATCCCACAGCCAGAAGGTCGTCTTCAGCGCAGCTACCGAGAACCCGCGGACCGAAGCGAAGGGTCGAGCAGGCTGCGACCTTGGGGCCGCAAGCCAGGCCAAGCGCTTTCCATCCCCTCAGACCGCATTTGGTCCGTTCCGGCTACCCCCAGTCGCCTGGCAAGAAATGGTGAAACCTTCGCGCTATCATCAACTCCATGAACGCCATTGCACTACTTGCCTGGTTCCGCCGGGGCTTCGAAGCGAAGCTCCAGACCGTGCTGCTCATCGCTGGCATCAACACCGCCATTGCGGCCTTGATGAGCATAGAGGACACGCGATCCTTCTGGCATCCTTTGATTTCGGCCCATTCCTTCGGCTTCGCCATCGCCTATTTCATCAATTGCTTTCGGCCCTGGGAGCACCGCCATGCGATGCGGCAGTTGGTTCTGGCCGTGCTGCTGGGCACTGCCGTGGGCATGGTGCTGGTGATCGTGGTCAAGCAGTACGAATGGAGCGTGGTAACGCGCGACTACCACCGCTTTTTGTTCACCATGCTCTGGGCCAGCATGTATGGGTTCCTAGTGAGCGTGTTTTTTCACACCCGGCTGCGCGAATCGGTGACCGCAGCGGCCTTGCACCGGGCCGAATCGGAGCGGGAGCGTTTGGGGCGCCAGGCGGCGCAAGCGCAATTGAAGTTGATGCAGGCGCAGATCGAGCCCCATTTTTTGTTCAACACGCTATCGAACGTGCAATTCCTGGTCGAGACCGACCCGCCCCGCGCCGCGTCCATGCTGGAGAACCTCATTCAATACCTGCGCGCCGCCATTCCGCAGCTGCGCGAGGCGAGCACCACGCTGGGCCAAGAGGCCAAGCTTGCCCAGGCTTATTTATCGATCATCCAAATGCGCATGGGCGCCAGGCTGCAGTTCGAAGTCGATATCCCGGCGGCACTCGCCGGAGTATCCTTTCCGCCTATGGTGCTGCTTTCCCTGGTCGAGAACGCCGTGAAACACGGCATCGAACCGGCCGCCGCGGGCGGTCGCATCGCCGTTGGCGCCCAAGCTCACGAGGGCTTGTTGCGACTGGTCGTGCGCGACACCGGCAAGGGTTTGGGCGAAGCGCTCGGCCAAGGGCTGGGTCTGGCCAATATCCGGGAACGGCTCGCGGCGCTGTACGGCGAAGGCGCGAAACTGACGCTCGCACAGGGTGCGGCGGGCGGTGCCGAAGCGACGGTGGAGATCCCCTATGACCCCAATTCGTGCCCTGATCGCTGAGGACGAACCCCTGCTGCGCGCGCAATTGCGCCATCGGCTGGCGCAAGTGTGGCCCGAACTCGAAATCGTGGCCGAAGCGGAAAACGGCGAACAAGCCGTCGCCCTTTTCGAAGCCACTCAAGCGCAAATCGCTTTCCTCGACATCCAGATGCCGGTCAAAACCGGTCTGGAGGCGGCGCGTGAACTGAGCGGCCGTTGTCACGTGGTTTTTGTCACCGCCTACGATCAATATGCCGTCGAGGCCTTCGAACAAGGCGCAGTCGACTACCTTCTCAAACCGGTGACGGCGGAACGCATCCGGATCACCGTCGACCGGGCCAAAGCGCGCCTGGTCGAGCCGCCGCCTGCGCTTGACGCTTTGCTGGACCGCCTCGCCAAACAACTGGGGTCCCCGGGTTCGCGGCTCACTTGGATCAAAGCTTCGCTGGGCCCGACCTTGAAACTCATCCATGTCGGCGACGTGCTCTACTTCCAGTCCGAAGACAAATACACCAAGGTGGTCACCCGCGAAGGCGAGGCCCACATCAAGCGGACCATCAAGGAGCTCGTCGAAGAACTCGACCCCGAGCAGTTCTGGCAAATCCATCGCAGCACCATCGTCAGCGCCAAAGCAATTGCCAGCGTAGGCCGGGATCAGCGCGAGCAACCGGTAGTGCGCCTTGCCGGTAGGCCGGAGTCACTGCTGGTAAGCCGCAGCTTTGCGCATTTGTTTAAGCAAATGTAGTCTCGCATCGGCTCGCCGGGCTATTCTTCAGCGGACCAGCCCATACGATCCTGGCGCTGCAAGCCAGCGTCGCCTAAGCCGGACCAGCCGGAACCAAAGTGGGTCGCGTGGCGGCAGGTGCGGCGCCGGAACGAACGAAGACGGCAAACAAACCCTCGTGCCTGCAAGGGGAGAGGCCCCGTCCTGTTTGTCCCCCGCCAAGTTTGAGGGGAGTGCCCCCTTGTAGATCCGCCAAAACCGTCTCTTCGACTCACTTCTTGTCCAGACATGCGAAGACTTGAGACCTTACCGACTCGCGGCCAAATTTCGCAGGGCGGGCCAAAGTTCCTCCGCCCGCCTTGCATTTGCCGCGCCAGACCGGATAATCCGCGCTTTGCCGCAAATTGTTGACGGGAGCCGTCCGTGAAACTCTTGCCCGCTTTGTTTGCCATCGCCAGCTGGGCGATGTTTGCGCCCTACACCCACGCCGCAAAACTCCCGACCGGCGTCACCCAAACGGCAAGCGCCGAAGGCATTACCGAATACCGCTTGGCCAACGGATTGCGCGTTTTGCTCGGCCCGGACCAGAGCAAAGCCACGGTCACGGTGAACATCACCTATCTGGTCGGGTCTCGCATGGAGAACTATGGCGAAACCGGCATGGCACATTTGCTGGAACACCTGCTGTTCAAGGGCACCCCCACCAGCGGCAACCTGATGGAGGCGCTAGGTAAGCGGGGCATGAACTTCAACGGCACCACCTGGTTCGATCGCACCAACTATTACGAGAGCTTTCCGGCCAAGGACGACAATCTGCAATGGGCGCTGCGCATGGAAGCCGACCGCATGCTCCATTCCAAGATCGACAAAAAGGACCTCGACGCGGAAATGACGGTGGTTCGCAACGAAATGGAAATGGGTGAAAACGAGCCGCGCAACATCCTGATCGAACGCATCCTTTCCACCGCGTATCTGTGGCACAACTACGGCAAATCGACCATCGGCGCGCGCAGCGATGTCGAGAACGTAAACATCGAGCGCTTGAGGGCGTTTTATCGCAAGTATTACCAGCCCGACAACGCCGTGCTCACGCTAACGGGCAAGTTCGATCAAGCCCGTGCGCTGCAGCTGATCGCCAAGTTCTTTGGCCCGCTGCCCCGCCCCAAGCGCAAGATCGAAACCACTTATACCCTGGATCCGGTGCAGGATGGCGAGCGCAGCGTCACCTTGAGACGGGTCGGTGAAGTGCAATACCTCGCCGCCTCCTACCACGTCATGCCCGGAGCGCACCCGGACTACCCTGCCCTGCTGGTCGCCGGCAGCGCCTTGGGTGATGTTCCTACCGGGCGCTTGCACAAACGCCTGGTGGAGACCCAACTCGCGGCAAGCGTGTTCGCCCAGGACTACTCTCTGGGTGAACCGGGAGTCGCTTATTTCGGGGCGCAATTGCGGCCCGGCGGAAATATCGACCAAGCGCGCGAGGTGATCCTGGCCACGGTGGAGAACCTCGCCCAGGAACCGATCACCGAGCGCGAGGTGAAGCGCGCGGTGGCCCGCATGCTCAAGGGCTACAACCAAGTCGTCAACGATCCCGAAAAACTCGGGGTAGCGCTCTCCGAAGCGATTGCCAAGGGTGACTGGCGCCTTTTCTTCCTGCAAAGGGACCGCTTGAAGCAGGTTGCTGCTGCGGACGCGCAGCGCGTCGCCATGGCCTACTTCAAACCCGCCAATCGAACTCTGGGAGTGTTCCAGCCGGTGGCCCAACCCGACCGAGCCCCGATGCCGGCCAAGGTCGATGCTGCCGCCACGGTCCTGGGGTTCAAGGGGAGCGACGGCGCGGCGGCGGGCGAGGCCTTCGACGCCAGCCCCGAGAACATCGACCGGCGCACCCTAAGCGGCCAGCTTCCGGCGGGTCTCAAATACGCCCTGTTGCCCAAAAGGACTCGCGGCGCCGCGGTTCATGGCGTGCTGCAATTGCGTTTTGGCGATGCGAACTCGCTTTCCGGCAAAGCGCCAGCCGGTTTGCTGCTGGCGGATATGTTTCAGCGCGGGACGCGCCTGCGCAACCGCGAAGCTTTGCAAGAGGCCTTTGACGAACTGAGCACCGAAATCGAGGTGAGCGGCAGCGAAACCGAACTCACCATCACGTGGGAGACGCTGCGCCCCGGCCTGCCGCAGACCCTGGCTTTGATTGCTGAAATGCTCCGCCAGCCGGCTTTGGCTGAAAACGAGTTCAAACAATTGCTCGAAGAGCGGGCCGCCGCAGTGGAGCGCAGCCGGGGAGAACCCGACGCCATCGTCGCCAACGCCCTGCAGCGCCACTTCAATCGCCACCCGCGCGGGGATGTGCGCTACCACCCGAGCTTCGAAGAAATGCTCGAGGACTTCAGCCGAGTCAAGCGCGATGATCTGCTGCGCTTCTACCAGACCTTTTATGGCGCAAGCCACGCCGAATTGGCTTTGGTGGGGGATTTCGACGCGGACCAGGTGAAAGCCGATCTCGAACGCTTGCTCGGCGACTGGCGCAGCACCTCGCCATACCAACGGGTGCCCAGGCCCTATCAGGAGATCGCGGCGAAAGTGCTCCAGATCGAGACGCCTGACAAAGCCAATGCCGCGGCCATGGCGGCGATGGAATTCCCGGTACGGGATACCGACCCCGACTATGCCGCGCTGCTGCTTGCCAATCACTTGCTTGGAGGTTCCGTGCATGGACGCTTGCCTATGCGGATCCGCGAGCGCGAGGGGCTATCCTATACCGTCACCAGCGGTTTCGAGGCGAGCTCGTTCGAACCACGCGGCGAGCTGTATCTGTTCGCGATTCACGCGCCGCAGAATCTCGACCGAATCAAGCGCGCCTTCCAGGAAGAACTGGATCGCGTCGAACGCGAAGGCTTCAAACCCGAGGAGGTCAAAGCCGACGTCGCCGCGATACTCGAAGAACGGCGGCTCAACCGCGCCCAAGATCGCCTCTTGGCAGTCCAGCTCGCCGACAATCTGTACACCGGCCGCTCGATGCGCTTCGAGGGGGACATCGACCGCAAGCTGGCGGCGCAAAGCGCGGCAAACGTCAATGCCGCGACGCGCAAGTTTTTCCAATCGCGCCAATTCACTTGGGCCTACGCCGGCGAATTCACGAAGGGAGGCAAATGAAACCCAGAGCCAAACTGGCGGCCTTGCTGCTTGTGGTCGGGTTCGCTGTAGCCGCGGGTGTCCAGGGAGAGCCATCCATGTATCCGGCAAGTCCGCGAGGCGCCGCAGGCGACACCCTGCATGGCGTTTTTGTACCCGACCCCTACCGTTGGCTTGAACAAGGCGATACACCCGAAACCAAAGCCTGGATCGCTGCCCAAAACGCCGTCACCGACCAATTCCTCACTGCCTTGCCGCAGCGCCAAGCGATCGGCAAGCGCCTGCGCCAACTTTGGAACTTCGAGCGCTTTGGTCTTCCGGCGGAAGAAAACGGCGTTTATGTCTACACCCGCAATGACGGCCTGCAAAACCAAAGCGTGCTTTTCGTCACTGCCGACCCCAAAGACGCCGGGCGCGTATTGTTGGACCCCAATACCCTCAGCAAAGACGGCACAGTCGCCCTTACCGGTTATGTGCTGAGCCCCGACGGGCGTTACCTCGCCTACGGTCTTGCCAGCGGCGGTTCCGATTGGAACGAATGGCGCATTCGGGACATCGCCGGTGGTCAAGATCTCCCCGAGGTGCTGCGCTGGGTGAAATTCAGCGCCCCGAGCTGGTTGCGCGACAGCAGCGGCTTCTTTTATGGGCGCTATGCCGAGCCTCAGGCCGGCCAGGCGCTCGCCGCCGCCAACTATTACCAAAAACTCTATCTGCACCGCTTGAACACTGCGCAAGAAGGCGACACACTGATCTACGAGCGGCCGGACCAGAAGGAGTGGGGCTTCGCGCCGCTGGTCACGCAAGACGGCGACTACTTGGTCATTCAAGTGTGGCAGGGCACGGCACGCAAGAACCGGGTGTTCATTAAGTTCTTGCGCGAGCCCGAGAAACCCGTGCTCGAACTCCTGCCCGAGCCGGATGCCTTGTATCAATTCGTCGGCAGCCAGGGCCGCCGTTTCTGGTTCCGCACCGATCGCGAGGCTCCGCGCGGCAAGCTGGTGGCCATTTCCCTCGATCAGGCCGCGCCCAGTGCGTGGCAAATTCTCATTCCCGAAAGCGAGGACACCTTGGACGGCGTCAGCGCGGTCGGCGGCTTGTTTCTCGCCCGCTACATGAAAGATGCGCGCTCGGTGGTCTACTTTCACCGACTCGATGGTGAGCGCGTGAGCGAACTCGCCTTGCCGGGAGTGGGTAGCGCCGGAGGTTTTGGCGGACGGATCGACAGCAAGGAGACCTTTTTCGTTTTCACCGGCTTTTCGCGCCCCCCGACGATCTACCGCTTGAACCTGGCCCAACGCGCTGCCTCCGTATGGCGCCAGCCCAAAGTCGATTTCGACCCCGAGGCCTATCTCACCAAGCAAGTTTTCGTCACCAGCCGCGACGGAACTCGGGTGCCGATGTTCATCAGCCATCGCAAGGACCTCCAGCCCGGCGGGCAGCGACCGACCTTTTTGTATGGCTACGGCGGTTTCAACGTCGCCTTGACGCCTTTCTTCAGCGTTGCGCAACTGGCCTGGATGGAGCGCGGCGGCGTTCTTGCCGTGCCCAATCTGCGCGGCGGCGGCGAATACGGGCGGGCCTGGCACGAAGGCGGGATAAAGCTCAAGAAGCAGAACACCTTCGACGACGCCATCGCCGCCGCCGAATGGCTGATTCGCGAGGGTTACACCCGGCCGGCGCAACTGGCGATCGGCGGCGGCAGCAACGGAGGGCTTTTGGTTGGCGCCGTGGTGAACCAGCGCCCGGACCTCTTCGCGGCGGCCCTGCCGCAGGTCGGGGTGATGGACATGCTGCGCTTTCATCGCTACACCATCGGCTGGGCCTGGACTTCGGATTACGGCTCTCCGGAGAACCCGGATGAGTTTCGCGCACTGTTGGCTTATTCGCCTTTGCACAACATCCGCCACAACCGCGCCTACCCGGCGACTCTCGTCACCACCGGAGACCACGACGATCGTGTGGTTCCGGCGCATAGCTTCAAATACGCGGCCACTCTGCAAAGCGCGCAAGCCGGCCCCGCCCCGGTGCTCATACGCATCGAAACCCGCGCCGGGCATGGCGCCGGCAAGCCGACGGACAAAGCGATTGCCGAAGCCACCGACCGCCTGAGCTTTTTGGATTCCATCCTGCGAGGCAACGCGGCGCGGTAAAATGGCGTTTTTTCCAGAAGCAGCACCATGACACCGAATCAAGCCATCATCGACAGCGCCTGGGAAGACCGCGCCGCAATCAACCCGCAAAACGCATCGGCCGAGCTGCGCGCCGCGGTGCAGGAAACCGTGGCGGCGCTGGACCAAGGACGCTTGCGCGTGGCCGAAAAACGCGGCGGCGAATGGTTCACCCACCAGTGGATCAAAAAGGCGGTGCTGCTTTCTTTCAGGCTGTCGGACAACATGGTGATCCATGGCGGGGAACAACGCTATTTCGACAAAGTGCCGACCAAGTTCGCCGATTATTCGGCCGGCGATTTTGCTGCCGGCGGTTTTCGCGTCGTACCCCCGGCGACCGCCCGGCGCGGCGCCTTCATCGCCCGCAACGTAGTGCTCATGCCCAGTTATGTGAACATCGGCGCTTACGTCGATGAAGGCAGCATGGTCGACACTTGGGCGACGGTCGGTTCCTGTGCCCAGATCGGCAAGAATGTGCATCTTTCCGGCGGCGTGGGCATCGGCGGGGTGCTCGAACCGGTACAGGCCAATCCCACCATCATCGAAGACAACTGCTTCATCGGCGCCCGTTCAGAAGTGGTGGAAGGCGTGATCGTAGGCGAAAACTCGGTTATCTCCATGGGCGTGTTCATCGGCCAAAGCACCCCGATTTACGACCGAGCCACGGGCGAAATCACTTACGGGCGCGTGCCTCCGGGGTCGGTGGTAGTGAGCGGCTCGCTGCCGCGAGACAACGGCAAATACAGCCTCTATTGCGCCGTGATCGTCAAGCGGGTGGATGCGCAAACCCGTGCCAAGACGGGAATCAACGAACTCTTGCGCGCAGATTGAGCGATGTCAGTCGCCATCAAGAGCGAAGATGACATCGCCCGCATGCGCGTAGCCGGTCGGCTGGCGGGCGAGGTGCTGGACTACGTGGCTCCCTTCGTGCGGCCCGGCGTGACCACGGGTGAACTCGACCGCCTTTGCCACGACTACATGGTCGAGGTGCAAGGGTGTGTGCCGGCGCCGCTCAACTACGCGCCTTCCGGCCATAAGCCTTATCCCAAGTCGATCTGCACTTCGGTCAATCATCAGGTTTGCCACGGCGTTCCGGGCGAGCGCAAGTTGAAACCCGGCGACATCGTCAATCTCGACATCACGGTCATCAAAGACGGCTTTCACGGCGACACCAGCCGGATGTATCTGGTGGGCGAAACGCCCATCGCCGCGCGGCGTCTGTGCGAGATCACCTGGGAGTGCCTATGGAAAGGCATCTTGGCGGTGAAACCGGGAAATCACCTCGGCGACATCGGCCACGCCATTCAAGGCCATGCCGAGAAGAACGGCTGCTCAGTGGTGCGGGAGTTTTGCGGCCACGGCATCGGGCGCAAATTCCATGAAGAGCCGCAAGTGTTGCACTACGGCAAAGCCGGCATGGGTCTGAAGCTGCAACCGGGCATGACTTTCACCATCGAACCCATGATCAACGCCGGCAAAGCCGCCATCCGCTGCCTTGCCGACGGCTGGACCATCGTCACTGCCGACCACAGCCTCTCCGCGCAATGGGAACACACCATCTTGGTCACGCCCACGGGCTATGAAGTGTTGACTCTGTCCGCGGGAACTCCGGCTCCGCCGGCTTTCGTCTAGAGCCATGAACGAGCCGCTGCCCGGCGATCTCGCAAGTATCATTGCGCGCTGGCGCGAACGTTTGGTTTCAGGTCGTCTGGCACTCAAGGAAGAGTATCTCGCCCACGGCACGCCGCAGAAGCTGCTGCGGCGCCACCGCATTCTGGTGGACGAAGTGCTCCGCGGGCTGTGGCGAGAAACGACGATGCCTTCCGATTTGACCTTGCTGGCGGTGGGCGGTTACGGGCGGGGCGAACTTTTCCCCCACTCCGACGTCGACGCGCTGATCCTGCTGCCCGGCGAACCGGAGCGAGCGGCGCGGCGCCTGATCGAGCAGTTCCTCGGCCTGCTTTGGGACGTCGGCCTTGAGGTCGGGCATAGCGTGCGTACGGTGCCCGAATGCATCGAAGAGATGCAGCAAGACACCACCATACGCACCACCCTTCTGGAGAACCGCCTGCTCGCCGGCAGCACCCAGCTGATGCGGAAGTTTCGCCAGGCGTTTTCGGAGGCCATGGATGCACGGGCTTTTTTGGAAGCCAAGCTCTTGGAGCAGCAGCAACGCCATGTGCGCTATCACGACACCGCCTACAACCTCGAACCCAACTTGAAGGAAAGCCCAGGCGGCTTGCGCGATCTGCAGACCGTGCTCTGGGTAGCGCGCGCGGCCGGCATCGCGAAGAGCTGGACCCAACTCATACGCACCGGGCTTTTGAAGCGAGATGAGGCCCAGCTCTTGGCGCGGCATGAACATTTCATCAGCCACTTGCGCATACGGCTGCATTATCTGGCCGGGCGCCGCGAAGATCGGCTGGTGTTCGATTTGCAAACCCGCCTCGCTGCGGATCTGGGCGTCAAAGACACCGCTCATCGCCGAGCCAGTGAACTCCTGATGCAGCGTTATTACCGCTCGGCAAAAGCGGTTCGCCAATTCAACGTCATCCTGCTCGCCAGCATGCAGGCGCGCATTGCGCCCGGGGTTGCTCCGGCGCAACCGCTGGACGCCGACTTCGAGATACGCAACGAGTTGCTCGACCTCACCGACCCCGAGTTATTTGAAAAGCGCCCCGGTGCCATGCTCGACGCCTTCATCCGCATGCAGCAGCACAGCGAATTGAAAGGCATGTCTGCGACCACGCTGCGCGCGCTGTGGCGCAATCGCAATCGCATCGATCATGCGTTCCGGCGCGACCCCGAGAACCAGCAGCGGTTCATCACCTTCATGCGCCAAGCGCGGGGCATTCTGCACGAGTTACGGCGCATGAACCAATTTGGGGTGCTGGGGCGCTATATCCCCGCTTTTGGGCGCATCGTCGGGCAAATGCAGCACGACCTCTTCCACGTTTACACCGTGGATGAACACATCCTCATGGTGGTGCGCAATCTGCGCCGCTTCACTGAAGCGCAGCATGCGCACGAATATCCCCTATGCAGCAGGTTGATGGCCGATTTCGAGCGGCGCGAAGTGCTCTACCTCGCCGGGCTTTTTCACGACATCGCCAAAGGGCGCGGCGGCGACCATGCCAAGCTTGGCGGCGTCGACGCCCTTCGCTTTGCGCGCCAGCACCATCTGCCGGCGGAAGACGCCGCTTTGGTGGCTTGGCTGGTGGAGCAGCATCTGCTGATGTCCAGCACGGCGCAAAAGCAGGACATCTTCGACCCCACCGTGGTCGCCGCTTTCGCTGCCAAGGTCGAGAATGAGAGGCGCCTCGCCGCGCTCTACATGCTCACCGTGGCCGACATTCGCGGCACCGGGCCCAAGGTGTGGAACGCCTGGAAAGCGAAGCTCCTGGAAGAGCTTTTCCATGCCACCCGGCGCGTGTTGGAAGGCGACGCCGCCAGCGCCAGCCTGCACGACAGTCTCGCCGAGCGCCAAGAAGAAGCCGCGAACATCTTGCGCCTCTATGCGGTGGCCCCGGGCAAAGAAAAAGCGTTGTGGGATCAGCTCGACACACCCTACTTTCAAAGCCATACCGCCAACGAAATCGCCTGGCATACGCGGCATCTTTTCTATCGTGTCAATCGCCGCGAACCGGTGGTGAAAGCAAGGTTGGGATCGGCCGGCGAAGGCTTGCAGGTCTTTGTCTACCTCCCCGATCAAAAAGAGCTGTTCGCCCGAATTTGCGGCTTCTTCGGAAAGATCTGCTTCACGATCGTCGACGCCAAGATACACACCACGCGCCACGGTTATGCGCTCGACACCTTCGTCGTGCTGGACCCCGAGCACGGCGGGGGCAGCTATCGGGACATCGTCAACTACATCGAATATGAGTTGACGCAAAGGCTCATCGCCCAAGCGCCCCCAGAACAACCCACGCCGGGACGAATCAGCCGCCACCTTCGCCACTTCCCCATCACCCCGGAGATTACGCTCTTTCCCGACGACAACGGCCAGCAGTACATTCTGGAAATCATCGCCGGCGATCGCACCGGATTGCTGGCGCGAATCGCCCGCGTCTTGGCGACCCACCATGTGGAAGTGCATAGCGCGCGCATCCACACTTTGGGCGACCGAGCCGAAGACGTGTTTCTGGTGAGCGGCGCCGGACTGCGCGACAGCGCCGAGACGCAGAAGATCGAAGAAGATCTGATGCGCGAACTCAAAACCTGAGGCGGATGAACGCTTCCAGCTCACCCGGCGCGACGAGCTTGGAGCCCCGTTTCGCGGGCCTCCTGGCCAATCCGGACGCTTCGCCCGAAGCGTTACTGGCCGGAGCGCGGGAAGCACTGTTGGCGAAGCGCGCCGAGTTCGCCGCGTCACTGGCGCAACGCGCCCTCGAGCGCGGCGCACCTGCCGTGCCGGCGATCTATTTCCTGGGCCTTGCCAAGCGCGCTGCCGGTGAGTGGGCGGCGGCGCGCGCGTCTTTCGAACAAGCACTCAAGGAAGACCCGCCCCAGTTGGCCAAGGACTTGCGGGTCGAGTTGCTCGACTTGTCCGCCCAATGTGCGCAGCAGCTTGGTGACTTCGGCGCAGCCGCTTCGTATTGGCAGAGCGCCTTGGCCTTGCAGCCGGACCAAGCGAAGCTCTGGAACAATTGGGGCGTTTCCTGCCGTGCCCTCGGCCGCGAAGAAGATGCCGAGCGCGCTTTGCGCGAAGCGCTGCGCCTCGATTCCAACTATGCCCGCGCCTGGGGCAATCTGGGCGAATTACTGGCCGCGCGCTTTGACCTTCTCGGTGCCATCGATGCGCAGGCACGCGCCGCCGCGCTGGACACTCAAGACTTCGGCGCTCGCTATCAACTGGGGCGCTGCTACGTGCAGCTCAATCGCTATGCCGAAGCCGTCAAGCCTTTGGCCGAAGCGGTCGCGCTCGCCCCCGAACACGTCGAGGCGCTGCGGCTCTACGCCGGCGTTTTGGGTGAAGTGGGCGAGAGGGCAAGAGCGCGGGACATGCACCAGCTGCTCGCCGATCGCCACCCGCGCGACTGGAAGGCGCAAATCGCCAGCCGCCTCGGCTTGCCTGACATCCCTGCCTCTTGGGACGAGATACGAGCCAGCCGCAAGAACTTCGGCGAAGGGCTCGCCCAATTGCAGCGCTTGGCTGATGCCTACCGACCGCAGCCGGGAGAGCGCTTCGAAATCGCCTACTCCACCTTTGCCCTGGCCTATCAAGGCGAAAACGATCGCAGCTTGCAGGCGGCCTGGGCCAAGGTACTGGAAACCCTGGCGGACCAAATCGCGCCTCAATTGCGCGCGCCCTTGCCGCGAAGAGGCCGACGCGAGCGCCTGCGCGTGGGTTTCGTCAGCAGCATGCTGCGCGCCCACACCGTCGGCCACTACTTCGGCGCCTGGCTCACTGATCTCGACCCTCGGCGCTTCGAAATCTATTACTACAACCTCTATCGCGGCGACGATGCCGTGGTGCAAGCCTTGACTCGATCCAGCACCGTAACGCGCCGCCTGGGCAGCTCCCCCCAGGCGGCGGCGGAAACCATACGCGGCGACGAGCTCGATGCCTTGATCTTCACCGACGTCGGCATGGACCACACTGTCAGCGTGCTGCCGGCTTTTCGCTTGGCGCCGCTGCAGTTGGCCGCCTGGGGCCATCCCGTGACCACGGGCTTTGGCAACGTCGATGCCTTTCTCAGTTGCGAACCGATGGAGCCCGCGAACTTCAAGGATCATTACCTGGAGTCGGTGATCTTGCTTGCGGGCATCGGCACCCGCTATGCTCTGCCGCCGCTTCCCCCGCCTGCAGCGCGCGAGGCCTTTGGCCTGCCAGCCGATCGGCCGCTTTATCTCCTTCCGCAGTCGCTGTTCAAAGTTCATCCGGACAACGATCCGCTCATCTGCGAACTGCTGGAGCGCGATCCATCGGGCATCGTGCTCATGTTTCAAGACCCCGCTCCGGCAAAAACCCAGGCCTTCGTGGCGCGTCTTGCCCGCACCATGCAAGCGCGAGGCATTCCGCCTCGCGGTCAATTGAAGTTCCTCCCGCGCACTGACGCGCTGGGCTTCCGCGCCCTGCTGCAAATGGCCGACGTGGTGCTCGATACCCTGCATTGGTCGGGCGGCAACACCTCGCTCGACGCCCTCGCCGTAGGGTCACCCTGGGTGACCTTGCCCGGGGAGTTCATGCGCGGCCGCCAGTCGGCCGCCATGGCCCGAATCGCGGGTGTGGAAGATTTGGTTGCCCGCGACCGCGCAGACTATTTGCAACGCGCCCTGCGCATCGCCCATGAGGCGGATTACCGCCGCGACCTGCAGCGGCGCATGTTGACTGGCCGGGAAGCGATCTTTGACCGGCACGAGGCGATCGACGCTCTTCAGGAACTCTTGCTGGAACGCTGCCAGGACGGTCCCTGAACGCATACTCCGAGCCCCGCCCCACCGATCACGGGCAGGGAGCGAACCCAGGGTGGACCAGTTTGATCGGCGAACGCTTGCGCCCACGGGACCGACCGGTTGCCTATACGACGCCGCCGGGCCGGTTGGCGCGGCTCAGGGAACTGCCGCTTGCCGCCTTGCGAGCTCTACCGCCCGACCACCATCCCCGCCGCCACGGTGTTGTTGGTGGCTTCGTCAATCAGAATGAAGGCGCCGGTGGCACGGTCCTCGGCATAGGCGTCAAGGGCCAGGGGTTGCTGCACCTTGAGCCGCACGCGACCGATTTCGTTGAGCTGCAGCCTTTCCGGCGCGTCATGTTGCGCCAAGGTGTTGACGTCGACACGGTAGTCGATAGCGGTGACTTTGGCCTTCACCTGGCGCGTGGTGTGCTTCAAGACATAGCGCCGCGTTGGATCGAGCGGTGTTTCCGCCAACCAGCAAACATGCGCGGCGAATTCGCTGGCCACGGCGGGGAGCGCTTCGTCGGCGCGCACGATCATGTCGCCCCGCGAAACGTCGATTTGGTCGGCCAGTTGCAACGTGACCGACTGGGGTGCGACCGCCTCTTGCAAACTGCCATCGAGAGTGAAAATGTCGGTCACGCGCGAGCGACGGCCCGCGGGCAGCACCAACACTTCGTCGCCGGCACGTATGCGGCCGGTTTCGATGCGTCCGGTGTAGCCCCGGAAATCGTGCCATTTCGCTTCGAGCTCGGCGCCGGTGGGTCGCGCCACGCCTTGCACCGGGTACCGGAAGGGAGCGTCGGTAAAGTCTTTCGCCACCGGGATTTCTTCCAAGAGCTTCAGAAGCGGCGGGCCAAGATACCAGGGCATGTCTTTGCCGCGTTCGACGATGTTGTCGCCCAAGAGCGCGGAGACGGGGATGACGTGCAAGTCCTTGGCGCCGAGCTT
This sequence comes from uncultured Alcaligenaceae bacterium, assembly GCA_964517465.1. Taxonomy (GTDB): domain Bacteria; phylum Pseudomonadota; class Gammaproteobacteria; order Burkholderiales; family Casimicrobiaceae; genus JACPUX01. The sequence continues at coordinate 113,069 of CAZFEK010000005.1, forward strand.
GCCGGCAAATTCGCGCGCCTCGTCTGCGATGCGCCCGAAGACGTCGGCCGAAAAGCCGACGAGGTCCATTTTGTTGATCGCGAAAACGAGATGCCGGATGCCCAGAAGATGCGCGATGAAGGTGTGGCGTCGCGTCTGCGTCAAAACACCTTTCCTCGCGTCGAGCAAAATGATCGCGACGTCGGCGGTGCTGGCGCCGGTGACCATGTTGCGGGTGTATTGCTCGTGGCCCGGCGAATCGGCGACGATAA
>CAZFEK010000006.1:0-68234 GCA_964517465.1 uncultured Alcaligenaceae bacterium
GCAACGCAAGCTGCACCTACACGGCGAACGCTGGCTACACCTTCACGGCCTGGAGTGGCGACTGCACCGGTGCGACCTGCGACCTGAGCAACGTCACCAGCGCCAAGACAGTGACGGCGAACTTCACCCTTTACAGCTACGCCATCACAGCCAGCGCCAACCCAGCGGCGGGCGGCAGCACCACCTGCACGCCCAACCCGGTGGCCCATGGGGGTAGCAGCACCTGCACCGCAACGCCGAACGCCGGCTACAGCTTCACCAACTGGGGCGGCGATTGCACCGGCGCCACCTGCACGCTGGCCAACGTCACCGCGGCCAGGAACGTGACGGCAAACTTCAGCCTCAACACCTACACCATCGGCGGTACCGTCTCGGGGCTTGCCGCGGGGCAAAGTGTGGTGCTGCAAAACAACGGCGGCAACGACCTGACGGTCAACGCCAGCGGCGCCTTCACTTTCGGTATGTCGATCACCCATGGCGGCGCTTATGCGGTGACGGTCTCGACGCAACCGGCGGGGCAAACCTGCACCGTGGCCAACGGCAGCGGCACCGCCACGGCCAAGGTGAGCAACGTCAGTGTCAACTGTAACGCCGTCTCCTACGCCGTCACCACCGCGGCCAATCCGCCGGCCGGGGGCACGGTAGGTTGCGCACCCAATCCGGTGGCCCAAGGGGGCAGCAGTACCTGCACCGCCACGCCGAACGCCGGCTACAGCTTCACCAACTGGGGCGGCGATTGCACCGGCGCCACCTGCACGCTGGCCAACGTCACCGCGGCCAGGAACGTGACGGCAAACTTCAGCCTCAACACCTACACCATCGGCGGTACCGTCTCGGGGCTTGCCGCGGGGCAAAGTGTGGTGCTGCAAAACAACGGCGGCAACGACCTGACGGTCAACGCCAGCGGCGCCTTCACTTTCGGTATGTCGATCACCCATGGCGGCGCTTATGCGGTGACGGTCTCGACGCAACCGGCGGGGCAAACCTGCACCGTGGCCAACGGCAGCGGCACCGCCACGGCCAAGGTGAGCAACGTCAGTGTCAACTGTAACGCCGTCTCCTACGCCATCACCACCGCGGCCAATCCGTCCGCCGGCGGCACGGTAAGTTGCGCACCCAATCCGGTGGGCCACGGCGCCAGCAGCACCTGCACCGCCACGCCCCATACCGGCTACAGCTTCACCAACTGGAGCGGCGATTGCACCGGCGCCACCTGCACCTTGGCCAATGTCACTTCGGCCAAGAGCGTCACGGCCAACTTCACGCTGCTGGGCACCAAAACCTATACCGGTCCATCGGCCACCGGCAGCGGCACCATCACCGCGAGCTTCACGGGCGGCGGGGCCGCCTGCGGCTATACGGTGTCGCGCTTCATCGCCGTTTCGGTCGTGCCCGCGTCGCCGCCCGCGGGCGTGAACTTCCCGCACGGCCTGTTCGACTTCACTGCCGGCGGTTGCACGCCGGGCAGCATGCTGAGCTTTACCATCACCTTCCCGCAAGCGCTTGCACCCAATACGCAGTACTGGAAGTTCGGTCCGACGCCGGACAAGGCCGCGCCGCACTGGTACGTGTTGCCGGCGACGATCGCCGGCAACACCGCCAGCTTCAGCATCACCGACGGCGGGCTGGGTGATGACGATCTGGCGGTGAACGGCATCATCGTCGATCAGGGCGGGCCTGGAGGAAGCGACTTGGCGGCCATCCCGACGCTTTCGCGTGGTGCGCTGGTACTGCTCTCCGCCTTACTGATCGCCTTCGGGGTCATCGCGCGGCGGCGGCAGCAGCGACGCCCATGAGCAGAACGCTCGCCGCGGCTCGAGAATAAACTCGGGTACACGTCGCCGGTGGCTGGTTCGCCGCATTCGGTCCCATGGAGAGGGCGCGTGTGGTGCCAAGGCCAGCCTTGCACGGGCGTCTTCAGCGCTTGAACAGCGTGGGCGCTTGTGCCGCTGTAGCGGCTTGATCTGTTCACAAGGAAGTTCAGTCTCCGCGCCGGGCAAAAGCGAGCACGTGCCCGTCGGGGTCGAGGGCATAAGCGGCGAGGTCGCCCCATTTGCGTCTTCCAAGCTCGCTCAGTTCGCGCGCTCCCGCGGCGAGCGCACGCCGGTGATAATCAGCCGGCGCGTCGACATAGAGATACAACTCGGCGCGCGGTGTTCCCGCGGCGCCCGCGGGGTCGGGGAGGGCGTCGCCCAAGAGGCGCTTGATGCCCGCTTCGGGCATGAGCCCCAGCACCGCGCCGCCTGGCAGTTCGAATTCGCTCATGCCAGGCACCTCCAAGCGGGGCTGCAATTGCAGCACAGCGCCATAGAAGCGCGTGCTGGCGCTTTGGTCGGCGACATACAAAACGAAGTGCGCGTTGCGGATCATTTCACATTCCACAAAAGAACCACCCGGGCGAGGATGCCCCTGCGCAGGCCAGCAAATGCCGATTCTTCCATCGCTCGAATCGCAGGCGATCGGTGGCAGCAGTTTGCCGTTTGCGGCCAGACGCAGCAAGCCGGCTCAAAGAATCGCGGTTGCGGCCGTAATCCTTCTGGCGGGCAAGGATATTGTGCCCGGAAGTGGAGGGTTTTGTCCTGGAGGACACAGCATGGACGATTCTGAGGTGAAGGATGGCAGGCGCTTACGCGAGGCTGAGGTCCTGCAGGCGATCATCGATTACTTACCCAGCGGCGTGACCCTATTCGGCCCCGATTTCGAAATGCGTGCTTGCAACGAACGGCTAAAGGAACTCCTGGAATTCCCTGGAGAGCTTTTTGCCGATGGGCTGCCCTCCTTGCGCACGCTCCTGCTCTTCAATGCGCGCCGCGGCGAATATGGGCCCGGCGACCCCGATGAGCTGACTGAGAAAGCCATGGAACGCGCGCGCGCCATGCAGCCGCACGTCTTTGAGCGAGTGCGGCCCAATGGCGCGGTGCTGGAAATCCGCGGCACTCCCTTGCCGGGCGGTGGTTTCGTGAGCATTTACACCGACATTACCGAGCGGCGGCGAGCCGAAGAGACGGTGCGGCATGTGCGCGACCAATTGGCCGAGGCGATCGAGTTCTCACCCACTTTTGCCTGGGAAACCGATGCCCAGGGCCGCTTCACCTTTCTGCAGGGCGAAGAGAAGCTTCTGGGCTATAAGCCCGAGCATTTGCTTGGCCAAGCGCGAGACCGTTTCCTGGTGAACGAGGACGAGACCTCGTTGTCTGCCGAGGTGATCAAGGCCGAGGCCGCGCGACAGCCTTTTCGTGGTGCCACGGTAGCTTTCCGCCGCCAAGACGAGGGCGTCGCCTGGCTCTCCAGTAGCGGCAAACCGCTGTTTGATGCCGCCGGCGACTTCCTGGGTTATCGCGGCGTCGATGTGGACATCACCGAACTCACCGCGATACGGCAGAAGCTGGAGCAACTGGCCCTGCACGACGCTCTTACGGGGCTTGCCAATCGGCACAAGTTTCTTGAACGCTTCGAGTTGGAGCTCGCGCGGCGGGGCCGTACCGGGAAGGGATTGGCGCTTCTGATGGTCGATGTCGATCATTTCAAGCGCGTCAACGACACCTGGGGGCATCTTGCTGGCGATGCGACCCTGAAGTCCATCGCGCGGCTGCTCGCCGATAGCGTGCGGCGCGTCGATTTGGTGGCGCGTTTTGGCGGCGAGGAATTTGTCGTGCTTTTAACCGACATCGAGCGCGCGGACGTGCGCATCGTGGCCGAGAAGCTACGGCGTCGGATCGAAGCCACGCCTATCGTGGCCTTGGCGAGCGAGGCGCCGCTGCGGATTACGGTGAGCATCGGGGCGGTGGTTCTGGGAGCCAATGAAGAGGGGAATCTCACGGTTTTACTCGACCGAGCCGACCAGGGCGTCTATGTGGCCAAAGAAACCGGGCGCAATCGGGTCTGCCTCTATCCCGAGGATGTCCGTTCCGCTCCGGCTTAAACCGGCGAGCTGGGGCAAGCGGCCGCTGGCCGTCGACCCAGCGACGCGGGTTTTGTAACTTCCGTGCGCCGGTGGGCAAAGAACCTTAGGGCAATGCGCCATGAACCCCGAAGGTAAATGGCCGGCCAGCTGCGCCTTGCCACGGTAACCGGCTTGGGCTCGATCCGTGGCGGCTTCGCCGGCATCCCTCCGCTGGCAAAGTCGAAACCACCGAGGATCGCGAAGGCGCCTGCTCAGCCTGCTCCGCGCCGAGACTGGCTTGCGGCTTCATTGGTCACGCGCGAGGCGCGTGCGGGCAGCGCCACCACCTGCGCCCGACCGTCGTGTTTGGCTTGGTACAAGGCCCGATCGGCGGCGCTAAGCAAAGCCGCCGCGGTGACTCCGTCTTCCGGATACGCGGCGAGGCCGGCTGAAAACGTGATGCCGGCGAGCACTTCGTCTCCGCAGCGCACGGTGCTGGTCTGCAGCCGCGCCAGAAGGTCTTCCAAACGGCGCTTGGCGTCGGCGGCCGCGGAGTTGGCCAAGACCAGGCAGAATTCTTCTCCGCCGATGCGGCATACCGCGTCGCCTGCACGGGTGCTTTGGGCCAACAGGCGCGCCAGGGTGCGTAGAACTTCGTCGCCAAAAGCGTGACCGTGCCGATCATTGATCGCCTTGAAGTGGTCGAGGTCGAGCACTGCCAAGCTCAAGGGTTGGCGCGTGCGGGCAAAAAGCGCCAGGAGTTCGGTGAGCACGGCATCGAGGTGACGCCGATTGTGCAGGCCGGTGAGCGGGTCGCGCAGTGCTTCTTCACGGGCGCGGTCGCGTTCCCAGCGCAAGCGGTTCATTTCGTGGCGCAGTTGCACCGCATGGTAGCGAGCGCGCGTGGCGAGCCCCAAGCGCTCTTCGTAAATTTCGAAGAAAGCGCGATGTAGTTCGTAGGCTTCCTTGTGCCGGCCGGCTTCGGCCAGAAATCCGGCAAGGCGCTCCAACGCGAATGCTCGCAGACGGAGCGAAGTGCGGGACGTGGAAGCGCGCCGCGCCTCCTCCAAGCGCGCGATGGCCTGGCCGCGTTCGCCACGGCGCGCGTGCAACAAACCCTTGAGGGCCAACACCCAGACCCTGGCTTCCGGGCTCTCGTGTTTGGAGGCCAATTCGTCGGCGCGCACCAGCGCCTCCTGCGCTTCATCGAGTTTTGCGGCACTTAGAAAAGCCAGGCAGGCCGAGGTGAAGACGTTTCCCTCCGGCGAGGCGGCGGTCATCGCCTCGTTGCTGCGCATCATGCGGCGCGCCAAAGGCAGTGCTTGGGCGGCTTGATTCAAGGAGACCAAACATTCGGCCAAATGTGCATCGATTTCCAGGCGCAAGCGTGGCTGATCGAGGCCTTTGGCCAGCTCGCTCGCCTCCTCCAGGACGCGTCGCGCTTCCTCGAGATCGCCCACGGCCACCAATTCGCTTCCCAGATTCGCGAGCAGCGTCGCCATTTGCGGCTTGGCGTCGATGCTGCGCAAGGCCTCCAAGGCTTCGAAGAGGTGCGCCAGCGCCTGAGGCGTGTCGCCCAGAGCGGCCAGGCATCCGGCGACGCCGTTGAGGGTGTAGAACCGATCCAGGGGCGACAGCGCGCCGCCGTCTTCGCGCAGATTGGCGCGAAAAGTCGCCAGCGCGACTTCGGTCTGTCCTTCGATCATGGCCAGGCGCGCCAGTCCGTTGCTGGCGAGTATCTGGCCGCGGGTGTCGAGGGAGCCGCGAAAGACCTCGGCAGCATGCTCCAAACCAGGCCGAGCGCTGCGGTAATGCTCTTGACGCAAGTCGAGGTAGGCGAGCGTCATCTCGGCCCAGGCACCCGCGCCTGCTTCATCGCCAGTCTGCGCTTGTGCCAAGGCCTGCTCCGCCAGGCGGCGAGCCGCTTTGGGCCGGGTATGCTGCTCGGCCCAGGCGCGAGCGGCCAATTCGTTTGCGGAGCGCGGCTTGGTCATGATCAGGTCCGAACTATTTCGTTGCTCGCCGCGGGCACTTCGTTCACCGCGCCGCCAAAGCCGTTTTGGCGCCATGCCTCATACACCAGAACCGCGACCGCGTTGGACAGATTGAGGCTGCGGTTGGCGGGGCGCATGGGCAGACGCAAGCGCCTCTCCGGCAGGAATTCGCCGAGGATTTCCGGCGGTAGACCCGCCGTTTCGCAGCCAAAGACAAAAACATCTCCGGGTCGAAAGGATGTTTGGTAAGGCGAGGCCACGCCTTTGGTGGTGGCGGCGAAAAAGCGCCGACCAGCGAGGCGCGCCCGCGCCGCTGCCCAAGAAGGGTGGACTTCCAGCCTGGCGTATTCGTGATAGTCGAGGCCGGCGCGTTTCAGCTCGCGGTCGGCGAGCCGGAAGCCCAAGGGTTCCACCAAATGCAGTTCGCAGCCGGTATTGGCGGCCAGCCGTATGACATTGCCGGTGTTGGGCGGAATCTCAGGGTGAACGAGCACGATGGCGAACATGGTCCCGATCAATCCGTCGGCGGCGGCGTGCGTGCGACCACCCAATTGATCACCTCGCTTGCTCCGGCGGCTTTGAGGCAGCGCGCAAATTCCGCCAGGGTCGCGCCCGTGGTCATGACATCGTCGACTACCGCGAGGCGTTTTCCCGCGACCGTATCGATGCAAGAGAATGCCCCGCGGATATTCTTGGCGCGTTCTTTCCAAGGCAGAGAGGACTGCGGCGGCGCCTGTCCGATGCGTTGGGCGCTGTGCCGATCGAGCGGCAGCCCCAAGCGCCATGCCAGCCGTCGCGCAAGTTCCTGGGCTTGGTTGTAGCCGCGGTCGCGCTGTCGATGCGGCGCCAGTGGCAATGGGATGACGCAGTCGGGCAGGGCTTGGTCTTGCTGTCGTATGGCCTCTTCCATGCGGTGAGCGAAAAAAGACGCGAGATGCAGGCGCCCGCCGAACTTGAAGGAATGGATCAGTACGTCGACCGGAGGCAAGTAAAGAAAAGCGGCGCGGGTCTGGGCAAAGGGCGGCGTATGGTGCAGGCAGGCGCCGCACACGGAGCCTGTGGGCGTGGGCAGGGCACAGACTGGGCAAGCCGGGGGCAAGGCAGGAAGGCTCGCGGCGCATCGCGAACATAGCGCCTCCTTGCCGCTTCCTGCGCCGCAGAGCTCACAGGCGCCAGGGAGCAGCGCAGGGAAATGGCGATGCACAAAATTTGCGCAAACGTTAAATGAATGCGTAAGTGCGTTTGACAAGGTGGCAGCTTTCCCCAATCATAGCGGGCCGCCCGCAGGCCGGGACGGGATCCATTCTAGCCGAGCGTCTTGGAAACATGCACCCCAAAGAACTCCCTTGCAGCGAAATGAAGGCGGCCGAACACCGATGGTTGGTGGCCGAGGTTGAAGCGCTGTTCAACCTGCCTTTCACCGAACTGGTGTACCGCGCGCAGACCATTCATCGCCAGTTTCATCGCGCGGACGCCGTGCAGCTTTCGACGCTGCTTTCGATCAAGACCGGCGGATGCTCCGAAGACTGCGGCTATTGCCCGCAATCGAGCCGGCATGCCGGAGCGGTCGAGGCCCAGGCCATGGTGCCGCTGGCGGAGGTTGTCGCTGCAGCGCGAGCGGCCAAGGCGAAGGGCGCTACACGCTTTTGTATGGGCGCTGCCTGGCGCGGACCCAAGCACAAAGATCTCGAACCGGTGCTGGAAATGGTCCAGGCGGTGAAGGCGCTGAACCTTGAAACCTGCGCCACACTTGGGCTCTTGCGCCCCGGGCAAGCCGAACAACTCAAGGCGGCAGGCCTCGACTATTACAACCACAATCTCGATACCGCGCCGGACTACTACGGCGAGGTCATCAGCACGCGCCAATATCAGGACCGGCTGGATACTCTCGAGGAAGTTCGAGCGGCGGGGCTCAAAGTGTGTTGCGGCGGCATCGTCGGCATGGGCGAGACGAGGCGCCAACGCGCGGCGCTTATTGCCGAACTGGCGAACCTCAAGCCCTATCCCGAATCGGTGCCGATCAACCATTTGGTGCGCGTACCCGGAACACCCCTGGCCAAGGAAGCGCCGCTCGATCCTTTTGAGTTCGTGCGCACCATTGCGGTGGCTCGCATCACCATGCCTCGGGCCTTGGTCAGGCTCTCTGCGGGCCGGCAAGAGCTCGGCGAGGCGGTGCAGGCGCTGTGTTTTATGGCGGGCGCCAATTCCATGTTCTACGGTGAGAAGCTCTTGACCACCGGGAATCCCGAAACGAGCGCGGATGAAGCTCTGCTGGCCAAGCTGGGCCTCACCGCGTTGCCTGAAGCCGAGATCAAATCCGAGTGCTGCTAGAAAGTTTGGCCGGCGATCTTGCGGCGCGCGAGCTGGCCGGCTTGCGGCGTAAGCGGCGCGTGGCGGAGAGCGCCGCCGGGGCAAGGCTAAGGGTCGATGGCAAAGATGTGCTGGCCTTCGGCAGTAACGATTACCTCGGCCTCGCCAATCACCCCAAGGTCGTCGCCGCGCTGCAGCGGGGAGCCCAGGCTTGGGGCGCCGGCGCGGGAGCGTCGCACCTGATAACCGGGCATACCGAGGCCCATGAAGCGATGGAGCGCGCGCTTGCGGCTTGGGTGGGAATGCCAAGGGCGCTGTCCTTTTCCACCGGCTATCTGGCCAATATCGGCGTCATTCCTGCGCTCCTGGGTCGCGGCGACGCCGTGTTCGGCGACCGGCTCAACCACGCCTCTTTGTACGACGGGGCGCGGCTGGCGCAGGCCGATTTCGAGCGTTATGCGCATCGGGACCTCTCCGATCTGCGCCTAAAGCTGGAAAACTCTCCTGGCAAACGCAAGCTCATCGCCACCGATGCGGTGTTCAGCATGGATGGCACCGTGGCACCGCTGGCCGAGTTACTCGCCTTGGCCGAGCGTTTCGATGCCTTGCTCTTGGTTGACGACGCGCATGGCTTCGGCGTGTTGGGGCAAGGACGGGGCACCTTGCAGGAACTGAATCTCGCCTCGCCGCGTTTGGTCTACATGGGGACGCTGGGCAAGGCAGCGGGTGTGGCGGGTGCGTTTGTCGCGGGCGCCGAAGTGGTGATTGAAACGCTGCTGCAGAAGGCGCGCAGTTACATCTTCACCACCGCCGCTCCGCCAGCGCTGGCCGAGGCCGTTTTGGCGAGCATCGAGGTGCAGCGCGAGGAGCCGGAGCGCCGGGCGCGCCTCTTTGCGCACATCGCCCAATTCAAGGCCGGGCTTGACGGCACCCAATGGACCTTGTTGCCGTCCGGCACGCCCATACAACCGCTTCTGGTCGGCGAAAACGAGCCGGTGCTGGCGCTCTCGAAAGCGCTTTGGGAGGCGGGACTTTGGGTGCCGGCGATACGCCCGCCCACCGTTCCGAAAGGCACGGCGCGTTTGCGCGTGAGCCTATCGGCGGCGCACAGCGAAGAGGATGTGGCCCGGCTGATTGCCGCCTTGCGCCACAACGCTATTGAAACAAGCTCTCGTCGACCGGCGACGGACTGTGCGGGTCGCTCAAGATGAAGCTGCACGTCGAATCTCTGGGCGCCGGACCACCCTTGGTTTTGCTGCACGGCTGGGCCATGCATTCGGGGCTTTGGGCCGCCGTGCTGCCGCGCCTGGCGCGGCGCCATCGAGTGTATTGCGTGGATCTGCCCGGCCATGGCCACAGCAAAGACACCATTGCCCTTTGCGCGGGCGAAGCGCTGACGGCCTTGGAGCAAACCCTCGCCGCCGTGGACGAGCCGCTTACGCTGTTGGGCTGGTCTCTGGGCGGCATGTTGGCGCAGGCCTGGGCCGTGCGCTCGCCGCAGTGTGTGCGCCGGCTGATCCTGCTGTCCACGACACCGCGTTTTTTGGTCGACGACGATTGGCCTTGGGCGCTGACGCAAACGACGCTAGACAGCTTTGCGCGCGAATTGCGTGAGAACTATCACCACACGCTGCAGCGCTTCCTCGCGTTGCAGGTTCAGGGTTCGACACACGGCCGGGCCGCTTTGGTGTTATTGCGGCATCAGTTTTCTGCTCGCGGAGAGCCGGCGCCTGCGGTGCTTGAGGAAGGCCTGGCGATGCTGCGCCTAGCCGATTTGCGCCGGGAGATTCCGGCTTTGCGTCAACCCACTTTGGTGGTGAGCGGCGACCGAGACACGCTGACGCCTTTGGGCGCCAGTGAGTGGTTGGCGCGCAGCTTGCCCGACGCGCGGCTGGCGCGGATTTCCGGAGCGGCGCACGCGCCGCAGATTTCGCATACAGAGGAGTTTCTTGCCGCGGTCGAGGAGTTCTGCGATGAGCGGGCTTGAACCCTGGCAACTCGACCGTGCCGCGGTTCGTCGCGCCTTCGAGCGTGCTGCACCCACTTACGATGCCGCAGCGGTGTTGCAAAAGGAGATGGCCGTGCGGCTGATCGATCGCTTGGCCTTTATCAAGCTTCAGCCTTCGGCGGTGCTCGACGCCGGTTGCGGTACGGGTTATGCGCTGGCGGATTTGCAGCAACGTTATCCCAAAGCGAGACTCACTGCGCTCGATCACGCTCCGGCCATGCTGCGTCAAGCCAGGGCCAGGGAAGGCATAGTGAATCGCCTCTGGGCGAGGCTCTTTGGCGACCAAAGGGCGTACGTCTGCGGCGACCTGGCGGCATTGCCACTGGCCGCCAACAGTCAGGATCTCGTCTTCAGCAATGCAACGCTGCAGTGGTGCAACGATTTGCCCAGGGTGTTTGCAGAAATTGTTCGGGTCTTGAGAGTGGACGGGCTGTTGATGTTCACGACCTTCGGGCCCGATACCCTGCAGGAACTTCGCGCGGCCTTTGCGAGCGTCGATGCCCGACCGCATACCCATCGCTTTCTCGACCTCCATGATCTCGGTGATCTGCTGATACAGGCCGGTTTCTCCGACCCGGTGATGGATAGGGAAGCGTTGACCCTTACGTACGACACCGCGCGCGACATGATGCGCGATCTCAAAGCGATCGGCGCGCACAACGCGTCCTCCGGGCGGCTACGCGGTCTTCAAGGCAAAACGCGCTGGGCAAAGCTGAATGCCGAACTGGAGCGGTTTCGACGCCAAGGCAAGCTTCCCGCTACCTACGAAGTGATCTATGGGCATGCTTGGAAACCGGTACCGCGGCAAGCCGCGGACGGGCGAACGATCGTGCGTTTCCAACCGAGGCGCCCAGGATGACCCATATCGCTGCGGCACACGCGGCCTCGGCTTTGGCTCGCCGGTCTCCATGGCCAGAGCCCAAAAGGCGGGCGAAGGGTTTTCTCGTTACCGGCACCGACACCGGCGTGGGCAAGACGCGGGTCGCTGCCGTTTTGCTCTCCGCCTTGTGCCGCGCTGAATTTCGGGCAGTGGGCATGAAGCCGGTGGCGGCAGGTATCGAGCCGGGCGAGGACACCAACGCCGATGTGCTGGCTCTGGATCAGGCCGGCAATGTGGCAGCCCTCCTCGATGACCGATGCCCCTATGCCTTTGCGCCGGCGATTGCCCCGCACCTTGCCGCGGCGAAGGCCGGGGTCAGAGTAGATCTCGCCCGACTCTGCGCCGCTTACCGGCGCTTGGAGGCGGACGCTGACTGGGTGGTGGTGGAAGGCGCCGGCGGCGCATTGGTGCCGCTCAACGAGGAAGAGAATCTGCTCGATTTCGCCAAGGCGTTGAATCTGCCCGTGATCCTGGTGGTCGGGCTGCGCCTGGGCTGCCTCAACCATGCCCTTCTGACGGCTGAGGCAATTGCCGGGCGCGGCCTCGATTTGGCGGGCTGGGTGGCCAATGTCATCGATCCGGAAATGGTCGAAAGGGAGGCGAATCTGCGGTATCTTGTCGACCACTTGCCTGGACCTTCCCTGGCTTGCTTGCCCTGGCAAACCGATGGTCCGCTTCCGCCGAGTTTAGCGGATCGCGCGTGGCAGGCGTTGCAGAGCAGTTTGGGAGCAGGGGAAAGATGAAAACAAGCGGCCGATCGATCGCACTGGGGTTTTGCCTGGGCTTGGGGGGCAGCGCCTGGGCTGCGGCAGAGCCTTTGCGCCAGGGGGTAGGTGCGGTCGTGGCGGCGGTGTTGGCCGCCGCGCTTCTGACCATCGTCATCGCGGTGATCCGACATCGCCGGTCGAATCCCGAGGCCAAACACTTCCACCCCAACTTGGCGGCGGAGCTGACCTGGACGCTGATTCCTTTCGTGATTCTGTTTGCTTTGGCTTGGCCGGCTGCGCGAGTGATCTTTGGCTGAGTGCATGTCTGCGGTCGTAGTAAAATAGGCGCTTCCCTGGGGATTTCCATGACCACGCTCACGCACCGCGTCGGCCGCCTGCAAAGATTCTACGAGCTCACCAAGCCGCGAGTGGTGTCGCTGATCGTGTTTACCGCGGTGATCGGCATGTTTTTGGCCGTTCCAGGCGCGGTTCCGGCGGGCAGCATCATTTTCGGCACCCTGGGTATCGCGCTGGTTGCTGGCGCCGCCGCCGCCATCAATTGTTTGATCGAACAACGGATCGACGCCGTAATGGCGCGCACTCGAGGGCGGCCGCTGGCGCGCGGTGATCTTGCGCCCACCCAGGCCTTCTGGTTCGCCCTGGCGGTGCTGGGCGTAGGGCTTTACGTGCTATGGGTGTACGTGAACCCCTTGACCATGTGGCTGACGCTTTGCACCTTCCTCGGCTACGCGGTGGTTTACACCCTGCTCTTGAAGCCGGCCACGCCGCAGAACATCGTGATCGGCGGCGCCTCGGGGGCCATGCCTCCGGTGCTGGGTTGGGCGGCCGTGAACAACGCCGTGGATCACAACGCCCTGGTGCTGTTTCTCATCATTTTCGTTTGGACGCCGCCGCACTTCTGGTCTCTGGCGCTCTACCGCACCCAGGAATACGCCCGCGCCGGCCTGCCGATGCTGCCTGTCACCCATGGCTTGGAATACACGCGAAGGCAGATCCTGATCTACACTTTCGTGCTTTTTGCCGTTGCGCTGTTGCCGTTTGCCACGGGCATGAGCGGGTGGATCTATCTCGCCGGTGCGGTAGTGCTGGGCCTGGCGTTCATCGTTTACGCTTGGCGGCTCAATCGCAGCTATAGCGACGAGCTGGCGCGCAAGTCGTTTCGCTATTCGGTGTTTTATTTGTCGGCGCTGTTCAGCATTCTGCTGATCGATCACTACTGGTAAGCGCGAACCGCTCATGCGCAAGACTGCCTATGCCCTCTTGCTGCTGGCCGCACTGGCCATGGCGGCATGTTCCAAGCCGCCGAGCTTCAAGTCCCGCGACATCACCGGGCTGGAGTACGGCAATCTGCTCGAGATGCCGGATCACGCCGGAAAGGTGAGGACGCTCGCTGACTTCAAGGGCAAAGTGGTGGTGGTCTTTTTTGGCTACACCCACTGCCCCGACGTTTGTCCGACGACTTTGGCTGATTTGGCGGGAGCCATGCAGGTGTTGGGCCCGCTGGCCGAGAAGGTGCAGGTGCTGTTCATCTCGGTGGACCCCGAGCGCGACTTGCCCGACATGCTCGGGCGCTATGTCACCGCTTTTCATCCAAGTTTTCTGGCGCTGCGAGGAAATCCCGAGTTGACGCGCAAGACCGCGACGGATTTCAAGGTTTTCTACGAACGAGTTCCGGGTGCAAGTCCGGACGCCTACACGGTCAATCACTCGACCGGCAGTTTCGTCTTCGACCCGGCGGGCAGGCTGCGGCTCTATGCTTCCCACGGTATGGGGGCGGAGGCGTTTGCCAGCGATATCCGGCAGCTACTCCAGTAGGCTGCAAGAAAAGCCCGGACTGAAGCTTGCCTTTACCGCTGCATTTGAGTTGTCTTTCTCGCTCTTCGATCTGCCTTGCTGCATAGTTCAGAATGTGGCGCTCCTGGTTCGGCACCGCGAAGGGAGCAGAGCCGAACGGTTAATTCGTCCAGCGGGCTTGGGGAACCGCGGAGGTGCTCCGCATTTTGGGGATAAACGATGAAGGTTATTCTTCAGGCCGCTGCAGCGGCCTGCGCTGGTTTGGCGCTCTTGCTCGCGGGCTGTGCGATCACGGAGCAGGGGCGGCAAGGCGGGAAGGCACAAGATTTGGCAACACGTTGCGATGGCGGGCAAGCCGGTTCCGATGCGGCCATGGCCGAACTCTTGAAAATCAGCGTGTACCAACTCGAACACCTGCGCCGCCAGCGCTCGCTTGACAATCACGATTTGTGCGTCATGCCCGAACGCTATTTGCAGCGTGCGCTGGCACGCCTCGACAGTCCCAAGCCCGATCACCCCGGCGAGTGGGCAAGTTTCCGCGCTTTGCAGGAGGCTGATGAGCGGGGCGTGGTGCGGCCCGACGGCCTGCTTCGAGGCATCGCCCAACGGCGCGCGATGCTCGATCGCCAGGCCGACGCCGCGGGTCCCCTGGAGCTGGCGGGCATCAACCCCACGGGCTGGACGGCGCTGGGTCCGGGCAATATCGGCGGGCGGGTGCGGGCGATCCTGGTGCATCCCACGCAGACCAACAAGCTGTGGGCGGGCAGTGTCAGCGGCGGCATCTGGGTGAGCAGCGACGGCGGGGCGAGCTGGAACCCGGTCAACGATTTCATGGGCAACCTGTCCATCACCTCGCTGGTCATGGACCCCAGCGATTCCAACAAGATCTACGCGGCCACCGGCGAAGGTTTCTACAACATCGACGCCAAGCGCGGCGCCGGCATTTTCCGCTCCACCGATGGCGGCGCGACCTGGAGCCAGCTTTCGGGCACCAACCCGGCGAGCGGCAGTCAGTGGTATTACGTCAACCGCATGGCGGTGCACCCGACCAATGGCAACATCCTGCTGGCGGCCACCGGCGGCGGCACCTATCGCAGCACCGACGGCGGCGGGGTTTGGACCCAGGTGGCGAGCGGACGCGCGCTCGATGTGCGCTTCAATCCCAATGACGGCAACAACGCCATCGTCGGACGCGACAACGGCCAGGCGCTCTACAGCACCAACGCGGGTGCGAGCTTTACTGCGGCCACGCTCGTTTCCGGCGCGGCGCGTGTAGAGCTAGCGTATGCCGCGAGCACGGCGAACACGGCATACGCTGTAGTCAATGCGGAATCGCTCTGCTCGAGCTGTGCTTATCTTTACGTAAGCACCAACGGGGGTTCGACCTGGAGTTACGTGTCCTCGCCTAACCATTTGAGCGGACAAGGCTGGTACAACAACGCGCTTTGGGTGGACCCCACCACGCCGACGCACTTGATGGTCGGTGGACTGGATCTGTGGCGCTCCACCAACAGCGGTTCGAGCTGGACCAAAATCAGCCAGTGGTATAGCGCACCCAGCTCGCCGCACGCCGACCATCACACCATCGTCTCGGCGGCCGGTTATAACGGCAGCAGCAATCGCACCATCTATTTCGGCAATGACGGCGGCGTCTACAAGGCGGCCGACATCGCCGCGGTGGGCCTCACCAGCGGCTGGACCGCGCTCAACAACGGCCTGGGCGTCACGCAGTTCTATGGCGGCGCGGGCAAGGCCGCGGCGGGAGGCCGCATCGTCGGTGGCACCCAGGACAACGGCGACCTCAAGTGGACCGGTTCCGGCACGAACTGGAGCACCATCTATGGGGGCGACGGCGGCTATTCCGCGGCGGACTCCGCCAACGACAACTACGTCTATGGCGAGTATGTCTATCTCGCCATTCATCGCTCGACCAACGGTGGTGCCTCGGCCTCGATCATCTGCAATGGCATCACTGAGGGCTACCAACACGCAAGCTGGGGCTGCGGCACCGGCGGCACCACCGCCGCGAACTTCATCGCGCCTTTCATCCTCGACCCGAACAACAACAACCGCATGTTGGCCGGGGCGAAGTCGCTGTGGATCAGCGACAACGTCAAGGCCACCACGCCGAGCTGGGCCATCCGCAAGGTCGCAGCGGGCTCGGGCTCGAGCTTCTACATCAGCGCCATCGCCGTGGCCGAAGGTAACTCCGACATCATCTGGGTAGGCCACAACAATGGTTCGGTGTACTACACCACCAACGGCAGCGCGACGTCGCCGACCTGGACGCAAGTGACCGGCCTGCCCGCACGCATGGTGTTGCGCTTCCTCATCGACAAGGACGACCACAACCGGGTATTTGTTGCCTTCGGGGGCTACTCGTCCAGCAATCTTTGGCGCACTAACAACGGCGGCGGCATCTGGGATGACATTCACGGCGCGCTGCCCAGTGTTCCAGTACGATCAGTGTTGCGCCATCCGAGCAATCCCAACTGGCTTTATGCGGGAACCGAGGTTGGTGTCTTCACTAGCGAGAACGGCGGCGGAACCTGGGCAACGTCCAACGACGGTCCGGCCAACGTGAGCGTGGACGAGCTGTTCTGGTACGACAGCAATCAACTCGTGGCGGTGACCCACGGGCGCGGCATGTTTAAGACCACGGTGAGCGTTTCCGGCCCCACGGTCCCTGGAGCGCCGATCGGGGCGGTGGCTAGCCCGGGCAACGTCTCGGCCAGCGTGAGTTTCAGCCCGCCGACGAGCGACGGTGGCGCAGCGATCGACAATTACCGCGCGATCTGTAACCCCGGCGCGTACACCGCGAGCGCGACGGCGAGCCCCATCTTGGTAACCGGGCTTGCCAATGGAACCCCCTATACCTGCACCGTAGCGGCGCACAATAGTGTGGGTTGGGGGCCGCAGTCGGCGGCATCGAACGTGGTGACTCCGACCGGGCCGTTGGTGCAGCGTGCCTTCGTGAGTGCTTCCACTGGTAGCGATGCCAATGTCGCAGCGAGTTGCCCGGTGACCGCCCCCTGCCGAAGCTTCGCGGCGGCTTTGCCGGTGGTGGCTAGCGGTGGCGAAGTGCTCGCGTTGAGCAGCGGCGATTACGGCACGGTCAGCCTCGATCGTTCGCTCGCACTCATCGGTGCTCCCGGGCAGGCGGCCTCGCTCACCGCATCAAGCGGCGCCGCTGTCACCATCGCCACTGCGGGGGTCAAGGCGGTTTTGCGCAACCTCCGACTCGTCGGAAACGGGGCGGACTACGGCGTCCATATGACCGCAGGCGCTGAATTAAACGTAGAGAAATCAATCGTCAGCGGCTTCGCTCATTCGGGCATCCATGTGTCCACCCCGGCTAGAGTCTATCTTTTCGACAGCCTCGTGCGCGATCAGCCGGCAGGCGGGCTGCGTCTCGCGGAAGGAGCGATTGCGATGGTTGCGCGATCAAAACTGCTTGGCAACGGCTATGGGGGCGCGATCGCGGAATGCACAACGGCATCGACCCGTACCCGCCTGACTTTGGCCGACAGCATCGTCGTCGGCGTGCGCGACGGCAATGATTGGGGCGTTACCGCAGAGAGCTATGGTGATTGTGCCGTAGAAGTCGAAGTAACACGCAGCAGCGTCTCGCGAAGCAGCTATGGCCTGATTGTCACTGCCCCCAATGGCGGCACCGCCACCATGGTGTCGGGGAAAACGCGTGTCGCGGACAACGTCGTGGGCTTGGCAGTGGGCAGCGGGGCGGCGACGCTGCGCGTGCGCGGCGATAACACCGTGAGCGGAAACGTGACGGCGACGAGCGGAGTTCTTCTCGGAGAGCCCGGAATGTAGGCGACAGGTCCCGCCACCGGGCTTCTGATCCGCCGAGAACCACGACTGTCGCCGTACAGCGACAGTGGCGAGGGGGCGAAAGCGTGCTAGGATAGCGGCGTGTCATTGCAAGATATTCTGCACTGCCCAAACTTGGCAGGAGTTCAAAGCGATTATGCGCCGCAGGCCCTTTTGGCGGCCTGCCATTCGAATTGCCGCACTCAGATCGTTTCGCGCCCCGCCTTTACATTTTTCCATGCACAAGGAGGATGACATGTCCCTAAACTCGAAGATCTTCGTCGCCCTGCTGGGGTTCGGCCTGACCGCGAGCGCACAGGCGGCGCAGCGCACCTTCGTCTCAACTACTGGCAATGATGCCAACACCGCCACCAATTGCGGTGCCAGCACTCCCTGTCGTGGTTTCTCTGCCGCGCTTACGGTCACCGATGTGGGCGGAGAAATACTCGCGGTGAGTTCGGGCGGCTACGGCCCGGTGACGCTCACCAAGTCAGTTTCGCTCATCGCCGCGCCGGGTATCTATGCCGGATTATCGGTATTTTCTGGTTCGGGGATCAGCATCGCCACCGCCGGGGTGAGCATCGTGCTGCGGGGCCTCACCATCAACGGCCTAGGGGGGGCCAGCGGAGTCAGCATGACCAATGGCAGCAAACTCTCGGTGGAAAACTGCGTCATTTCCAATTTCACCAGCGGTCAAGGCGTCGACATCAGCACCGCGGCTACGGTACGCATCGTCGATAGCCTATTCCGAGACAATAGCACTGGTATTTCGGTGCGCTATGGGGCCACCGCCGACATTTCGAACACCAAACTCGTCGGCAACGCCTACGGCATTTGGACCGAAGGTGTGGCGGCGGGAACTACCACCAGCTCGGTGAGCGATAGTGTGGTTACCGGCAGCGGCACCGCCGGTATCACCTCGACGGGGAGCCTCGCTGGAGCCACTGCACGCACCGAGGTGATCCGCACCACAGTATCGAATGGCGGCACTGGCGTTGCGGCGCAAGCCACGGCGGGTACGGCGGTGATGACGCTCTCGGAGAGCATGGTCACGGGCAACGCTACGGGCCTGGTACAAAGCGCAACGGGCGGGACGGCGACTTTCAACTCGCTCACCAACAACACGGTTTCGGATAACACCACCGCTTCCTCCGGTACGATTACGCCACTGGCGGCGATGTAATTTCGGGTAAGTAAACGTTGGTGATTTGCTCGATTTGGGAAGTTCTGGGATTTGATCTAATGAGTTTCGTTTCGGCGGTGCGGCAATTTCGGTGGGACAGGATGTTTTGGGTTTGCCTGCTTGCCATACCGATAGGGACGATCGCACCGGAGGCGGTTGGCGCGACGGTTCCCGATGCGCCGACCATTGGGACGGGCGTTCCGGGAGATGCGAGCGCAAGCATTAGCTTCACGCCGGGGAGCGACGGTGGCGCCACAATCGACGATTTTCGGGCGACCTGTAGTCCGGGGTCGATCACCGGGAACGGTGGCGCAAGCCCGGTCACAGTGACAGGGCTAACCAACGGTACCCCATACACCTGCACGGTGGCGGCGCATAACAGTTTGGGTTGGAGTGCGGAATCGGCACCCACTGGGAGCTTCACTCCGGCCGCAGCGACGGCACCTTCGGCGCCTACGGGCGTGGTGGGCACACCTGGCAATGCGCAGATCTCGGTGGCCTTCACCGCCTCGTCTTCACCGGGCACCTTGGCCGGAGGGGCCGCGGCAACCATTACCGGATACACCGCGACTTGCGGCAGTCAGAGCAATTCCGGATCGGGTTCGCCCATCGTCGTTTCAGGGCTGACTAACGGCACGAGCTACCCCTGCGTGGTAAAAGCGACGAATAGCGTACCCCTCGATTCACCCGATTCAACGCCTTCCACTGCGGTAACTCCGTACACCCTGCCCGATCAGCCGACCGGCGTGAGCGTCGTGGCCGGCAACGCCTCGGTTAGCGTGAGCTTTTCCGCGCCAGCATTTAATGGCGGCGCGGTCATCGACAACTATCGCGCGGAGTGCAACCCGGGCGGAACGACGGTCTCGGGTACCGCGTCTCCGATCAATGTCGGCGGCCTTGCCAACGGTACGAGCTACACCTGCACGGTGGCCGCGCATAATGCCGCTGGATGGGGGGCTCCGTCGGTTGTCTCCAACTCGGCGACGCCGCTGGCAGCGACGGCACCCACGGCGCCTACCGGAGTGAGCGGTTCACCAGGGAACGCACAGATTTCAGTGAGCTTTACTCCGTCAAGCAGTCCCGGCACCATAGGGGGTGCGCAGCCGGCGACGATCACCGGCTATACCGCGACTTGCGGCAGCCAGAGTAATTCCGGCGCGACTTCGCCGATCGTCGTTTCGGGCCTCACCAACGGCACGGGTTACACCTGCGTCGTGAGGGCCACCAACAGCGTGCCCTTGGATTCGCCGGACTCGTCGCCCTCGACTTCGGTGACGCCGCGCACAGTGCCTGATGCGCCTACGATAGGTGCTGCGACACCGGGTAGCGGAACCGTGAACGTTGCTTTTACTCCAAATGGTAATGGCGGAGCGACGATCGACAGTTATCGTGCGACCTGCAGTCCCGGGGCGATTACCGGGACCGGAGTGTCGAGTCCCATCTCCGTCACCGGGCTGACCAACGGCACGCCTTACAACTGCACTGTGGCTGCCCATAACACTGCGGGGTATGGTGCCGAATCCGCAGCGTCGAATAGCGTAACGCCGCGTACCGTCCCCGATATGCCGACCATGGGCAGCGCAACTGCGCTCGATGCCAGCGCAAATGTGGCGTTCACGCTCAACTTTAACGGCGGAGCCACGGTCGATATCGTGGTGGTAATCTGCACTTCGGCGGATGGCGGGACGACTGGAAGCAACACCGGAACGGTGTCGCCGATCCTCGTTGCGGGGCTTACCAACACTAAGACTTACACCTGCATAGTTTCCGCTCACAACGCGGCGGGTTGGAGCACGGACTCGATCCCCTCGGCAAGCTTCATTCCGCTTGCGCCAACTGCACCGACGGCGCCGAGCGGCGCGAGCGGGGTGCCCGGCAACGGGCAGATTTCGGTCAGTTTTACCCTGTCGAGCAGCCCAGGTACTATTGGGGGCACGCAACCGGCGACGATTACGGGGTATACCGCAACTTGCGGCAGCCAAAGCAACTCCGGGGCGAGTTCGCCAATTGTTGTTTCCGGCCTTGCCAACGGCACGAGCTACACCTGTGTTGTCAAGGCAACCAACAACGTGCCCCTTGATTCGCCCAGTTCCCCGCCTTCGGGAGCGGTAACGCCACGCACGGTTCCCAGCGCGCCCACGATCGGTACCGCGACTGCAGGCAATGGGAGTGCCGCAGTCACGTTTTCGCCTAGCGGCAACAACGGCGGCGCAACCATCGATCATTATCGTGCCACCTGCACGTCAAGTAACGGCGGAGCAACAGGCACCGGGACCGGGGCAAGTTCTCCGATCAGTGTGACAGGACTGACCAATGCCAAGAACTACACCTGCACGGTTGCTGCCCACAATGACGCCGGCTATAGCGCCGAATCCGCTCCGTCGAGCAGCATCACACCAAGGACACAAGTGCAGCGAGCGTTCGTTTCGGCAACCAACGGCGACGACAATAACATCGACTTCGGCTGTTCCACCTCGCTACCCTGCCGCACCTTTACAGCGGCTATGCAGGTCACGTTGACGGGTGGTGAGATTCTGGCGATTGCCACCGGTGATTATGGCACCGCAGCGATCACCAAATCGGTAAGCCTCTCCGGGGCACCGGGGGAAAGCGTTTCTTTGACCGCGACGGGCGGTTCTGCGGTAAGCATCGCAACCGCGGGAGTAAAAGTGATCTTGCGCCATTTGCGCCTGGTTGGCTCCGGCGGCAGCTATGGGGTGAGCATGACTAACGGCGCCCAGTTGCAAATCGAAAATTGCGTGATCAGCGGTTTTGGGGCGGTCGGAGTGCTAGTGACTACACCCGCTGTGGTGCGCATCTTCGACAGCATTGTTCGCGATCAAACTAGCGGGGGTGTACGTCTCAGCAACGGGGCAAAGGCGGACATCGTCCGATCGAAAGTGGTCGGAAATGGATACGGCGGCATCGTGGTCGAGGGCAGTGTTGCCGGCACGACCACACGCGCGACGGTAACTCGGAGCGTGATCGTCGGTGTCAAGGATGTTGATACCGGGGTGTCTGCCGAATCCAGCTCCAGCACCGGAATCGCCCAAATCGAAATTACCCGCAGCTCGATCAGCAATGCCACCTACGGGATTCTGGCCTACTCCTCCGCAGGAGGTAGTTCGACAGCGGCCATTACCGTGAGTCGGTCTCGGATCAATGGCAATACCACAGGCTTGGAGCAGCTTGGGGCGGGTTCGGTCCTGCGCTCGCGCGGCAACAACAGTGTGAGCGGAAACTCGGTCGCCACTTCCGGCGCAATAACCGCTCTGCCCGCGATGTAGTCTTAAGACAAAATCACTCTAAGGGGGCGGGCTGACAAGGAGGGTTCTCTGTTCGGCCCGGGGGACTGAGCGGCGAAATAGTCGGTAGCGAGGGACCGGCCCGCCGCAGTTTTGCACCGCGACTTGTCGGTTTGCCCTAAATGCCGATGCACTACGAAGCGGCGTGTCGGACGGCGGCCGAGAGCGGCTTGCTCATTTGCCAGCTATTGATCGGTTTTGACCTGAGCAAAGAGCGTCGCAAAAGAGCTACGGAGCGCAAAACTCTTTTTCATTCAAGTTCTCGGTGAAGGAGTTCTCCGTGTTTACAAAGGCACTTTCCTTGGCGCTCCTATGCGCCGGTTTCGCCGCTCCGATTCACGCGGCTTCGCGCACTTATGTCGCCATATCCGGTAGCGATACCAATGTTGCTTCGAACTGCAGCAACGCTGCGCCATGTAGAGAAATTAACGCGGCGCTGACCGTTACGGACGCTGGCGGAGAAATCGTCGTTCTCAATTCGGGAGACTATCAACCAGCCACCTTGAACAAGTCGGTTGCCGTCGTGGCGGCGCCAGGCGTGCATGCGGGAATACCTGTTTCTGCGGGGACAGGGATTGCTATCAATACTCCCGGAGTGAATGTCGTGCTGCATGGTTTGTCGATCGTCGGCGCTGGCGGGAGCGTCGGAATTGGCATGTTCGATGGTTCAAAACTTGCGGTAGAGCGCTGCGTGATCAGCGGGTTTCGTTCAGCCGGTCTGGTCGTTGCTGCACCAGTACAGGTGAGTGTAAACGATAGCATCTTCCGTGATCACGGCACCGGCGGCCTGCGCTTGAGTAACGGCGCCAGGGGCGAAATTGCGCGATCGAAGTTTCTGGGCAATGGCTATGGCGGAATCGTGATCGAGAGCGCGCAGCCTGGGACAACGACGCGTGCATCCGTAAGTCAAAGCATCGTTATGGGCATCAAGGACGGTGCCGATTGGGGCATTTCTGCCGAGTCTTATGGCGTTACGAGCACGGTTCAGGTGGAAGTGATGCGCAGTACGATAACCAACACCAGCAAGGGCGTGGTTGCTTACTCGACAAGCGGTGGTAGCGCTACGACGGTCCTTAACAGAAGTCGGGTGAGTGGGAACACCACGGGAATCGAGCAGTTAGGCGCCGGTGCTATATTGCGCAGTCGCGGAAACAACGCGGTGCAAGGAAATGGCGCCAATAGCTCGGGTACGATAACACCCCTTGCACCCATCTAGTCGATCGCCTGGAGCGGTAACCGCGATTCGTTCGTCGCCTATCCTACCTGCGCCCTACCTGCGAGAGCCCGACCGGTTGATCACCTTCCGTATGCGTAAGGATCCCAGTCCTCGGTGACCTTCGGCACTTCCACCCAGTTGCCGGGAGGCGGCGGGGTGGCGGTCGTCCACTCGAGCGACTGCGAACCCCAGGGGTTATCCGCCGCCTTGGCTCCTTTCGCCGCGCCGTGGATCCAGTTGATCACCGCCAATGCAAATCCGATCCCGATGAGCGCCGCGCCCAGCGTCATGAACTGATGGGCAGATTGAAACTGAGGGAAGTGAGCATAGTCGTAATAGCGCCGGGGCATGCCATCGACCCCGATGGACATCATGGTCCAGAAGACGATATTGACGCCGACGAAGGTGATCCAGAAGGCCCAGCTTGCTGTGCCCTCGTGATACATGCGGCCGGTGATTTTCGGGAAGTAGTAATAAACCCCGCCGAAGATGGCGAATGTACCGGCCACGGCCATCACGTAGTGGAAGTGTCCGACCACGTAATAGGTGTCGGACAGATGCAAAGTAAGTGAGGGGATGGCGAGCGGGATGCCGGTCAACCCCCCGATCAAAAACAAAAACACCACGCCGAGCGCCCAGAGCATGGGTGCGCGGAAATCGATCGCGCCTTTGTACAACGTGCCCACCAAGCCGATGACCATGAGCCCAACCGGAATCGAAATCAGAAGCGTGGTGACCATCTGCCCGATGCGAATCCAATCGGCCATCCCCGAAACATAGAGATGATGCACCCACACTACGCCCGAAATCAGTACGATACCGAAGATCCCTCCGTAAACCACCATCTTGTAATTGAACACGCGATTCTTGGCGAAGGTGGCGACGATCTCATATACCACGCCGATGAAGGGCAGGAAGATCACATATACCGCGGGGTGCGAGTAGAACCAGAACAGATTCTGGTAGATCAATACGTCGCCGCCTTGTGCGGGATCGAAAAAGTGTGTGCCGAGGTATTTGTCGAAGGTGATCAGAGTCACCGCAGTGCCTAGCACCGGCACAAAGATGAGCTGAAGCACGAAGGCCGCCAGGGTGCACCAGACAAAGATGTTGAGCTTGTTCAGCGTTATTCCAGGCGCCCGCATGTAGGCCACCGTGGTAAGGAAGTTCACACCGCCAAGAATCGAGGCAAAACCAAGGATCAGCACCGTAAAGGTGTAAAAGGCGGTATTACCCCGAGTAATGGTGGAATAGGGCGGATAACCCGTCCACATCACATCCGGCGGATCGGGAATGACGAAGGTGAGCAAGGCCAGGACGATGCCGCCGTAAAAGAGCCAGACCGAGAGCGCGTTGAGCCTCGGGAAAGCGACGTCCTTGGCGCCGATCATCAACGGTATGACGTAATTGGCGAAAAACCCCGTGAGTGCAGGGATTTGGAAGCCCAGGATCATCGCGGCGCCATGGAAATACAGCCAAACGTTGTAATTGCTGGGATTGGCGGTGAGTGTGGGGCCGATGCTGGAAAGCTCGATGCGCATCAAAATCGCCATGAGCCCAGCAACGGCGAACGCAGCCATCGAACCGATCAAGTAGAGAACGCCGACCCGCTTGTGGTCGGTCGTAAAAACCCATTCTTTCCAGCTGCTCATGCCTTTAGGCCTCCGGTTTCGCCGCCGGCTCTTTGGCGAGCCGGGCCGCTTCTTGTGCATACCAGGCGGTGAAATCGGCGGGTGGAACCACCACCACTTTGCCCACCATGTAAGAATGCATCACGCCGCAATACTCGGCGCAAGTGACAATGTGTTCGCCGGGCTTTTGCGGATAGAACCACAGATAGGTGACCCGACCCGGCATAGAGTCTTCCTTGACTCGGAAATCGGGAATGAAGTGGCTGTGTATGGTGTCGCGGCTGGTCATGCGCAGGAGCACCGGTTTGCCAGCCGGCACCTTGAGTTCGTTCTGGACCTTCAGCCCGTTCGGATAGGTGTAGTCCCAGGAGTACATGCCGCTCTCCAGTTGCACTTCCAGGCGGTCAGCCGGCACGGTGCGGTAATCGTTCCAAAGCGCCCAACCCTTGGCGGCAAGGTAGAAATCGTCGGCCATGAAAATGAAGGTGGGGATCAGCGCCCATCCCACCGCGGCGGCGGCGTTGAGCTTTACGCTGCCGCCTTCCTGTTGCGGATCCCGCCGACGATAACGAATGATGAACCAGGCGGTCACGAGTGCAAAAACGATGCCCAGCACGGTGATGTCGACGATGACTTCATGCCAGAGGCGGTCCCAGCCGCGGGCTGGGTCGTTGGGGCTTCCGCCTGACGGATAGTCCGCCCAAGCGCTGTTCACGGCAACAATCGACGCCAGGGTGCAGGACCATAGGCTAAGCCGTCGCATGTTTCATTCTCCCCAGTTTTCTGCGGTAGACGACCGCTCCCAAAATCATCGCTGAAACGCCAAACAGCAGAGACCCGGTGCCGATCAGCAATGGATAGTTCGGCTGGTACTTGCCTTCGAGATAGTTGTAGCTGAAGCACACGCCGGTCATCATGTCGATGATCGAGGCGGAATTGGCGATGCGGCCCCAGTCGGCATCGATCAGGGCCAGCTCGATCGAGCGCGCGTCGAAAGCGGTGCCGTAGAGATATCGGGCAATGCGGCCCTCGGGCGTGAGGAAGATCAGCACATTCGGATGAACGAAGGCCTTGTCGGCCTGCGACCAGAAATAGCGAAAACCCAGCGCCCGAGTGATCTCGCCAATGCCAGTAGCGGCATTGCCCAGCACGGCATGGCGCCAACCGTCCCACGTGCCGGAAGCGGTGCGCTGCGCAAACGCTCGCGCGCTTGCGGTCGTGTCTTTCCGATCGAAAGAAACCGTGAGCAACCGATAGTCCCGGCCGAGCTCGAACCGCCTCACTCCCAGCAGCGCCTCGGCCACTTGCTGGTTGATGATGGTGCAGCTGCCATCGCACGTGTAATAGGAGAGCACCAGGATCAGGGGCTTGCCCAACAAATCGCGCAACACCAAGCTACGGCCAGCCGCATCGATCAACTCGAGGTTGCTATCGAGGGGTGTGCCCAGGTGCTTCGCCTCGTCGATTTGCAGCACCTTGGGGTCGAGAGCCGAAGGCGTATATTGCGCGGCCGGGGCCGCCTCCGGGGTGCGCGCACCGAGGTTGAGCAGCAAAGCGGCCAGTAACATTCCAGCACTCGCGGACCGGGATCTCACGCGATCACCAGAAGTAGACTTGGGAAACGACGAAGAACCAAATCAAATCGACGAAGTGCCAATAAAGCGCCCCGGTCTTCACGAAATGATGATTGACGGTGCCGCGCATCGCCGGAATCAGAATCGCGGTAAAAATGCCCAAGCCGACGAAAACGTGCGAACCGTGAAACCCGGTAATGCTGTAGAAGACGGTGCTATAGGCGTTGGTATCGAAACTGAAGCCCAAATGAAAAAGGTGATTCCACTCGTAGATGGACATCAGCAGAAAGGCCAGACCCAGCGCCATAGTAATCATCAGCCAGCGCGAAAAACCGGCGCGGTCGCCGCGCTCCATATTGGCTTCGCCGATATGTATGGTAATGCTGGACAGCACCAGGGTAACCGTCATCACCAGCGGCAACACCACGGGCATGACCACGCTTCCTGCGGGCGGCCATGAGCCCGCGGTCAGGCGCATGAACCAGTAGCTGGCAAAGAAGGAGACAAAAATCATCGCTTCCGCCAGAATGAACCAGCCCATCGCTGGGAAGGCCAGTCCTTCGCCGTGTTCGCCGCCAATCGCTTCGCGCACCCAACCGGCGATGCCGTAAATCATGACCGGCGCCCCGACGCCCAGGCACAGAATGGCCGCCAAGGGTTGCTGATAGACGAATTTCAGGGCGAAGCCCACGGGCAAGAACACCAACAAGCCGACGGTAATGACCAGAGGATAGACGCTGGTTTCCCAGTGCGGCGCGTGAGCGTGCGCGGACGGTGTGTCGTGCGGCATTTGGACGAAACCCCCTATGCAACGAAAGTACTGGCGCACCTTTCTCGCGCGGCCCCGTTGCCAGGCGCAGCGCGAGTGCGCATAATCCAATCCGTCGTGATAATAGCTTCTATTCTGTCAAGTGGCAATGATCAAGTTTTCGCAAGATTGTTGAAAGGGCTCTATTTCAGCCGACGGGATGCACCGGTTCGAGCGGTTTCTCATTTGGGATTGGAGGAAGGCATGCGTTGTTTCAGTAGCAGGGTGGGCATGGGCGGGCTCGCGGTCATTGCTGCGAGCCTTATTGCGAGCCAGGCATGGGGTAAGGGAAACGTGCCCTCGGGACAAGAAAAAGCGATACCCTGTGGAGCTTGCCATGGGGTCGACGGCAATAGCCTCAATCCCGAATGGCCCAGCCTCGCCGGCCAACTGCCGCATTACCTGAAAAAACAGTTGCAGGACTTCAAGGCGGGGCATCGCGCCGATCCGCTGATGAGTCCGATGGCGCAACCGCTTTCGACAACGGATATCGACGATCTCGTCGCCTATTTCTCGGCGCAAACACCCAAGTCCGATGCCCAGGCCAGCGTGAGCCGGGAAGGAGAGCGTCTATATCTCAAAGGCAAGGCGCGGCCACAGGCGACGGCTTGCATCGGCTGTCATGGGCCGCGCGGGGAGGGCAACGCCGCATGGGCTAAGACCCTGGCCGCACCGCCCACCGTGCTCGCGCCGGCGATCGGGGGGCAGCACGCGGCTTACCTCGGCAAGCAGCTCAAAGCCTACCGCGAGGCGACCCGCAAAAACGATGTGGCGCACGTCATGCGCAGCATCGCCAAGAAC
The DNA here is from genome assembly GCA_964517465.1 of uncultured Alcaligenaceae bacterium. Taxonomy (GTDB): domain Bacteria; phylum Pseudomonadota; class Gammaproteobacteria; order Burkholderiales; family Casimicrobiaceae; genus JACPUX01. The sequence continues at coordinate 27,944 of CAZFEK010000006.1, forward strand.
CTCAGTGATCAGGAAATCGCGGCTTTGGCGGAGTACATCGCCGGCTTGCGGCGCTGAAGGAAGGAACTTCGCGCCCGGAACAGACTGCGGCCGTAGGTGGCGAGCGCGGTGCCGCGCCGTTGATCGGTCTCAATTCGGTGGGGCAGCTCAAGCAGTTGTTCTGAGCAATTCAGAAGGCAAAGCCCGTATTGCCGCTGCGAGGTATGCGGCTTGGGGCCGCCTATCCATCACTGCTCGCGCGCGAGATTCGATTCCTTCCCGCTCTTTGGCGTCGCGGCACAAGCTTGCCGCAACCTCGGCAAGCTTGTCATAGGGGGCCAAACAAACACCGCTGGCGATATCCTGCTCGATGTAGGTTTCTGGATCCCATTCGCTGAGCACAACTTTGGCGTTGATCATCAAGTAGGACGCTCGAACGATTTCAAAAATTCGATAGTTTGGCGTGGCTCTCACCTGAACGATCAGTTTTGCACGCGCGACATATCGGTCTCTCTCTTCACCAAATACTCCGCTGAGCGCCTTGACGCGCAGTCCGAGCGCAGGCATTCGTTCGAGCACCGTGCGCCGGCGGGGTGAAAGCCACCCATAATGCAGCACATCGATATCCTGTTCGAGGTGCGGAATGCGCCGCAGCTCAGGCGCGCTGCCGATGGGCACCAAACTGAGATGACGGAGCCCGAGGCGACTGAGTGCAGCAACGTTTTCCGCGCAGTAGTCCCAAACGACCCGGTCCCCGATCGACTCCAGAATCGAAGGGGTAAACCACAGCGAATCGGGAAAGTACTGTTCCAGATTGACGACAACCACGTTGGCCGGAAGACTGACGGGTGCGAGACGGGCCACCTTGTTGAGCCCAAAAACGATGTTGGTGGCATCGTCGCGCAAGTGATTTTCGGTGAGTATGGCCGTGTGACCGAGTGCCCGCAGTCCGTGGAAATAGGTTTCGGCAATCTCCGCAAAGCCCCGGGCAAGCTCGTCTCCTGGAGGAGAAAGTACCGACACGTTAAAAATCATCGAACACCATCAATGCCGCTGCCACCCGCAGGAGCAACCGCCCAAGCCAGAAACCGCCCAGCGCAAGTTCAAGGTTTCCACTGAAGGCCTTCTGGGACCATCCGTTCAGGGCGTTTGCTTCTGTATGAACTCAATCTTGTAACCATCCGGATCCTCGACGAAGGCGATTACCGAGCCGCCGTGCTTCATGGGCCCCGCTTCGCGCGTCACTTTGCCGCCGAGGCGCTTGACCTCTTCGCAGGCGCGATAGGCGTCGGAGACGGCGATAGCGATGTGGCCGAAGCCATTGCCGATCTCGTAGCTGGTGGTGTCCCAGTTGTGGGTGAGCTCGATCACCGCCTGTTCGCTTTCCTCGCCGTAGCCCACAAAGGCAAGGGTAAACCGGCCTTCCGGATAGTCCTTGCGGCGCAGCAAACGCATGCCCAAGACCTCGTTGTAAAAGCGCAGGCTCCGTTCGAGGTTCCCGACGCGCAACATCGTATGCAGAAAACGCATCATCGCTCCAAGGCTTGGAAATCTTCTTTGCGGGCGCCGCATTCCGGGCAGGTCCACTGGGGAGGAAGATCTTCCCATCGAGTTCCGGGGCTGACCCCGTCCTCCGGGGCGCCTGAGGCCTCGTCGAAAAGGTAGTCGCAAACCAGACAAAGGTATTTGCTCACGATGGGCCAGGTTAGCGCGAATGCGGTAAAATGCCATTCTACCCTCAAGCAGGATACCGGCGCGGTCGTCGCCGCGCCTTTCCCCCCATGCCTGGCCCTGAAACCACTGCTGAATTTCCTCCCGTGGTGCTCACCTTCGCTGCAACCGACGGCACGGGCGGCGCCGGCCTCCAAGCCGATGTGTTGACACTGGCGAGTATGGGTTGCCACCCGCTTTCCGTGGTTACCGCCGTGACCGTCCAGGATACGCTTGGCGTCGAGGGGGTGATGCCGGTCAATGCGGATTGGGTTGCGGATCAGGCGCGCTCGTTGCTGGAAGACGTCCCGGTCGATGCTTTCAAGATCGGCGTATTGGGTAGCGTCGAAAATATTGCCGTGATCGCTGAAATTCTTGCCGATTATCCCGAAGTTCCCGTGGTCCTAGACCCGGTGCTTGCCTCTGGGCGTGGCGACGAATTGGCAAGTGAGGAGATGTTGCGGGCGATCCGCGAAATGCTCCTGCCATTGACTACCGTGCTCACGCCCAACAGCCTGGAAGCCCGCCGCCTGGCGGGTGAAGACGACGAAGAAGAGGACCCTAGCCTTGCTGACTGCGCGGCGCGGCTGATCGAAGAAGGCTGCGCCTACGTGCTGGTGACCGGAACGCACGAAAACACGCCGGAAGTCGAGAACCGGCTCTATGGGCGCGAAGGGCTGGTGCGCAGCGACACTTGGCCGCGACTTGCCGGCAGCTATCACGGCTCGGGTTGTACTCTGGCTTCAGCGCTCGCTGCCATGCTTGCCAACGGTTTAGATTTGCCCGAAGCGGTGAAAGAGGCGCAAGATTACACGTGGCACACGCTGCACAGCGCCTATCGGCCCGGTATGGGGCAGTATCTTCCCGATCGCCTGTTTTGGGCACGAGAGGACGACGAGGAAGACGCCGATTCCGAGCTCCAGCCCAAGCCCGATGTTTCCCCTTCTTCGCTCAGCCACTGACCGCTGGCCGGTACGGGGTCTGTACGCGGTAACGCCCGACGAACCCGATACTGGCCGACTTCTGCGCTTGGTCAGCGAGGCGATTGATGGCGGCGCTCGGCTGGTTCAATACCGCAACAAAAAAGCTCGCGGCACCTTGCGGCTGACGCAAGCGCTTGGGCTTTCGGCGGTCTGCCGAAAGCGCGGTGTTCCCTTGATCGTGAACGACGATGTGGAACTTGCGCTCGAAGTTGAGGCCGAAGGCGTTCATCTGGGTCGTGAAGATGGCGATTTGCGGAACGCAAGGGTCCGGATCGGGAAGAAGCGCCTCCTGGGTGTTTCCTGCTACGACGATTTGGGGTTGGCAAGGCGCTCGGCGGACCAAGGCGCAGATTACATCGCCTTCGGTGCCGCGTTCGCGTCGCATGTCAAGCCGGACGCGGTGCAGGCGCCGCTGGAGCTTTATGTCCGGGCCAAGCGCGAACTCGATGTTCCCGTCGTGGCCATTGGCGGAATCGACGCGACCAATGCGAAGCTGCTTGCCGATGCCGGCGTTGATGCCGTGGCGGTAATCAGCTCCTTATTCGAATCGGAAGACGTGGCCGCAGCTGCAGCGGCGATAGGATGCTGGTGGACTGATCGGACGGATTAGAAGGTGAGCATAGCGCAGCTGGAGTCGAGTCAAACGCCGAAGGAGGCACCACTGGTGACGGTGATTGTGCGCACTATGGGACGTCCTGAGCTCGGCGCCGCGCTTGATTCTTTGGCTCGGCAGACGTACCCGAGCGCCGAAGTGGTTGTCATCGACGCCAGGGGAGAGGGGGGCATACCGGTGGAAAGCCGGGTCGGATCGTTTCCAGCGCGCCTCATCAGTTTTGGAAAACCTCTTCGCCGGGCCGCAGCTGCCAACGCAGGGCTAGATCATGTACGCGGAGCCTTTGTTAACTTTCTTGACGAGGATGATCTCATCGAGCCAGGGCACCTGGAAGCTTTGGTTCGGGGCATGGTCGCGCCGCCAAGCGTTGGTCTCGTGTATGTCGGGGTTCAAGTGTTTGAAGATGATGGTGACACTCCCGCTCGAATACTTCATTTCGAAGCCAGCCGAGAGGCGCTGTTTGAACGAAACTATATTAGCCTTCAGGCGTCGCTATTCTCAGCCGACCTCCTGCGCTGCGGGTGTCGCTTTGATGAGCAATTCGATCTTCTGGAGGATTGGGATTTCGTGCTTCAGGTGGCTTGTCATGCGGAGCTTCGGAGGCTGCCGGAGATCACCTACCGCTACCGCTCGCACCTTGGCCAATCGGGCGCGAGCCTAAACGTGGAGGTTGAGGCCTTGGCTGAAGCGCATCGTGCGCTGGAGGTCAAATGGCACCATGTTGCGGAGCCGTTTCGCGCGAGAAGTCGAAATGAAATCCGCCTTGGCATGGAGGCACACAAGAGAGGCGAGTGGCGGGAAGCCGAGCGTTATTACCGCGGGGTTCTGGCGCGCAATCCGAGTGACGTCAATGCGCTCAATCTCGCCGGTATGGCCAGTTTGCACCGCGGAGATACTTCCTTGGCAATCGAACTGCTCGACCGAGCCAATGGCGTCCGAGGTGATGTTGCGGGCCTTGCGTTCAACTTGGGTTTGGCGTACGAGGCCGCGGGGGACACACTGAGGGCGCATGCGGCTTATGTGCGCGCGAGAGAGATTGATCCGCAGTTTTCTCGGGCAACGGCCGCGATTGCTCGGTTGGAACAAAGCGGAGATTGAAGCGAAAATGACCAAATCAGAGCAACTCTTCGACCGCGCTCAGCGAGTCATTCCGGGAGGCGTGAATTCGCCGGTCCGCGCATTTCGATCCGTTGGCGGAGCACCGCGCTTCGTCAACCGGGCCGAAGGCGCCTATCTGTGGGACGCGGAAGGGAAGAAATACATCGATTACGTGGGGTCCTGGGGGCCGGCCATTCTCGGCCATGCGCATCCTGAGGTCGTGCAAGCGGTACAAGAAGCCGCGACACGAGGACTGAGTTTCGGTGCACCCACTGAAAGCGAAATTGAGATTGCCGAGCTTCTGTGCGCCTTGCTGCCCTCTCTGGAGCTCGTGCGTCTGGTCAGTTCAGGCACTGAAGCGACCATGAGCGCCATACGCATTGCACGCGGGTACACGCGGCGCGACAAACTGGCGAAGTTCGAAGGTTGCTACCACGGGCATTCCGACGGCCTGCTGGTGAAAGCCGGCTCGGGCGCGCTCACCTTCGGACACCCCAGTTCCGGCGGCGTGCCGGCCGAGGTGGCGGCTCACACGCTCGTTTTGGACTACAACGATCTCGACGGGTTGGCCGAAGCCTTTCGACTTTGTCCGGAACAAATCGCCTGTGTTATCGTCGAACCCGTCGCCGGCAACATGAACCTGGTTGCGCCAGAGCCGGGCTTTCTCGCGGGGCTGCGGGAACTATGCGACCAGCACGGGGCGGTACTGATTTTCGATGAGGTCATGACGGGTTTTCGCGTCGGCCCGCAGGGCGCCCAAGGATTGTTCGGCGTCACGCCGGATCTCACCACGCTGGGCAAGGTGATCGGAGGCGGTATGCCGGTTGCCGCTTTTGGCGGGCGGCGCGACATCATGTCCTGTGTGGCGCCGCTGGGTTCGGTGTATCAAGCGGGCACCTTGTCGGGCAACCCGGTGGCCGTGGCGGCAGGGCTGGCGACCCTTCGTCTGGTGTCTCAGCCGGGCTTCTATGAGCGACTTGCGGAACGCACCCTGCAGTTGACCGAAGGATTCAAGCGGGCCGGAGAAGTAGCCGGAGTTCCGATTCAGGCACAGGCCCTTGGCGGAATGTTCGGGGTATATTTCGCGCCGCAGCTGCCGGGTAGCTACCAGGAGGTGATGGCGTGCGACCGGGCGCGCTTCAACCGGTTTTTCCACGCCATGCTGGAGCGGGGTGTCTATTTGGCGCCCTCGGCCTATGAAGCCGGGTTCGTTTCTGCCGCGCATACCGCCCAGGACATCGAGCAGACCGTGCGAATGGCCGGCGAAGCGCTGAGGGTAACGGGGTAACCCCCGGGCGGGCGTAGCTCGCCATGTTACAATTTCCAGTTATTTTCACGATGGAACAAGGTCTTGCGCAAGCTTCTCGGTGAAATTCTCCTTGAACGAGGCAAACTCGACTCGGCCGGTCTTGAACGCGCTCTGCGTTTGCAGGAAAGCGGTTCCGAACGCACCCGCCTCGGACAGCTGCTGATCACGCTGGGGCTCGTCTCCGAACGCGACGTCGTGGAGGCTCTGGCGCAGCAGCTCGATCTGCCTCTGCTCGATGCCAAGGCCTTTCCCGAATTGCCGATCCTGGAGGAACGGGTCTCTCACCGGTTCCTGCGCGATGCCCGCGTTCTGCCAGTGCGCGAGGACGAGCGCGAAGTCGTGCTGGTGATGGCCGACCCGCTCGACAGTTACGCGCTCGATGCTTTTCGTTTGGTCACTCAACGCGAGGTGAAGCCCGCCTTGGGCCTGCCCAACGAAATTGAGGCGGCGCTCGAGAGGCTCTATGGCAGCGGCAAATCGGCGATGGGCCAAATCGTCGGTGATTCGGTCGAGACCCGTGTGGACGAAGGCAGCCTCGACGCAGACATCCAGCAACTGAAGGATCTTGCTTCCGAAGCCCCGGTCATTCGTCTGGTGAGCCTGATTATTACCCATGCGCTGGAGATGCGCGCTTCGGATATCCACATCGAACCGTTTGAGAACCGTCTGATCGTTCGTTATCGCGTCGACGGTGTGCTGCACGAGGCCGAATCGCCGCCACGGCGGCTCTCGGCGGCGGTGATCTCGCGGATCAAGATCATGGCCAACCTCGACATCGCCGAACGTCGTCTGCCGCAGGACGGGCGGATTCGGCTGCGGGCCCAGGGCAAAGAAATCGATTTGCGCGTATCCACCGTACCGACCATGCACGGCGAATCGGTGGTCATGCGTATTTTGGATAAAGGCGGCGTGGCGCTCGACTTCGAGCGCCTCGGATTCGACGACGATGTCCTGGAAGTCTTTCTTTCGGTTCTCGATCAGCCCCACGGCATTCTGCTGGTGACCGGCCCAACGGGTTCGGGCAAAACGACCACGCTCTACACCGCGCTCGACCGGCTCAACAAACCAGAGGTCAAGATCCTCACCGTTGAAGACCCGGTCGAGTACCAAATGCCCGGCATCAACCAGATTCAAGTCAAGCCGCAAATCAACCTCTCCTTTGCCAACGCCTTGCGTTCCATCGTGCGACAGGATCCGGATGTCATCATGATCGGCGAAATTCGCGACCTGGAGACGGCCCAAATCGCGGTGCAGTCAGCGCTCACTGGCCATATGGTGCTTTCCACAGTGCACACCAACGACGCCCCCAGCACGGTGAACCGCCTCTTGGACATGGGTGTGGACGATTACCTCCTAACATCCACGGTAAACGGAATCCTTGCGCAGCGTCTCGTGCGGACGCTTTGTAATCATTGTCGCAAGCCCTATGTGGCGGTTCCCGAACTGGTGGAGCAAATGGGCTTGCGAAGATTCAGCGCCGATTCAGAAATCGTGCTTTACCATCCAGGCGGCTGCGAACATTGTTCGGGCACCGGCTATATCGGTCGCGTGTCGATCATGGAAATGTTGCCCATGACCGACCCGATTCGCAGTTTAGTCATGCGCCACGCCGGCGCCACCGAGTTGCGCGCCGAGGCGGTCAAAGAGGGCATGCTCACAATGTACGAGAACGGGCTGCGCAAGGCGGTGCGGGGGGTGACAACGTTTGAGGAAGTCTTGCGCGTCACGCGCGAGGGTTGAGGTCATGCCTTGGTATCGCTTCAAAGCGGTAAATGCTGCTGGAGTCCTCAGCGAGGGCGACCTCGAGGCAACCCATGAAAGCGCCCTGGTAGAGAAGCTCCGCGATTTGGGTCTGATGCCGATACGCGTAGAAGAGGCAAAGCAAACTCGAGGAAAGTCAGATACCGGCGGGCGAAACCGGATAGGCGGATGGCTCTCGCGCAGAAATCGCGTGACGGACGAGGATCTATTGGGCTTTACGCGAGAGTTGTCGACACTCCTCGGAGCGGGACTGCCCCTGGATCGTGCCCTTCAAGTGTTAATCAGTCTCGCACCAGAGGGACCGGTGCGAGAAATGCAGCAGGGCATTCGCGACGACTTGAGGGGAGGCTCGTCCTTGTCGCAGGCGCTGGAAGCGCAACAGGGCCAGTTTTCCCGTTTCTACATCAACATCGTCCGGGCTGGTGAAGCCGGCGGTGCCCTCCCGCTCGTTATGGGCCGGTTGGCGGAGTTTCTTGAGCGCGCAAAAGATCTGGGCGAGACCGTCAAATCGGCTCTGATTTACCCGGTGATTCTTATTGTCGTAGCCATTACGGCGCTGATGGCGCTTCTGATCTTTGTTGTGCCGCAGTTTCAGCAGATGTTTCAAGAGGCGGGCAAAGCCTTGCCCTTGCCGACACAGATCGTCATCGCTGTTGGCGACTATTTCCGAAGCTATTGGTGGGTGTTACTTGCCGCGGTCATCGTGTTGCGGCTGTGGTGGAAAGAGCAGATGAGTAAGCCTGCCTCGCGCGCCAAGTGGGATGCGCGGTTCTTGCGCCTGCCGTTGGTCGGCGATCTCATCGCGAAAGTGGAAACCGCACGCTTCTCCAGAACTTTGGGCACACTTCTAGGCAATGGCGTTTCTTTGCTCAGCGGGCTGACCATCGTCAAGGAGACGCTTTCAAACCTGGTTCTCGCGCAAGCGCTGGATGGAGTGATAACCAAGTTGCGCGAAGGACGTGGCTTGGGGCAACCATTGCTGGAAACAGGGGTTTATCCGCCTCTGGCGATTCACATGGTCAAAGTGGGCGAGGAGACGGGACGGCTCGAAGAAATGCTCTATCGCATCGCCGACGTCTATGACCGAGAAGTACAGACGGCTGTCAAGCGAATGTTGGCGCTGATTGAGCCGGCGATGATTATTGGCCTCGCGCTCATCGTTGGGCTCATCATCATGTCGATCTTGATCGGGCTGTACTCGGTCAACGACCTTGCGCGCTGAAATGTACGGCGCTACCAGTGCTCTTGTCCCCGCAACGATACTGGCGTTGCGCGCGCAAGCGCAGGCGGATTTGAGCGCGGGACGTTTGCGTCGCGCCGAACAAGCGCTGCAGGTCATTCTGCGTGACCTGCCCAATGACACAGAAGCGCGGGACATGCTGGGGTTGGTCGCCTTGCAAGCTGGCAACGCCAATGCGGCTGCCCCTCTGTTGGTCGCTGCTGCCGCGCGACAGTCGGAAAGCGCGCTGGCACAATACAACGCTGCCGTGGTGTTCGTTGTGTTACAGCGTTTCGGAGAAGCGGAGCGATATTTGCGCCGAGCTCTGGATCTCGATCCGGGGCTCGGCCCGGCGTGGAACAATTTGGGGAATGTCCTCAAAGCCTTCGGCGAAGTCGACGAGGCCTACGCCTGTTTCGAGCGCGCTGTCGAACTGAGCCCTGGGGACGCGGTACGCCAAAGTCATCACTTGATTTGCGCTCACTATTGCCGGAACATTTCTCACGAGCAAATCTTCAAGCGTCACCTTCGCTGGGCCGAGAGCTATGCCTCTCAGTACTACCCGAGATCGACCAAGGCAATCAGGAACCCGGATCCTAACCGAGTAATAAATGTCGGGTTGGTCTCACCGAGCTTCAACGGGAAAATCGTTGGGCATTTCCTGCGTGGCGTTCTGCCGGCTTTGCGCGGAAGCGGGCTCAGAATTTTTGTGTATTCGGCTACGGCGGTGCCGGATGCGGTCACCGCAGCGCTACGTCAGTCTGTCGATTCTTGGCGCGACATCACGAACTTGGATGACGCCGCCGCGCTACGCCTGATTGAGTCGGATCACATAGATTGTCTCATCGATCTCGCCGGGCACGCCCCCGGCAATCGACTGCTACTCTTCGCCCGGAAGCCAGCCCCCATCCAAATCACCTGGCTCGACTATTTTGACACCACGGGCGTGGCAACCATCGACTATCTCATAACCGATCCGCGAACGACGCCACCACGGTCGCCGCAGCGATTTTCAGAGTCGCTTCTTTATTTGCCAGAGACCCGCCTTTGCTGGACCCCGCCGGACTTTGCTCCGGAAGTGGCGGTGTCGCCTTACCAGAACAACGGCTACGTGACCTTCGGCAGTTTCAATCGCGCCGACAAACTCAACCCGGAACTGCTCGCTTTGTGGGCGGAGATTCTGCGACAAGTGTCTGATGCCCGCCTCGTGCTGAAGGGAGTTGCCTTCGTCATGCCCGAGGTGCGAGCTCACCTCGGGGAACGATTTGTCGCCCTCGGGGTCTCTTTGGAACGCATCGAGTGGCGCGGCCCGTCGAGTCATGAGCAGTTGCTCGCGGATTATGCTGGCATCGATCTCGCTCTAGACACTTCGCCCTACAACGGTGGGGCAACGACCTGCGATGCCTTGTGGATGGGGGTGCCCGTGGTCGCTTGGCGCGAAGAGCGCATGATCAGCCGACAAAGCGCAGCAATGCTCGACTGCATTGGGTTCGGCGAACTTGTTGCCGATTCCTCAGATCAATATGTGAAACTGGCGGTGAATCTGGCGAGCGATCCTGCGCATTTGGCAGCGCTGCGAGCTGGATTGCGGCCCGCGATGGCCCGCTCCGCTCTTTGTGACGCGCAGCGTTTTGCCCGCGATTTTGCAGCTGTTTTGCGTGAGGTATGGCGGAAGCACTGCCAGCAGGGTTTGGTCTAATGAGGAGTGGAAAAGTGAGTCAATACAATTGGCGCAAAGCCGCCCAAAGGGGCATGACTTTGATCGAACTGCTGGTCGTGCTGGTGATTTTGGGCCTGATCGGCAGCATTGCCGGGCCCAAAATCATGAATTATTTCGGAGAAGCGAAATCGAAAACAGCCAAGATCCAGATCGAGCAGTTCGGTCAGACCTTGGATCTTTTCAAAATTAATGTCGGAAGATATCCCACGACTGCCGAAGGACTCGGTGCGTTGGTGCAAGCCCCTTCGGGAGCGAGCAGCTGGGCGGGCCCGTACTTGAGGACCAAAAACGTCCCCAAAGATCCCTGGGGCAACGAATACAAGTACACCTCGCCCGGGCAGCACGGCCCCTACGATATTCTTTCGCTTGGCGCGGACGGCCGCGAGGGCGGCGAAGGCGAAAACAAGGATCTCACCAGTTGGGAGTAGTCCGGGAGCTGGCGTTCGCGCGGCTGCGTGGATTTACCCTGCTCGAACTCTTGATCGTCGTTGCGCTCATGGGACTTCTGCTGGCGCTTGTGCCCGCGCGCCTGGGCGGTGGCAGCGGCGCCGAAGTTCGCGCCGCGGCCCGCGGCGTAGCGGCGGGCCTGCGGCACGCACGGGCCACTGCCGTAGGGCAGCGTGTGGAAGCTGTTTTTCAGCTTGACCTTACAGCTAAGAAATTTACCGTCACCGGCGACTCTCGTGTACACCAGCTGCCACAGGATGTGGAACTCAAACTCTTTACCGGCCAACAGGAAATCATTGCCGAGAAGGTCGGAGGAATTCGTTTTTATCCTGATGGCGGCGCAACCGGCGGGAGGGTCACAGTCTCGTCCGGTGAACGCAAATATGAGGTCGACGTCGATTGGATGACGGGGCGAGTGAGCATCGGTGACTGAAATGCGAGTGAGCCGGGGGTTTTCTCTCTTGGAGGTTCTGGTTGCGTTTGCTTTTTTTGCCCTCGCGGGGACTGCACTTTTCGGGGTGTTCTCCGGCGCGCTCCGCAACGCCTCAGCGGCGGAGGATTATACGCGCGCGGTGTTGATTGCTGAGAGCAGGCTTGCCTCTTTGGGCATCGCCACTGTCCTGAGCCCGGGGACACAAAGCGGCGAAGTGGAGGGAGATAAGTATCGATGGGCACTGGAAGTGCGTCCTTACCAGCAGCCGCAAGATGGTGCCGGTGACGGCGCGGGTTCCGCAGCCGCGCTGGCACCTCGCCTTGGCGTCAAGTTGATGGAAGCAGAGGTGGTGGTGAGCTGGCCGGGTCCCCGCGGAACGAGTCAGCAGGTGACTCTGACGACCCTACGACTTGCGCCTGGGGAGTGACGCATGCGCAACAATCAAGGCGGCTTCACACTGCTCGAACTGATGCTCGCCTTTGCGCTTCTGGGCATGGTAATGCTGCTGGTCGGTGGCGCACTGCGCCTGGCAACCCGCAGCTGGGATGCGGGCGAGACTCATGTCGATAGCGTTGGTCAGATGCGCATTGCCGAGGGTTTTCTGCGCAAGCAATTCAGCCAGCTTCACCCGTGGCGGTGGAAGAAGGCGCAAGGTACACCGTTGGCGTTCAAGGGTGAGGCGCAACGCGTGCGCTACACCGGGCCACTTGTGGCCCGAGCGGGGCAGGGCGGCATTTCTTGGTTCCAATTGTCAGTTGAATCTTCTGGCGAAGCGCAACAGCTTGTTATACGACGGCTGGTTCCGGATTCCGACCTACTCTCGTTCCCGGAGTTCGGAGACGCGGAAAAAACCGTGCTTGCCGACCGCATTTCCGAGTTGAGGATTCGCTATTACGGACGTGAAGGCCGGGTTGCCGAATTGCAGGAACCCACTTGGCGCGACACCTGGGAGGATCCCGAACGCTTGCCGATGTTGATCGAACTCAAGATCAAGCCCGAGAAAGGCCTGATTTGGCCGGAACTGCTCGTTGCTCCAATGGTCGGTAACGACTCGGGGTGCCGTTGGGACAGTTTCTTACGGCGCTGCCGATGATGCGTGCGAGAATAGGCAGGTACTGGCGTGTGGGGAGGGGAACTCAAGCTGGAGTTGCGCTCGTGCTCGTACTGTGGATTGTCGCACTCTTGACGACGATTGCCGGCAGTTTCGCTTATAGCATGCGAACCGAAGCGCTCGCCGCCCGCAATACCGTCGCGATAGCGCGGGCAAGTGCCGCCGCCGATGGTGCGGTATTCCGGGCGATTCTCGAAGCCAGCCGGCCGCAAGCCGCGCCCGGAGCTTGGAAGCGTAACGGGCAGGTCTACGAGTGGCGCCTGGCGGAAACTGCGCTGCGAGTGAGCATTACGGACGAGTCTGGTAAAATCGACATCAATACGGCGGCCGAGGCTTTGATGCTCAGCGTGTTGCAGAAGCTGGGCGGACTCAATGCGGAGCAGGCGGCGAGGCTCCTTGATGCCATTGCGGACTGGCGCGATGCCGACGATTTGCGTCGGCCTGGTGGGGCAGAGGAGCCGGAATATCGAACCGCAGGGCGCAATTACAAGCCCGCCAATGCGCCGTTCGAAAGCATCGAAGACTTGCAGCGTGTGCTGGGAATGACGCCAGCGCTATATTCTCGCCTGGCGCCGTTTCTCACGGTGCAGTCGCGCCAGAGCGGAATCAATCCGCTCCACGCAGCGCCGGAGTTGCTTCTGGCGTTGCCGGGTGCCGGCGCAGAGCAGGTCGCGGCGTATGTCGCGCTACGCCAGCAAGCCCTGGCTGGCGGCACGCCAGTACCGCCGTTTCCGGCCGCCGCCGCATTTGCAGCGGGAGAGAGTTCTGCGTTTCGTGTTCGCGCCGAGGCCCGAACCATGGATGACGCGACGTTCGTGCGCGAGGCAGTGGTGCGCTTGACTGGAAATCTGCGGCAGCCGCCGGCTTTTGTGATTTGGCGAGAAGGCGCGGTTGCCGCGTCGCAATAGGGAAATCAAAGACTTGACTTTGGTAAGTGAAAGCACTGCGCGGCGAGCGCGCGATCTTCTCGAGCGAACCGGGGTGGCGGGTTTTTGCCGCTGGTGGTTTGGCGAACTGCGAGCGATGGCGCCGACCTGGGTACGGGACTTTTTGCACCCTGCTCGGGCGCAGCTTGCGCTAGCTGTGCAGCCTGACCAGCAGATCCTCTATTCCTGGGAAAACGGTGCCTGGCGGGAGCTAGCGCGCTGGCCAAGAAGCGGGGCTGCCGTACAAGGGCCGCCTCCTGAAGCGACGAGTGCGCTTGATGGGCGAGAACGCGATGTACTGGTGATTCTCTGCCGGGCTGACCTGTTATGCCGGAAAGCCGAAATTCCCGCCGCGCTGGCCGAGAATTTGCGGGAAGCGATTGGTTTCGACCTGGATCGTTACACGCCCTACAAACCCGACCAAGTCTACTTCGATTCCGTTGTCTGCGAGCGCGACGAATTGCGGCAACGACTCACCATCGACATCGGAGTTGTTCCGCGTGATAGAGCCGATCGAATCCTGGACCAGGTGCAAGGCATGGGGCTAAGGCCCGTCGGGTTGCTCCCTGAGCTTCCCGGTGAGGCAACTGCAGCCCTTGATTTTCTTCCTACCGCGCGCCGACCGCGTGGCAACTCTGCCGGAAGCTGGGCATACGGACTGCCACTAGTCGCAATTGGCCTTCTTGCACTAGCGACAATCTTGTTTCCGATTTGGCAAAAGCGGGCCACTGTCCGCGCGCTGGAGCCCTTAGTGAAAGAGGCCCAGGTTCGTGCTGAAGCGGCAGAGTCGTTGCATCGGCAGCTGATCGCCCAACAGGACGAGCACAACTTCCTGCTCGCCAAGAAACGCGCGCAACCGATGGCAATCGACGTTTTGGATGAAGCAACCCGGATTCTCCCTGACGATACCTGGGTCCATATGCTGGAACTCAAATCCGACCCCAAGAATCCTGGAAAGAATTTTGATCTGCAGGTTCGAGGCGAGACAGGAATCTCGGGGAAATTGATTGCCGTTTTTGAGGAATCGCGCCTCTTCGCGCAGACGGCATATAAGTCGCCGGTTACCAAAGGTCAACCCGGAGCGGGTGATTTGTTTCATGTTGGTGCCGAAGTGAAAAAGCGTCCGGTGCCGGAATTGGGCGTGGCCGCCGCTTCCGCATCGGCAACCCAAAGCGCACTCGTGCCGGCATCGCAGTCGAACAAGCCGCCAGCGGTTGAAGCTTCTGCGCCGGCGCCAGTTCCCGCAAACGTACCGGGGCCGGCTGCCGCAGGCACGCCGATGTCGGCCGCGCCGCCACCCGGCGCAATCATTCCGCCACCGCCGAGGACTGCGCCATGAATCTGCCGGCACGCGGTTCAGCGGTTAGTCAGCGCTTGGCGCTGGCGGTGCTGCTCTTGCTCGTGATCTCGCTGATCGCGCTCATAGCCGCGCCGACCTGGTGGCTGCATCGGCGTTATGATCATGATGAAGAGGCCTTTCGAAGCAAGTTGATTCGCTTCCAAGAAATGGCGGTCCAGCATGGAGAGTACGCCAAGGCACTGGAAGCACTTAAGGCACGCAATGGTCGTCGGTTCTATCTAAAAGCGACCGCGATCAATCTGGCGGGAGCCGAGGTGCAAGACCTGGTACGTACTGCCGTGGAGAGCAACGGAGCCCGCTTAGGCAGTATCCAGATTGGTCAACCACGAGACGATGGCGGACATCGCGCCGTGCCGGTGTCCGTGCAGTTGGTAGCCAATGTTCAATCGCTGCAACGGCTCTTGTTCGCCCTGGAAACGCAGGTGCCGTTTCTGTTTATCGATAGCATGACCTTGCGCACTGCGGTTTTCAGAGGGTTTCGGCCGGTGCCCGGCGTCGAGCCCGACATCAACGTGCAACTCGACGTGAGCGCCTTCATCGCAGGGAGCGACCACTGATGCGGGCAGCTGAGCGTCGCAAATGGATCTTTGGCGGCACGGGCCTCGCCGCCGCTTTACTTTTCCTGCTCCTCGGCTGGGAAAGCGATTGGGGACAATCCTTGCACGGCGATTTGGTCGCGCCGGTCGCGCCAGACCCCAAGCCGGTCTCTCTGGCGCTTTTGCAGGACATTGCGCCCCAAGGGGGGCCATCAGCCTACACGGAAATCACCGCGAGACCGCTGCTCACTCCGACCCGGCAACCCGCACCCCCCGCGCCAGCGCCGGAGGCGCGCCCGAGCATGCCCAAGGGGCAGCTCGTGCTGATGGGGACACTGCTAGCGGGCGGGAAGAACTATGCTCTGCTGCGCGAAACCAACGGCACCAAGCAAACGCGTGTCGCGCAAGGGGATACAATCAAAGGCCTGGTGGTCGACAAAGTGGAGCCGACGCAGGTCGTGCTGCGCCTGGGCGAACAGACTGAGTTGCTGTCGCTGAAGACTTATATTCCGCCTCGCGCTGCGGGAAGCGCTGGTTCAGGGGTACGTCCAGCCACACCCGCACCCGCAGCTCCGATCACATCACAGCAGGCGTCGGCGCCATCATCAGCCGCGGCAGGGATGGCATCCCAGGCGCCGCCACAACCCCCCCCGGCGCAAGGGGGCGAGCGCCCGAAATTTCGCGCCGCAGCTCCGGAAGGTAGCGATGACGGCAGGGGGCCGATTATTGTCAACCGGCCACGAAGGCGGACGGAATGAGCATGTTTTGGGCGCAGTTCGCGCAACGCACCAAGCGAAAGAAACGAGTTAGATGGCTGCGAGGGCGGCCGGTAAGGGATAAACCGATGATCAGTGCAAAGACGAATTCTCGCTGCGGACTTGTCGCCGCCGCACTCTTCGGGGCCTTCTTTCTAGAGGCCTGCGGCACGGGGCGGCTGGCGGGGCCCATTGAAGAGGGACGTTCCCCGAAAACCGAGCAAGAGATGAGCGTCAAGTCTCCCGCGATATCGGAAAATGTTCAGAAATCGGGACTTAACCAGGCTGAGTCAAGCGCGGTTGGCTCGCGCAGCGACCACGTTCGAATCTACCGTGGCTCAGGAACTACCGTGCTTCCGCCCAAGATCAACCTGGCAGAGGCCGACGGCAAAGCTTCCGGAGACGAGATTTCGCTGAACTTTGACGGCGCTGACGTGCGTGAAGTGGTCAAGACCATCCTCACGGACATTCTCAACGAAGCCTATCTGTTCGATCCGCAGGTAGGTGGCGCCGTGACGCTGCGCACAACAAAACCAATTCCGCGGGGCGCACTCATCGCGACTTTGGAAACGGTTTTGCGCATGAACGGTGCTGCTTTAGTCAAGGAGTCGGGGGTCTTCCGCGTAGTACCCGTTGCGCAGGCGGTGCGAGGCGCGCTAACCCCGCAACTTGGGGCTAGCGGACAACCCATACCGCAAGGTTTCAGCGTTCGTCTCGTTCCGCTCAAGTACGTGGGCGTGCGAGAAATGGCTCGGATCCTCGATCCTTTCGTGAAGGATGCAGCTTCGATGCGTGCAGATGATCTGCGCAACATGCTCATTCTGTTTGGCACGGAGCGCGAACTGCAGCATTTGATCAATACCATCGAAATGTTTGACGTCGACTGGATGTCTGGCATGTCGGTGGGAATCTTCACACTTCGCAGCGCCGAAGTGAAAACGGTTTTCAGCGAAATCGAAAAGATCATGGGAGACAAGAACGCTGGCCCGCTGGCGGGGCTGCTTCGGATTATCCCCATCGAACGCCTCAACGCCCTGCTAGTGATTTCGCCGCAGCCGCATTACCTCGAGCAGGCCAAGCTCTGGGTGGAACGTTTGGATAAGGGAGGCGACAGCGGGGGTGCACGAATCTTCGTCTACCAGGTGCAGAATGGCCGTGCGGAACGGCTCGCGGCTTTGCTGACCCAAGCATTCACCGGCCGAGCGCCGGCGGCAACTACCCCCAGCGCGCCGACTTTGGCGCCAGGGCAAACTCCTGCGACCATTAGCTCGGGTGCGCAGCCTGCTGGACCGGCGGCGCGCCCGGCCGCGCCCGCCGCCCCTGCGCAAAGTGCAAGCGGCGAAGGACTCGCGATCGCCCGCAATGTCAACATCATCGCGGATAAAGACAACAACGCCCTGCTGATCATGGCCAGCCCTGCCGAATACGCTCTGATCGAGTCGGCGATCAAGAAGCTGGACATCGCCCCCAGGCAAGTGATGATTGACGTCGTTATCGCCGAGGTCACCCTGACCGACGGCTTGGATCTCGGATTGCAAGGCTATTTCAAGCACGGGGACCATTTTCAAGGGTCGCTCTTGACCGGCAGCTCGGGAACATTGGGAACAACCGCCCCAGGCTTTTCCTACGTTTGGAAACCGGGTGGAGCCTTAGGCGCGATTGCTCCCGGGGGCGTGGTGGGCTCATTCGGTCTGACGGCCTCGGATTCCCGAGTCAAGGTCATCTCGCGGCCAAATATCCTCGCCACGGACAATCAGAAGGCACAGATCCAAATCGGTCAGCGCGTGCCGACTACCTCGCAATCCCAGACCGTGAGCGGAACCACTACCGGGATCATCAACTCGGTGCAGTATCTGGACACCGGAATCTTGCTCGCCGTCACGCCGCACATCAATGCCGGCGGGCTGGTTGCACTGGAGCTCAATGCGGAAGTGAGCAAGGCGCTCAAGAATACGACTTCTGGTATCGATTCCCCGATCATTACCCGAACCACCGCGCAGAGCATGATTACAGCTCAATCGGGTGAAACCATGATTTTGGGCGGATTGATCAGCGAAGACAAATCGCAGGATAGCAGCGGATTGCCCTTCATCTCCGAAATCCCTGTGCTCGGCGCGCTGTTCGGTAAGCAGTCCCGGTCGAGCAAACGAACGGAAATGGTCATGTTCATTACGCCGCGAGTCGTTACCACGGACCAGCAACTTCGGATCGTGATGGACGAACTCCGGGGAAAAATGAGTCTCCTCGATGGGATATTCCCAGCCCGCGGCACCCCGCAAGCGCCTTGATGCCGCTTCGGCGCGATGCGAGTGTTGTAAGCTCGCAACACTTGCAAAGCGCTTGTGGCAATGTAATTGGGTCAAATTGACGTTGTTTTCTGATTTGTATAGGCTAACCGAAAGTGGAAGTGATGATGTCACCGAGTAAATGTTGTGTGCGAGATGCCCGGCAAACCAAGTTGTACGCACGGGCAGACCAAGAGTCGCGTAGCGTAGGAGGGAAGACCGCATTGCGCGCTCTTATGGCCTGGGTTGGGGTGTCGATGTTGTTCGCGGGTTGCGCTACTCCGGCGATCAAGGAGCCCGCCGAGTTGGTCGCTATTCGCGCCAAGGATCGCTGGCAGGCGCTGATCGACCAAGATCTTCCCCGGGCCTATGCCTTTTTGAGCGAGGGAACCCGGCAGTCGATATCTTTGGAGCGCTATCAGGCCGGAATCAAGCCCGGAATGTGGCGAAAAGTTAAGGTTGAAGGGGTTGATTGTAAGGAAAAGGTCTGCCGAGCGAGATTGCTGGTAACTTACGATCACAAAATGATGAAAGACGTGACCACTCCGCTAAGTGAGGATTGGCTCATCGAAAATGGAAATGCCTGGCTCGTGCTCGTTAAGTGAGAGGGCGCTAAGATAAGGAGGGCTTTGTGTGCAAAAGAGAAACCATTTGTAAATCCCAACTAGCTGTTATAAGATTGGACTGCTGTTGATTCTAAAGTGATCACTTTAAATCTTGAAATAGAGGAGTCATTAACAACCATGAATACGTTCAAAAGAAAATCGCTGTACGCCGCCCTGGCTGGGGTGAGCGCGCTGGGCGTCACGGGTGCCGCGGAAGCGGTATACGTGAACCCGGATGGATTGGGGCAGGTACTGCTCTATCCGTATTACACCGTTCGCCAAACCGCCGATGGCAATTCATACAACACCTTGCTGTCCGTGGTGAACTCCACCGGCTCGGTCAAGGGCGTTAAGGTCCGTTTCTTGGAGGGCAAGAACTCTCGTGAAACCCTGGACTTTAACTTGTACCTGTCGCCTTACGACGTCTGGACTGCGGCGATCATCCCCACGGCTGATGGCGCTGCTGTCAAGACTACGGACACCTCCTGTACTACTCCGGCGCAGCTGGCCGAATCTGGTCAGGAATTCGTCAACTACGCGTATAGCGGCTCGCAGCGGGATGGCAGTTCGACCAGCCTTGACCGTGGCCGGGAAGGCTATTTCGAGATCATCGAAATGGGTGTCGTTACCCAGTACACAGCCGCCGCTTGGGCCACCCATGCCCAGTCCTTCGCGCGTCTCACGATGCCTGGTGCGGTGACTCTGGATCCCACGGTTGCATTCAACTGTTCTGCGATCCAAGCTGTCGACACCACTACCGGTATGGGCACCTACATGGTTGCTCCCACCGGCGGTCTTTTTGGCGGCGAGTCGCTGGTGAACGTGTTTGCCGGTACCGACTACAATGCTGATCCGGTTGCTCTCGATGCTTTCAGCAACGCCGTGATTTGGGCTTCGCCGG
Organism: uncultured Alcaligenaceae bacterium; assembly: GCA_964517465.1. GTDB lineage: Bacteria > Pseudomonadota > Gammaproteobacteria > Burkholderiales > Casimicrobiaceae > JACPUX01. The sequence continues at coordinate 47,695 of CAZFEK010000006.1, forward strand.
GCAGCATTCGTCCGAATCTGGAAAACGTTCTGCCGGCAACCAGCACCACCTTCGCCAATTTGGGGGGTACGCCCTTGCTGGTGCAAACCGATTGGACTGGCGCTGCATATCGCCCGGCCGATCCGGTCAGCGCAGTGTTGATGCACAACGCCATCGTTAACGAATACGTTGTCGATGGTTCTTCGGCCAACACCGCTTTTGGTACCGACTGGGTGGTGACCTTCCCGACGAAGACGTTCTACTACAACACGGCTGGACGTGTAGCCTATGCCGACGGCACGATCGAAATCCCGGTTCGTAAGTTGTTCCAGCGCAACTATTACGGTTCCGAGGCGCTGGGTTCCGACACCGGCGCGTGCGACAACGTCGACCTGCGTCGTTGGGATCGCGAAGAGCGCAGCCCCGTGCAGCAGGGCGGGTTCTCGCCCCCGCGGCCAGGGGAAGCTACGCCCACCATCTGCTGGGAAGCGAACGTCATTACGTTCAACAACAGCAATGTGCTGGCCTCGAAGAACTCGCGTAACGTAACCGCGCCGGTTCCGAACTACGCCACGCCGGAAGGCTGGCAGCGTCTGGGCTTCCCGCTCGCCGCGTATAGCCTTGCTTCTGCTCCGGCTAGCGTGGTAGCTACCTATGTAAATGCGCATTATTTGGCGGGCGGTTTCACGACCTACATCGCTTCGGGTGCGACCGCGGCGACGACCGCCGACTTTGCGACCTACTATGGTCTGCCGAGCATCGGGTTCGCAGTCAATCGCTTTACCTTCAACGCCATGCCGACGTCCACGGGCACCGTTTTGTCGAACTACGGCGCCAGCTTCATCCACAAGGGCTCCAAGTCGGTCACCTTTGGCTCGATCGTCATACCCTGATCGAACCAACGTACTTAGTGGCAAAGCAGTGCAAACGGGCGGAGCAATCCGCCCGTTTTTTTCGCGAATGCTCGTGCACAACCCACTCATGTTCGCCCATGACAGTGAGAAGTGCGCACTTTGGCCCGCTATTCGTAGCCCCAAGGCGGCCCAACGGGCCTTGCCTTTCCTAGGCAGTCAGGCTAGACTTTCCACCAGTGGCGCCATGGGGATAGGCGTCTCCGTTAACGCACCGCTCCAACGACGAGTGAGACCGAGAAGCTCACCGCGGGAGCTTGTGCCTCGATTTGCGATAGGAGCATTCAATGAGCCCCAAGATTTTTCGCCTGACGCCGCTGGTCGCAGCGCTTCCGTTCTGCACCGCGGTCGTCCATGCCGAAACGCTGAGCTATTTCGCTAGCCCAGACGCGACCGAGCCGACGCTGAGCTTCAACACCAACTGTGCCGTCAGCGACCTCGACCTCAACAAGCCTCTGCGGAAACTGACCTGTCCAAGCGGCACCGTTCCACCTGCGCCCGTTTGCAGTAGCTTTGGTGCCATCAGTGCGTCGAGCGGCATGGGTGCGACCCCGGCTCGCGTCCTGGATGCCCGTCGCGGTGACACTTTGCTGTTCGTCGGTTCGTGCGCCAAAGGTTCCGGCTCCACTTCCAATGTCCCGCTCAGCTATCAGCTGTTGCCCAATGACGGAGATACGCCGATCGCCACCAGCCTTTCTCAGGCGCAATTCGCCATAACCGTTCCCGCGACGGCGGAGCTGGGCAGTTATGTCACTTACCGTCTTCGCGCGGAACAGGCGGGCGCCACCAGCGGGTCGCTCTCCGCGACCTACAAAGTGGTTGATGCGCCGATCAATCCGCCACAGAACTGTAGCGTCAGCGGCTCTCCGAGCAATAGCTGGGTTACAGGCAACTCGCCGGCAACATTCTCGGTCTCGGGCTGCACTTCCCTCACCGGCAACGTAAGCTATCGCTGGCTCGTCAACGGCAGTCAGCAGTCCGGCCAGACTACTTCCAGCCTTTCCTCTTCGGCGCTGAACGGGTTAGCGACAAGCCCTCCTTCTCATACAATTACCGCACGAATCTGTAACGACCCGACCCAGGCGGATACCGGCGGCAGTTCCTGCGCTACGCCGAGTGCGACAGCCAGTGTCGTGGCGCAGAACGTCACGCCGACCCCGGCGTGCAGCATCGTACCGAATACCAGCATCTCCTCGGCTGTGCCCTCCGGCACGAACATCTCCTTCAGTCTGAGCTGTTCCAACATCAACGTCTCGGGTTACAACACCAGTTACGTCTGGACCCGCGACAACCCCACCAGCGAATTGAGCCGCACGTCATCGGCTTCGTCTACGTTCACCAACAACGGCACCGCGGTAGCCTCCAGCAAGGTCTCCGTCCAGGTATGCAACTCGCCTGTCGGCGGCAGCACTTCCGAGTGCCAGACCCCCGCGCCCAGCGTTACCGTATCCATTGCCGCCGCTCCCGCCAACCCCAATACGCCGAGTTGCACCAACCTTTCCGGCATAACCACCACGATCTATCACGAGTGGGATCTCAACACCCAGGGCAACCTGACCCTGGACTTGATTTATGGAAATACGATTGCAACGAGCAATTCTACGGCTATTGTCTACGCCTTCACTACTCCCCGCGATCCATCGAGTATGCGTGGCACGATCAAGAGCGGCGGCACAAATCAAGCCGATGCCGAAAAATTGCTTGTTCTTGCGCCTACGGCCTGTGCCGCATGGAACGGAAGTGGCGTAATTGCGTATGCCTACGGAAACTCGCCGATCATTGGCTGGGGGCTGGGCAGCGGGACTCCCCCCGTGCTCCAACCCAACACCAAGTATTACATCACCATCACCAATCGCACATTCGATTACCCGAACTTAGTCCCGACCTGCACAACCGCCGTATCGAGCAGCGGTATTTGCCAGACCGCGCTCTACATCACTAAACCCTAGAACTGGCGAGCCGCTCTGCGCCTCTGGCGCTCGCTTGCTTGATCGCGCCCCGCGAACCCGCCGCCCAGGCCGGGTTCGCGGGCTCGCGGTATTGACCCAATCATTTTCCATAGTTCGACATGAAACGACACTACCGTCTTCCTAAACCCGTTCTCCTCGCCGTCGCGCTTCTGCTCGGCCATGTCTTGCACCCGACCTACGCGGCCGAGGATGCCCGCGATCTGGATCGGCCCCTGGCCAAGACCCAATCCACGACGGTCACCATCGGTGATTTTCGCGCAGACCTGATGCGCCTCCCCGAAGAACTGCGCGGCGAAGTCCTCGTCAGCGAGCGCCGACTGGCTTCCGTCATCCAAAACGTATTGAAAGCCAAGACCCTTGCGGCCGAAGCGCGCCGCCTAGGCTTGGATAAGGATCCTCTCAATGCGCGCGCCATCGCTCTGGGCACCGATCGAGTCCTAACCGCGCTTTACTTCGATTACGTCAACGCGAAAGCGCGGAAAGAGTTCGACGCGAACCTCGAAGGCCATACCCGCAGAGCCAAGGACATATTCGCTGTGAAGGCGGACCAATACATCGAACCCGAGCAAATGCGGGCAGCGCACATTTTGATCGAGGCCAAGAAACCCAGCCGCGACCAAGCTCGCGCTCTTGCTGACAAGCTTCGCGCCGAACTGGCCGCAGGCGCCGATTTTGCGGAACTCGCGAAGGTGCACTCGGACGATCCCGGCTCGAAAAGCCGGGGTGGAGACTTGGGTTTCTTCGAGGCCAAGGCAATGGTCAAGCCCTTCGCCGACGAGGCCTTTCGCCTTAGCGCCAAAGAACCCTTGAGTTCCGTGATCGAAACCCAGTACGGGTTCCACATTATCAAGTTTCTCGATCGTAAACCGGCGCGCCAGAAAACCTTCGATGAGGTCAAAGGCACCATCCTTGCCGGACTCAAACAGCAGTACGCCGCCGAAGCATTAACTGCCCACCAGCGAGATTTTCTTGCCGACACGAGCCTAGTGGTGGATGAGAAGGCTTTCGAATCGATACACCTCAAGCTGACGCCGGAATTGCTGCGCGCTGCGGCGGCCAACCCCGGTCAGTGAGCATGGACTGATCCGAGAGCTATTAGGCTGAAGCAACCGAGACGGCATTGGCCACCCCGACCCTGGCCCGCACCAACTTTGCCCATCCTGAATCTGTCCGCTATCGCACCCTGTTCGCGAACTTCTATCGCCGGGAGTTACGCAATCGTTACATCGGTTCGTTAAGTGGCAAGTTCTGGGCTTTTCTGCACCCACTGTTGCTTCTGGGGGTTTACACCTTCATCTTCACGCTGGTGTTTCGCCCGCCGGAGCTTTCCGGTAAAAATTTCCTTCTTTTCGTCGCCATTGGCTTGTGGCCGTGGCTTGCCTTTCAGGAGGCGTTGTTGCGCGGCACCGGCGCGATCGGTGCCTATGCGGGCCTAATCAAGAAAGTGGCCTTTCCGCACGAACTCATCGTGTACGCCAGTGTCGCCGCAACTTTCACGCTTCATTTCACCGGCTACGCTTTAGTGATGATCGTTCTGTGGGCGGTCGGCCAACCCGTGACTGCGAGTGGCGCATTGCTCGCGGGTCTCCTTTGGTTCGTTCTTCTGCTCGGAACTTTCGGCATTACCCTCCTTTTCGCCGCACTGCAAGTGTTCCTCAAGGATACCGAGCACATCCTCAACCCCGCGATGCAAGTCCTCTTCTTTCTCGCGCCGATCCTTTATCCGCTCAGTCTAGTTCCCAAAGGCCTGCGCCCCTGGGTCGAGGCCAATCCGATGAGTTATCTGGTCGGACGGCTGCGCGACGGGCTCGAAAGTGGCTTTCCCTGGCCACATGCCGGGGATCTTCTGGCCTTTCTCGTGGCCATCGCAATCCTGATCCTGGGTCGCGCCTTTTTTAGCCGGCTGTCTCCCTATTTCGAAGATTTCGTGTAAGCAGAGCAAAGGTCGGCGCGGGATGGAAAGTTTGCTCACTCTGGACCATATCGGAAAAGACTACCCTCGCCTGCAGGAAACGGGGAGTCAAGTGCGCACCTTTCTGTCGCTCCTGTGTGGCCAAGGCGTTCGAGACCACTATCGAGCGGTCCACGACATAACCATCGACCTTCGGCGCGGTGAATCCCTAGGCGTGATTGGCGAAAATGGGGCGGGAAAATCCACGCTGCTTAAGATCATCGCTGGAGTGATCAAACCCACCCGAGGTCGGTGCACGGTTCGCGGCCGGGTGTCCGCTCTGCTAGAACTGGGAAGCGGGTTCCATCCGGAGTATTCCGGCCTGGAGAACATCGACCTGGCAGCGGCGCTCTTGGGGCTCTCGGCAACGGAAGTGCGCGCCAAACGTGATGAAATCATTGCCTTCGCCGACCTAGGCGAACACATCCACCAGCCAATCAAGCACTATTCCTCGGGGATGGTGGTACGGCTCGGCTTCGCCGTGGCAACGGCGCTGGATCCGGAAATCTTGATTACCGACGAGGTACTCGCGGTTGGAGACGAATCCTTCCAGAAGAAGTGCATTCGCTGGATTGAGACCTTCCTGGGGGCAGGTGGGACGTTATTGCTATGTTCTCACTCGATGTACCATATTCAGAAGCTTTGCCAGCGAGCGCTTTGGCTGCACCAGGGGGAAGCTCGCATGCTCGGCAATGCGGCTGAAGTGACGCAGGAATACCTTGCCTATCACGAAAAGAAGGAGCTGGCGGCGAAAGAAATGGAGACGCCGGCCCACGCGACCCGCACACCCCAAGGTGCCTATGCGATCGTCGAGTTTCGCTTGGAGGACGATCGCGGCGCGGCCGTCGATCGCGTTGCACATCACGGAGCCTTCCGAGCCGTGGGTGTCGCCCATGCCGACGATGGACGGACGCCGGTCATAGTAATCGGGCTCGTGCGCGCCGACGGCACTCCGGTTTATGGCACCCTGAGTGAAATCGACGGCTATTTTCCGCGCCCTATCGGCGACAACCGTTTTCGATTCGTGCTACGCTTCGACGACGTGCAAGCGCTTCCTGGAAAATACGCAGTTCGGGCGCACGCCATGGATCCCGAGGGGTTGCGTCTCTTTGATACTTGGGAGATTGAGTTGAGCGTAAGCGGGAGCTCTCGCGAACTGGGGTTGTGTCAGCTTCCGCATACCTGGTTGGAATAGTCCGGTGTTGAAGGAAACCCTCCGCGACGCGCTGCAGCTCTTCGCGATGCCCCTGTTGTCCGCATGTCTGCCGTGGCGAGTGGGATTCGGCCTTCTGCGTGCCTTTGCGGAGGCGAAATGGATTTTTCGGCAGGAGACGGCGCAAGCGCTCGCAGGTGTACGCACCGTGCAGCCGATCGAAGACCCAAGCGCGTGGGAGAGTCACCATCGCTTGATTCGTCTGGTTGACCATGCCGACCTCTACCTTTCCCTCTCTCGAGGAGACCGATGGCTGGACGAGAACATTCAGGTCACCGGACAATGGCCCGAGAAAGGACCGTTCCTCGCGGCCTTTCTCCACTGGGGGGCCGGTATGTGGGCATTGCGGCACCTGCGCCGCTCCGGCCGACGTGCTGCATTTCTTTCCATACGCTTCGACCGTGCGATGTTTCGCGGCTGGCCGCTGCGTTATGCCTACGCGCGCTTGCGCGCCTGGACCACGGCGCGCGCGGCGGGCGGCGGCCTGATCTTCACGGGCGGTGCCCGCGATGCGATGCGCGACCATTTTGCGGCGGGCGGCAACATCGTCGCCGCGATCGATGTGCCGCCGGTGGGCGACCGTGATGCTCTTCCAGTAAAGCTATTCGGGCGACCCGCTGCGCTCACCGCAGGTATATTCGAGGTGGCGGCGCAACTGAAGGTTCCAATCGTTCTCTTCACGGTTGCATTGAACCCAGTGGACGGAACCAGGCGGCTTGATATCAATCCGCCGGTGGTGGGTCACAACGCGCTTGAGCTTGCAGTGCTGTTTGCGCAGCGCCTTGAAAGTGCACTCCAAGCCGCCTCGCCGGCGTGGCACTTTTGGGCCCACGTGCAGCAGTTCTTTTCGAGCGAAGCAAGCACGGAGCCTGTGCGGAGCCTGGCCCATGCCGATCTGGCGTGATCTTCTGGACCTTTACCTCGCACCCGCGAGTGCCGGCCTGTTGCCTTGGCCGCGGGCGTTTCGATGGCTGCGGTGGCTGGCCAGCCGCGAACTGCTTTACACGCAAGACGTCGCAGCCGCCAAGCGCGAACGTGAAACGGTGCTCCGCTCCGAGACCCCAGCACAATGGCGAGATTCCTTTCGCCTTGTGAAGCTGGTGGACCATGCCGATCTCTACCTTTCGCTTACCCGCAGTGACTCATGGATGAAGCGGTACCTTCGGGTAAGCGGTGCTTGGCCGAAACAGGGGCCGTTCATCGCCTTCACCTTTCATTGGGGAACGGGGTTTTGGTCCCTGCGGCACTTGCGCGCAACAGGGCTTCGACCAGCCATGCTTTCCACGCCGCTCGGCCCGGCCCCGCCGCTGGGAGATTGGCGCGGAAGATACGGCTTCTGGCGCAATCGCGAGGTGGCGCGCGCCACGGGCGAAGCGATCATCTACCTTGGCGGTGCAAAGGACAAAATACGCCGGCATCTCGCCAGCGGTGGTGTCGTGGTCGGACTCATGGACGTCCCGTCCTGCCAGACTCCGGAGTCAATCGCCGTCGAAATTCTGGGCAGACCCTCGGCGCTGCCGCGCGGATTGCTCGACCTTGCGTCCGAGTTGTCTGTGCCGCTGGTGCCGTTTCTCCTCTCCCTCGACATCGCGACTGGCCAAAGGCATCTGCGAATCTGCAGCCCCCTGGCCGGTGCTAGCACCGAGGATCTGGCCCGCGACGCGGCCGCGCTAATGAGCGAAACGCTAGGAGCCGATCCTCCGGCGTGGCATCGGTGGGCGGACGCAAGTTTGTTCTTTTCAGCAGCAAAGCAGCAAAGAGGTTAGAATACGGGGCAATTGCCCGAGGCAGTCCATTTGCCGCAAAGGCAGAGGTGTTTGTGCGCCCGAGCGTCAGCCCGGATCGGCGAACAATAGCCAGCCAAGCCACCCGCATGTCCAAAGACCTCTCATTCACTGGTGAACGCTTTCTCCCAGGGTGCGTAGGCGAAATCGTCTATGAGCATTGGCACCGCTACGCGTTTGCGACGCGGCTCGCGGCCGGCCGGCGGGTACTCGATGTCGCATGTGGTGAGGGATATGGATCCGCGTTGCTATCACGCGAATCGACCTTCACTCTGGGGGTCGATATCTCAGTGGAGGCGGTCGCCCATGCGCATGAGCGATACTCGCGGTCCGGAACTTGCGCGTTTGTCCGAGGTTCCTGCGATCGTCTGCCCGTCGCATCCGGAACGTTTGATCTGATCGTTTCCTTTGAAACGATCGAGCACGTTGACGCGGATGCTCAGCGCGCAATGCTCGGCGAGTTTGCCCGCGTTCTCGCGCCAGGCGGCTCGGTGCTGCTCTCGTCGCCCAACAAGGCGCTCTATTCCGACGTCAATTCTGTCAAAAACGAGTTTCACGTCAACGAACTCTACCGGGGCGATTTGGCCCAGCTTCTTGACCTGCATTTTCCCGCACGGATCTGGTTCGGGCAAAAGATTCAGTGTGTTTCTGCCATCTGGTCCGAGCAAGAGTCTCGCGTTTCCTATGAAGCCTGGGAACTCTCGCCCGAGGGCTTGCGACCTTATCCTGGTCCAGAGCCCATGTATTACCTCGTTGCGGCGGCCCATCGCCCAGAAGATTTGCCGAGAGCCAACCCCGGGCTCTCCGTTTTCATCGATCGGGGCGAGACGCTTCAGGCGGCGAACGTGCGGGCCCAGCGCGAAATCCTGCGTGTTGACACCGAGTCTGCACAGCAACGGCGCCGGTTCGAGGCATTGATCCTGGAGCGAGACCAAACGCTCATCCAGCGAAGCCGGCACATCGAACACCTGGAAGAACTCAAGGCGCATTGCGAGGAAATCGTGGCCGAGCGTGATACCCAAATCGCTGCCAAGGGCGAACACGTAACGCATCTCGAAGCATTGGTCGCCGAGCGGGAACGTTTGATCGTAGAGCGGGACGGACAGTTGGAGTTGATCAACGGCCTGCTGCGCGCAGAACAAGAAGCGCACGCGCGCATGGTGATCGAACTGCGCGAAGTGTTACAGGCGAAGGCCGACCTGATGAGCACACTATCCGGCCTGGAAGGGGAGCGCACCAAGCTACTGGCAGAAGTGCGTGAATTTCGCGCCAAACTCGGAGAAACCGAAGAGCAGGTGGTGGACTTCCAGAGGATGATAACAGAAAGGGATGCAGTGGTTTTGTACCGACAGAGTCTTGTTTGGTGGCTGAAATTGCCGTTTGCCCGAGTTAAGATGGCGCTCCGCGGAAGATGAGGGACGTTTCCAAGGTTGTCGACGTTGTCGTGCCGGTGTACAACGCGGTGAGCGATTTGCGGCGCTGCGTGGAGAGCGTGCGCAGATGCACGGATACGCCCCACCGGTTGATCTTGATCGATGACGCCTCGCCAGACGCGGCCGTGGCAGAGTACTTTGCCGAGCTGAAGAGGGATTTGCCCGGCAACTGTTTGCTGCTGCAGAATGACAAGAATCTTGGCTTCGTCGGAACTACGAATCGCGGGATGGCGCTTTCTGAGAACGATGTCGTCTTGCTCAATTCGGATACGGTAGTCACCCTCCGCTGGCTCGAGAAGCTTAAACGCTGTGCGGCCTCCGACTCACGCATCGGGACGGCTACGCCGTTCTCCAACAACGCTGAAATCTGCTCCTACCCACGGTTTTGCGAGAATAATGCATGGTCGGAGCGCGACGATCCTGAACTGCTCAATTTGGCCCTGGAACGTGCGGCCGTTCCGATCTATCCGGACTTGCCTACGGGGGTTGGGTTTTGCTTCTATATCAAGCGCGAAGTCCTGCGCGAGATCGGTGACTTCGATCCCGTCTTTGGTTTGGGATATGGCGAAGAGAATGACTTTTGCATGCGCGCCCAAAAAGCGGGGTACCGAAATGTCCTTTGCGAAGACACGCTCGTTCTGCACTTAGGAAACCGCTCCTTTGACGCCAAAAAAAAGGCGCTGAGCGAGCGCAATATGCAGTTGCTGTTGGAACGCCATCCGGATTACCAGTCCCGGGTGTTGGATTTCATTCGCGCAGATCCGCTTCGATCGCTCAGGGAAGCCGCGCAATCGCAGTATGCCATTGCCCTGGGCGGCGCTCATCGCCCCGGCATTTTGCACATTCAGCACGGCAAAGGCGGTGGCACGGAGAACCATATCCGCGCGCTGATCAGTTCCAGCCGGGCCGAATTCCGGCACTACTTGCTCACGACGCTTGGGGAGGCCTGGGAGTTCGAAGATCATTGTGACGAATCCGTTCGGCACTACCATTTCCGACATCAGCAAGACGAGATATGGGCTGAACTGCTCGCCGGCCTGTGCGCGACCTTTCGAGTTGGGCTCGTTCATGTCCATCACTTGTCGGGTTGCAGGGAAGGCCTACTTGCTGCGTTGTCGATCTTGCCATTGCCTTTCGGCTTCACGGTTCACGATTTTTATCTGGCCTGTCCCACCACGACCCTACTTGATGCACAAGATGCCTATTGCGGCGCGGAAACCGATGTCATTCGCTGCCAGGATTGCCTCAATGGACAAACTGGTTTTCGTGGAACGCCGATTATCAAATGGCGAGAATTACACGCGCGGTTTCTGCAACGATGCGCATTTGTGATTTCCCCGAGCGAGTTTGCTGCAAACACGTTGAGGCGTTACTTTGCCTTGCACGATGTGTCCGTGATTCCGCACGGGAAAGCGCTAGCAAAGTGGGGCCAGCCTGTAGGATTGCGCACTGTGCTTCTGTTGCCCAATGATGGAAAGCCCACGGTGGGTGTGTTGGGGGCGATAGGCCCGGTGAAGGGCGCGCGGTTCCTCGAACGACTGGTGGAGCGCACCCGCCAGCGAAGTCTGAACTTCCGCTGGGTTCTCGTCGGGTACTTGGACCGCCAATATCAGGCCCATCAAGATCAAGACGCGATGTTTACCATTCACGGCCCCTATCGACCCGAAGACGTACCCGCGCTGCTTGACCATTACCGAATCGACCTACTGGTATTCCCTTCGGCAGGCCCGGAAACCTTTAGCTTCACGCTCAGTGAGGCATGGGCGGCAGGCCGGCCGGCACTGGTCCCACCTATCGGTGCGCTGGGCGAGCGCATGACGCAGAGTAAGGCGGGATGGCTGATGGATGATTGGGTTCACGCTGACGCCGTGCTTGACCAGATCGAGCGGTTGCTGTCGCAGGCGGGGGCGCCCGCCTTGCAGAGCGCGCGCGAGTGCGCTCGGCGGGCAGGTAGCCAGCAGGGGCAGAGCATGGTTTCCGAAACTTGCCGGGTCTATCGCCAGCACCTGGTGACGGGCGAGAACTTTGCGGGGGAGGGGTTGGCGCGGGGGCGGGTGCTGAGTGCGTTGCGCTCGGCCCAAAGTGTTTCTGAAGTGCGGGACCCGCGAACTCGGTCTCCGGCGGAACTAGCACTACTCAAGATCGCGCACCTCGGTTTACGACTAAGATATACGACAATAGGAAAGATTCTGTATCATATTGTCCCCCAGTCACTCCAGCGCGACTTGAAGCGTCGCTTACTAGCCTGACGGATCGAGCGGCAAGGTGAGCAATTACCACACGCTATTGCGGGAAGCCGAGCGCCTTAGCGGGGAAAGACGACCGACCGACGCGCTACTCCTGTTGCTGCAGGCGGTGCGAATCAATCGCCACGGCGTCGAAGCGCAGTGTGCGCTTGCCGAAACTTGGGAGCATCTGGGGCGGGCCGATCAGGCGATTGCGACGTGGCGAGAAGCACTTCGCTGGCACTCCTTGCCCCGCATACAGGCGGCGCTGGCCCGACTGCTATGGCAAGGAGGGGAAGCCAAGAGCGCTTCGTCGATGGTGTCGGCCGCTCTCGCTCAGGATCCAGGTCACGTCGACGCCCTTCTACTATGGGCCGAGATGCTTCGTGTGCACGGGCGTGACCAAGAGATGAGGCTCACCTTGATCAAGGCGGGAGATTCGGTAGCAATTCCACCGGTTTCCTGGCGCGAGCTTGACGAAGGCTTGCGCCGATGCGGCGAGATCGAACTGGCCGACAAGCTGTTCCTGCGGCTGCAGGCCAATTTGCCATCCTCTGTGGGGAAACTTCTTGCCGGTCTTTCGCTGCCTGAGGGGGCATACGATCCCGCCACTCGCGCGGTGTGGATTGAAGAGGCGATGTTGCGGGAAGACTGGAGCGAAGCGGAACTCAATGAAGCCCTGTGGCGCCTGGACCAGCGCGCTGACGTTGCGCTCTTGGGTCGGTCCCTGGGGCGCCGTTACCGCGATGTCGTGGCGCGGCGCCTACATCGCCAGGGAGGGTTGCATTGGCCCAAGCGGTGCGCGGGAGAGATGCCGCGCGTTGGAGTCGTCCAGAGCACGTGGAAGGAGCGAGCGGCCGACGGTATGGAGCCTTTGCTCCTGGCGGCTTCTCGCGGACAGGTCAGCCTGCGAGGCTATGCGGTCGACGAGAAGGCGCCTGAGACGACGCAGACTGGTTCCGTGGTCGTTGCGGGTCTCGGACACCTCGCTCCTGTGCAGGCGGCGCGATGGTTGGCGGAAGAAGACTGCGATGTGCTCCTGGTACGCGAGGAGGCTTGCAGCGCCCGCTTGGCCGAAATCTTGGCGCACCATCCGGCAATGAAGGTGCTGTCTTGGGGTGCGGTAGCACCGGCAGTTGCCTGGCTCACTGACGGTGCGTACACGCACGGAGACGCTGCGGTCGATGGCCTGCTCGGTTTGCTTGCATCGGCCGATTCCGGTCGGCCCCAGGGGACGTGGACCGCCACCGAGCTGCGTTCACGCTGGCAAACTGCGGTGCAGTGGCACCAGGCCGGGGAGGTCGTGGCAGCGGATCAAGCCTATACGGCCATACTCGCAGAGCAAGGTGCCGTCCCGCGAGTGCTTCACTTGCGTGGCGCGCTGCGGCGCGATCAAGGAAGTGCTCGCGCCGCGCTGTCGGACTTTCATGCAGCGTTCAACGTGGCGCCGAGCTATGTCGACCCGGCACTTGCGCAAATCGAGCTGCTCACCGAGCTTGGGGCGCATCGTGACGCGGCGGAATTCGCGTTTCAGGTCTTGCACTTGGTGGAAGACGACCCGCGCCTGTGGCGCGCGGGGGGGGGGGCCGCGCGAAAGGCCAGGCGATTAGAAGAGGCGCAGCAGGCGCTACAGCAAGCCGCAATCTTGGCCCCCGGCGATGCCTCGGCGTGGTTCAATCTGGGGTTAGTCGCACAGGAGCGCGGAGACGATGAGATTGCGCTCGACGCCCTGCAAAAAGCGGCACTGCTCGATCCGACGACGCCCGAGGCCTTCTATAACCTCGGGGCTTTGCATCAGCAGCGCAACGCGCACGAACGTGCGGCTAACTGCTATGAGCAGGCGATCCGACTCAAGCCTGATGATGCGCGGGCCTACAAGAATTTGGGTGAAATGCGTTTCGCATCGGGCAATTACCCGGCCTGGTTGGCCAGTTTTCAGCGCTTCGAGCAGCATTGCCCAGGCTCTTTCTCGCTGGTTGGATATGCTCTGGAGGCCTGCCAGTTCATGGGCGATTGGAATCGCCTGGACTACTACCTCAACGGACTGCAGAAGCAGCGCTTTCAACCGCGCGACGCCACAGAGCTCGTCGATGGACTGGAGGAACTGCTCTATCTGCTGTTGTTTTTCGATTTTGAGCCCCCGGACATGGGGCGCTTCTACCGCACCTATGCCGAAGCCGCGGCCAAGGTCTATGGCGCTCCGCGAACGCTGCCCCCGGAGCGCCGTCCTGGGCGCTGGCGTGTCGGCTATCTCTCCGGCGACGTTCGCGATCAGGTGATGGGCAAAATGATCCACCAATGGCTTTTGCATCATGACCGCGAACGTTTTGAGGTGTTCTTGTTCGCCACCCGACCGGCTGAAGGGAATTGGGGAGAACGCATTTCAGTCGCGGCCGAGCATTTCGAAGATCTCTCGCGGCAGGACGATCCGGCCGCGATCGAGCGCATCCTGGAGGCTGATCTCGATCTACTGGTGGACTGCTCCACGCACACTCGCGGGGCGCGCCAAGCGATTTTGGCTGCGAAGCCGGCTCGAGTGCAGATCACCAGCATCGCCAGTGCCGGATGCCTCGGCCTTTCCACCATTGATTTCAAGCTCACCGATTCGGTGGCCGATTTGCCGGAGAGTCAAGAGCACCAGGTCGAGCCCTTCCTGGCGATGGCCGGCTGCGTCTATCCCTTCCGTCACATCGAGGCTGCGGCAACGCATGGTTATCATCGGGATCGCCTGGGCATCGGCACCGATGCCGTGGTTCTGGGTGCGTTCGTCACGCTCTTGAAGCTCAGCCGCCGCTGTTTGAAGTTATGGCGCGAGATTCTCGAATGCGTACCACGAGCCGTGATCGCGCTCTCTCCGGTCAACCCAGGGCAGCGCGATGCCTATGTGCGTGTCTTTCAGTCTGCCGGAATCGATTCGGGAAGATTGGTATTCGTGCCTCAGGGGCGCGACGAGATGGAGAATCAGGCGCGTTATCATCTAGTCGATATCGTATTGGATCCCATGCCCTTTGGTGGCGCCAACGGCACCATCGAGGCTCTGGGCATGGGCGTGCCGGTGGTGACGCTTTGCGGCCGGCGCCATGGCGAGCGGGTTGGCACCAGCATCCTCTCCTATTTGGGCGTGACCGACCTGATCGCGCAGACCGGACCGGAATATGTAGACTTGGTCTGCCGGCTAGCTGAGGAACCAAATTTCCTGGCGCAGGTGCGGGCTCGAATCCGCGCCGGACTTGAGAAGTCGGTGTTCTCCGGTGTTGCGGCGCATGTGCGCAATCTTGAAGCCGCATACGAAGTCGCGATTCGACACGGCAAGGTCCGGTATGGGGAGGAAGACGGAAAGGCAAGCGGAAATGGTCGAACATCTGCTGGCTGAAGCGCAGCGCTTCTTTCAGCAGGGCCGATTGGAACCGGCGCTAAACGCCCTGCGGCTGGCGATCAAAAAAGCGCCTCGAGAGGGTCGCGCCTACTACCTTCTGGCCGCGGTCGAGCGCGAGGCAGGGCAAAGAGCGGACGCGCTCGTCCATGCGCGCAAAGCGGTCGAGCTGTTGCCCAAAGACCCCGGCGCGCGCTACCAACTGGCGCAGGCGCTGGAAGACTCGGGCCAGGTTCCCGCCGCGATCGAGGAGCTGCGCACGGCACTTGTGTTACTGCCGCGCTTCCCCGAGGCGCATCATTATCTTGGTCTGCTTCTCGCCGATACCGGGCAAAATGCGCCGGCATTGGAGGCGTTCAGCACAGCGCTGCGGTGTCGCCCGGCATACCCGCGCGCTTGGCACAACTTCGGTAGCCTGCTGCGCGACCTGGGACGTAGCGCAGAGGCTGAGCGCGCTTTTCGTGAGGCGATTCGGCTTCAGCCCGACTATGCCTTGGCACACGCGAGTTTGGGGCTTTTGCTGCGTGATTCAGGTCGCCGGCAGGAGGCCATTGCCTCCCTGCGGAGGTCTTTCACTTTCCAACCCATGCGCATCGAAACCGTGCTGGCACTGGGCAACTTGCTTCGTATCGAGGGCGAGTTTGATGAAGCCCTGACGGTTTATCGCTCCGGGCTTGATCTGGACCGCAAGGGCGAAGCGCGAGTGCGCATGGCATTGGCTTTTGGTCTTGCCGAGCGCGGTGATGTAGCCGAGGCCAAAGAAGTGTATCGAGGCGCCTTTGAGCGCACCAACGGAAATCTGCGTGCGGCGATGGGGGAAGCGTTGACGCTGCCGCCGGTTTACCGTGATCGTGCCCAGATCGAGGCGGTGCGCCAGGAGTTTCACCGCGGATTGGATTCACTGCGTCAGCGGGCTGCGCAGTGGTCCCGTCTGCGACGCGACGAGTTGCTGCACATGCTGCAATGGAGCAACTTTTATCTTGCATACCAAGGTTACAATGATCGACCACTGCAAGAGCAGTATTCGACCTTCGTCCACGACTTGCTGGAAACCACCGTTCCGGAATGGCTGCGTCCGCCGGAGGTACGACCAGGGACGCGGAACAAGCCGCGCATTGGTTTCATTTCGAGTTTCTTTACCGATAGCACGGTCGGGCATTACTTCAAGCGCTGGGTGACCGAGCTTGATTCGCACCGCTTTGAGGTCTTCGTCTATCACCTCCGAACGGGAAGCAATTTGATCTCCGAGGAAATCGCGTCGAGGGCCAGCGTCTTTCGATCTCTTGGCAGCAAGCCGATTGAGGAGGTCGTCACCGTCGTACGCAATGACGAACTTGACGTGCTGATCTACCCAGAGCTAGGCATGGATAGCGCCTGCTTCTTGCTTGCTGCCCTGCGCCTTGCGCGCGTGCAGGCGATGGCCTGGGGGCATCCCGTAACCAGCGGGCATGCAAGCATCGACTATTGTTTCACCAGCGAAGCGATGGAGCCACCGGAAGGCAAAACGCATTACACCGAAAAGCTGGTGCAGCTGCCGGGAATCGGCACCAGCTACCCACGACCGCCGATGCCGCCGCGCCTCAGCCGCAAAGACTTGGGTCTGCCGGAGGACGGTGCTCTGCTCCTGGTGCCGCAATCCTTGTACAAAATTCACCCGGATAACGATTCCTTGTTCGCGCAGATTCTGGCGCAAAACGCGGGTGGCAAGCTAGTGTTATTCCAGGGGCGGCACGAAAAGATCACCCAAGACTTCGTAGACCGACTGAAGAGCGCGTTCACTCAGTTTGGCATGAGCCATGATGGGCGCCTGTCGATTCTGCCGTACATGCCGCGCGAGCGGTATTTGCAGGTCAATATGGCCTGCGATCTCATGCTCGATACGGTCCATTGGTCCGGCGGAAACACGAGCTTGGACGCGCTCGCCTGTCACCTGCCTATCGTCACTCTGCCAGGCGCGCTCATGCGCGGGCGGCAAAGTGCCGCCATGCTGCGGCTTGCTGGAGTGCCCGAACTCGTGGCGGACTCATCCGAGCACTACATCGAAATCGCCCTGCGGCTATTGGCCGATCGGGCATGGCGGGAAGAGCTAGTGAGTCGGTTGGCAGCTGGCGTCGGGAGACTTTTTGACGACCCAGAACCGATTGAGGAACTAGACCGGTTTCTGAAAGAAGCTGCGCAGGAAGGCGGCGCAGCTCAGGCCGAGCATTCGGCGTGAATCCGGGCAAACTGCTCTTCGAGGGCGCCGGTGTATGCCGCCATATCGAAAAGGGGGCTTTCCAAGCCGCTTTTCGCAAGGTGAGCGCGGTGTGCGGCCAAGTGCTCTCGCGAGTGCGCGAGTCGTATCGCCAGCTCTTTGTATTCCTCGAAATTCGCGGCGACGAGACCGGGCAAACCGGCTGCCGTGAGCTGGCTTGCCGCGACTCGTCCGGCAAACGTTTCCCCTCTGCAGGTCAAGACCGGAAGACCCATCAGTAGTGCATCGTTGCAAGTAGTGTGAGCGTTGCACGGCAAAGTGTCTAGAAACAGGTCGGCAAGCGGGTAGCGCGACAAATGCTCCCGAGGTCTTTGTGGCGGCGCAAAGATCAAACGCTTTGGATCGACATCCTGATCGAGGGCCTCGCGTTGCAAGTTCGCTATGGCCGCGGGCTCTCCCGCTAACAGCCAAAGGACCGAGCCCTCGGTGCTGCGCAGAATGTCCATCCACCGCTGAAACATCTCTGGCGTCAGTTTGTACAATCCGTTGAAGCAGCAATAGACGAACGCACCTTCAGGCAAGGCGTGTTCGGCGCGCGCGGGACATGCCACGGACGGCCTTCGGCGGGTGTCGCTGGGCAGATAGCAATGTGGGAGATAGAGGAATCGCTCGCTGAAATACTCCTGCATCTCAGGAGGAGTAACCATTCGGTCGGTGACGATGTAATCGTAGCGCGAGCTGCCCAGCGTTCCCGGATAACCGAGGTAATTGACCTGCACCGGGGCCAGGCGCTGGGAGAATACTCTGGTGCGTGCATACTGAATGTAACCGTCGAGATCTACCAAAAGATCAATCGCGTCCTCATCCACCCGACGGCAGATTTGATCGTCCGTAAGGTCGCCGCAGTCGACAAAATGCTCGATCGCGCTTTTGATTCGGCGCCGGTAGTCGCTATCCTCATCGGGGCTTGAAGAGTAGACGAACACCTCGAATCGCGCGCGATCGTGGCGTTCCCATACCTCAGTGATAAGGCTGGGCGTGGGATGATTGCGAATCGCGGAAGTGACGTATCCGAGGCGAATGCGCTCCGCGGAAAGCCTTGTCGTTCGCCGAAGGGAGTCATGCGCGGCTGAAGTGACCACGCTGCTATAGGCTTCGGCAATTCGCTTTTGCTCGGCCGCGCTCACCGGTGCCGACATGAACCAGTGCGAGGGAGGGCGCAGGGTTTCGATCTCTGCGAGCCACCTAGGCAGTTCTTTCGCCAGACGGCGGTATTCGCGATAGTCGCACTGCTTCTTGGCGATCTCGAACAGCAACATTTCGCCTCGCGCGGCGTTTTCCCCGAGTCGGATGGCACGCGCGACGAACCCTTTCGCTTCATCGAGGCGGTTGGCTTCGAGGCAGGCATGGCCAAGCTGCAAGTTTACGATGGCGCTGTCGGGCTGGCGCATCTGCACCTCGCGAAAGGCGACCAAAGCGGCGGCGGTGTCGCCAACTTCCGTGTAGGCCAAGGCCAGGCTGAGCCAGTATTGGGCGTAGCCAGCGCACTCGGGAATGGTCGGCAAAAGCACAGCCAGTGCATTTCGGCCTCGGCGAGCCTTGGCGAGAAACTCGCCGTAGTTGGCGCGCGCCTCCCAGGAATGCGGGTCGGATTGCAATGCGGCCACCCAGGCTCTTTCCGCGAGATCGTCAGAGCCCAGGCGCGAATGTGCGATGCCTAGCTGATTGAGCAACAGCGGGTTGTCCGGATAACGATCGAGTCCTCGCGCCAGGACAGCTGTGGCCTGTTCCGGTTCGCCTCTGTCCAATAAGGCTTGCGTCAGTTCAAAGAAGACCTCGGGCTGCTCCTGACCAAGCGCCAGAGCCCTTCGCAGGTGTTCTTCCGCGGTTTTGGGGTCGCAAACTCGCCCGGCCAGTCCAAGCAGGACGCTGGACTGAGCATCGCTTGGCCAGCGCTGAGCGTATTCCCGCGCATGCTGCTGCGCAATCTTCATTCGGTCCAGCGCAATTTCCGCGCGGATGCGGCTGGAGAAAAACTGAGGATGTTCCGGATAAACCGCAATCGCGCGCTCGATCTTTTCCAGCGCCGTCGCAGCCTTTCCTTGCGCTAAGTCGAGCAAGCCCAAAAGATGCCAGGCGTCCGGATTTTCCGGTTGCTGGTGCAAGACTCGCTGGTAGCGTTGCGCGGCCTCGGCGGGTCGTCCCGACTGCTGCAGCGCCAAGCCTTCGCTCAGCAGGGCAAAAACGTCTGTACTGCCGGTAGCCGGCACCCCATCGAGCGGAGAAGTTTCCGCCATTTCCGCACCGTGGCAGTGCTTGAAGCGTTTGCCGCTCCCGCACGGGCAGGACGCGTTGCGCGACGGGAGGGTGGTCATGCCTGTCTCGGTACCGGCGCGCGTGAAAGCACCGCCGTGCTGGCCGAAAACACGCAATCCTCTAGATTGCGGGCGAAAGCCGCCATGTCGAAGAGCGGTGAACTCGGTCCGCGGGTGATGAGGTGGCGGCGGTAGGCACCAAGGCGGTCGCGATCGCGCGCCAAGGAGACCGCGAGTTCGACATATTCCTCCTCGGTCGCAACCACCAGCTCGGCCAAGCCCACGGCGTGAAGATGGCTCGCCGCGACGCGGCTGACGAAGCTGTTGCCGATGCGACTGAGCACCGGCACCCCCATCAGCAGCGCGTCGTTGCAGGTGGTGTGGGCATTGTAGGGGAGGCTGTCGAGGAACAGATCGGCAAGGGGATACCGCGCCAGATGCTGCGCCAGCGGCGCGTTCGGGGCGAACACCAGCCTTAGGGGATCGATGCCTTGAGCTTGCGCTTGCCGGCGCAAATGATCCTGTGCGACGGAGGAGCTGACCAGCATCCAAAGAACGCTCCCCGGCACTTGCTTCAAGACGCGCATCCAAACCGCGAACATCTCGGGCAGTATCTTGTAAACCTGGTTGAAGACGCAATACACGATAGCTTCCTCGGGCAGCCCCCAAGCGGTGCGCGTGCTTTCGAGGTTGAACGGCTTGCGCGTGGTGTCGCTCGGCATATAGCAGTGCGGCAAATAGAGGAAACGCTCACTGAAGTGATCCTGTTCCGAGGGCGGCGTGACCACCCGGTCGGTGAGCACATAATCGTGGTAGTGCGTGCCCAAGGTCCCGGGATAACCGAGATAGTTGATTTGCACCGGAGCGAGGCGGCTTGCCAAAAGCGTGCTGCGCGAATGCTGGGTGTGGCCGTCGAGATCGATCAGGACATCGATTTGATCCGCGAGGATGCGCTCTCGCATTTGCCTAAAGGATACTTCGGCGAGGTCCGTGAAATGCTCCGCGGCGCCCTCCATGCGGCGCCTCGTCGGCGTACCGTCGTTCGGACCGTAGGAGTACAGAAACAGCTCGACACGGCGCCGATCATGCCGCTCGAGAACCTCCGCGATCAAGGTTGCCACGGGGTGTTCCCGGAATGAGCAGGAAAAATAGCCCAGTCTGAGCCGATCACTTGGTGAGCGGGTGGCGCGCG
>CAZFEK010000006.1:68334-111498 GCA_964517465.1 uncultured Alcaligenaceae bacterium
GGCGCGCGCGATGCGCAGTTGCTCAGCTGCGGTGGTCGGCAGAGAAAGAAAGCGAAAGGGCGACAGTGGAGTGCTCTCGCAGCCCGCGACCCACTTCGGAACTTGGGCGAGCAGCGCGGGCATGCTCGCCCAATCGGCGGTCTGCTGCAAGAGGTGCAACAGCAGCGACGCTGCAGCCGGGAAATCGGTCCGCAGAGCGATCGCGTCACGCAAGTAGCCTACCGCTCGCTCGGGTTGGCGCAACTCGAAGCAAATAGCTCCGAGGTTATAGGTCAGTTCCGGGTGCCCGGGACAAAGATCGAGCGCGCGCTTAAATGCGGTAGCTGCTTCCTCGAGGCGTCCGATGGCCTGCAGCGAAACCGCCAAGCCAGACCACAGCTCGGGCGCGCTACCCAATGCCGGGGCGGCGGCTTGAAATAGAGGGACCGCCTGCAGATGTTCTCCCCGAGCGGCGAGAAGCCTGGCCTGGTTGGCCTGGGCCGGAGCGAGATTAGGGGCAGCCCGTAAGGCGGCAGAGTAGGCTGCTTCAGCCGCTGCCATGCCACCCTGAGCCTCAAGTGCAAGCCCCAAGTTGTTGTGCAGCTGAGCGTCGTTCGGGTGTTTCGCGAGACCCGCCTCAAGCGCATGCTGTGCGCCCCTGGGGTTACCCCTTTGCATCCGGACTTGCGCGAGTTCGAAGCTCGCTTCGGCGAGGCCGGAATCAAGGGTCGTCGCTCGCTCAAATGCGGCTTCAGCGGATTCGAGGTCGGATCGCGCCAGGCACTTTCCCAGGGCAAGCCAAACGTCTGCTCGCTGGGAGTTCGATAGAGCGAGTTCGCGCGCCGAGGCAAGTGCGCCTTCTTGTTGCCCGAGCATGAGCAGCGCATTCACGCGAATCAACGCCAGATCGGGTTGACGCGGGAATTGCTCAAGTGCTTGGTCGGCGCCAACGAGTGCATCTCGAGGGTTTCCTCGCTGGAGCGCCAACTCCGCTCTTTGGCGGGCTTGGTCGAGGTTGCCGGCGACTTGCTCACGCCCCGGGACCCAGCTGCCGCGGACGGCGTGATCTCCTTCGGCAAGGCCGTGACAGTGTTTGTAGCGCTTACCGCTGCCGCAAGGGCACGGCGCGTTGCGAGGGTATGGGCCGGCTTCGCTCATTCTTGGGCAAGGTATTGCAGTTCTTCGGCGACACGCGCCAGCGGTGCATTCCAGTCGGC
This sequence comes from uncultured Alcaligenaceae bacterium, assembly GCA_964517465.1. Taxonomy (GTDB): domain Bacteria; phylum Pseudomonadota; class Gammaproteobacteria; order Burkholderiales; family Casimicrobiaceae; genus JACPUX01. The sequence continues at coordinate 69,531 of CAZFEK010000006.1, forward strand.
GAGGCGCTGTTGGCGAAAAAGGCGTGCACTGGGATACCAGGAGCTATCGTCGCGGTCGAGCTGCCACCGCCAATCCGGTGCGTAGGGAAGCAATATCCAGGTCCTTCGCGCCATGGCACCCGCGAGATGCGCGACACTGGTATCCACGGTGAGAACCAGATCCAGGACTTCGAGCAACGCCGCGGTGTCGCCAAAATCATGCAGATGCTCGGCGACATCCCGGGGACGAAAGGTCGGATCGACAGCAAGAAGCTGGCGTCTCGCTTCGCCCATTTGCAGGGAAATCCATTCGATCTCCTGGAGCTTCAAGAGCGGCTCAAGTGCAGTGAGATGAAGCGAGCGATTGCGGTCATTGCTATGCGTGGGATTTCCCGCCCAAACCAATCCGACGCGCAGGGCGCGCTGCGGCCCAAGGCGTTCTCGCCATTGCGACACGCGCTCGGGCTTACTCCAGAGGTAGGGCGTTTTTGCCGGAATGGCGTCTGTTTTCGTGGCGTAGTGCAGCGGCAAGCTCGCCAAAGAGAACTGCGCCCGGCAGTCGGAATCCACGGCGCCTCGCGGAATCAGGCGGACCTCGGCGGTCAAAGTGGACAGGACGGGGTGCAGGGCAGGATCGCAAGCCAAAGTGATCGACAACCCTTGCGCTTCAAGCAGCGGTAGGTAGCGCGCGAACTGGATCGTGTCGCCAATTCCCTGTTCGGCTTGAAGCTGCAGTCGCTGCCCCGCTTCCGCACGCCCATTCCAGCGCGGCAGCTTAGCCTGGTTCTCCTTGCCGGCGAGATCTGGAATTTGCAGCCTCGATTCATATTGCTGCCAACCTTCTTCGAATTCTCCTCTTAGCAGCAAAGCGAGAGAAAGATTCCACCTCGCGCGAGTGAAGCCCGGTTCGATGCGTAGCGCCTCGCGAAAAGCCGCGACTGCGTCCGGTATTTGGTTCAGCGCCTGTCTTGCCAAACCCAGATTGCTCCAGGTTAATGCTTGGCGAGGTTCCAAGCTCAACACTCTTTCGAACGACGTAATCGCTTCTTCGTAGCGGTTCGCCTCCATCAAGGCAAGAGCGAGGTTGTTATGAAAGTTGGGTTCTTGCGGACGCAGCGCGGAAGCGCGTGTGAGCAGCGGCAATGCGGCGGCAAGGTCCTTGCGTTGATAGGCGATCACGCCCAGGAAATGCATGGCGACGGGATGCTCGGGCTCGGCCACGAGGATTTCGCGGTAAAGGTTTTCGGCCGAGGCGAGATCACCGGCCTCGTGGCGCTTGAGTGCCTCATCGATACGTCGAACCGCTGGGTGTTCGCCGGGGGAAGCTAGGGGCGGCGAGGGGGGGGCGCCAAGTGCGCCGTGGCAAACCTTGAAGCGTCGCGCGCTGCCGCATGGGCAGGCATCGTTGCGTCCGGCGAGAGGGCCGGAGCGAACACCTTCGGCATGTTGCAAGAGACGCAAGACCCCTTGCTCCCTGGGTTGCACTTCGAGTATTCGGCGAAAGACACCTGCGGCGGCTTCGTACCTTCCGGCAACGAGGTAATTGACGCCCAGCACCCGCAACTGCGGTGCCTCGGTATGAGCATCCGAAAGCGCAGCGAGGATCTCAGGCAGTTCCGCATCGGAAACAGTCAGCCAGAAGTTGAACAGCGCGTGAAAGCCGAAAGTGGGTTGCGACAGCGGAGCCACCTCAAAGGCGAATCGATCGGCCAATTCTCCAGGAGCAAACCGAATCCCGTGACGCGTTTCGAGTAAGGTTCGGTAGGTTTGGCCGATGGCGACGTCTTCGATGCCGATATCAATGATATCTGGGTCGGCAAGTGCATCGAGCAAGCGCTTGGAGCGCAGCGAAAATCCCCCGTTGCCGATATCCCTTCCGGGCGGCAACCATGGCCAGCGTGCGCCGAGGTAGTCGTAGTGCCGGAATGAATCCTGCCAGCATTCGGGGTGAATCACGTAGCCATCCCATTGAACCACCAGCACCAGGGGGGTATCGATGTGCTCGCGCAGATTCTTGATCATTAGCCGCGAATAGTCCGATGCCGAGGCCAGCGGCGGAATAGCGACGGCCTGGATGTTCGCGTGATCGACGCTTCGATCGGTGAAGAACAACACCCTGCCGAAGCGGCAAGCGCTCATGCTGCGGCGCAGAGCACGCAAAGCGAGATCGTGGTTGCGCGTGTCGGCGCAAACCAAGGTGCAATCGCCAAGATCGATCATTCTTGAGGACCGGTCCAACTCGCGGGTCGAGACAGATTAGTCTTTTGCATTCGCTCACGTAGGTCAAGGGCAAGCAGCGCCAAAGCGAAGAGCAGGGTGGGCGCCAAATGAAGCAAGGCGCGATTGACAGTGGAAAAGTCGCTGACCCAGAGTGCCGCATTGCTGAAAAAGAAGACCACAAACAGAAATGCGAAGGCACCGCCTAGATAGATCGTCAGCACCATCAGCCGCGCAGTAAAGAGTGCGCGCCAGAACACTAGCGATGCCAGCAGCGCGGTATACCACAAGAGGTGCCAGTTGCCGAGTACGAACGTGGTTTCGAACAGCGAGCGCCAGACCGGCTGAAAGCTCGCGTGCAGTTGATAGCCCATGATGCGGGGGTCATAGTGGGCGAGCACGAACAAGGAAATCATACCCACCGCACCTAGGGCGAGGACGACTTTCCAGCCGCGCTTCCCAAAAAGCACAGGCAAGACGGCGGGGGCAAGCAAAACCAACCAGACCCATCCCGGTGTTTTGAGCATGGGTGCGCCCAGCGCAAGGAGTATCGCCAACGCCAGGTGTTTGAGCTTGCGTTCCATCGACCAGCGCCAGAAGGAAATAGCTGCCAGGCCTGCAAATACGGCGAGCGGTAAATCGGCATAACCTGGCAGCGCGAGGTGCACTCCGACAAAGGGTAAGGAGAGTAATAGGTAGGTCACGCCCATCGCAAACAGCGGACCCGCGACGGTGCGAATTTGTGCATAGAAGCCAAGACCCAGCGCGATGCCAAATGCCAACCAAGGCAGATTCACGAGAGCGTCGTCCCAATGGCCTATGCATAGCGACATCCAAACTTGGATCAGGGGAATCCCCGGGGGGTAGTGCGGGTTTGCGTCTGTATACTGCGCGGTGCCGGCGAGAACTTCGGCGGCGCTTCCAAACGGGACGATGGTACCCAGCGAATACCAAACCTTGGCTTTGGTCGCCCAGTGGGCCCATGTGTCCCATCCAAAGCTCGGCCGCCAAAGAATTTCGAGCAAAAACTGAAATCCGCGCAGGCCAAGCAGAACCAAGAGACCCCACCAGAGCACCCGCCCCCAGCGCGATAGGGTTCGCCATCCGGCGGCCAACCCGACCGTCCCGCCAGGCGGCAATCTGCGCCAAGCGAACGTCAAGGCCAAGAGCAGAACGACGAACGGAAATACGACTGTCCAAACGCTGAAGCTAACTCGCAATAGGGCGAGAAAACGCATCCAAAGAATGACCAGCAAGAGGCCCACGAGCCAGCCATAGCCACCCGTAAAGCACGCACCCGCCCGGTCGCCATACCGACGCCAGAAGAAAGCCACGACGAGGCAGCCGCTAGTCCAAGGTAACAGAACGCCGAGAAGAGCGAGGAGTATATCCATGTTGCTCATCGTACGCGCAGCACTGCGTTTCCCTGCTCGAAGAACAGCAAATCAACCGCAATGGCATCGTGTCCGTCCCACCTGAGAAGGCTCTCTGCGGGATTGAACTGGAAATTGCGCCGATATAGGGCGACGATATAGTCTCCCGACCGAAGTTGCGAGGGCGCGGGGAGCGCCCCGCTATGCGTTTGATAGATGACTTGATGCGGAAGCAGATAATAGGCCAGCCGCCCGCGCAGCGAGCCATCTTCGGCCGCAACAATCACTCGACTGGGTTCCCGAGGTAAGGCCTGCAACGCCGCCCGCGCGAATGCATATACGGGCGCGTCTTCGGCCGCCAGGTGTCGTTCTTCCAGCGACTTTCCACGAAAGGAATCGGCTGAGACCCAAGTCTGCACAAGCAAACGCCGTTGCCAGAAACCGTCGAGCAGAAGCCAAGAGAACAAGAACAACAGTGCCAGCATTGCGAATTGTCTGCGCCACCGCATCAGCCAGGCCAAGCAGAGGTAGATTGAGGTACCCACCAAAGTGATCGCTGCGGCTACTGGGGGCAGGGGCAGTCCTGGAGCTTCCGCCTCAACCGTATTGATTGCCGCACCGTGCCAGGGCGCGAATCGCAGCCATGACTCAAACACCTCCCGCAGAGCTTGTCCTGCGGTATGGGGGGAGGCGACGACCGAAAGCACCCGCACCGGCTTCCTGGGCCGCCCTTTGATAACCAGAGCAAGTCCGTTGATTCTCCCCATCCAGTCCTGGTCGCTTGCCGTCCAGGCGAAGAAATAGCCTTGATTGGTTGGCACCAGCGGAAGGGAGTGCGTCGTGCCGGGTCGATAATCGTTGCGCCACAGCAGGGATGCAGAAACCTCGGGACCTATCCCTTCCACCATCCAGTTGATTCGTCGGTATTCCGCCGCGACCAGCCCCGGAGTTTCCAAGGACACCACCGCCACCCCGGAGGGGTCGGTGTCTTGGATCAAGATCGCTTGACCGCTGGAACCGCCGACGCCGCGAACCAGCGTCATAACCTGCCCGGTCCAGGCGCGATTGGGTTGATCGCTGGTCCAGGGCAAGGGCAAACTGACGAGCAGGTAGCCCAATAGGCATAGAAAGACAGCGGCGAGCCAGCATAAAGAACCGAGCAACCAAATCTTGGGCCCATCGCTACTGGCGGGACGTGCCATGCGGTTTGCCAGCTCGTGGAAGCGCCAGGAATCGATCATCTACCTGAGGAATACCGGTTTGGTTTGAACCGATTGTTTGAAGCCGACTTACCGCGACGAAGCAGCCGAATCATCCGGCCCGCGAACAAGAAACAATCCTAGTAGGCGTTGCGGCTGCGCCAGACATTTACCACCGTCAGCGCCAAGATGCGCAGATCAAACCAAAGCGACCAGTTGTCGATGTAATAAAGGTCGTATTGTATCCGCTTTCGCAGGTCCGAGTTGCCGCGCAGATCGTTGACTTGGGCCCATCCGGTGATGCCGGCCTTGACCAAGTGCTTTTGCATGTAACCCGGAATTTCCCGGCGAAAGCCGGCGACGAACTCCGGCCGTTCGGGTCTCGGACCGACCAAGGACATCTCGCCGGAGAGCACGTTGAATAACTGAGGCAACTCATCGAGGCTCAGCCGCCTGAGCCAAGCGCCGAAGGGAGTCGCCCGCCGCTCGCCTGCGCTGGCCCAGACTGGTCCCGAGCTGGCTTCCGCATCGACCGGCATGGTGCGGAACTTGAGCATGGAGAAGTGTGTTCCATTCCAGGTGACGCGTTGCTGGCGGTAGAGCACGGGTCCGCGCGAACTCAGTTTCACGCCCAGCGCAATGAAGGCCATTGCCGGCGCGAGCACCAGTAGGGCGAGCAAACCAAGAATCATGTCCTCGGCGCGCTTGAGCGCGCGTTGCGAGCCTTGAAACGGCGTTTGGGTGAGGTTCAGGAAGGGAATTCCGGCAACCTCGGTGACCGAATGATGCAGCAGATGGAAGCCATGGATGTCGGGCACAAAAGAGATCTGCACCGAATGCTCGCGCAGCGCGTCGAGCAGCCAACGGATGCGCGGTTCGGAGCGCAAGGGCAAGGCGATCCATACTTGGTCGGGCGCCTGCTCGTCGAGCTCGGCGACAAGCTGGTCGAGATTGCCGCGAACCGGTTTGTCCGCAATCAGCGTGCCGGTCAGAGCGGGATTGTCGTCGTACATTGCGAGCACGTGAAAACCAGCGCTAGGTTGTCGTGCAATCTGGGTCGCCAAATCCGATCCGAGGCGACCGGCGCCGGCGATGACCACGTGGCGCAGGTTGTAACCTTGCCGGCGGGCGAGGCGCAAGGCGAGACGCAGCAGACCGCGCACGAAAACTTGCAAGCCGAAACCGCTAAGGATGAGGTAGGTCACCCACAGACGAGAGAACTGAATCGCCAATTGGGTAGCAAACAACACTACCGCAACCAAAACGCCGATGGTGATCCACGCGCGAACGAGATCGCGCAGCTCCATGGCAAAACTTTCGCCGCGGCGGGCGCGATAGAGGCCAAATCGTGGAAAGATGAGAGCACAAAGTGTTATCAAGGCCAGCAACGCCCAGACGTAGCGCGCCGGGAGTTCGAAGTCGAGAAAATGAAGATAGTGGGCGAGAAGGCCAGCGGCGAGCACACAAAGCGGATCGACCAGATGCATCAATCCTTCCAAAAGACCGGAGTAAGGCTTGAGCAAAGAACGGTTCATTCCGGTGCAGTTCCTCGCTGGCGCTGAAGCTGAGCGTATGCTTGCGCCACCGTTTCGCGTAGCCCGGCGCGAAACGCCTCGCGTGAAAAGCGCTCGGCTACCGAGCGCCGCGCCTCGGGCGAAGAAGTCGCTGGCGCCTCTTCGAAACGCAAGATGGCGCTGACCAAAGACTCCGCTGTCTGATCGCGAAAGAAGACGCAGCCTGGCGCATCCCGCAGCGTCTCCCAAACTCCGCCGCGCCCCAGGGCAATAACCGGCGTGCCGCAGGCCATGGCCTCGAGCGGGGCGAGGCCAAAGTCTTCCTCCGCAGCAAAAAGAAAGCCGCGCGCCGAACGCAGCTCCTGGCGCAGTGATGTCGCGTCGACGTGCCCGAGAAACGCGACGTTTGACGGTGCGCGCGCCTGCAGCTTGCGCCGCTCAGGGCCGTCGCCCGCCAAGCGCAAGCTGTGCTGGGGCAGAGCGCGGAATGCTTCCACTAAAACATCGAGACGCTTGTAGGGCACGAAACGAGAATGACTGAAGAAGTGCAGCCCGCGCTCGCCGCCGGGTGTGAACCAGCCGGTGTCGAGCGGGGGGTACAACACCTGGGACTGGCGCCGATAGCACTTTTCGATGCGTCGCGCGATGAAGTGCGAGATTGCAAGGAACAGGTCCGGTCGCTGCCCGGCCGCCGCATCCCAGAGCCGAAAGCGGTGCAACAGCAGGCGTTGCAGCCAGCTTCCGCGGCCAAGGTAGCTGTCTTGCAGATCCCAGGCATAGCGCGGCGGCGAATAACAATAACAAAGATGCAGCTGATCCGGCCCGGTGAGCACTCCTTTTGCGACGGCGTGGGAGTTGGAGATCACCACCTCGAAGCCGCGAAGGTCGAGTTGTTCGACCGCCAGCGGCATCAGCGGCAGGTATTTGCGGAAATGCCGTCGCGCGCCCGGGAAGCGCTGAAGAATGCTGGTCTGCGCAATTCGTCCGCCGAGTTTCGCCCGGTGTTCAGGCGCCAAGAAATCGACCAGAGCGTAGAGCCTCGCGCCCGGAAACACCTCCAGCATTTCGGACAGGACTTGCTCGGAGCCGGCCCAGGTGTCCAGCCATTCGTGGACGATGGCCACTTTCATCCTTGACCCGTCCCCGCTCTGCACCTCCCAGTTTTTGCTTCGATCATGCGTCGGAATCTGCGGCAGTCCACATTGCGCAATTGTATCAGGTGCGCCGATTCGCCGGTCCTGCCGGAGCAGGCGGCCGCCGGTTTGCTTTGACCCAGCCGCCGGCGGCAATTCGCGGCTCGATTTCGGTCAAAGACTTCGGCCTGCCCGGCCCTACAAGCGTCCCCGGGGGACCATGCCCATGGCATGAATCTGGCAAGCTTCTTGCTCAGCTACTCTCAATAAGTCGTGGTTGTAAAGGGGTTGCCACCCAAGATATTGTGGGTCTACACTAGCGCCTCCGAATGCGGACCTTGCCAATGGCAGCCGCGGCGGGCAGGAGACGGCGCCGAAATTTGCTCTTGGGCGCGAATCATTTCCCGGCAAGGGACTCACAAAAAGACGACGAGGAGGGCTAGCCCCATGAAGTTGAACGACGCGCTCATGACCGCACTTCCACCGCAGGAAGTCACCGAAGACGTCCTGATCGAGAAATACGCCAAAGGCAGCGAACGCACCGCCGATGACATTCGAGCCCGCATCGCGCGTGCTTTGGCTGCGGTCGAGACGGATCAAGCGCGCTGGACCGAAGTATTTTTCGATACCCTGAAAGCGGGCTTCATTCCCGGGGGGCGCATCAATTCCGCCGCCGGCACCGATTTGCAGGCCACCCTGATCAATTGTTTCGTGCAGCCGGTGGCCGATTCGGTCAGCGGCTTCGACGGGGCCAAACCCGGCATCTACGTCGCGCTGCAACAGGCGGCTGAAACCATGCGCCGCGGCGGCGGCGTGGGCTATGATTTCTCGCAGATTCGCCCCCACGGCGCGCACGTCAAAGGCACCGATTCGTCTGCTTCGGGGCCGGTTTCTTATATGCGCGTTTTCGATCAAAGCTGCAGCACCGTGGAATCGGCCGGTAGCCGTCGCGGCGCGCAAATGGGCGTGCTCTCGGTCGCTCATCCCGACGTGATCGAGTTCATTCACGCCAAACGCGACGGCTCGCTCAAGAATTTCAACATGTCGGTGGGCGTCACCGACGCCTTCATGCAAGCGGTGGAAAGCGGCGGAGATTGGGAACTGGTGCACGAAGTGCCGCCCGGTCCGGCTTTTCCCGATTCTTACCAGCGTGAAGATGGGCTTTGGGTCTATCGCAAACTCAAGGCAGCGGAAATCTGGACCCAAATCATGGAGTCCACCTACAACCACGCCGAGCCCGGTGTCCTGTTTCTCGATCGCATCAACGTCGACAACAATCTTTCCTACTGCGAGACCATCGAGGCCACCAATCCCTGCGGCGAGCAGCCCTTGCCTGATTACGGCTGCTGCGATCTGGGCTCGATCAACCTCGCCGGTTTCGTGGAATACCCCTTTACCGAAAACGCGCGCTTTGCCTTTGAGCGTTTCGAGCCCGTTGTGGCCAACGCCATCCGCATGCTCGACAACGTGCTCGATGTCACCGTCTGGCCCCTGGAAGAACAACGCCAGGAGGCCATGGCCAAACGCCGAGTAGGCCTCGGCTTCACCGGCTTGGGCGATGCGCTGCCGATGTTGTGCCTGGCCTACAACTCGCCCGAGGGGCGGGTCATGGCCGCGAAAATTTCGCAATCCATGCGCGACGCCGCCTATCTTGCCAGCGTTGATCTCGCCAAAGAAAAGGGCGCTTTCCCCAAATTCGATGCCGAGCGCTACCTCGGTGGCAAGAGTTTCGCCAGCCGCTTGCCGGAACACATCAAGGCGGCGATACGCAAACATGGCATCCGCAATAGCCACCTCCTGTCGATCGCGCCCACCGGCACCATTTCTCTCGCCTTTGCCGACAATGCCTCGAATGGCATAGAGCCGCCGTTTTCCTGGTATTACACCCGCCGGAAACGCGAGGCCGACGGCAATATCCGCGAGTATCGCGTCGAGGACCACGCCTATCGCCTCTATCGAGCACAGGGCGGCAACGTCGACGAACTCCCGCCTTATTTCGTCACCGCGCTGGAAATGAGCGCCAACGACCATCTGGAAATGGTCGCCGCGGTGGCGCCCTCCATCGACACCGCCATTTCCAAAACGGTCAACGTGCCCGAAGACTATCCCTTCGAGAACTTCAAGGATCTTTATTTCAACGCCTGGCATCGCGGGCTGAAGGGCATTACCACTTATCGCCCCAACGACGTGACCGGGGCGGTGTTGGTGGCCGAGGAAAAAGGCAAGAAGAAAGAACTGGAGCAGCCCAATGATTTGCAATGGGCCGCGCCCGACAAACGCATCGTCATCGAAAATGCCCCGCAACCCGTGCTGGGCAGCCTGCGGTGGCCCAGCCGTCCGCCGCTGCCGCGCGGCAGCGTGGGCTGGGTTTCGGAAATGGTCGAACACCCGCTGGGTTCGTTTGCCGTGTTCGTGAGCCAAGTGCAAAACGGCAAGGCCCATCCCTTCGAAGTATGGGTCAATGGCAACGAACAGCCGCGCGGTTTGGGCGCCATCGCCAAGACGCTTTCCATGGACATGCGCACCCGGGACACAGCCTGGCTGAAATATAAACTCGACGCCCTGGCCAAAGTGCGGGGTGATGACGCTTTCGACATGCCCATGCCGCCGACCGGCGACCCGGTGAGGGTGCCCAGCCTGGTGGCGGGCTTGGCGCGTTTGGTGCGCTGGCGCTGCGACGAATTGGGCGCCTTGACCGACGAAACGGGGCCCACGCCGGTGATGGATGCACTCTTTTGCAAGACCGAGCCCAAAACCGGCACCGATGGCACCATGTCCTGGACGGTCGACGTGGTCAACCCGACCACCGGCGACGATTTCGTGCTGGGGCTCAAAGAGCTCTTGATGCCCGACGGCTCGCGGCGGCCCTACGCGATGTGGGTCTCCGGCGATTATCCGCGCGCCCTCGACGGCTTGTGCAAGGTGCTCTCGCTCGACATGCGGGTGATCGATCCGGCGTGGATCGGCATGAAGCTCAAGAAGCTCCTCAACTATGCCGAGCCCTTGGGCGACTTCATGGCGCGTGTTCCCGGAGGGGAGAAACGGCAGAACTTCCCCAGTACCATCGCCTATATCGCACAGTTGGTGCTGCATCGTTACACCATGCTGGGTGTGCTCACGGATCGCGGCGAATCGGTTCGCGCCATGGGTGTGCTGGCGATACCAGAGCGACGCAAACCCGAGCAAGTCGTGCTGGCGGGCAAGGCGTGCAAGGAGTGCGGCAACGCCACGGTGATCAAGAAAGACGGCTGCGAATTCTGCACCAGCTGCGGCGCCGTGGGGGCTTGTGGCTGAGGCTAGCGTCAAGAAACTAGTGTCAATAAACAAGACTTGCGTAAGGTTCCATGACCTTGCCTTCGCGGTCGACTGGCGAGTGGCTTTCGGGATGGCCGCGAGTTCTGCGCCAGTTGCGGGGAGGGGGAGTCTAGTTTCTAGAAACTAGTGTCTAGAAACTAGCCTAGCGTAGCGTGCCGCTGACCTTGCCCCCTCGGTCCACCAGCAAATAACTCTCCGCTGAGGATTTCAAGAGCGGCAAGGCCGCCTCGCCGCGCAGCATGGCGATGCTGGCGAGGCTGCCGGCGACGATGGCCAGCGGTGCCATCACGCTGGCCGCTTGCAAGTGCTCCACCGGCCAGCCGCTGCGCGGGTCGAGCAAGTGGCTAAAGCGCCGGCCGTCGATTTCGAAGTAGCGTTCATAATCGCCGCTGGTGGCCAGCGCCCCTTCGGAGAGTGCGATACTTGCCAGCAAGCGATCGGGGTGGCGCGGGTGGGCGATCGCCACGCGCCAAGGAGATCCATCCGGCTGGCCGCCGAAAGCGCGCACGTCGCCGCCCAGGTTGACCAGGCCATGGCGCACGCCGCGCCGGGTGAGGAGGGCGACAGCGCGATCCGCAGCGTACTCCTTGCCCAAGCCGCCAAGATCGAGCTCGCAGCCGGCCTGCGGCAAGCGCAAGTACGGTCTTTGCCACTGCACCTTGCTCCAGCCCACCAAGGGCAGCAACTCGGCAAGCGCGCCCGGGTGCGGCACTCGGGGCTCAGCGGCGTGAAAATCCCAAGCCCTGCGCAGCACACCGGATGTGACGTCAAAAGCACCCTCGCTTTGTTCGTGCACCGTCTGCCCATAATCGAGCAGGGCGGCGGTCTCCGCATCAACTTCCATGGTTTCGACAGCGGCTCGGCGATTGATCAAAGACAGGATGCTGTCTTCGCGATAGCGCGAATATTTGCGTTCAATACGCTTCACTTCGCCGATGGCCACCGCGGAAGCGCTCTCGGCTTCCTCCGCACTTGGGGCGAAAAGCATGATCTCATTCTTGCTTGCCATCGCCTCGAAAGCAAAGCGAAAGCACCGAAGTTGCGAGGAATCAGAAGTCACGCGCCAATCCGAACGATACTGCTCTGGCGCTGAAGGGCATTAAACCGGGGCTGCCACCTCCGGGGTGCCATTGGGCGCGCTGGCGGTAAAGTTCGTAGCGTAAATCGAAACGCCAGTTTCCACCAAGTTCTCGGCCAAGGCTCAGCGAAGGCGCCAAGGCGCCAAAAGCGGAGAGCCTTGTATCTGCAGTGTAAATCGAACCCAAACGCCAAGCTTGGGGGAAAGGCGGGTCGTGATAAAAGAAAGCTGCCGATTGGGAATAGAAGCGTAGGCCGGGCATGATCCACCAGCGCTGCGCCAATGGCTGGTGCCAAGCGGCGTCCAAGGTGTGGGCTTCGACCGACCAGGAATCGCGGTAATACCGGTAAGCGAGGCGCAGGCTCGCCCCCAGAGCCGCCAGATGATGGTGGTAGCGCACTTGCAGCACTCGGGTGTCGCGCGTATTGGGGCGCAAATCAAGCGGCTTGTAGGGGTCGGAGAAATAGCCTTCGGCCCGCCCCTGAATCCAGTTGATTTGCACCAGCGCGACTTGAGAGACCACCTGGGTGAGCCCTAAGATGTACTCCATGGAGTGGCGCCGCGAATTGCGTGCCACGCCATTCACCGGATCGATCCGATCGGAAGTCCCCCCGGCGCCGAGCGTAAACGTCGTGTTTCGGTCGGCGCTCCAATGGCGCCACTCGATTCCGGCCCCGCGCGAAAGATAATCTCTTTCGCTCGAGGCGTTGAGGTTCAGCGAGAGCGTGTCATCGCCGAAATAGTGGGAGTACTTGGCATCTGCGGCGCTGCGATGGTCATTCACTCCTTTGCCCGAAGCGCCGCTCAAGGTGTGATGATAAAGCGGCGAGGCTCCAGAAACGGCATCGTGCATCAGGCTGGCTTCGAACGAGCCCTTCGGTCCCCAAGGCGCGAGCAGGCGAAATGCCGGGCTGATCGAATTCATGCGCTCCGCACCGGGTTGCCAATCGCGATAGCTCAGCAAACGCAGCGCCAAATTTGCCGAATCCGGAGGTGATTGCGCCTGAGCCGCGTGGGTAGCGAGCCCCGGCAAAAGAAAGGCCGCAGCGAGCAGGGCATTGGAATTTTGGTCGCGCATGCTGGTGGCCGGCGATCTCAATTGCAGCCGCAACCGCCGCCGCCGGCAGCATCACCGCCGCGCGCTGCCTCCTTGCTTTGATAAACCTGCTGGCTGAGGCGCGCAGCCAGAGGGTCGAAATCGAGCGCCATGCCGGGCTGTGCCAGTTTGCCTTTTTGCCAGGGCTCGACGCCAGCGCAGCCGCTCAAGGCGAGGAACCCGAGGGTCAGAAAGAAGCTAGCGCCGGGGTAGCGCCCGGCGGATCTCTTTTTCCAGCTCCTCACCATGTTCCTCACGAAATCCGGTATGCACGAAAGTGATCTTGCCGTCCGGCCCGATCAGGTAAGAGGTGGGCATCCCCTTGACGCGCCAGGCGCGGGCACTGTTGCCTAGCGGGTCGTAGAGCACGGTAAACCGCGCGGGGGTCGCTTCCAGAAAACGCTGGGCATCAGCGCGATTCTCATCCAAATTCACCGCCAGCACCACCAGCCCTTCGGCTCCATATCGCTCCTGCATTCTTCCCATCCAGGGAAAACTCTTGCGGCAAGGAGCGCACCACGATGCCCAGAAGTCGAGGTACACCGCCTTGCCCTTGAGCTGGGCGAGTTGGAGCGGGCGTCCGTCGGCGGCGGGCAGTTCCAGCGGCGGCGCCTCGGCACCCACTCCGGCAGCTCTAGCGGGGATGGCTGCACCCAGGGCAAAGAGGAAAACCCAAATCGCTTTCATGGGGCGCACATCACTACCCCTTCTGCGCTCCAGCCTGCGGCCACGGTCTGCTGATAGGCCGAAAGGCTGCTGGTGATGCGATGGTTGGAAACGATGCCGCGTGCGAAGCCATTGTTGTAGGCGCGATAAACCGGAGCAAGTCCGCTTGGGCAGTTTCCATTGCTGGCCGGTGTGGTATTGAAGTCATTGCTTTCGAACTTCCAACTGGGCGCATTGGGATCGAAAATGGACTTCAGGAAAGCGCACTCGCCCGCATCCGCGGTGTAGAAGTGCGAGTTCGGTCCGTACATCTGGCCGGTCGCCGGATTGGTCGCGGTATTGCCATAGAAGCGGCACACCTGCACATTGCCACCGGAGCGGAAGGTGTTGCCCGTGCGCAGCCATCGGCCGGCGCCGCCGCTGTCGACGAAAGCCTGCTCCGCGGGATCGGCGGTGATGAAATAGTGATCCAGATCGGGGGCATAGAACTCGACCACGGTGGGGGTGCCGCCGCTGCCCCCGGTGCCGGTGCCCGAAAGCGACACGATCAGCGGGCTGGTGGCGGCATTGCTGGTGATGGTCAAACTCCCAGTGATGGCGCCGCTGGCGCGAGGAGCAAACTGCACGCTGATGAGGCACATACCCCCGGCGTTGAGTGTTCCCGGACAGCCGCTGAAAATCACGAAATCGGCCGGGGCGACCGTCATACCCGAAAAGATCAAGGCGCCCGTTCCGGTATTGGCAATGGTCAGGGTCTGGCCCGGGCTGGTGCTGCCCACGGCGACCGAGCCGAAGTTCATGCTCGTCGTGCTGGCGCTCAGAACCGGGGTTCCGGTCGAGGGGTTGATGACGTTGCCGATATACGCGGCAATGTCCTCGATCTGCGCCGTGCTGAGGGTGCCGCGCAGGAAGGCCATGGCTGGAACCAAGTTGTTGATCGCGGCCGAGATCAAGCTTGGGTTGTTGGCGGCGCGCCGAATGTTGTTTTCGTTCAGGCGCGGATCGGCGCCGTGACAAGTGGCGCAGATCGTGGCGTAGAGCTGCTCTCCGTTAGCAAGGTCGGCGCTTTGGCTCGCGCCCGCCCAAGGCAATAAAGAAAAGCCACAAATCACCGCACGGATGAGGCCAGCGGCGGTCGTTCTGGCGGTAAGGTGTCGCATATAACCCCCCCGGGTCGAAGTTACTTCAAGATGTGGCCATAAAGCCAAGGTCGCTGCTTGGGAAGCGGGCAAGGTTCGGAAACACCACGCTCAGTTGCGATGCGCTGACGCCAAACCAGCGCGCGAGGGTCGCTCCCATCTGGTCGACCGAGGTCGTGGGGATCCAGCGCCCTCGCTTCTCCGCATCGTCCGGGCCGTTCAGCACCAGACTCGGATAGGTGCCGTATAAGGCGCCCCCGCGAACCGCACCGCCGATTACGAACTGATGGTTACCCCAGGCGTGATCGCTTCCCCCGCCGGAAGCGGGTTGCAGGGTGCGGCCGAAGTCGGAAAGCGTGAAGCTCGTCACTTGGTTGGCGACGCCGAGCCGCGCCGTGGCGTCATAAAACGCCTTGAGGGCCGGCGCGAGCTGGCCGAAGAGATTATCGAGCGTGGCGGTCTGATTGCCGTGGGTGTCGAAACCGCCGAGGGAAGCGAAGAACACCTGGCGGTTCGCACCCGTCGTGCCGCGCGCTTCGATCAGCTTGGCGATCTGATAGAGCTGCTGGGCGATGCTGTTGTTGCTGGGAAAGCCCGCGAATAGATCGCGAATCGAGGAATTGGTGTTGCTGACGATGCCATTCACCACCAGGGAAAGATCGATCGCTTGTTTGGTGATGTTGCCGGTTGCCACCACCAGTTCGTTGGCGCGGTCGATGCCGAGGATGGCGTTGATCGCGTTGCTGCGGGCCACTTGTGAGGCGCTCGTTCCGGTGCCGGACAAGCCGAAGCTGCCGCTCGAGGGCAAGGCAAGCGGCGTGCCGGTTTCGCCGTTGATGAACAGCGCCGTTCCGGAAAGCGAAGTAACCGGGGGGAAGCTGCTTCCCGCATTCAAGGGCGCGATCGCGTCGGCCAGGCGCCCACCCCAGCCAGTGCGGCTGATGGTGCTGGAAATCGAGGACTGCCATTGCGCCACCTGGTCCGAGTGCGAATACAAGCTGGTCGGGATCAGCCCAGGCAAATACTGCGCTTTGGTGATGGGCTGCACGAGCGTGCCGACGTTGGCGACGATGGCGGCTTTGCCTTCGCCGAAGAGCGACTGAATGCCCGAAAAAGTCGGGTGCAAACCATAAGCAATGGTGCTGTTCGAGGGCTGCACCGCCAACAATTCGGCTTGCGGGATATTGATGCCTGAAGCGGTCGTGCGCACCGCGGCGTATTGCGCATAACCCGCGTTATCGAGCGGAACGACGGTGTTGTTGCCGTCGAAACCGCCGTACAAGAAGACGCACACCAGCGCCTTGTAGTCACTCGCGGCTTGAGCCCAGGCGGACAAACCCAGCAGATCGAGATTGGCGGCAAAGCCGCCCGCGGTGAGTGCGGCGGCGCGATGCAGGAATTTGCGGCGAGGCGTATTCATGATTAGCGCTCCACTTGGAAATGGGGTGAGGTCAGCACGAGATAGAGCCCCATGCGCGCCCGATTGAGCGTATCCGCGGCGGTGATGGAGTTCACGGCGTTGACGATGCTGGTTTTCATCTCTGCGGACATCGTGCCATGCAGCAGATAGCGGCTGAGGCGCTCGGCCAGCGCATTGGCGTCGCCGGCGACGGCTTGGTAGGCCCCGAGATTAAAGGTCGTCCCGGTGGCGCCGTACACCGTCGGATCGGGGTTGAATCCGTTGCTGTAGAGCAGCGAATAGACCACGTTGCTGCGCCCCAAGGCCGTGGTGGAGTTGAGAATCTCAAATTCCGGGCCCGCGGTATTGCTGCCGGGGAGGGTGTTGTCGGCAGAGTAGTAGTTGAACACCGTTGGAGCGAAGTAAATGTGTTGCGAGAGCGAGCGCGAATAATTGCGGAAAACCACGCCGTCGGTGCTCACGGCCAGCGCCCGGCCGAGATGGGTGAGTGCCAGCACCGGCTCCCGCAACTTGCCATACTGCGGGTCGAGTTTCAGCGGGCCGCGCGCCTCCGGGTCGGTGAGAATGGCGCGAATCACGGCCTTCAAGTCGCCGCGCACGCCGGCGCCGTTATTGTCGAAGACCGCGCTCACGCGGGCCACATAGGCCGGCGTGGGATTGCTGGTCACCAGCTTTTGGATCAACTGTTTGCCGATGAAAGGGCCCGTGTTGGGATGGTTGAAGACGCTGGCCATCACCGCCGCGAGGTCGCTGGCGGTGGTGCCGCCTGCGGGCAAAGTTGCGCCGGCGAGCAAGAGCTTGGCATTGGTGTCGTGGCTGGTTTCGACGCCGATCATGTCGCCGAGATAATTGCGCGGATTTCGGCTGCGCGGCGTTTGGCCCGGGATGGTGGGGAAAGTCCAACCCGTGAGCGCATGCGCCAAGCCGCCGATTTCCTCTTGGCCATAGGTGGCGATCGGCCGCCCGCTGCTGTCGAGCTTCTGCGATCCGTCGGGATGGAGTTGCCAGACGCCGATGGAAAAAAGCTGCATCAATTCCCGGGCATAGTTTTCATTGGGGCTGGTGCCGTTGGCAGGGTTGGGTTTTTCGTTGTTGACCATGTTGAGGTAATCACCCATTACCGGGGATACCGTGACCGCGCGCAGAATGTCCTGGTAGTTGCCGAAGGCGCGATCGAGGAAAATTTGCTGATACCGCGTCATGGCGTAATTAAGCTGAACTTCCACGCCCGAGGTAACCAGAATTTGGGATAGGGCCCAAGCCACGCGCTGGCGCAACTGGTCGTTCTTGGTGAAAGCGTTGCGGTAGAACTCGAGTTGCAACTGGAACAGCGAGTAGTTGTCGCGGGCGCAATAGCTGTCGGGCCCGATCGGCGGCTGCGAGTTGTCCACGCAGGAATCCGGACGGTTGGCGGCGACCCAAGGATAGGGCGGATATTGGGTGGCGGGCGCCGCAAACTGTTCATCGAGAAAAGCGTTGGCGCCGATGGCCGCAACCCGCGCGATTTCGGCCTCGGTGGGGCCGAAGGTTGCCTGCTCGAGCAGGCGCTTGGCGTCGGCTTCAACTTGAGCGGCCGAAAGCGGGGAGCACATGGCGATGCCTTCCGGGCTGTGCCCCTCCGCGCCCATCTTCGCCCAGAGCGAATAATCGATGGTGTAGCGGTGGTTCGAGTCATTGCGCACATAACCATTGTTGTAGCTGCGATAAATCGGCGTGCTGTCCTTGGGGCATCCGCTTGCGCCAGCCGGGGTGATGTAGAAGGCGATGCCTTCGTAAGTCCAGCCGGCGTCCTGCTTCACCCAATCGCACTCAGCGCTGGAGGCCGTGTAGAAGTGCGAATTGGGGCCCTTGCCCGGCGTGCCATAGAAGCGGCAAACCGGCACCAGGCCGGAGATTTCCGTGCCCTGAGACCAAACGTGGAAGCTCGCCCCGGTGCGTCGCCAGCCGGGCCCGGCGGCGCCGGCATCGATACTGGCAGCTTCCGCTGCGCTCGCGGTGATGAAGTAATGGCGTAGATCGGTGTTGTAGAACTCGACGGCGGCACTGGTCGGTTCGACGGCCTGCGCCGAGGGTGAAACCAGCATTGGGCCGGTTAGGAGAAGAAGGAGGGGAACTGCAATGCGACGTGACATGGTGGACCTCTCACGGGCGGCGGGTTTTCTTATTCAACATCAAACTTGAGCAAGGCGGAAGGCGGCAAAATGTAAAAAATTTTTGCCTATCCGCGGCGCAACTAATTGATTTCAATAATACGCGCCTCTAAGACCTATGACAAACGCATTAGAATCATTGATTTGCAGCTTGGGCACGTTTTGATCTATCGAACGATCGATCGATAACTCCCAGGCCGCCTCAAGCCCGCTCCCAGCGGTCTCGAGGCGGCCTTGTCTTGCGAAATTACTTTCACAATAATTCGTAACCCATTATTTATTTTGCATATTATGATTTTGTTAAGATTCATCGCTAAGTGATTGTTGCATATAAGAAAAGTGATTGACCTGGCGTTTCTTTTTGACTATAGTGGGGAGAAGTGGGAATTTGTGGGAAACAGTGGCATACCCACCTTGAGGAGGACGGGTGTTTCGAGGCGTTACTCAGCTCACGCTGGACAGCAAAGGGCGTTTGGCCGTGCCGAGCAAGCACCGCGAAACCCTGCTTGCCCATTGCGAAGGTCGCCTCGTGGTGACGGCGGATCCGAGCCGCTGCCTGCTGGTATATCCGTTGCCCGCTTGGGAGCCGATCCAGCAAAAGCTCATGGCACTATCGAGCTTCAACGAGCGCACCCGCGCGCTGCAGCGCTTGCTGGTGGGGCACGCCGATGACGTGGAACTCGACGGAGCCGGCCGCATTCTGATCCCGCCGGCCTTGCGCGGTTTTGCCGGAATCGAGCGACAGGTGGTTCTGGCGGGCCAGGGCAATCGTTTCGAGCTTTGGGATGACGCCCGTTGGCGCGCGGTTACCGAAGCCGCCCTGGAAGTGCCGGGAGAAGCCATGCCCGCCGAACTCGACGGCTTTTCGCTGTAGTGCGCGATGTGGAGCATCTCACCGTACTCTGCGCCGAAGCCGTTGCCGCGTTGGTCTGGCGCGAGGATGGCATTTACGTCGATGCCACCTTTGGTCGCGGGGGTCACAGTCGGGCCATCTTGGCGCGGCTCTCACCGCAAGGGCGACTTCTTGCTTTGGATCGCGACCCCGACGCCATCGCCGCTGGGCGTACCAATGCGGAGCTGAATTCGGATCGCCGCTTCACGCTTTGCGCGCGGCGATTCAGTGAACTCGAAACGGTGCTGGCGCAGTGCGCGGTGCCGCAAATCGACGGATTGCTGCTGGATCTGGGCGTTTCATCGCCGCAGCTCGATCAGGCTGCTCGCGGCTTCAGTTTTCGAAGCGACGGTCCTTTGGACATGCGCATGGATCCAAACAGCGGTACGCCGGTGGCGGACTGGCTCGCCGCAGCCGAAGAGCGCGAAATTGGGGAGGTCATCGCCGATTATGGTCAAGAACGGTTTGCTAAACAAATTGCAAGAGCGATTGTTGCGGCTCGCTCGCGAGCCCCGATTTCCACTACCGGGCAGCTTGCCGCGCTCGTCGCCCAAGCCGTCCGCACGAGGGAACCCGGCCAGGATCCGGCGACACGGACTTTCCAGGCTCTACGGATTTTCATCAATCAGGAACTTGCGGAGTTGTCGCTAGTGCTCGATGCTGCTCTCCGTGCACTCCGACCTGGCGGGCGGCTGGTAGTGATCAGCTTTCACTCGCTCGAGGATCGGGCAGTCAAGCGCTTCATCAATGAACACGCCGGCCGCGCGCCGATTGATCCGCGCCTGCGCGGTTTACCCTTGCCGCAGGTGCAGCCGCGCCTGCGGGCGCTGGGCAAACCGCAACGCGCCGGAACCGAGGAAATAGCTGCCAATCCGCGGGCGCGCAGCGCCATCCTGCGCGTTGCTGAGCGGCTGCCCGAGGAGCGTGTATGACCCGGCTCAACCTGCTCCTGCTCGCCCTGCTGGTGGCGAGCGCGCTGGCTTTGGTCGGGTCGCGGCACCAAGCGCGCAAACTCTTCATCGAACTGGAGCGCGGCCAGAACCTGGCGCAACAGTACAAGGTCGAATGGGATCAGTTGCAGCTCGAGCAATCAACCTGGGCCATGCCGGGGCGGATTGAAAAAGTCGCCCGCGAGCGGCTGCAACTTTTGCCCCCAGTAGCGCAGCGCATCCAGGTTCTGGCGATCGCGGGAGGGCATCCGTGAAATCGGCGGTCTTGAATGCCAATCCCCCCGTGGTCCTTCCCGGTGGTCGCAGCAGCTTCATTCTTTTGCTCTTGGGCCTGGGTTTTCTGGTCTTGATGGGACGCAGCATCTACCTCCAAGCGGTCAACACCGGCTTCCTGCAAAGCCAAGGCAATAGCCGCTTCAGCCGGGTGGTGGAAATACCCGCGCACCGCGGGAAGATCACCGATCGCCATGGCGAGCCGCTCGCCATCAGCACGCCGGTGAAATCGCTCTGGGTTTTTCCTGGCCAAGTCGAAGCCACCCCGGAGCAGTGGCAAAAGCTCGCCGCTTTGTTGGAGACCGACGCCCAGAGCCTGCAGCACAAAGTAAGCGAAGCCGGGGATTTCCTGTTCCTCAAGCGCGCCTTGTCGCCGGAAGTTGCAGAGCGCGCCATGGCGCTCAAAATCAGAGGGCTGTACGAGCAGCGGGAATACCGCCGCTACTACCCCGCCGGTGAAGTGGCTGCGCATCTGGTTGGTTTCACCGACGTCGACGACAACGGCCAGGAGGGTTTGGAACTTGCCCATCAAGCCTGGCTGGGCGGCAAAGCCGGCAGCCGGCGGGTGATCATCAACCGTCGCGGCGATGCAGTCGAGGATCTCGAAGGCGTGCGTCTGCCGCAAGAGGGACGCGAACTCGCGTTGTCCGTGGACGCCAAGCTCCAATACCACGCTTTTCGAGAGTTGCAAGCGGCGGTTGCGGCGAACAAAGCCAAGGCGGGCGGTGCCGTGGTGCTCGATGCGCGGACCGGGGAAGTGCTGGCGCTCGCCAATCTGCCCACGCATAACCCCAACAATCGCAGCAAGCTGGTGCGCGACAAAGCGCGCAATCGGGCCTTGACCGACACTTTCGAGCCGGGATCCACACTCAAGCCTTTCACCATCGCGGCCGCGCTCGAGGCCCGCAAACTTCGGCCGGACACCGTGATTCAAACGAACGGCGGCCGCCTGCAGATCGGTCCGGCGACCATACACGATGCCCATGCCTATGAGGCGCTTACGGTAGAACAAGTGATCCAGAAGTCGAGCAACGTAGGTTCCGCCAAGATTGCTTTGTCTTTGCCCGCGGAGACGATGTGGCGCGCCCTGGCTCAGGCGGGTTTCGGCAATGCGCCGCAGACCGGGTTTCCCGGCGAGGCGCCGGGGCGCCTGCGCCCGGCAAAGAACTGGCGCCCCATCGAACAGGCGACCATCGCTTACGGTCACGGCATTTCGGTCAATCTGGTTCAGTTGGCGCGAGCCTATACCGTCTTTGCCAATGACGGGGATTTGAAACCGGTTTCGCTGCTCAAGACCTCGGCTGCCGTGGCGGGCCAGCCCATGCTGAGCCGGGAAACGGTTCTAGCCGTGCGCAAGATGCTGGAAAT
Source organism: uncultured Alcaligenaceae bacterium (assembly GCA_964517465.1). Classification (GTDB taxonomy): domain Bacteria; phylum Pseudomonadota; class Gammaproteobacteria; order Burkholderiales; family Casimicrobiaceae; genus JACPUX01. Next base: position 91,293 of record CAZFEK010000006.1, read on the forward strand.
GGCGGTGCAGCCGGGCGGTACCGCACCCAAGGCGCAAGTGGCGGGCTATCGTGTGGCGGGAAAAACCGGCACGGCGCACAAAGTCGAGGGCAATGGCTATGCGCCGAACAAATACGTTTCGTCCTTCGTCGGTTTTGCGCCGGCAAGCCATCCGCGCCTGATCGTCGCCGTGATGCTGGACGAGCCCTCGGCCGGGAAACACTTTGGCGGCGAGGTCGCAGCGCCGGTGTTCAGCAAAATCATGGAAGCGGCCTTGCGCGCGATGAACGTCCCCGGAGATGCGCCGGCGCAAAACCTCCTGCTGCCGGCCGAAAACGCCGAACCGGTCAAGGAAGAAACGTGAACGCCGCGCATAGTGCCGCCGAAATCCTCGCCGCCCTCGGTGTAGCCGTGCCTCGCCTGGTGAGCGACAGCCGCCGGGTGCGGCCGGGCGACGCCTTCGCGGCCTACCCTGGCGAGCGAGCCGATGGCCGCGCCTTTATCGCCGACGCGCTAGACCGCGGCGCAGTTGCCGTGTTTTGGGAGCCGGGGGGCTTCGACTGGAATCCGGCCTGGCCTTGCCGCCACCGGCCGGTCGCGGGTTTGAAGCAGCGCCTGGGCGAACTGGCGGCCGAGGTGCACGGGCATCCGGCCAAGGACTTGCTGCTCATCGGTGTTACCGGCACCAACGGCAAAACTTCCACCACCCACTGGATCGCTCAGGCGCTCGCCCGCTTGGGTTTGCCGACGGCGGTTATCGGCACCTTGGGACAAGGCTTTCCAGGGCGCCTTACCGAAGGAATCAATACCACCCCCGATGCCGCCCAATTGCAGGAAACCCTGGCAGAACTCAAACGCGAAGGCGCCCGCGCCGTGGCCATGGAAGTCTCCTCGCACGGCATTGAACAAGGGCGGGTCGCGGCCCTGCCCTTTCGTTACGCCCTGTTCACCAACCTGACCCGCGACCACCTCGATTACCACGGCAGCATGGAAGCCTATGCCGCGGCCAAGGCGAAACTCCTCGCTTGGCCGGGCTTGGAGGCGGCAGTCATCAACACCGACGACGCTTATGGGCGGCGATTCTTCGCCGCGCGCCAGCAACGCGGTGAGAAGAGCCTGAGCTATGGTTTCGGCCAGGCCGATCTCGCCGCGAGCGATCTGCAGCAATCGCTGGCTGGCTTGTCCTTTGCGTTGCAAACGCCTTGGGGCAAAACCGGAGTCCAGAGTCCCCTGGTCGGCGCCTTCAACGCCTACAACTTGCTCGGTGTGCTGGGCGTGTTGTTGGCCCAGGGTTTTGCCTTGCCGGATGTGATCGGCGCGCTGGCGGCCTGCACACCCGTGCCCGGGCGGATGCAAACGCTCGCGGCTCTGGGGCGGCCTTTGGTGGTGGTCGATTATGCGCATACCCCGGATGCGCTGGAAAACGCGCTGCTCGCCTTGCGCTCCGCGGTGCCGGCTGAGGGTCGGCTGTTTTGTCTATTCGGCTGCGGAGGGGACCGCGACCCCGGCAAACGCCCCCAGATGGGCGCAATCGCCGCACGCCTCGCAGATCGCGTGCTCGTTACCAGCGACAACCCCAGAGGTGAAAACCCCCAGGCCATCATCGGGCAGATTCTTGCCGGCATCGCCGAGTCGGCTTTGGGCAAAGTCGAAGCCGAACCCTCGCGCGAACGCGCCATTTTCCGAGCCCTCAGCCAAGCGCGGGCAAACGATGTCGTGCTCATCGCCGGCAAAGGGCATGAACCCTACCAGGAAATTTTGGGCCGCCGGGAGCCTTTCTCCGACCTCGCCCAAGCGCAAGCCGCGCTCGATACGTGGAGGGCGGCGTGATGGATCTCGCCTTTTTTGCGCGCGCCGGAGGCGGCGTGTTGACCGGCGCCAACCGGCCCATCCATTCGGTCTGCACGGACAGCCGCAGCATCACGCCGGGTTGCTTGTTCGTCGCGATTCCTGGCGAACATTTCGACGGCCATGATTTCGTCGAACAAGCCTTTGCCGCGGGCGCCGCTGCCGCGATGGTCGCCACCGAGCGAGCTCAAGGTTTGCCGATACCGCGCGTGGTCGTGGCCGATACCGTGGCCGCGCTGGGCCGCTGCGCCAAGGCCTGGCGCGAGCAGTTCACCTTGCCGCTGTTCGCCATCACCGGCAGCAATGGCAAAACCACGGTCAAGGAGATGTTAACCGCCATCTGCCGCGCCGCCAGCGGCGATGACGACGCCGTGCTGGCTACCGCAGGCAACTTCAACAACCACATCGGCTTGCCTTTGACCTTGCTCCGTCTGACCGAAGCGCATCGCTACGCAGTGATCGAAATGGGCATGAATCACCCTGGTGAAATTCGCTACTTGAGCGGCTTGGCCCTGCCCAGCGTCGCCCTCATCAACAATGCCCAGCGAGCACACCTCGAGGGCTTGGGCAGCCTCGAAGCGGTCGCACGGGCCAAGGCAGAAATTTTCGAGGGGCTGGCGCCGCAAGGCACCGCCGTGATCAACGCCGACGATGGCTCCGCCCCGCTTTGGGAGCAACTGGCCGGCGCCCGCCGGAAACTTCGCTTTGGTTTGAATTCTGCCGCCGACCTCACCGCGAGCTGGAGGGCTCAAGGCTCGGGCAGCCGCGTCGAATTGCACACTCCGCAGGGCAAGGCAACACTGCAACTGGCCGTGCCCGGGGAACATAACGTGTCCAATGCTCTGGCGGCAGCGGCGTGTGCCAGCGCCGCTGGCATAACAATCGACGCCATCGCGGCGGGTCTGGAGCGTTTCCAGGGCGTTCCCGGACGCCTGCAGCAGTTGGCTGGACCCAAGGGCGCCTGCCTGCTGAACGATTGCTACAACGCCAATCCGGATTCGGTGCGGGCCGCTATCGCCGTTTTGAGTGCGCGCGGCGGGAAGCGCGTGTTGGTGCTGGGCGACATGCGGGAGCTGGGAAGAGAGGCCGCGGCCCTGCACGAGGGCGTGCTCGCCGAGGCCAAGGCCCGCGGCATCGAGCGGGTGTATGTGCTGGGCGAGGCGATGCGCGAGGCGCTGGCGCGGGTGGGAAATTCGGGCGCGGCCTTCGAGCGCGTGGAAGATCTTTGCGCCGCGGTGCGGGAGTACTGCGATGCCGATACCACGGTGCTGATCAAAGGATCGCGGTCCATGCGCATGGAAAGAGTGACCGCCGCCCTGGCCGGCGTTGCGGCGGAGGTGCATTGATGCTGCTCTGGCTCACACAGTGGCTGGCAAGCGACATTCGCGCCTTCAATGTCTTCAACTACATCACCTTCCGCGCGGTGGTGGCGGCGATGCTCGCCCTGCTCTTGTCGATTGCACTCGGACCGCGCGTGATCGCGCGGCTCACTTCGCTCAAGATCGGGCAAGCGGTGCGCGATGACGGCCCGCAGACCCATCTGGTCAAGGCCGGCACGCCGACTATGGGGGGCGCTCTGATCCTGATGGCCATTTTGATCACCACGCTGCTGATGGCCGATCTGAGAAACCGCTTCATTTGGGTGGTGCTGCTGGTCACCTTCGGTTTCGGAGTGATCGGCTGGGTGGACGACTATCGCAAGGTGGTGCATCGCAATCCCAAAGGCCTTGCGGCCAAAGAGAAGTTTTTCTGGCAATCCCTGGTCGGGTTGATTGCCGCGATTTACCTCGCCTTTGCGGTGCCGGCGCCGGATAGCAGTCAAGTGTTGACGCTGTTCTTCTCCTGGATTTCCAGCGGCCTCAACATGGACTTGCCGCCCAAGGCAGACCTGATCGTGCCCTTCTTCAAAAGCGTGAGTTATCCCTTGGGCGTCTTTGGTTTCATTGCGCTCACCTTCTGCGTCATCGTCGGCACCAGCAACGCCGTGAATTTGACCGACGGCGCCGATGGACTGGCGATATTGCCCACCGTGATGGTGGGAGGCGCTTTGGGGATCTTCGCCTATGTCGCCGGGAATGTGATTTACGCCAAATACCTCGGCTTTCCCGCGATCAACGGCGCCGGAGAGCTGGTCGTCTTTTGCGGCGCCCTGGTGGGCGCGGGCCTCGGATTCCTGTGGTTCAACGCCTATCCCGCGGAAGTGTTCATGGGCGACGTCGGAGCTCTCGCCCTGGGTGCCGCTCTGGGAACGGTGGCGGTGATCGTGCGCCAGGAGATCGTGCTTTTTATCATGGGCGGCGTTTTCGTAGTGGAAACACTCTCGGTGATGATCCAAGTGGGCTCTTACAAAATCCGCGGCAAGCGCGTCTTCCGCATGGCCCCGATCCACCACCACTACGAATTGAAAGGATGGAAGGAAAACCAAGTTGTCGTGCGTTTCTGGATTATCACCATGCTTCTGGTCCTCTTCGGATTATCAACCCTGAAACTACGTTAGATGAAGCGCGAGCACGACAACTTGGTTTCGGCGAAGGCTTACTTGCGCGAAGCGCAAGTTAAGGGCGCGGTAGCGCCCGGCCGGAGCCAAAATCACCTTGCCGTGCGTTTCTGGATTATCACCATGCTGCTTGTCCTGTTTGGCCTGTCAACACTGAAGCTGCGTTGAAATGGACTTTCGCTCTCGCCCCGTTCTCGTTCTCGGCCTCGGCGCCACCGGCCTCTCGGCCGCGCGCTGGCTGAGTGCGCGCGGCGCCGAGGTGGTGGTTGCGGATACTCGCGCCGCTCCTCCCGGAGCCGCAGCGCTGGCGCGCGAGTGTCCGAAAGCCCGGCTGGTGACCGGTCCTTATACGCCGGAGCTGATTGCAAACATCGACCTTTTGCTCATCAGCCCCGGCGTGCCCAAGAGTCATCCGGTCATCGCGGCGGCCGTGGCGCGAGGCCTTCCCTTGTGGGGCGATGTGGAACTTTTTGCGCGCCAGTTGCCGCAAGGACAAAAAGTGCTGGCGATCACCGGTTCGAATGGCAAGAGCACGGTGACCGCATTGACCGGTGAGCTTTGCGCGGCTGCGGGCCGGTCTGCGGTGGTGGCGGGAAACATCGGTCTGCCCGTTCTGGACGCTTTGATGGAGGCCGAAACCAAAGGATTTCCCGAGGTCTTTGTCCTGGAGCTTTCAAGCTTTCAACTCGAGACCACTTCGACGCTCTATCCGATTGCGGCGACGGTGCTCAACCTCTCCGAAGATCACCTCGATCGTTATGCCGGCATGGCCGAATACGTCGCCGCCAAGGCGAGAATTTTTGCAGGTCAGGGCGTGCAGGTGCTTAATCGCGATGACCCGGCAAGTTCTGCCATGGCGCGCCCGGGCCGCAAGCTGTGGACCTTTGGCGAAAGCGCACCGACCGATGAGAGCCAGTGGGGTCTATCGAGCGGAGCCGAGTCATGGCTGCAGCACGGCGGGGAGCGCCTCTTGCCGGTCAGTCAGTTGCGCATCTTGGGGCGGCACAATGCGATGAACGCGCTGGCGGCGCTGGCGCTGGTGCATGCCCTGGGCGCGGATGAGCGGGCCCTAGTTCCGGCGCTGCGGGCGTTTCGGGGTCTTGCCCACCGGGTCGAACGGGTGGCGGAAAAGCGCGGTGTGCTCTACGTGGATGACTCCAAAGGCACCAATGTCGGCGCGACGGTCGCGGCGCTCTCCGGCTTGGGCCGCAAAGCGCTTTTGATCGCCGGCGGCGAGGGCAAGGGCCAGGACTTTTCGCCCTTGGCGGCTGCCGTTCGCGCGAATTGCCGGGCCGTATTCACTCTTGGTCGCGACGCGCCGCTGATCGAAGCCGCATTGTCGACTACGGGCGTGCCGCTGGAGCGCTGCGCTTCTCTCGAAGCAGCAGTGGTCGCGGCAGCCCGCCTTGCGAGCGAAGGTGAAGCGGTGCTGCTCTCGCCGGCTTGTGCCAGCTTCGACATGTTTCGTGATTATGCTCACCGCAGCGCGGCGTTCGTCGCCGCGGTCGGGGCCTTGCCCGATGGGGTGACGCATGCTTAGCATCGCCGCGGGCAAAACGCGCCAAATGATGACTTTCGACCAGTCGCTGCTTTGGGCGAGTTTATTGCTCCTGGCCTTGGGGCTGATCATGGTTTATTCGGCTTCGATTGCCATGGCCGAGGCCAGCCGCAGCACCGGCTATCGCGCCAACTATTTCCTGTTGCGCCATGCCGCTTTCATCGGGGTCGGCCTGCTGGCCGCCTTGGTGGTATTTCAGATACCCATGCGTTGGTGGCAAGCGGCAGCTCCCTATCTTTTTCTGTTTGCCGCCTTCTTGTTGGTTCTGGTGTTAGTGCCCGGTGTCGGACGGGTGGTCAACGGCAGCCGTCGGTGGCTTTCCCTGTTTTTCTTCAATCTGCAGCCTTCGGAATTGATGAAGCTCGCGGTGGTGCTCTACACCGCGAGTTATGCGGTGCGCAAGGCTGGCGTGCTGCACGGTGATCAGCCGATGAAAGACAGCATCGTCAAGGGCTTTTTGCCGCTTTTCGGAGTAATGGTCGCGGTCGGCGGCCTGCTGCTGCTGGAACCGGACTTTGGCGCCTTCGCCGTCATCGTGGCGATCGCCTTTGGCATGCTCTTTTTGGGCGGCCTGGACCTGCGCCTCTTCATCATGCTCGCCGCGCTCTTGCCGGTGGCCATGGGCTTGTTGATCGTGATGGCGCCTTACCGTTTGCAGCGGCTGATGGGTTTTCTCGATCCTTGGTCCGATCCATACGACAAAGGCTATCAATTGAGCCACGCGCTCATCGCTTTCGGGCGCGGAGAAATTTTTGGGGTGGGCCTGGGGTCCAGCGTCGAGAAGCTGATGTATCTCCCGGAAGCGCATACCGACTTTCTCCTGGCGGTAATTGCGGAAGAACTCGGGCTGGTGGGCGTGGTTCTGGTGTTGGCGCTTTTTGCCTGGGTGGTAGCGCGCGGCTTCATGATCGGCCGCCAGGCGAGGCGCCTGGAGCGGCCGTTCACCGCCCTGGTGGCGCAAGGCATGGCGATCTGGATTGCGGTGCAAGCACTCATCAACATGGGCGTGAACATGGGCGTGTTGCCGACCAAAGGCTTGACGCTTCCTTTGCTCTCCTTCGGCGGGAGCGCTTTGGTTTGCACATGCATCGCTTTGGCCATCCTGTTGCGCGCCGATTATGAAAACCGGCTCATGCTGCGGGGGTACTCGGCGTGAAGACCTTGCTCATCATGGCCGGCGGCACCGGGGGACACATCTTCCCGGGACTTGCGGTGGCGGCCGAAATTCGCCGCGCGGGCTGGAAAGCCGTGTGGCTGGGCACGCGCGGCGGGATGGAGACGACCTTGGTGCCGCGACACGGTTTGGAAATCGAAACCGTGCGTTTTGGCGGCGTGCGCGGCAAGGGGTTGTTGACGGCGATGTTTCTGCCGCTGTTCATTCTGCTGGCCTGCGGGCAAGCGCTGGGCGTCATGCTGCGGCGCCGGCCGGATGCCGTTTTGGGCCTGGGCGGTTTTGCCGCTTTCCCTGGCGGCCTGATGGCGGCCTTCCTCGGCCGGCCGCTGGTGATCCATGAGCAGAACGCCATCGCCGGATTGACCAATCGAGTGCTGGCGCTGCTGGCAGACAAGGTGCTCGCTGGCTTCCCCCATGCATTCGGCAAAGCGCGGGTGAAGTTTGAAGCCGTGGGCAATCCGGTGCGCGCCGAGATTGCGGCCCTGCCCCCGCCGGAAGATCGTTTCGCCGGGCGTAGCGGACCGCTGCGCCTCATCGTCGTGGGCGGCAGCCGCGGCGCGCTGGCGCTCAACGAGGTCTTGCCCAAGGCTCTGGCATGCATGGGCCCGGCGCTTCGACCCCAGGTGTTGCATCAAGCCGGATCCGGGCAAGGCGAGAGGGTGCGTGCCGCCTATGCGCAAAGCGGCGTCGACGCCGAAGTGCGCGAATTCATCGAAGACATGGCGCAAGCGTATTCGGGAGCCGATCTCCTGATTTGCCGCGCCGGCGCGCTTACCATTGCCGAACTCGCTGCGGCCGGTGTGCCCGCGGTGCTCGTTCCCTTTCCGCATGCGGTGGACGATCACCAAACCCACAACGCGCGTTTTCTTTCGGACGCCGGGGCGGCGATTTTGATTGCCCAAGCCGATCTCACGCCCGAGCGGCTGGCGGCCGAGCTGGCGTTGCTGGAACGCGGCAAGCTCTTGGATCTGGCCAAGAAGGCCCGGTCGCTGGCGTGCACTGACGCTGCCTCGCGCGTGGCCTTGGTCTGCCGCCAAGCGGCGGGAGAGGAGGTGCCGGCATGAAACACAAAGTCAAACGCGTGCATTTCGTTGGCATTGGCGGCGCCGGCATGAGCGGCATTGCCGAGGTGCTGCTCAATCAAGGCTACCAGGTGAGCGGCTCGGATCTGGCCGCTGGCGCGGTGACCCAGAGACTGACCCAACTCGGAGCCCAGGTTGCGCTCGGGCATGTGGCGCCCAATATTGCCGGCGCCGACGTGGTCGTCATCTCCAGCGCGGTGCGGGAAGACAATCCGGAAGTGCTCGCCGCCCGCGCGCAACACATACCGGTGGTGCCGCGTGCCTTGATGCTGGCCGAACTGATGCGCCTCAAACAAGGCATCGCCGTGGCCGGCACTCATGGCAAGACCACCACCACCAGCCTGATCGCCAGCGTGCTGGCCGAAGGCGGGCTGGACCCCACATTCGTGATCGGCGGCCGGCTGATCAGCGCCGGGGCCAACGCACGTTTGGGCAAAGGTGAGTTCCTGGTGGCCGAAGCCGACGAGTCCGACGCTTCATTTCTCTATCTGCAGCCGGTGTCGGCGGTGATTACCAACATCGACGCCGATCACATGGAAACCTACGGGCACGACTTCGGGCGCTTGAAGCAGGCCTTTGTCGATTTCGCCCAGCGCCTGCCTTTCTGGGGCACCGCGGTGCTGTGCCTCGATGATGCTCATGTGCGCAGCATCCTGCCGCAGATCACCAAGCCCATCGTCACCTATGGTTTGTCTCAAGACGCCGATCTGCGCGCTACTTCGGTGGAACCTGCCGGCGGTCAGATGCGTTTCACGGTTGTCGGACAGGGACTCGCACCGCTCGCTGTGACCCTCAATCTGCCGGGCAAACACAATGTGCTCAACGCGCTGGCGGCAATCGCCATGGGACGCGAATGCGGCGTCGACGAGGGTTCGATTGCCAAGGCGCTGGCCGAATTTCATGGCGTGGGACGGCGCTTTCAGCCTTATGGTGAGGTGCCGCTGGCCACCGGCGGAAGTTTCACTCTGATCGACGATTACGGACATCATCCGGTGGAAATGGCTGCGACAGTTGCAGCGGCGCGCGGCAGTTTCCCCGGGCGCCGCCTGGTGCTTGCTTTTCAGCCCCATCGCTTTACGCGCACCCGCGATTTGTTCGAAGACTTCGTCAAAGTGCTTTCTACGGTCGATGTGCTGCTCCTGACCGAGGTTTATCCCGCGGGCGAAGCGCCCATCGTCGCGGCCGACGGACGCGCCTTGGCACGCGCAGTGCGCGTGCTGGGCAAAGTGGAGCCGGTATTCGCCGAGGACGTGAGTGCCATGGTCGATGCTTTGCGTCAACTGGCGCAGCCGGGCGATGTGGTGCTGACCATGGGTGCGGGTTCGATCGGCAACCTGCCCAAACTTCTGACTCAGGGTGATCTGTGATTGCGACTTTTCACGTCAACCGAGGCGGGGTCGCGCGCTGCCGCAGCCGCAAGCCGATCCGATCGATGCTCGACATGGAAACGAAATGAAATGGATGGCGCGACGATGATCCCGAATACCGCCATTCGACTGCCCGGCCTCCGGGGAGACTTTTGGCGCGAGTTGCCCATGGCGCGTTTTTGCACCTGGCGTGCAGGCGGCAAGGCGGCCTTTGCCTACCGGCCTGCCGATGCGGCAGACCTGGGCTTGTTCCTGCGCTCGCAGCCGGAACTCCTGCGTGAGGCGCCGCCCTTTTTTGTCGGTCTGGGCAGCAATTTGCTGGTGCGCGAGGGCGGTTTGGCCTCGACGGTAATTTTGCTGCACCCGGGCTTGAGTGCCATGCGTTTGGGCGGCGGTGACAGTCAATTTGGCGAAGTGATCGCCGAAGCCGGTGCGGCCAGTCCCAAGCTGGCGCGGTTTGCCGCCAACCAGGGGCTCGTCGGCGGGGAGTTTCTCGCGGGGATTCCCGGCACCGTGGGTGGCGCGCTGGCCATGAATGCGGGCTGCTATGGTTCGGAGACTTGGCAGTTGGTCAAAGCCGTGCAAGTCATCGAACCGACCGGCGCCCTGCGTATTCTGGAGCCGCAAGACTTCGAAGTGGCTTACCGGCAAGTTCGGGCCAAACGTTTCCTTTTGGGTCAGGAAGCCTGGTTCATCGGAGCCGTCTTCCGCTTCGAAAGAGGCGACGGTGAAGCCGGCAGAGAGCGCATCAAAGAGCTTCTCGCCAAGCGCGTGGCCTCCCAGCCTCTCGATCAACCCAATGCGGGGTCGGTGTTTCGCAACCCGCCGGGAGATTTCGCCGCCAGGCTGATCGAGTCTTGCGGGCTCAAAGGATTTGCCCTTGGCGGTGCGCGAGTGTCGGAGAAACACGCCAACTTCATCGTCAATCCGCGCGGACGCGGCAGCGCCGGCGATATCGAAAACCTGATCGAACACGTGCGCGCCAGGGTGCAGGCCCAAACCGGCGTGCTCTTGCACACGGAAGTGCGCATCGTGGGCGAGAGAGTGCAAACGAAATGAGCGAATTCGGAAAAGTTGCGGTGTTGCTGGGTGGCCGTTCCGCGGAGCGCGAAATCTCCCTGCTTTCCGGCAATGCGGTGCTTGCCGCATTGCGCGAGCGCGGAGTCGATGCTCATCCTTTCGACCCGGCCGAGAGGCCGGTATTCGACCTCAAGCGCGAGGGTTTTGCGCGCGTTTTCATCGCGCTCCATGGGCGCTTCGGTGAAGACGGCACGGTGCAAGGGGCCCTGGAAACCCTGGGTCTGCCCTACACCGGCAGCGGGGTGATGGGTTCGGCCGTGGCCATGGACAAGTGGCGAACGAAACTGGTGTGGCTGGCCAGCGGTGTGCCGACGCCAAGGTTCCATTTGCTCGACGCCAAAAGCGACTTCGAGCGCGTGGTGCATGATCTGGGTCTGCCCTTGATCGTGAAGCCCGCGCACGAAGGCTCGACCATAGGCATCACCAAAGTGAACCGGGCCGCCGATATGCCCGCGGCTTATGCCGAGGCGGCGAAATACGATTCCCTCATTCTGGCCGAAGAATTTGTGGCCGGGCAGGAGCTCACCGCCGCGGTGCTGGGGGACCGGGCGCTGCCCCTGGTGCGTATCGACGCGCCGCAAGGCAACTACGATTATCAAAACAAATATTTCACCGACGCTACCAAATACTACTGCCCCTCGGGCTTGCGGGCCGACCTCGAAGAGACCATTCAGCGCATGGCATTGCGCGCCTTTCGCGTGCTGGGTTGTTCCGGCTGGGGCCGCAGCGACCTCATGCTTCGCCCCGACGGCAGTTTCGCCTTTCTGGAAATGAACACCTCGCCCGGAATGACCGGCCACAGCTTGGTGCCCATCGCGGCGCGACAAGCCGGGCTCGCTTTTCCCGATCTTTGCGTGGCAATCCTGAGGCTCGCGCATGTGGGATAAACCCAGTCAACTCAATCTCGCTGCTGCCGTGCTCACCGTGCTGGCGGCGGGGCTTTTCTTCAGCGCCATGATTTCTTGGGCGGCGCGCCTGCCCGCGTTCGCGATCAAACGAGTGATGGTCAGAGGCGAGCTCATCGAAGTGAACCCTTTGCACCTCGAAGCGGTGATCCGCGAAGGCCTGCGCGGCACCTTCTTCACCATCGATCTGGCGCAAGCGCAGCGCGCTTTTGGCGGCGTGCCCTGGGTGCGCAGCGCGAGCGTGCGCCGGCAATGGCCCAATCGACTGGAGGTCGATATCGTCGAGCACCGCGCCTTGGCGCGTTGGAATGAAAGCGCGCTGGTCAACACCGAGGGAGAGGTTTTTCGCGCCGATTTTGACGACGAGTTGCCCGTCTTTCGCGGACCGGATGGCAGCGCCGGGGAAGTGGCGCTGAATTACCTTCAATTTCGCGATGCGCTCAAGCCCCTGGCCATGGCGCCGGCGGAAGTGAACTTGAGCCCGCGTCGCGCCTGGCAATTGAAATTGGACAACGGCATGGTGATGGAACTCGGGCGCGAGCACGTGGGTGAGCGTTTGGCGCGTTGGGTAGCGCAATACACTCGGAGTGTTGCGCGTCTGCCGCAGCCCGTGGCCTACGTCGATTTGCGCTATCGCAACGGTTTTGCGGTGCGGCTGGGGCACGGAGATGTTGCAGGGGCGCGCGGTGAACCCGGCGCGCGTCGGGGCTAGGGCGGACAGAGAGGACGAGCGCTTTGAAAGAGAACAAGAACCTCATCGTAGGCTTGGACATAGGCACTTCCAAGGTCGTGGCCATCGTTGCGGAAATCACCCCCGAAGGCGGGCTCAATATCATCGGCATGGGCACCCAGCCCTCGCGCGGGCTCAAAAAAGGCGTGGTGGTCAACATCGAAGCCACCATGGCGAGCATTCAGCGCGTGCTGGAGGAAGCCGAGCTGATGGCTGATTGCAAGATCAGCGAAGTGTATGCCGGCATTGCCGGAAGCCACATTCGCAGCCTCAACTCCAGCGGCATGGTGGCGATCAAGGAAAAAGAAGTCACCCAAGCCGACATCGACCGCGTGGTGGAAACGGCCAAAGCGATTGCCATTCCGAACGACCAGCAGATCCTGCACATCCTGCCCCAGGAATTTATCGTCGACGGTCAGGAAGATGTGCGCGAACCGCTGGGCATGAGCGGCGTGCGCCTGGAAGTGAAGGTGCACATCATTACCGGAGCCGTCTCGGCAGCCGAGAACATTACCAAATGCGTGCGCCGCTGCGGCCTGGAAGTGAAGGACCTCATCCTTCAACCTTTGGCTTCGGCGCTGGCGGTCGTCTCCGAAGACGAAAAGGACCTCGGCGTGTGTTTGGTGGATATCGGCGGCGGCACCACCGACTTGGCGGTGTTCACCGGCGGGGCGATTCGCCATACCGCGGTCATCCCCATCGCCGGCGATCAAGTGACCAACGACATCGCCATGGCCCTGCGCACGCCGACCAAAGAAGCCGAGGACTTGAAGCGGCAATTCGGCTGCGCTTTGCGCCAACTGGTCGACCCCAACGAAATCATCGAAGTGCCGGGGGTGGGCGATCGGGGCCCGCGGCAATTGTCGCGCCAGACGCTGGCCGAAGTGATCGAGCCGCGGCTCGAAGAGCTCTATACCCTGGTGCAGGCGGAGCTCAGGCGCAGCGGGTTCGAGGAAATGCTCTCCTCGGGCATCGTGCTTACGGGCGGTTCCAGCATGATGCGCGGCATGGTTGAACTGGGCGAAGAGATCTTTCACATGCCGGTGCGCCTGGGCGTGCCGGTATACATCGGCGGGCTGGCGGACGTGGTGCAGAGCCCGCGTTATGCAACCGCGGTCGGGCTCTTGCTCGACGGGCGCGAGCAGTTCTTGCGCTCGCGCCAAACTCGCGCTGCCACCCCGGGATTACAAGGCGTCATGGAACGGATGAAGTTGTGGGTCAAAACAAATTTCTAGTTGGTGAATGCAAGGCAGTCGAACCAAACCGGACAGAGACTAGCAGTACTGGCGAAGCACGAAAGGAGACCATCATGCCATTCGAAATTCTCGATCAAGAGCCGCAAGAGGCCGTCATCAAAGTCATCGGTGTGGGCGGATGCGGCGGTAATGCCGTCGACCACATGATCGACAAGGGGGTACAAGGCGTCGATTTTGTTGCCGCCAATACCGATGCCCAGGCCTTGAAACGCAACAGCGCCGCCATGCAATTGCAGATCGGCGCCAGCCTCACCCGAGGTTTGGGTGCCGGCGCTCGGCCCGAGATCGGACGCGACGCGGCCATGGAGGATCGCGACCAGATCGCCGAATCCATCGCCGGCGCCGACATGCTGTTCATTACTGCAGGCATGGGCGGCGGCACCGGCACGGGCGCAGCGCCGGTGGTGGCGCAAATTGCCAAGGAGATGGGCGTGCTGACCGTGGCCGTGGTGACCCGCCCCTTCGCTTTCGAAGGCAAGCGCCAACGGGTGGCTCAGGCCGGCATCGAGGAACTGCAGAAATACGTCGATTCGCTGATCATCATCCCCAATGAAAAACTCATGGCGGTGCTGGGCGAAGATGTCGAACTCGAGGCCGCCTTTGCCGCCGCGAATGACGTTCTGCATAGCGCCGTCGCCGGCATCGCCGAGATCATCAACAACCCCGGATTGGTGAACGTCGATTTCGCTGACGTGAAGACGGTGATGTCCGAAGTGGGCATGGCGATGATGGGCTCGGCCACCGCCGACGGACCCGACCGCGCGCGTATTGCCGCCGAGGGAGCGATTGCCAGTCCGCTGCTGGAAGAGGTGAACCTTGCCGGGGCGCGCGGCGTGCTGGTGAACATCACGGCCAACCGCTCGCTCAAGATCAAGGAGTACCACCAGGTGATGAATACCATCAAAGAATTCACCGCCGAAGACGCCATGGTCATCGTGGGCACCGTGCTCGATGAAGGCATGGGCGATTGTCTGCGGGTCACCATGGTGGCCACCGGTTTGGGCGGCGGAGCCGCGCGGCGCCAAGTGCAGCCGCCGGTGCAGCAGCAGGCGCAGGCGGCTGCGCAAGCGCAGACGCTTACCGTGGTGGAGCGCACGGGTACCGACGGCATGGGCGTGGAAATGCCCAACTACGAAGACTTGGCGCGCACGCCCACGGTCTTCCGCAGCGGTCGGGCCAACACCATCGGCACCCTGGCGGCCACCCCGACCAACCTCGATACCCTGGAAATCCCGGCCTTCCTGCGCAAGCAGGCGGATTGAGCAGGGCCGAGCGTAGCGCCTGGCGGGCCGCGAAGACCTCCGGCCCGGGCGGCTTGTGCTATCATGGCCGCCCGGACCGGCCGCGACCTTGGCGGCTTGCTGCTGCCGGTCGATGAACGGACCAAGAATGTTTCGACAACGCACCCTGAAAACGGCGGTCAGCGCCACCGGCGTCGGCATCCACACCGGCGCCAAGGTGACCATCCACTTGCGGCCGGCGGCGCCGGATACCGGCATCGTTTTTCGGCGCATCGATCTCGATCCGCCGGTGGACCTTCCGGCCCAGGCGGAGCGCGTTGGCGATACCCGCCTGTCCTCCTGCATCGAAAACCAAAGCGTTCGCGTCGCCACCGTCGAGCACTTGATGTCCGCCTTTGCCGGCCTGGGGCTGGACAATGCCTATGTCGACATCACCGGGCCCGAAGTGCCGATCATGGACGGTTCGGCGGCGCCTTTCGTCTTTCTTTTGCAATCGGCCGGCGTGGTCGAGCAAAAAGCGCCCAAGCGCTTCATCCGCGTGCTCGAACCCATCGTCGTCGAGGCCGAAGACAAATGGGCGCGTTTCGAGCCGTATGACGGCTTCAAAGTCGATTTCACCATCGATTTTCCTCACCCGGTGTTGGGCCGCGACCACCGCCGCGTGATCATCGATTTCGCCGAACATTCCTTCATCAAAGAAGTGAGCCGGGCGCGCACCTTCGGCTTTATGCAAGACATCGAAGCCTTGCGCGGCGTGGGCCTGGCCCTGGGCGGCAGCCTCGACAACGCAGTGGTGCTGGATGAATACCGCGTGCTCAATGCCGAGGGCTTGCGCTTCGAAAACGAGCTGGCGCGGCACAAGGTGCTCGATGCCATCGGCGACCTCTATCTCCTGGGACACCCGCTGATCGGCGCTTTCTGCGCCTACAAATCCGGGCACGGACTCAACAACCAGCTGGTGCGAGCCCTGCTCGCGCAAAAGCACAAATGGGAGTACGTCCGCTTCGAGCATGAGGCGGAAGTGCCCGCCGCATTTACCCGCTGGCAAACACAAAGCGCGTGAGCGGGACCGGCACCCTGCGCCGAGGCGCGCCGGAGCGGATCGCCGACTGAACCATGCTGATCCTGCGGCTCCTGTTTTTTCTCATGCTCGCCACCATAGGCGGCAGCCTCACCCTCTATCTGTTCACCCGTGACCGGCGCTATCTGCGCTTTGCCTGGCGGTCTTTTCAGCTCAGCTTGTTGCTGGTGGTCGGCGTGATGTTGTTTTACGTCCTCGAACGGCTGTTCCTGATCGCCTGAGCGCGATTTGAACCGCGCCGGCAGACACGGGGCGGCCTGGCTCGATTTCAGCTTTGATTGCTCCACCGCCTGATGGATGCGATCTCTTCCGAATCGAGACCCAGAAACGCCAGGAAGTCGCCGTGCGCTTCGGGCAAACGGGCCTCGAAATCCTGGTGCCAGCGGCGCATGTCGTCGTCGCTTAATCCGGCTTCGCGCAAGAGCGCCGACCAGCTCGCTTTGGTCAAGCGCTGATCCGGCACGCGCGCCGCGCGCAAGAGGCGCAAGGCCGCCGATTGCTGCTTGCGCAGCGTGGTCATCTGTTCGTTGAGCGACGCAAGTTGCCTGGCCAGGAGATCATCCAAGGGAGTGCTCGCTTGCAGCGCTTCTTTGATTTCATGGAGCGCGAGGCCGGCAGCGCGCAGTTCGACGATGCGTTGCAAGCGCGCCACCTCGCCCGGGCCATAACGCCGGTAGCCGCTGGGCGAGCGGCTGCCGGCGGCAAGGAGCCCCAGACGGTCGTAGTGCAGTAGCGCGCCGCGGGATAAACCGAAGCGGCGCGCCAAGGCGCTAATGCTCAGGAGTTCGCCCATTCCGGATGCTGGCCCAGCCAATCGTTCATGCTCGACTCCCAAAAGGTTTGCATCTTTTGCCAAGCTTCTTCCGTGAGGGCGGCAAGCGCCGCCTCGCCTTGGGCATCGATGGCGGTGTAAGTGTAAACGATGCTGACTTGCGAGCGCCCTTCAGCCAGGGGGGCAAGCTCGATTTCACACCGCACCACCAAACCCTCGGGCTGAAAGCGCACGAAGGCCACACGCCGCGGTGCTACATGTTCGCTCACCAGCCATACCGCCACACCGGCTTCGCTCTCAGTGGTGAACACGGCGCCGGCTTCGGCAAAGCCGGTCGATGAATACACCATACGGCAATGCCAACCGGGAAGCCACTCGCTTTCGCGCACCGGGCAAAGCAGCGGGAAAACGCGCTCGGGCCTGGCGTTTATGGTTTGTTGATAGCGGCGTATCAAACGAGTTTTGGGGTTCATGATCGACTCCAAAGTGAATGGAGAGCGCATCGTGAACTGTGTTGCCGCGATCGGGTCAAGCGGCCTCTTGCCCTACCTCCCTAACGCTGGACGAGCCAGAACCAAAAGAGATCGCCGGGCGACGCTCGCGACGGCAAACAGCGAACCAACCCTTATACCAACAAGGGGAGAAGCCCCTGGTATATCCCCCGCCAGGAACAAGGGGGCGAGCCCCCTTGCAAATCCCCCCAATTCATCTCTTCGACCCAATTCTTCCCCAGAAGTGTGAAGACTTGAGACCTTGGTGACCAACGCCGGGCTCGGCTTACCGATGCCTGGCGATCGCTTCGCCCCAATAGTGGTAAGAGGCGAATTTTGGCCCGGGGATATATTTCGCCTGCACTTCCAGCTCGAACCCCGCTTCGCGCAGCATCGCCGGAATGTCGCGCCCAAGCTGGCATCCGCCCGAGAACTTGCCCCAAATTGGCTGCAGGCGCGCTTGCCATTTGCGCACGTTTTCGTCGGGCGCCCGCCCGTGTTCCGAGAACAAGAGCCGGCCACCCGGAGCCAGCACCCGCCGCACTTCCCGGAGTGCCGCGAGGGGGTTGGGGATCGTGCACAGGGTGTAGGTGCAAACCACGGTGTCGAAGCCGCCGTCGGCCAGCGGCAAGCGCTCGGCGTTCACGCCCACGATCTCCACCGGCATTCTCGCCGCGCGGCTGCGTTTCATCGCCAGGTGGTGCATCGTGAGCGAAGGCTCGACCCCGACGATGCCGCGAACCCGGCCCGCGTCGTAGAAGGGCAGGTTGAGCCCCGTGCCCAGACCGATCTCCAGCACCTGCCCCTGCGCTTGGGGCACTACCTTCATCCGCTGTTTGTTTACCGCGCTCGTGCCGCAGGCCAGCTCGATCAGCCAGGGCAGTACATTGCGTTCGTACCAGTTGGCGCTAGACATGGCGCCTCCTTTGCGCGCCTGCGGGAAGTGCAGCGCTTGGCGAGGGTGCGCGAGCCAAACCCTGGCGCGGGGGAGCGCCTGGGTTCATGACGGATCGCTCGGCAACGAAACCAAATCTGCCAGCAAGGCCTCGATACTCTCGGCCGTGGTATCCCAGGCGCACATCAAACGCACTCCTCCTGCGGCGGCGAAGTCGTAGAAACGCCAGCCGCGCGCTCGCAGTACCTGCTTCATTCCTTCGGGCAGAGCGACGAACACGCCATTGGCTTCCACGGGGTAGAGCACGCGCGCCCCGGGGATGCGGCCCAAGCCTGCGGCCAGCTTTTGCGCCATGGCGTTGGCGTGCGCGGCGTGGCGCAGCCAGGCGTCTGCTTCCAAAAGACCCAGCCAAGGCGCCGAGAGAAAGCGCATTTTCGAGGCGAGCTGGCCGGCTTGTTTGCAGCGCCAGGCGAAATCTTCGCCGAGTTGGCGGTCGAAAAAGATTACCGCTTCGCCCACCGGCGTCCCCATTTTGGTGCCACCGAAACAGAGCACGTCGACCCCCGCGCGCCAGGTGATCTCGGCGGGAGCCACGCCCAGCGCGGCAACCGCGTTGGCAAAACGCGCGCCGTCCATATGCAGCTTTAGCCTGCGTGTATGCGCGATCTCGGCAAGTGCCGCCACTTCTGCGGGCCGATACACCGTGCCGACCTCGGTGGCTTGCGTCAGTGTCACCACGCGCGGCTTGGGAGCGTGGATGTCCGCGCGCAGCTCGATGGCGTCGCGCACCGCGGCGGGGTCTAGTTTTCCGAGATCGCCGCCCACGGTCACGAGCTTGGCGCCGCAAGAAAAGAACTCCGGGGCATTACACTCATCGGTTTCGACATGTGCGAGCGTATGGCAGATCACGCTGTGATAGCTCTGGCACAGCGAAGAAAGGGCCAGCGAATTGGCCGCCGTGCCGTTGAAGACGAAGTAGACTTCGCAATCGGTTTCGAACACTTCGCGCAAGCGGTCGCAGGCGCGCCGCGTCCATTCGTCCTCGCCGTAGCCGGGCGCATCGCCCGCATTGGCGTTGACCAATGCCCGCAAAGCTTCGGGGCACATGCCCGCGCAATTGTCGCTGGCGAACTGTGGCATAGGGGCTCCAAACGAGTTGGAAAACGAGGAAGCGGCCAACATACCCCAATCTCGCCAGAATGGGTTGGCCTTTGGCGCGCTAGGGCGGAAATGCCCCGGCCAAACGCGCCGCCGCTTGGCGCAGCGCCGGCACGAAGGCCAAGACTTGCTCCAATTTGCGGCGCGAAGCGGGCGCATGCACGGCCAGTGCGGCCGGCACGCGGCGTTTCTCGTCCTTTACTGGCACGGCCACGCAGACCATGCCTTCGAGATATTCCTCGCGATCGAGGCTCACCCCTTCACGGCGAATTTTGGCGAGCTCTTGCTCGAAGCTGAGGCGATCGGTGCAGGTGTTGGCGGTGTAGCGCTCGAATGCCAGGGCGTCGAGAATGCGCTTTCTCTCTCGCGCCGGGAGCAGCGCCAGCAGCAGTTTGCCGCTGGCGCTGGCGTGTGCAGGGACCTTGGAGCCGGGCTGGAAGTGCAGCCGCAGGGGCCAATTGGCTTCGACCCGATCCAAATAAAGCACTTCGGCGCCATCGAGCACGGTGAGGTTGCAGGTCTCGCCGCATTGCTTCACCAATGCCTGGAGAATGGCATGGCGCGGCGCCCTCCAGGCCGGATGCACCATGGTCTTCAGGCCCAGCGCGGCAAGCCGGGGCCCTGGCGCAAAGCGCTTGCCCTCCGGCTCGCGGGTCAGCAGCCCGGCCTCCAAGAGTTGCATGGCAATGCGATGCACGGTCGGCTTGGGCAAACCGCAATGCTGAATCATGTCGGTAATGCCCAGCGGGCTTTCGGCCTGGGCGACGATTTCCAAGATTTGGATGGAACGCAGCGCGGCAGAAGTGTCCTTCTCGGACGGAGGGATTGGTTGGTCGTCGGTCATAGCAAAATGATAGAAAAACGGAACAATTCGTCCCATTATTGCCACAAATCTCTTTGCATGCAATGATGGCCGCCGACGATACGCAGGAGGCGGCATGAGCAACGATACCCCAGCTCATACGATCAAGCAGCACATGACGCCTTCCGAGGCGCTGGTGGAGACGCTCGTAGCGCAGGGCGTGCGCGAGGTTTTTGGCATCGTCGGCTCGGCCTACATGGATGCGCTGGATCTCTTTCCCGCGGCGGGCA
>CAZFEK010000007.1:0-26959 GCA_964517465.1 uncultured Alcaligenaceae bacterium
TCGCAGTGGTGGCTGCTTTCGCTGGCGTCGCCGCGGCGCAAAGCCAGTCCAAAGTTACCGCCAGCAACATCGACCAGAACCAGTCCGGTCTGCTGAACAAGCAAGAGATGGATCTGGGCAATGCCAAGGCCGGCGGCAAGACCAACGTGACCGCCACCAACATCAAGCAGAACCAGTCTGGCCTGCTCAACCAGCAAAAGATGGAAATCGGCAACGCCACTGGTGCCGGTAGCCAGTCCAAAGTTACTGCCAGCAACATCCAGCAGAATCAGTCGGGCTTGCTGAACAAGCAAGAGATGAAGATCGGTAGCGCCACGGGCGGCGGCAAGACCAACGTAACCGCCACCAACATCAAGCAAAACCAGTCGGGTCTCTTGAACCAGCAGAAGATGGAACTGGGTAACGCCTCCGGCGCGGGCAGCCAGTCGAAAGTTACCGCCAGCAACATCCAGCAGAACCAGTCGGGCTTGCTCAACAAGCAAGAAATGCGGATTGGCAATGCAGCCGGCGGCGGCAAGTCGAACGTCACGGCCAGCAACATCAAGCAGAACCAGTCGGGTCTCTTGAATCAGCAGAAGATGAACGTCGGCAACGCCGAGTAATTGCAGCAAGGCAGCAAAGCACGGGGCGGAATCGCCCCGTGCTGTTTTCGGTCAGCGGGATCGGCTTCCCTTCCAGGAGCAGGAAATGAAAGCGAATTTGCTAATGGCGGTTGGTACCAGCCTTTTGATCTCCTCGGCACATGCTTCGCCCCCAGCGGTCAACCCTGAAGGCCCAAGTCTGGAAGCGGAGACCATCGCGACGATTACCAAAGAAAAATCCAAGAAGAGCACCATTGCCGAAGGCGTGGCGGCGAGCACCGACCGCAAGAACCAGGGCAGCAGTCAGAACTGCGGACAGGTCAACATCAACAGTAGCGGCAACCAGGACCGCAAGAGCGTCAGCGGCATGAAAGAAATGTTTGGAAAGCAGAGCACCACGATTGTGACCGGACCGGTCATCAATATGGCGAACTGCAAATAGCGCGCACTCGCGCGAGCGATGGCCGGCAACCTTGCCGGCAGGGACACAACTGGAAACGACGAGGAAGAAATGTTGCGCAAAGTGAGGATGATACTGGCCCTGCCCCTGCTCTTCTTGGCGAGTGCATGTGTGACGACCGAAGAATCGGTGAAAAAAGAAGCCTCGGGCGTGACTGAGCAGCTGCGCAAAGGCCCGGAACAAGCGCCTTTGCGCACGATCACCAATTTCTCCGATGGCCTGCGTTGCATGGACAACCTGTTCATGATGTACGGCATTCGAGAC
The DNA here is from genome assembly GCA_964517465.1 of uncultured Alcaligenaceae bacterium. Classification (GTDB taxonomy): domain Bacteria; phylum Pseudomonadota; class Gammaproteobacteria; order Burkholderiales; family Casimicrobiaceae; genus JACPUX01. The sequence continues at coordinate 1,306 of CAZFEK010000007.1, forward strand.
GTGGTGGTGATCTCGGAAGATCTCGACGACAAAACCAAGAAGGTCAGTGCCGGCACCAAAGACATGATGACTTCGGCGATCCAGGGCATGGCCCGGCGGAGCCGAGCAATTCGCATGATTGCCTACGGGTCGGACTCCGGCAACGTGATCGGAATTCTCAAAGAGATGGAACGCAAGGTTTCGGTGATGCCGCAATTCGGCATCCGCGGTTCAGTGTCGCAGCTCGACGAAAACGTCGCCAAGAAGGTAGAAGGGGGCGGCATCGCGATCGAGCCCTTCATCGGCATAGGCCGCGCGGCAGTAGCCAGCACGACGATCCTGGGCATCGATTTGCAGATCCTGAGCACCCAAGACTTGTCTATCGTTCCGGGCGTGGTATCGAGCAATTCGGTGGCGATCTTCCGTTCCGGCGCCGGCCTGGAGGCCGAGGCTGGCTACAAGAAGTTCGGCATCAATTATCAGCAGAACCTTTCCAAGAATGAGGGCACGGCACAGGCGCTGCGTACCCTCGTGGAGTTGGCCGCGATCGAGCTCTTTGGCCGCTTGACCAAAGTGCCGTATTGGCTGTGCCTTAACGGCAGCACCAACGACGAGGCGGTCAAGACGGAAATCGGCGACTGGTATACCGGCATGTTTGCCGAGGCCGGCGAGTTCGTGGGCTATTGGCAGCTCCAAATGCGCCTGCGCGGCCTCTACCAAGGCGAAGTCAACGGCGTGCCGGACGAAAACCTGACCAAGGCGATCGTGGCCTACCGGGAAGCCATGGGAATGGAGAAGAACGCCAAGCTGGATCTTCCCTTCTTTACCGCCTACCTCAATGCCAATCACTACGAGACCGCGCCCAAGGCCCAGGAAGCTCTGGCCAGGGCTCCCGCCGCGGCGGCGGCAGCAGCGGCCAAGGCGGTAGCCGATAAGGCGCCGCTGAGCCTCAAGCTCGCCTCGAGCAAGGGGAACAACCTTTTCGTCAAGGGCGAGGAAATCAAGCTCAGCATTCAGCCGAGCAAGGATGCTTATGTTTATTGCTTCATGCAGGACGAAACCAAAGCGATCCAGCGCTTCTTCCCGAATCGTTTCCAGAAAGACTCCTTGATATCCGGGGCGAAAGGGCTCGAGTTGCCCGGCGCGCTGAAATTCAAGATCAACGCCAATACCAAGGGCCTGCAGGAAACCATCGCTTGTTACGCCACGGCGCGGGATGTGTTCTCCGATCTTCCGCCCAATGTGGGCGCGGGGGATTTCGAGACGCTGAGCGTGAAGAGCCTGGGCGAAGTGAAGTCCGCGTTTGACAAGGCAGCGGGCCAAAACGTCGCAGCGGCGAATTTCACCGTAAGAGTACGATGAGGACATCATGTTGAAACCACTGTTTGCCTTTGCTGCCTGCCTGACCGCGTCGGTCGCGCTGGCGGGGGCTGATGTGCAAGGCAAGTCGACCGTCGAGGTTGCGACACCGACCACCCTGGTCGCTGAAACCGGCCAAACCGTGCGCGACCAGCGTCGCCTGCCCGGCCAGGTTCTGCGCTGCTGGCAGGAAGGCCGGCTGGTTTACGAAGGCGGCGGTTTTCGCGGCACTAGCGACAAGAACGGGGCGGCCATCAGCGTACAGCGTTCCGGCGAGCACGCCGCGGTGACGGTGCTCGATCTGAAGCAAGGGATGTGCATTCTGTCCTCCAACTGAGCGCTTGGTGAGGGGATCTGCAGGGCGATTTCAGCCTTGGCACCGGTCGCCACGATTTCTTCACCAGAGCCGCTTTTTTTGAACCCACCTTGAAAAGAGCGCAACCTATGAGAGTAGATCGTGTTTGGTGGTGGATTGGAGCCAGTTTGGGGCTAATCATGGTTCAGGCAACCGGTCACGCCGCAGCTCTGGAGAAAAAGACGCTGACGGTCAACGGCGTGTCGCGAATCGAATTTGCGACGCCCGGCGAACTGGTGGTCAAGCGCGGTAATGAGGAGAAGCTGATCATCGAGGCGGAGCCGAAAGTTCTTGCCGCTCTCGATCCGGTGGTCAAAGGCGACACCCTGTCGCTGAAGAGCAAAGGCAGCTTCAAGACCGAAAAGGGCCTCACCTATACGCTCACGATCAAAGGCTTTCGGAGCCTCAAGACCACGGGCAGCGGTAATAGCGAAGTGGAAGGGTTCGAAGGCAAAGAGATGGATGTGACGGCAGCGGGCAGTGGCAATATCGACCTCAAAGGGTTGGTTGCCGAGCGCATGAGCTTGACGATCGCCAATTCCGGCGATATCAGCGCCAAGGGGCGCGCCAAGTCTCTGCAGGCTCGAATTGAAGGGGCCGGCACGCTAGACGCAGCGAGCGTGCCAGCCAAGGCGGTGGATGCGAAGCTCTCCGGCTCCGGTTCGATCCGGGTTCATGCCGAAGAAACCTTGAAGGCCGAGTTGAGCGGTGCGGGAAGCATCGAATACAAGGGCAAGCCCAAGGTCACGCAGTCCATCAGTGGGGCAGGCAGTATTGATCGCATGTAGGCGAGAAAGAGGTGGCGCCATGAAAAGAGCTTTTGTTTTGACGGGAATCGCCAGCGTGGTGCTGGCCGCGTTTGCGGCGCAGGGTGCTTTTGCTCAGGCGAACACCAATGCGCAAAACATCGATCAAAGCCAAGCGGGCTTGCTGAACAAGCAGACCATGGACCTTGGCAATACCAAGGGCAACGCGAGCGGCAAGGTCAATGCCACCAACATCAAGCAGAGCCAGGCCGGTCTTCTGAACAGCCAGAAGATGGCTATCGGCAACTCGCAGGGCGGCAAAACAAACGTCAATGCGAGCAACATCAATCAAGGCCAGGCAGGGTTGCTGAATAGCCAGGAAATGACCGTCGGCAATGCCGGGCAGGGCGGTCAATCCAAAGTCACGGTGACTAGCGTCAATCAGGGTCAGGCGGGTCTTCTCAATCGGCAGAAGATGGCGATTGGGGACGCCGACCGGGGCAAGTCGGACGTTACCGTCGGACCCGTCAATCAGGGCCAAGTGGGGTTGCTGAACAACCAGGAGATGAACCTGGGCGCGGTGAGCGGCACGGGCCAGTCCAAGGTGCGCACCGGCACGGTGATGCAGGGCCAGGCGGGATTGCTCAATTCGCAGAACATGAATGTTGGCGGCGTGAGCGGCAGCGGCAAGAGCAACGTTCAGGCGGGAGCGATCATCCAGGGCCAGGCGGGATTGCTCAATCGCCAGAACATGGAAATCGGCAAGAGTAGCGGCGGAGGCCAAAGCAATGTTCGCGTCGGGGCCGCCGTGCAGGGGCAAGCCGGCCTGCTCAATAACCAGGACATGAAAATCGGCAATGCTTCGGGCAGCGGCAGCAAATCCAATGTGGCCATTGGCGCCGCGGTTCAGGGACAAGCGGGCCTGCTCAACAACCAGCAGATGCAAGTCGGCAATGCCTCTGGTGGTGGTCGCTCCAACGTTGCGGTCGGCACCGTTGTCCAAGGACAGGCCGGGCTTCTGAACAATCAGCAAGCCAAGATCGGAAACGCGTCCGGCGGAACCTCCAACGTGACCGTCGGCGCGGTGATTCAGGGTCAAGCGGGTCTGCTCAACAACCAACAAGTCAACATCGGCAACTCCTCCGGGGGCAGTTCAAACGTTGCCGTTGGCGCTGTGGTTCAAGGCCAGGCCGGGATGCTCAATACCCAGAAAGTAAATATCGGCAACAACTAGCATCCCATGGGGCCGGCATCGGCCCAAGGGCAGGACCAGCGACTAACGCCCCCTCGGGGGCGTTAGTCTTTGCTGCTTGAGAAAAGCGGAGAAACTTCGTCATTAAATGCTCCGATGCTGCCCGGAAATCGTTTTTCACCCTAAAATGACGGGCGAATGAACCTCGCGGGGCTGGGAGGCAACCTATGACTAAGCTGGCAGCGTACGACGAAGAGCGAGCGCGAATGCTTTTGCGGCAGGTAGCCGCAGGCGATCAAGTGGCGTTCCAGACGTTGTACAGCCTCCTGGCGAGCCGGATGTATGCGTTCTTGCGGCGCATGCTAAGTAATCCGGCAACCGCCGATGAGGTGTTCAGCGACACGCTCTACGAAGTCTGGCGCATTGCCGGCCAGTTCCGGGGAGATTCGAAGGTCATGACTTGGGCTTTGGGTATTGCCCGAAACAAAGCACTCATGGCCATTCGATCCGCCGGGACCGTGATTCACGAGGACATCGACGAGCATGGCGAATTCATCGATTCGGGCGTGCCGGACGGGTATGAGCAATATGAGCGCAAGGAACTCAAGGAGATCATTGCGCGGTGCATGCAGCGTTTGTCGGAGAAGCACCGGGAATGCATCCACCTCACTCATTTCGAGGATTGCTCCATGGCCGAGATTGCAAGCTTGCTCGGCGTGCCTGAAGGCACGGTGAAGAGCCGGCTGTCGCATGCGCGGACGCAGTTGACGGAATGCGTCAACTCGGTGATGGGGCGGCGCAAGGATGATCGGTAGCAGCGGGGGGTGCTGAAGCCTGGGCGTCCGGCTGCAGAGGGTTGAACGATAACCCCGGCACGCAGTCGAGAGGTCGGGAGCGTCACGCAGGAGCAGTATCATGACCATGGATTTGGAAATCTGGAAACTTCTACCTTGGGTCGTCAACGGGCGGCTGGAGGAAGCTGAAAAAGCGAAACTTGCCAGCGAGCTGGAGCGCCATGAAACACTTCGCCGCAGCCTCGATTGGGAGCACGCTTTGCGAGAGTCGGTGCGCGCCGAGGCGGCCGAATTGTCCGTGCCCGGCCACTTGCTGCCGCAGTTGATGGCCCGCATCGCCGGCGAAAAACGCAGTGCGCGGCCGGCAGAGCGCGACTCCTGGCTGGGCAAACTTTTCTCCGGATGGCATTGGACACCGCAGCTCGCCATGGCGTGCAGCTTGGTCGTCCTGCAGTTCGGCGTGATCGGCTACCTCTGGCAGGGCCAGACCGAAATCGAGCCCTATGCCACGGAGCGCGATGTCGCCCCACCTCCGGCAGAGGCGCCGCGTACTTTCCTGCGGGTCGCTTTCAAGGACGGTGTGTCCGAGCGCGACATGCGCGATCTCCTGCATGCCGCAGGGGCGGACATCGTCGCTGGGCCGGGACAGTTGGGCGACTATTTTCTGCTAGTCGATCCGAATGACGTCGATCGCATCGGAAATGCCTTCCTGACCGACTATCGCATCGCTGGGTTGGAATATGTGGATGCTCTCCCAGGCAAACATTGAGCGCTTCCGTGATGCGGCGGCGGTGGTCCTGCTGGGCCTCTTGGCTTGCATCCCGACGGCCTTGGCCGGCAACGCCGCCGCTGAAGGAAGCCGCGCGGCGCTGGTGATCGGCAATGGCGCCTATCGAAGCAACCCGTTGGCGAATCCCGTCGGCGATGCGCAATCCGTGGCGGCTACGCTGCGGCGCCTGGGTTTTCAGGTGATCTTCAAGGAAAACACCTCGCGCCGTGAACTGCTCGATGCCTTGCGGGAATTCGCGCTCAACGCCTCGCAGCATAGCGTGCGTCTTTTCTTTTATGCCGGACATGGCGTTCAATCGCGCGGGCGCAATTACCTCATTCCGGTCGATGCGAGTCTGGCAGGAGAAGAGGATCTGTCCGGCCAGGCGGCGGACCTTACCGAGTTCGTCGAGCGGCTAGGCAGCGCCAAGACCGGGCTCAGCTTGATCGTGCTCGATGCTTGCCGAAACAACCCCTTTGGCAGTACCACGATGCAGTTGGCCGACACACGCGGAACCCGCACACGCTCCCTCGCCACGGCATCGGAGGGGCTGGCGCCGGTGACTGCTCCCAGCGGAGCGCTGGTTGCCTATTCGACGGCGCCCGGCGCGGTCGCTGCGGACAGCCCCGATCGCAAACACAGCGTGTATACCAAACACCTCTTGCAGTGGCTCAATGTTCCAGGCCTGCCCGTGGAGCGCATGTTCAAGAACGTGCGTATTGCCGTGGCGCTGGAGACGCGGCAGAAGCAGGTACCCTGGGAAAGCAGCAGCCTGATGGGGGAATTCTGCTTCCAGACGCGAGCCGATGGAACTTGCGGCTGAGCGAGTCAATTCGACAGGCACGAGATCGCGAGTGCGCGAGTTGGCATCGGTCGAGTGCAGGTCCTGCCATAAACGGCGGGAAGAGCGAAACCAACCATGAGGCCGGGCGCCGCCGCCCCGAAGAAACCGTGACGAGGTAGCCCAGCGCCTGCTGGGCCAGGTGATTCACCGGCGCATGTGCAAGATTGCCCGGGTCACCGCGCCAACCTTTTCAGATCTAGAACTTGTACCCCGGCGCAGCGGTCGCCAGCGGTCTCGGGGGCAGGCCGCTTTCGAAAAGGTTGCGCATGGCCTGCAATTCGGCTTCCGTGATGCCCAGGAGCTGCGCACTGAACATGGTGGGATCGGGCGTGTGCATCAGGAATGCCTGCGCTTCGTTGGCGAGGAGCTCGCGGTTGTTGGGGTCGTAGCCGCGCGAGGCGAGGAATCGGGTGAACTTCTCGCGCAAAACGGGAGTGAGTCCCTGCGACCAGAACCACTCGCAGTAGTGCTGGTAGGGCAGATCAGTGGCCAGCTTGGCGTGAGCCAGTTCGTGCTTGGCGATCGCTTCTCGTTGCGCCTGGGTTACTGAGCAGCCGTTGCAGCCGGCGATGCTCGACGCTTGGGGAAAGGAAATCACGACCTGTTCCGGCATGACTGCCGAGACTCCATTGGGGTCTTCGCGCAGGACATTCCAGGCGGTCAGCCAATCGTAAAGTCGCCGCTCGTCGATCGTCAGCGCCTCGGCCTGAAATCGAGCGGTATTGAAGAAGCGTGCGAATTCGCTGGCCCGCAGATTGTTGCCCACGGTCAAGGACTCCAGCGTGGCCTTGGTCTGCTTGAGCCACCCCTGCACCTCGGGGATCAGCATCAGGCGCGTCTTGGGCGCGTTATTGCGTTCGATGAACAGCACCAGTCTTCCGAACATCAGCCCTTGGTCGCGGATATCGGGCATGTCGAGCACGATCACGCGCGGATTGTCGGCAAGGCGGTAAGCAGTCCTCGCTTTGCTTTGCGTAGTCAAGATTTCGCCAAAAGCGGCCCGTCGCAGTTCCGGTGCGGCGGCTGGCGCTTTGAGGTCGAGCGCCGGCATGGTCTTGGCTGCTGACTCCGCGGGTTTGGTCTCCGCCGCCGCGGCTTCGGACTTGGTCGTTGCGGCTTTGCTTTCCGGGTCAGGGGTTTTGGCACCGCTCGAACTGGGTGCGCTCTCCTTGACGGGTTTCGGATCAGGCAAGGGCGTCGCCCCGTCTCCGGTTGGCGCGGGCGAGGCGGAACTGTCTCCCTTCAGTGCTTCGCCGGTCATCGAACGGGTTTGCGGCTTCAGGCCTTTGGGCAATTCGGCCGGTGCCGGCACCGTTTCCGGCGCACCGGGTCTAGGCAGGGGCATACTGCGCGTGAGGCCACCGGTGCCGGTCGGCGGTGCCGTTACGGTCGGCGTTGCCGCCTTGGTTTCATCGCTCGATTCGGCCGCCTTGGGCAGGGTAATTCCCGCCGGAGCCGGCGGCGCAGTGACCCGCGGGGGAGCCGCTTTGTTGTCTTGCGCAACGCTCGAAAGCGGAGCGAACAAGCTGGCGATCAGGGCCAGGCACAAAACCGCCGGCCGCCCAGGACGAGCGGCCGACTGCAGATGATCCGCGGGCACGACCGAAGCCGGCCCGCGGGCGTAGGAGCGGATCACCGATCAACCGTCGACGATGACCCGCACGCGGCGATTGACGCCGTCCTCAGGATTTTTCGGGTCGGCCAGTTCCGCCGAACCCTTGCCCACCGCTTTGAGCTTGCTGGCCGGGACGCCTTGTTTCTGGGCCAGGAAGTCTTTGACGGTCTGCGCGCGGCGCAGGGACAACACCTTGTTGTATCCAGGGTTGCCTTTGGCGTCAGTGTGCCCTTCAAGGGTGATGGCTTTCACCCCTGAGAGCGAATCGGAATTAAGCGCTTCGCCGAGCTGGACGAGGATTTCCTTGCCGTCGTCGGAAAGCTTGGCCGAGTTGAATTCGAAGGGGATTTCCAGATCCACCGCGCGCATGGTGGTTTTTTCGACGGGCTCGGGTGCCGGTCCTTCGTTATTGCCCAGCGATAGGCCGCGCGTCTTGGGTTTGGCGCCGCCCTGCGGAGCCTGGAGTGCCTGGACGATTTGGCTGGCCGAGGGTTTGCCGTGAAGGGCGACCTGGCCGAAGGCCAATGCGGGCAGACATAGCGCGGCCGCCAAAGCGGCGAGGAGGCCAGCGCGGCGCGGGGTAAAGTTTGTTTTCATGGAACTCTCCTAATCGGGTGGACTGTTGTAACCACATCGCTAAGTTGCCGCGGGCAGCGCTGCAGTTCAGTCCGATTGCACAAAACCGGCGCTACATGCGAGTTTGCGCCTCTTCCGGAACCACGAGCAAGCGCGGCGTTTGAGAAAACCCCACGGTGCGCGCTTTTTTGATCACCTGCGGCTTGGTTTGGTCAAAGGCGTCGGCATAGTCGCTCGCCTTCTTGAGTTGTGCGATATAGAGCTGGGTAAACATGCCGCCGCCGATGTCCGGCATTTCGAGCGATTCTTCGTTTTCCGAAGCGGAAACGATGACAATTCGCGTCGCCTTGGCGTCTTTGGCCTTGGCTGCGAGCTCGGAGATCGATTCGGCGCTGGGCGCGGTCTTGTAGGCAACTTCCTGCTTGTATCGCGTCAGCGACCGGGTGCGCGAGGGCAGGAATCCAGGCACTTCGGTGAAGGTCTTGCCGCTATAGCAAGTATCCAGCACCAGCACCGTTCGCACGTCTTTGAGCACCATTTGCACGATGAACTGGCCCATATCTTCGTCGGTCAAGGTGCTGGCGCGGTTGGTTACGGCCATGTCCAGCGAGTCGCCCTTGCTGCCAGTTTTCTTTTTCGGGAACTCGGTGTCGTAAAGCACCACGTCGAACTTGCCCAGCGCATTGGGCAAGCCGTGGCTGGCAATGAAAATCACCACCGTATCGCCGGCTTCCGTGGCCTCGAGCAGGCGGCGCAAGGCGGCATGGACTGCGGGCGAGTTGGCCTCTTCGTTGCGCAAGAGACTCACGTATTCGGTTTTGACCTTGCCGTTGACCGTGAGGGTGTTGTAAAAATCCTGCGCATCCTTGGAAGCGAATTCAAGCTGATGCTTCTCGGGCAGGTTCTTGAACTTGCTGGCGCCCACTACCAGGCCATGAGTGCGTGGGCCGCGCCGTGGTTCGGCGCGCGGCGCTTCGCTCAAGGCTGGCTTGGGCGGCGGCTCCAGGGGCTTGGATGCCGGTTTTTCTGAGGGGGCGGCGGGGGACTTGCGCATCATCTTGCCCACCGTAGAGGCAAAAGCGCTGTCGAAGCCCTTCAAGCGATATTTGATATTGCTCGGTGTAGTCGGCGCCACTCGCCGAAAACCCAAGACTGCCCGGGCCGCGGAAAAGGCGGTCTCCACCTCATCGCGATTCTCATACTCGCCGATCAATACGGCGCGGCCGTCGGAACCGCGCGTGATATCGGCGCCCTTGAGGCCCATCGACTGGAAGGCGCGGCGAATTTCGGCCAAATCGCTGCTTGCGACTTCCATAGCCTCGCCGGCATGGGCGGAAAAAGGCGCGCTCAAGCTTGCCGCGATCAACGCGATCCAGCCAAGGCGGCGCGCCGGATTCATTTCATTTCTTCTCCGTCAGCTCGCTCGCGGCAATCCAGCCGCTCTGTCCCTTTTGCCCAAGCACCTTGACCCACTTCACCCGTTTGCCGCCGACCGCGATCTCGGTTTCGGTTTCGATGCGGACCGCCGACTTCGTGGGCAGGCTGCCCACCGATTTGCGCGGAGCGGCCGCCTGGTTGTATAGCGTCACCGTGCGTTTGGTGAGGTGTGTGCCGGCCGCCTCCGTTGCCGGTGCCGTCGCCGGGGCTTTGTTGGCTTCACTGCCCAAGGCGCGAGTCGCCACGGCAGCCGGGGTCGCGTTGGCCTGACTGCTGCCCGCGGCACTGAAACGCTTGGGTCTGTCCTGCGCCTTGAGTAGAGCGAAGTCGACATTGCGCGTGGCTTTGAGGTCCCCGACTTGCACCGTCAGGCGATAGCGCATGGGAACCGGCAATGGCAAAGGAAGCTGTTTGCGCGGCGGGATTTGCAGCTTATGGCGATAAGTCGCGCTTTGTCCTTGCTGGATGACCACGTCTTCAACGTAGTCGTCCTTGCCTTCTTCAGCGATGGTGACCCACTGCAGGCGGTCGCGGGGCATGTTGATCGCCTGATCGAGGGGAATCGGCTGGCCCGAGGCGTCGGTTACGGGCTTGTCGTTGGCGTCGGCCAGGACCAGACGATCATCGTCGAGGGCCTTGAACCGAACGATTTCCACCTTATGGCGGAACTTGGCCTTGATGTCTTTGCTGGCGGGATTCTCGTCGCCGTAGGTGAAGGCAAACTCCGGCACCGGAGGCGTTTCATCGTTGCCCTCCAGTTTCACCTCCAGACGGTCGAGCGAAAGGCCTTTGCGCCTTTGCGGCGGCGCTGCCGGAGTGCCCGCCGACGGTGTCGGCTGGGGCGGGGGCGGCGCGACCACTTCCGAAGTGGAGTAGACCGCTGCACACTTGCGCCACGCGGTCATGCCGATCATTACCGTGGCGGCAATTCCGGCCGCGACCCCCACGGCATTGGAGGTTCCACGGTGATCCGTTCCCTGGCGAGTCAAAGCCGCTGCCAAGGCGCCGATCGCGATACCTCCCACGGCGGCGAGCCCAAGATTCGCGGCGACGCACTCATCAAAGTTCTTGAAGGCCTTTTCCCCCGACGGCATATGGGTGCAGGCGGCGACTTGGGCGACGATCAATGATGCGGCCATGCCGCGCTGAATGGTCGATTTCTTCACGAAGTTGGTCCCCGATCGATGCAAACGTTCAAGAAAATGCTCCCGACTTTCTAGGTTGCTGGGCAGTCTAGAACGTTCATTTTCTATAACGAACGGCGCCAATTTAGCAGAACCGCAAGCGCTTTGGTATGGGCAAATCCGGCATTTTTTGAGGTGCTACTCCGACTGAGCTATGCTTGTGCCAGAATCGGCTTGCGCCTGGCGGCGGGGAAAGGCCCGCCCAAGGCTTCCGACGATTACCCGGCGCCCCTCATGGGCGAAGGGACAGGCAAACAGAAAATTATGGAGGAGACCCCATGAGGCACATTGTTGCGCTCGACCAGGGCACCACGAGTTCTCGCGCCATCGTGTTCGACAGCCATGCCCGGGTCGTGGCCACCGCCCAGCAGGAGTTCGCTCAGCATTTTCCGCAGCCGGGCTGGGTTGAGCACGATGCCGAGGAGATCTGGGCTTCGCAGTTGAAGGTGCTGCGCCAAGCCATGCAAAGGGCCGCAATCAAGCCATCCGATCTCGCGGCGATCGGGATCACCAACCAGCGCGAAACGACCGTGCTCTGGGAGCGGGATACGGGCCTGCCCTTGGCGCGGGCAATCGTCTGGCAGGACCGTCGGACCGCCGCTTCTTGCGATGCGCTCAAGGCCGAGGGCCAAGAAGAACTGTTCCGAAAGCGCACGGGGCTGGTGCTCGACCCCTACTTTTCGGGAACCAAACTCTCCTGGCTGCTCGACAACATCCCGGGGGCTCGCCGGCGCGCCGAAAATGGAGAGATCGCGTTCGGCACGGTGGACAGCTGGTTGGCGTGGAAGCTCAGTGCCGGCCGCCTCCATGTCACCGATATCAGCAACGCCTCCCGCACACTGCTCTTTGACATTCATCGCGGGCAATGGGATGAGGAACTGCTGGGAATCCTGCGCATTCCGCGCGCAGTGCTGCCCGAAGTCCGCCCTTCGAGTTTTGCTTTTGGTCAATGCGATGCCGGCGTTCTCGGGGAGCCGGTGCTCCTGGGCGGGATCGCGGGGGATCAGCAGGCGGCATTGTTTGGTCAGGCCTGTCACCAGCCCGGCATGGCCAAGAACACCTATGGCACCGGCTGTTTCCTGTTATTGCACACCGGCGACAAGGCGGTGAGCTCGCATCACGGCTTGCTGACTACGGCGGCGGCGCAACTTCCGGGGGCGCCGGCCTACGCGCTCGAAGGCAGCGTCTTCATCGCCGGCGCGGTCGTGCAATGGCTGCGCGACGGCCTGGGGCTGATCCGACAGGCCGGCGAAATTGAAGCGCTCGCGGCCCGCGTGCCCGACAGCGACGGCGTGTACTTCGTGCCGGCATTCGCCGGATTGGGTTCACCCTATTGGGACCCGTATGCCCGCGGTGGCGTCTTCGGTCTGCATCGCGGCACGACGGCAGCGCACTTGGCGCGAGCGGCACTGGAGGCGATCGCCTTTCAATCCGCCGAAGTGCTGTTGGCGATGCAATCGGATGCAGCTTCCCCGCTTACGGAACTGCGCGTCGATGGCGGCGCCACCGCGAACGACCTGCTGATGCAGATCCAAGCCGATCTTTTGGGGGTGCCCGTGCTGCGGCCCCGCGTCACCGAGACTACCGCCCTGGGCGCTGCTTATCTCGCCGGTATCACCGCCGGTGTCTGGTCGGGGAGCGATGAAATCGCCTCGCAATGGCAAGTCGGGAAGCGCTTCGAGCCGGGTCTTTCGGCGGACGAGCGCGCTGCGCGTTTGGCGGAATGGAAAAAAGCGGTGCAACGAGTGCGGGGCTGGGCCCGCGCGGAATAGCCGAGCCGGGCTCGCACCCCACTGAGGCGGATGGGTCGAGACCAAAAGACCATCATTGCCTACCGATGGGGTGCCAGCGGCTATACCGGCCCTTGCAAGTCGCGACCCGCCGCCACGCCTTTTTCGCCCGCGGCAATCCACTCCTGCACCAGGCGTTGACCCACCGCCAGCAAGGTCGGGCCGATGAAAACGCCGATGAAACCAAAGGCAGCGGCGCCGCCCAGCACGCCCAGGAATACGAACAGGATCGGCAAGTCACTGCCGCGGCTCATCAACACGGGCTTGAGGAAGTTGTCGACGCTGGAAACCACCAAAGCGCCCCAAAGCACCATGAAGATCGCCCACCCCGTCTGGCCTTGATAAAAAAGCCATCCGGCTGCGGGCAGCCAGAGAATCGCCGGGCCCATGGGCAAAGGGGAAACAAAAAAAGTCACCACGCCCAACAGCGTTGCCGCGGGAACTCCCGCGATCCAAAAGCCGACCGCGGCAAGGACGCCCTGACCCAAGGCGGCGCCGAGAATGCCATAAACCACGCTGCGCACGGTGCTTGCCGCCACCTTCAATAAATGTCGCGCCTTCTCGCCGCCCAAGTGTGCTACGGCGGCATCGAGGCGGCGTGCGGCTTGTTCACCGTCACGGTAGACGAAAAATGCAATCAAGATGGACAAGCTGATTTGCACCACCCCGTTTCCCAGGGTTGCCCCGCTGGCGACCAGAAAGCTCCTCAGCGCGGGAAGGGTCTTCTTCAATTCTTCGAGCAAGTGACCGCTATCATGGGCGAGGTCGTTCCAGTATGCGGCGATACGCTCTCCCACCCACGGCAAGCCAGCCAGCCAAGTCGGAGCATCGGGCAGGCCCCCCTTCAGCCGGTTTTGGACGAGTTCGGTGAATACCACGATGTCGTCGGCCAGCGTGATCACGGCAGCTACCAGAGGGGCAAGCATCACCAGGGTGATGGCCAGTGTCATGGCGCTGGCTGCCGCGCTGGGCGAATCGCGCAACCAGACCTTGAGCTGATTGCGCAGCGGCCAGGTGGTGTAGGCCAGAATCAAGGCCCAAAGGGTGGCGATCAGAAAGGGCTGCAGAACCAGAAAGCAGCCGATGACCAACAGCACCAGGGCGGTTGCGGAAAGTGCGATCTGATAGCCGCGCGTGCTGAGCGGCGAGCTGTTCTTTGGTTCAGGCATTTTCGGCGGCGAGTTGCTTGAGGTTGGGGATCGTGATCTGGCGCCCTTTGACTGCAATCAGTCCGGCTTCGCTCAGGCTGTGCAAAACCCGCGAAAGGGTCTCCGGCGTCAGGTTGAGACGCGAAGCGATGACGGTCTTGCTGGTCGGGAGGTTCACCAGCGCGGATAGCTTGTTTTCGTTCGCCACGCGCTGGAGCAAATAGGCCACCAAGCGCTGTTTGGCGCTTTGCAGCGTGTAGGCCTCGACATCGTGGATCAGGCTATGCAGGCGCATGCTCATGCCGGCGAGCATTTTCCGCGCAAGCTGGGGATCCCTCGCCAAGGCCGTGAAGAGCACCGCTTTGGCGATATGCAGGCCGCTGCCGTCGCACAGAGCCTGCGCAAAGACCGGATAGGGCGCATCCATGAACATCACCGCTTCACCAAAACTCTGCCCCGGCCCCATGATTTCCAAAACTTTCTCTCCTCCCTGAGACGAAGGCAAGGCCAACTTGATCTGGCCGCGAATGATGCTGTAGAAGCCGGTGCTCGGATCGCCCTTGGAAAACAATATTTCGCCGCGCTTGAAATGGATCTCGCGCGTGCCCTTGAGCAGCTCCTGGACATCTTGGGCGTCGAGTTGCCGGCATAGAGCGAGTCCAGTTAGCGCGATCTGGAGGTGGGAGACGGGTTCGGTCATGGCCTGGCGGCATTTGTTGTGGAGGTGCTCCGGCGCCAGATTGTAGCACTGGCGGCTCCGGGGTCGTTTTCCGCGGGCTGTTTGACCATCGTCAACACCGTCCCGGCCCGGCTCAACGAAACTTTGCGCAGGTGTAGCCCTTCGGTTTTCGTCATTGTTCTAGCTCGGAAAGGGAGTTGGCCATGAATAGCAGTCTTTTCACTCAGTCATTAGGCGCCCTCGCGGGGGCGCTGGCCTTGGCGGGCCTCGTGAATGTTGCCCAAGCACAGCAGGCCGCTCCTGCATCTGCGCCGGCGATGACCGCGCAAGAAAAGGAAATCGGCAAGAAGATCTACTTCGAGCGTTGCGCCGGCTGCCATGGCGTTTTGCGCAAGGGCGCCACGGGCAAGAACTTGGAGCCGCATTGGACCAAGAAGCTGCCCGACGGCACCGCCCAGGAGGGTGGCACCCTGAAGCTGGGCACCGCGCGTCTGGACAAGATCATCGGCATGGGTACCGAAGGCGGCATGGTGAACTACGACGATATCCTCACCAAAGAGGAAATCGACATCATGGCCCGCTATATCCAGCAGGTGCCGGACGTTCCGCCCGAGTTCAGCCTCAAGGACATGGAAGCCTCGTGGAAGCTCCTGGTGCCGGTCGACAAGCGGCCCAAGCAGCCCATGCACAAGGTCAACCTCAAGAACGTCTTCGCGGTGACCTTGCGTGATACCGGCGAGTTGGCGCTGATCGACGGCGACAAGAAAGAAATCTGGCAAATCCTCAAGACCGGCTACGCGGTGCATATCTCGCGGCTGTCGGCATCGGGACGCTATGTCTACACCGTCGGGCGCGACGGCCTCGTCACCCTGATCGACCTTTGGTTCGAAACGCCCACCACCGTCGCCACCATCAAGATGGGTTCGGATGCCCGTTCGGTCGACACCTCCAAGTTCAAAGGCTTCGAAGACAAATACCTGATCGGTGGTTCCTACTGGCCGCCCCAGTATTCGATCATGGAAGGCGACACCCTCAAGCCCTTGAAGGTGGTTTCCACCCGCGGCATGACCGTCGATGGCGAATATCACCCCGAGCCGCGCGTGGCTTCGATCGTGTCCTCGCACATCAAGCCCGAGTGGGTGGTCAACATCAAGGAAACGGGGCAGATTCTGCTGGTCGATTACAGCGACATCAAGAACCTGAAGACCACCACTATCGAATCAGCCAAGTTCCTGCACGATGGCGGCTGGGACGCCTCCAAGCGTTACTTCCTGGTCGCTGCCAACGCCTCGCACAAGGTCGCGGCGGTCGACACCAAGACCGGCAAGCTCGCCGCTTTGGTCGACACCAAGAAGATTCCTCACCCTGGCCGCGGCGCCAACTTCGTGCATCCCAAGTTCGGTCCGGTGTGGGCCACCGGCCACCTGGGCGATGCCGTGGTGTCGCTGATTTCCACGCCTTCGGAGAAGAAGGAGTTCGCCAAGTTCAAGGGCAACAACTGGAAGGTCGTCGAAGAGCTGAAGATGCCGGGTGCAGGAAACCTCTTCGTCAAGACCCACCCGAAGTCCAAGAACCTTTGGGCCGATCTGCCCATGAACCCAGAGCGCGAGAACGCCGAATCGGTGTACGTGTTCAAGATGGACGATCTGGCCAAGCCGCCGGTGAAGCTCGATGTCGCCAAGGATTCCGGCCTGCCGGTGACCAAGGCGCTGCGCCGCGCGGTGCATCCCGAGTTCAGCCAGGATGGCACGGAAGTCTGGATCTCGCTCTGGGGTGGCAAGACCAACCAATCGGCGCTGGTGGTGTATGACGACAAGACCTTGAAGGTCAAGAAGGTGATCACCGATCCCAAGATGATCACTCCGACCGGCAAGTTCAACGTCTATAACACCCAGTTCGATATCTATTGATCGAACGAGCCCGGGCGAGGCCGGTAGCCTCGCCCGGAGCGGGCGCCCGATCATGCGCGGCGCCCTTGGGCAAGTTCACTGGAACAGGATACGACGATGTCTGAGGAAGGCCCGGAAAACAAGGGCGGTTTATGGCGCCGGCTGCGAGCCCCAAGTGCCAAGTATTCGCTGCTGACGCTGCTGGTAGTCGGTTTCTTCGGCGGTATCATCTTCTGGGGCGGCTTCAATACCGCCATGGAAGCCACCAACACGCTGGAGTTCTGCATCTCCTGCCACGAAATGCACGACACGGTCTACCAGGAATACAAGAAGACCATTCATTACTCCAACCGCACCGGGGTGCGCGCGATTTGTTCCGACTGTCACGTGCCCAAGGATTGGGTGCATAAAGTGGCGCGCAAGGTGCAGGCGACCAACGAGCTCTACGGCAAGTTCATGGGCACCATCTCCACGCCCGAGAAATTCGAAGCCAAGCGCTTGCAGCTCGCCGAGAACGAGTGGAAGCGCATGAAGGGCTCGGATTCACGCGAGTGCCGCAATTGCCACAGCTTCGAGGGCATGAATACCGAAGTGCAGAAACAGCGCGCGCGCAAGCAGCATGAGATGGCCCTGCGCGACAAGAACACCTGCATCGACTGCCACAAGGGCATCGCACATCAGAAGCCCAAGGGCATGAAAGAAGATGACGAGTGAGGCAGAACTGCCGCAGTAATCCATAACAAACCGCTTTTTTGGAGTTCATCATGCTGAAGACTACCCTCTCCCTCGCCCTGGGCAGCGCCTTCGCCTTGGGCTTGTCTCCCGCCTTGGCCGCGCCCGACTGGGCCAAGGCGCCGGCCAAGACCATCACGGTGTTTTACCCCGGGGTTTCTCCCATCGAATGGATTATCAAGGGTACCGAACACGGTGGTGCGCGCGGCCTCAAAAAAGGGGAAACCTGCGCGAGCTGTCACGATGAAGAAGCGGCGGACATGGGTAAAAAAATGGTCACCGGCCAGAAGATCGAGCCCAAGCCGATCAAGGGCAAGGCCGCGGCGATCCCGGTGAAAGTGCAGGCGGCCAACGACGGCAGCAATCTCTATCTGCGCTTTAGCTGGAAGCAGCCTGCGGGCGGCGCGGAGAAGATGGACAAGGACAACGCCGTGAAGCTCGCCTTCATGCTGGAAGACAACAAGGTCGAGCGCGCCAGTCTTTCCGGCTGCTGGGAAACCTGTCACCAGGATGCCCGCAGCATGCCTGAGGGCAAGGATGACAAGAAGACCAAGTACGTCGCCGGGGCCGACCTCAAGGGCGGCAAGTTCTATGATCTGATCCAGTGGACCAGCAAAGGCGCGAAACACGACGGTTACGTCGCCGACAAGCGGGTGATGGACGGCGGCAAGGCGCTGGTCGAGGCCAAAGGCGAGAAGAAGGGCGACGAGTGGGTGGTGACCTTCACCCGCAAGCTCGCCGGGGGAGGCGAGGGCGATATCACCCTGGCCGCCGGCAAGACCTACAATTTCGGCTTTGCCATACACGATGACCATACCAGCGGCCGCTACCACCACGTCTCGCTGGGCTATACCCTCGGTATCGATGCCAAGGCAGACCTCAACGCGGCGAAGCAGTAACTTCGTCGGATCGGCCAATTCGCCACGCAAGCGGGGGCATTTGCTCCCGTTTGCGTCGCTGCGGTGCTTGGTGTTGCGATGCTCGCTCATCATCGCCACGGCAGTCTCGGCCGGCACGGCTTTGGCAGGCGAGGTGCATGAGATCGTGATTCAGGATTACCGCTATGAGCCGCCGCAGCTCAAAATCAAGGCGGGCGATACCGTGCAGTGGGTGAACCAAGAGAAACGAGTAAGTCACTCGATCTTGTTCCTCGGCGCGGGCGGTTTCGAGTCCGAACGCATCTTTCCCGGCGAAGCATGGAAACACAACTTTGCGCGCGCCGGGCGCTATCCCTACACTTGCGGCCCGCACCCCGAGATGAAAGGCCTTGTCGAGGTCGAGTGAACCGAGCATCCAGCCTCGTTCGAGAAAACCGCGCGCTCCCAGGGGAAGGCTTGCGATAGCGCACCCGGATTGGAAGACCCGTTGCCGGAGTGGGGCATAACCCAAGTCGAGCGCTTTCGCCAGCTCTGGAATCCGGCTAGAATTCGCACCTTCGCGGGTCGAGTGCAGGAAACCCTTGCGCGCCCACTTTGGGGTGCGACAAGCAAAGCGGGTTCCAATCGCCCCAGCGCGGTCGCGCCGTGGTGCACCCAAAGATGATCCAGCTTCCTACGCTACGCTTTACGACCCCGGTCGGCTGGTGCCGATGGCTCGTTCATCTTTTCTGCGTTCTGGTCCTGCTCGGCGCGACGAATGCGTTCGCGGTGGAATGGCCCCAACTGGGGCCTTTGTTGCGCAGTTTCTTTCCCCATGCCGATTCATTTACCGAGCCGGAGGGTACTCCGCCTTCGGTCGCGGTGGTCGCCAAGGGTGAAATCATAGGCTACGCACTGCTCAGCGCGGATGCAGTCAAGATCCCGGCCTATTCGGGCAAGCCGATCAATACCCTGATCGGACTCGACTTGCGCGGGCGCATCGTCGGTCTGCGCATCGTGCACCACGAGGAGCCGATTCTCGCCGCGGGCATTACGCAGGAGCGGCTCGATCAATACGTCGCCCAGTATCAGGGCAAATCCGCGTTCGACAAAATCGTGATTGGCGGTGCGCGCCCGGGTTGGATCACGGTGGATGGGATTTCGGGCGCCACCATTACGGTGATGGTGCAGAACGCCAGTGTGATGCGGGCGGCGAAGCTGGTGGCCGAGGCGCGAGGCATATCCCCGCAAACCGCGGCGGAAACACCCGGGGGCGGCGAAGCGGCGTCCGCCGCCCCCGGAGCAACTCCTTCCGCGGCCGCTCCGCCGGCAGCAAGCCCTTCGGCCCCGGCCGTCCCCGCGGCCGCTAAACAGGAACCGGCCTCGGCCGCGCCGTCGCCTGCTTTGCCAACTCCGCGCGCCGATGCGCTTGCTCCGAGACCCGAAAGCGCGCGCAGCAGGCTGGCGCAACCGTCCCCAGCCAAGCCGGCGGAAAGCGCAAGACCGAAGCCGGCCAAGGCGGAGCAACGCAAGCCCGCTACGCAGGCGGTGCCGGCGGCAGCACCGGAATCCACCGTCCTCATCGCATTGCCGCCCGCGGAGACGCCCATCGAAACGGTGACTCCGTCGGTGAAAAGCCTGGTCTTTCCGATGTTCTTCGGACGCAATGCGCCGGAAGCTCGGAATGCCATGGAGCCGGATTGGACGGCGATTTGGCGGACTCGCAGCTTTGACATTGCCGTGCTGATGGGCGGCCTGCTGTTGCTTTCGTTCATTTTGGTGTTCCAGGATTGGCTGGCGCGCGATCCGCAACTGTTGACCCGGGTGCGCTTGGGGTTTCACATCTACACCTTGTTTTTTATTGGCTGGTGGGGCCTGGCGCAACTGTCGGTGATCAATGTGCTCACCTTCGTCAATTCGGTGATGCACGGCTTTCGCTGGGAGAGTTTTCTCATCGACCCCATGCTCTTCATTCTCTGGGGTTTTGTCGCGGTTACGCTGCTGCTCTGGGGGCGAGGAGTTTACTGCGGGTGGCTGTGTCCCTTCGGCGCTCTGCAAGAGCTGGTGCAAAAAGTGGCGCGGCATTTCAAGGTGCCCGAGATCGAGTTTAGCGACGCAGTGCATGAGCGCCTGGTGGCGCTCAAATATATCGTTCTGATTTTGATTTTTGGCGTGTCGCTGCAGTCGATCACGCAGGCGGCTTGGTATGCCGAGGTCGAGCCTTTTAAGACGGTCATCGCGATGCGGTTTCAGCGCGAATGGCAGTACGTATTGTATGCCCTCGTGCTGATCGCCCTGGCTGCCGTGAACCGCAAGTTCTATTGCAAATACCTCTGCCCGCTGGGTGCAGCGCTGGCGATTCCCGGCCGCTTTCGATTGTTCGAGTGGTGGCTGCGCCGGCGCAAAGAATGCGGCAAGCCCTGCCAGGTTTGCGCCAATCGCTGTCCGGTGCATGCGATTCGGAGCACCGGGGAGATCAACGCCAATGAATGCCACTATTGCCTCGATTGCCAGGTAATCTACTACAACGATCGGGTTTGTTTGCCCTTGATCGATCGCCGCAAACGGCGTGAAGCACAGCTCCAGCGCGTGAATGCCGCTATCGCCGGAAACGACCCGCGTTCGGTGAAGCAGGGTGCGTCGGGACCGGACGGAGAACAAGATGCGGCTTCGCCGCCTCGCTCCTAGCGCAAGATGGATCAACGCCTATTGACCGACATCAATGCGCCATCCTCGTCGCTTCTGATCTAATCTAAAAGTTTATTTGCTGCTAGTCCAACGAGGAGAAGTTGATGTTCATCCGCAAACTGCTTTTCTGCGCGGGCGTGGTGATGGTGGCGGCGCTGCCGGCGCTGGCGCTGGCGCAAGCCCAGCCGCAACCGAAACCCGCCGATCACCCCGGCACTCTGCCTGGCGATCTGCGCTACCGCGGCGCACCCGTGCCGATCAAGCCCGAGGAAGCCAAGGAGACGATTTCGCCCAAGGCCCCCCCGGTTACCGCCGAGGAATTTGCCCGCGCCAAACAGATCTATTTCGAACGCTGTGCGGGTTGCCATGGCGTGCTGCGCAAAGGCGCGACCGGCAAGCCTTTGACGCCGGACATCACGCTGCCCAAGGGCACTGAATATCTCAAGGTCTTCATCGCTTATGGCACACCCCAGGGCATGCCCAATTGGCAGACCTCCGGGGAGCTTTCGGAAAAAGACGTCGATTTGATGGCGCGCTTCCTACAGCACGAGCCGCCCCAGCCGCCCGAGTACGGCCTCAAGGAAATGAAGGCCACTTGGAAGGTGATCGTGCCGACCGAAAAGCGTCCGGCCAAGAAGATGAACAATCTCAACTTGGAGAACCTCTTCTCAGTCACCCTGCGCGATGACGGAAAAATCGCGCTGATCGATGGAGACTCCAAGAAGATCATCTCCACCATAGAAACCGGCTACGCCGTGCACATCTCGCGCATGTCGGCTTCCGGCCGCTATCTTTTTGTGATCGGCCGCGATGCCAAGATCGACATGATCGATTTGTGGATGGAAAAACCCGCCGTGGTCGCCACCATCAAGGTGGGCCTCGAAGCGCGTTCGGTCGAGACCTCCAAGTACAAAGGCTTCGAAGACAAGTACGCGGTCGCCGGCACCTATTGGCCGCCGCAATTCGTGATCATGAAGGGCGACACCCTGGAGCCGCTGAAAATCGTGGCTACCCGCGGCATGACCGTGGGCGAGCAGGAGTATCACCCCGAGCCGCGCGTGGCCGCGATCGTGGCGAACCATCACAAGCCCGAGTTCGTGGTCAACGTCAAGGAAACGGGCAAAGTCATGCTGGCGAACTACTCCGATCTCAACAACCTCAAGGTGACCGAGATCGCGACCGCTCGCTTCCTGCACGACGGTGGCTGGGAGTCCTCGCAGCGCTACGTGCTGATGGCTGCCAATCAGTCCGACAAGATCGTTGTGATCGACACCAAGGAAGGTAAGATGGAATCGATCGTCAATGTCGGCAAGATTCCTCATCCCGGTCGCGGCGCCAACTTCAAGCATCCGAAGTTCGGTCCGGTGTGGGCGACGGGTCACTTGGGCGACGAAACCATCAGCTTGATCGGCACCGATCCCAAGGGCCACAAACAAAACGCCTGGAAAGTCGTGCAAACCTTGAAAGGTCAAGGCGGTGGGTCGGTCTTTATCAAGACCCATCCGAAGTCCAAAAACCTCTGGGTGGATACGACCTTGAATCCGGACGCCAAGATCAGCCAGTCGATTGCCGTGTTCGACATCAACAACCTCGACAAGGGCTTTGAGGTGCTGCCCATTGCCGAGTGGGCGGGTGTGGGCGAAGGCGCCAAGCGCGTGCTGCAGCCGGAGTACAACAAGGCGGGCGACGAAGTCTGGTTCTCAGTTTGGAGTGCAAAGGACAAAGAATCCGCCATCGTGGTGTTGGACGACAAGACGCGCAAACTCAAAGCCGTGATCAAGGACAAAGCCCTGATCACGCCGACCGGCAAGTTCAACGTCTACAACACTCAGAAAGACGTTTACTGATCGTTACCCGGGTTGCCCGGGCTTCTCTGCAGAAGCCCGGGACCCCAATCGAGCCGGCGCGATTGCGGGGGAGCCCGCGTAGCGCCGGTTTTTTTTGCTTGCCCGCGCCGCGCTTTCGCGCTGAACGCTTGACCCATTGCCCGGTCTGAACGCACTCTGCCGCAATGCCCTCGCAAATGCCCTCCATCCGCCAAGGTTACCTTCTGCTCTTTGGTTTGGCTTTGGTCAAAGTGCCGGCCCTGCTTTGGGCGCAGACTTCGTCCGTTCCAGCGGCGGCGAGGCAGCGTGAATTGGTGCATCTGGTGCGCGAAGACTGCGGTTCTTGCCACGGGCGCACTTTGAAGGGCGGGCTGGGTCCGTCGCTTTTGCCCGAGGACTTGCGCGACCTGCCGCCGGAAGCGCTGCGCGAGACCATATTGCGTGGCCGCAAGGGCACCGCCATGCCGCCCTGGCAGCAGTTTCTGAGCGAAGCCGAAGCGGCATGGATCGTTGAAAAACTCCAGGAAGGTTTTCCGGATGTTCAGTGAAATCGACTCGCCTCGCCGTCCTGGCCTGATCCTGTTCCTGGCGTGGCTGCTCGGTGGCTGCGCGACGCCCGAGCTGCGCGGCACGGGTGATCTGGGCGTGGTGATCGAGCGATCGAGCGGCTCGGTGCAGGTGATCGACGCCAGCGCTTGGCGCAGCCTGGGCAAAATCGAAGGTTTGGGTGATCTGTCGCACGCCTCGGTGGTGTTTTCACGCGACGGGCGCTTTGGCTACGTTTTCGGCCGCGATGGCGGCTTGAGCAAAGTCGATCTCTTGACCCGCAGCATCGTCAAGCGCATCAACCAGGCAGGCAACAGCATCGGCGGCGCGGTGTCGCAGGATGGGCGCTGGGTGGCCGCGCAGAACTACGCGCCGGGGGGCGTGAAGGTCTTCGATGCGCAGACGCTGGCCCTGGTGGCCGACGTGCCCGCCGAGTATGCCCCGGGCAAACTCTCCAAGGTGGTGGGTCTAGTCGATGCGCCGGGCAACCGCTTCGTCTATTCCTTGTTCGATGGCGGCGAAATCTGGGTGCTCGACCCCGCCGCGGCCCCGGCCCAGCGCGTGCAGCGCTTTCGCGACATCGGGCGCGAACCCTACGACGGCTTCATCACCCCCGATGGCCGCTATTACCTCGCCGGTCTCTTTGGCGAAGACGGTGTGGCGTTGCTCGACCTGTGGCATCCCGAGGCCGGCGTCAAGCGCATCCTGCCCAACTACGGCAAGGGTGAAGAAAAGCTCCCGGTCTTCAAGATGCCGCATTTGCGCGGCTGGGCGGTCGCCGGGAGACAGGCCTACCTGCCCGCCATCGGCCGGCACGAAGTGTTGATCGTGGACACCGCGAGCTGGCAGGAAGTGGGCCGGGTGAAGCTCGCCGGCCAGCCGGTCTTCGCCGTGGCGCGTCCTGACGGGCGCCAGGTCTGGGTCAATTTCGCTTTTCCCGACAACGGCAAAGTGCAGGTCATCGACACCGAGACGCGCGCGATCCTGGAAACACTGGAGCCCGGGCGCGCGGTGCTGCACCTGGAATTCGCGCCGCGCGGCGGCGAGGTGTGGATTTCCTCGCGCGACGACAACCGCGTCACGGTCTATGACACCCAGACGAGAAAGCCCCTGGCCACCCTTGCGGCGCATCACCCCAGCGGCATTTTTCTGACCAGCCGCGCCCATCGCATGGGTTTCTGATGCCGGCTTCGATCCATCCGCCCGCGCTGGCATTGCTCAATGCCTATCAGCGGGATTTTCCCTTGGAGCCCGAGCCTTTCGCGGCGATCTCCGCGCGGCAGGGAAAGAGCCCCGACGAGGTGCTGGCGTGCTTTCGCAGCGCGCAGGAAAGCGGTTTGCTGAGCCGCATCGGCCCGGTCTTCGCCCCAGGACGTGCTGGCGCCAGCACCTTGGCCGCGCTGGCGGTGCCGCCGGAAGACCTGGAGCGCGTGGCGGAAATCGTCAATGCCTATCCCGAGGTCAATCACAACTACGCCCGCGAGCATCGCTACAACCTTTGGTTCGTGGTCACCGCCGCCGATGCCGCCGCGCTCGCGCGTGTGCTCGACGAGCTGCGCCGGCAAACGGGTTTGGCGCTGCTCGATCTGCCCATGATCGAGGGCTATCACATCGACCTGGGTTTTGATCTCGCCGAAAACGGCGTCAAAGAGCGCTTGGTCGCCGACGGGGTGCCCGGCAAGCCGGATTCCCTGACTACGCCCGAGAGGGCGCTACTGGGCGCTTTGCAGGCCGGGCTGCCGCTGGTGCCCCGACCTTTCGAAGCGGTTGCCACGCGAGTGGGCAGCACCGAGTTGTCGGTGCTCGCGCAGTTGCGGAGCTGGCTGGCCAATGGCCTCATCAAACGCTTCGGCGCAGTGTTGCGCCATCAGGAGCTTGGGTACGCCGCCAATGCCATGGTGGTCTGGAACATCGCCGACCATGAAGTGACTGAGCGTGCTCGCGCCCTGGCCGCGCTGCCTTGGGTCACTTTGTGTTATCGGCGCCCGCGTCGCCTGCCCGATTGGCCCTATAACCTTTTCTCCATGATCCACGGGCGCGATCGCGCCACGGTGCTGGCGCAGGTCGAGGCGACGGCACGAGACTGCGGCCTCGCCGCCACCGAGCGCGCGGTGCTTTTTTCCACCCGGCGCTTCAAGCAGCGCGGAGCCTTTTACCAAGTGGCGGAGGTGGGGCATGCCTGAAGCCGCGACTTTGGATGAAAGCGACCGGGCGATCATCAATGCTCTGCAAGGCGGCTTCCCCATCTGCGAAGCGCCTTTCGGCGTGGTGGCCCAGAAGCTGGCCATGAGCGAAGCCGAACTGCTGACCCGAGTTGAGCGCTTGCTTGCCGACCAGGTGCTCACCCGCTTCGGGCCGATGTACCAGGTGGAGCGCATGGGGGGCGCTTTTGTGCTGGCCGCCCTGGCCGTGCCTGAAGAGCGCTTCGAGGAAGTCGCCGAAAAGGTCAACGCCCTGCCGCAGGTTGCGCACAACTACCGTCGCGAGCACACCCTCAACATGTGGTTCGTGCTGGCCACGGAATCCCCGCAAGGCATAAGCGAGGCGATCGGCCGCATCGAGGCCGACACCGGACTCGTGGTCCACGCCTTCCCCAAGATCCGCGAATACTTCGTCGATATGAGGCTGGTGGCATGAGCGCCCCCGCCG
>CAZFEK010000007.1:27059-27851 GCA_964517465.1 uncultured Alcaligenaceae bacterium
GGCCGTCCCAAGGGGGCGCAAGCCAGAAACCGGAGCGGGCAAGGCCCGCGAACCGTACTCACCCCCTTCCTCGGGAAGGGGGCCGGGGGGAAGGTTGCACCCCCCCCGCCGGGCCGTCCCAAGGGGGCGCAAGCCAGAAACCGGAGCGGGCAAGGCCCGCGAACCGCAATCACCCCCTTCGTCTGGAAGGTGGAGGGGAGGAAGGGTGGTCATGAACCTCTCGCTGGACAGCATCGACCGCCGGCTCGTGCTGGCCACCCAGGCCGGGCTGCCACTGGTGCCCAGGCCCTACCACGCCCTGGCGCAAGAACTCGGACTGCCGCCCGCGGAAGTGATGGCCCGCCTCGCCAAGCTGCTGGAAACTGGGGTCATACGGCGCATTGGCGCCGTGCCCAACCACTATGCCCTGGGCTACACCGCCAATGGCATGAGCGTGTGGGACGTGCCCGACGAGCGCATCGACGAATTGGGCGAGCAGGTGGGGCGGCTCGCTTTCGTGACCCATTGCTATCACCGGCCACGCCATTTGCCGCTGTGGCCCTACAACCTCTTCGCCATGGTGCATGGTCGCAGCCGCCAGGAGGTCAGCCAGAAGGTGAGCGAAATCGCCGCCTTGCTTGGACCGGCGAACCGCGCCCATGATGTGCTCTACAGTAGCCGCATTCTCAAGAAGACCGGCCTGCGCCTCGGGAGCAACTGATGTTCCGCATTACCCGATACCTCGAAGAACTTGCCCATCCAACGCCCGCCGGGCCGCCCCAAGGGCTCGCAAGTCAGACACCGGAGCGGGTA
>CAZFEK010000007.1:27951-110162 GCA_964517465.1 uncultured Alcaligenaceae bacterium
CCACCCGCGAACCGCGATCACCCCCTTCCTTGGGAAGGGGGGCGGGGGGAAGGGTGCACCGAGCCCGCCGGGCCGCCCCAAGGGCTCGCAAGTCAGACACCGGAGCGGGTACCACCCGCGAACCGCGATCACCCCCTTCCTTGGGAAGGGGGGCGGGGGGAAGGGTCCACCCAACCACCCGGCCCGGTGGTGATCTGGAACCTCATTCGCCGCTGCAACCTCACCTGCAAGCACTGCTACTCGATTTCCGCGGACAAAGATTTCCCCGGCGAACTCTCCACGCCCGAGGTGTTTCAGGTGATGGACGACCTCAAGGCGTTTCGTGTGCCGGTGCTCATCCTCTCCGGGGGCGAGCCGCTGCTGCGACCCGACTTGTTCGAGATCGGCGAGCGCGCCAAGGCGCTAGGTTTCTACGTGGGGCTGTCGTCCAACGGCACGCTGATCGACGAGCACAACATCGAGCGTATCGCCGCGGTGGATTTCAATTACGTCGGCGTCAGCCTCGATGGCATAGGCGTCACCCACGACAAATTCCGCCGCATGCCTGGGGCCTTCGAGAAGTCGCTCCGGGGTATTCGGCTATGCCGCGACGCCGGGCTCAAGATCGGCGTGCGTTTCACCATGACCCAGGACAACGCTCACGACTTGCCCGGGCTCCTGCGCCTGGTGGAAGACGAAGGCATCGACCGCTTTTATTTCTCGCACCTCAACTACGCCGGGCGCGGCAACAAGAACCGCAAAACCGACGCGCATCACCAGATGACGCGCGCGGCGATGGATCTTCTGTTCGACACCTGCTGGGCCTATTTTCAGCGTGGCCTGAAGAAAGAGTTCACCACCGGCAACAATGATGCCGACGGCGTGTACTTCTACTACTGGGTCTTGCGCCACTTTCCCGAGCGGGCAGCACAGCTGCGCGCAAAGCTCGTGCAGTGGGGCGGCAATTCCTCGGGCGTGAATGTCGCCAACATCGACAATCTGGGCAACGTGCATCCGGACACCATGTGGTGGCACCATACCCTGGGCAATGTGCGCGAGCGGCCGTTTTCACGGATTTGGGTGGACACCTCCGACCCCATCATGGCCGGTCTGAAAGCCAGGCCCCGCAAGGTGGGCGGCCGCTGCGGCGCCTGCGCCTACTTCGACATCTGCGGGGGCAACACCCGGGTGCGCGCGCAGCAGACGCTGGGCGATCCCTGGGCCGAGGATCCGGGGTGTTATCTCAGCGATGAAGAGATTGGCCTGGGCGCCGAGTGTCCCGCGGGAACGGTTTAGGCGCCAGGTTTGGTAGGAGCGGCCTTGGCCGCGAATGAAGGTTTACCCGCCGGAGCGATCCCTCGCGGCCGGCCCGCTCCCACAGAGACAATCGAGAGTTAAAGGATGGACATGAAGTCTTGCACACGTTTGCTTGCGCTTGGCGCCGCGTTTCTTGGCTGGACAATAGGCCTTCCCGCCCAGGCCAACCCAACCCATGAGCTCTACCAGAAACACTGCGCCTCCTGTCATGGCGCCGACCGTCTGGGGGGCATGGGGCCGGCGCTGCTGCCGGAGAATCTCTCGCGGTTGAAGAAAGCCGATGCCGCGGCGGTGATTCGCGACTCGCGTCCGGCGGTGCAAATGCCCGCCTTCAAGGACCAGCTGAAGCCGGAAGAAATCCAGACTCTTGCCGACTACCTCTACACCCCGGTGACGCCCGCGCCGCGGTGGGGCGAAAAGGAAATTCGCGCTTCGCATCTGGTGCTGCACGCGCCCGGATCGCTGCCCGATAAGCCGCAGTTCAAGGCGGATTTAATGAACCTCTTCGTTGTCGTCGAGGGGGGGGATCATCATGTTTCTATCCTCGACGGCGACAAGCTGGAGCGCATGCATCGTTTTCCATCACGGTATGCGCTTCATGGCGGGCCGAAGTTCACCCCCGACGGGCGCTATGTCTTCTTCGCCTCGCGCGATGGCTGGGTGTCCAAGTTCGACCTGTGGAACTTGAAAGTTGTGACCGAGGTGAGGGCCGGCATCAACACCCGCAATGCGGCGGTTTCAGGGGATGGCAAATTGGTCGCGGTGGCCAATTACCTCCCGCACACCCTGGTGATTCTCGACGCCGACTTGAAACTCGTGAAGGTTTTGGAAGTTAAGGACCGGGAGGGCAAGCAAAGCTCGCGTGTTTCTGCGGTGTACACGGCCGAACCGCGGCAAAGTTTCGTGGCCGCCTTGAAGGATGTGAAAGAAGCCTGGGAAGTGAGTTATGACCCCAAGGCGCCGGACATTCCCGCGGGCTACATCCATGACTACCAGTTCCGCGAGGGCGCTTTCGTGCCCGGCTTTCTCAACCCCCGCCGCTCGGTGCTGGAGGATTATCTCGACGATTTCTTCTTTACTCCGGATTACCACCAAGTCATGGGGGCGAGTCGCGAAGCAGGCAAAGGGCAGGTGGTGCATCTCGATGTGCGCCGCGCCATCGCCAAGCTGGAGCTGCCCGGCATGCCGCATTTGGGTTCAGGCATCACCTTCCTGCATGAGGGGCGGCGGGTCATGGCCACGCCCAACTTGAAGGAAGGCATGGTCAGCATCATCGACCTCAAGGATTGGAGAACAATCAAACAAATCAAAACGCCCGGCCCAGGCTTTTTCATGCGCAGTCACGAGAACTCGCGCTACGCCTTCGTCGATTCCATGATGAGCCGTGAGCACAAGGACACGCTCACCGTCATCGACAAAGAAAAACTCGAAGTGGTCGCTTCCTTGAAGCCCGTGCCGGGCAAAACCCTGGCCCACATCGAGTTCACCAAGGACGGCAAATTCGCGCTGGCGAGCCTATGGGAGAACGAGGGCGCGATCATCGTCTTCGACGCCGCCACCCTCAAGGAAGTGAAGCGCATTCCAGCGAGCAAGCCGGTGGGCAAATATAACGTCTGGAACAAGATCACGCGTTCGGAGGGAACGAGCCACTAGCCGCTCCTACCGACCATCTCGCGCATGCTGGCGCCCGCAAAAGCAGCACGCGTGCGCGCAAGCCTCTGAGCAATTGCCGCAGCGCTTTTCCAGGTTTGACGCTTGACTCCCGTCAAGGATATCGCCCGCCGCGGCTTGGATAATGGCCCCATTCAACCCCCACTGGGAGCTGTTTTCATGAGCGATGTCGTGCATGTCATGGGTGAAGATCACAAGGCCTGTGACGATTTTTTCGAACAAGCCGAAGCCGCCGCCGGTTCCGGCGACATGGCCAAATGCGCCGAGCGTTTCAAGCGGTTCCGCGGCGCGCTCTTGCGTCACTTCCGCCAGGAAGAGGAAGTGCTGTTTCCGGGCTTCGAAGACGTCACCGGCAACACCATGGGCCCCACCCGGATGATGCGCCAGGAGCACGAGATGATGCGCGAGCTCGTGGAGAAAATGCAAATGGCGGTGGACGCCGGCAGCGTTGAAGATTTTCTCGGCGCAGCCGATACCTTGATGGTGCTCATGCAGCAGCACAACATGAAAGAGGAGGGCATCCTCTATCCGATGTGCGACAGCGTGCTGGCCGATCAGTGGGGCGAGCTGCATATGAAGATGCAAGACATCACCAGCGAGTAGCATCGCATGGCCCAGGTGCTCACGGTCGACGGCCGCAATTTGCCTGCACCCGAACCGATGGAAAGGGTGCTGGAGGCGATCGAGGACTTGCCCTCGGGCGATACCGTGCGTTTTCTCATCCATCGCGAGCCGTATCCCTTGTACGATCTTTTGCGGCGCGGCGGCTATGCTTGGACGACCGAACCGCAAGACGACGGCGGCTTCGTCATTTTGATCCGGCGCGCGCCATGATGCTCGGTTCCGCGCTTTCTTTCGATCAGGCGCCGCCGCTGGCCGTGCCTTTTCGCTTTTTTGTCCTGGCGCCGTTCTTTTTGCTGGCTTCGGGCGCGCTGATGCTCGTTTTAGGCCCCGCGGCGCTGGCTTCGCGCTGGGCGCCGGAGACCTTGGCACTCACCCACCTCGTCACCTTGGGATTTATCGCCCAAACCATGATTGGCGCCGTCCTGCAAGTGCTGCCGGTGGTGGCCGGCAGTCCGGTAGAACACCCGCGGGGCGTCGGCTGGATCACTCTGCTGGGGCTCAATGGCGGAACCCTGCTGCTGGTTTATGGTTTCTTGGCCGCATCACCGCCCGCGCTGCAGGGGGCGGCCGTGCTCTTGGCATTCGGGCTGGGTGCGCTGATCGTGGCTGGTGCCTGGGCGATGTTGCGCGCCAAGGCTGCGGCATCGCCGACGGTCTTTGGCGTGCGCTTGGCATTCACGGGCCTTGCCCTGACGCTGGTGCTCGGTGTGATTTTAGCCTTTGCCTTGGCGATGGGCCTGTCCTTGCCGCTGCAAAAGATGGTCTCTTCGCACGTGTCTTGGGGATTGCTGGGCTGGGTGTTGGCGCTGGTGGCCTCGGTGGCCTACCAAGTCGTGCCGATGTTCCAAATGACGCCGCAATACCCGAAGTGGATCAGTAGTTGGCTGCTGCCGGGCCTCTTCGTGACGCTGGTTTTGCGTTCAGTGGTGGACCTCCTGAGCATGCCGGATGCGGTGCTGGCCGTGGTCGACGTGGTGGCGGCTACG
Organism: uncultured Alcaligenaceae bacterium; assembly: GCA_964517465.1. Lineage (GTDB taxonomy): Bacteria > Pseudomonadota > Gammaproteobacteria > Burkholderiales > Casimicrobiaceae > JACPUX01. Next base: position 32,529 of record CAZFEK010000007.1, read on the forward strand.
CTCGCGCTGAGTTTTGCCCTGAGCACGCTTTGGCTGCAACACCGGCGTCGCCGGCGCTTGAAAGATGCCACGGTGATGTTCTGGCAAGTGGCCATGGTTGCGCTGTTGTTGGCGGGGCTCTTGTGGCTGGCCGGTTTGTTCTTTCCGGTAGTGGCCGAGGATCCTCGGTTCGCCCTGGCACTGGGCGTCTTGATGCTTGGCGGCTTTGCGCTTTCGGTGATCAACGGCATGCTCTACAAGATCGTGCCCTTCCTGGTGTGGTTCCATCTGCAAGCGCGGGGGCCGGGGAAATCGCCGCTCAAAAGCATGAAAGACGTGCTGGCCGACCAGATGGCGCAAGGCCAATTTTATGTGCATGGCGCTGCCTTGATCTGTTTGCTCGCGGCGGTGCTGCTGCCTCAATGGTTCTTTTACCCGGCGGCTGCGCTGGTGACGTTGTCGGCGGCATGGCTCAGTCGCAACCTTCTGGTTGCGGTAGCGGTCTATCGACGTGCGCTGCCTTCACTGCCTGCAGCGGCCTAGGCCAAGGATCGTGGATCTCCTTCCTGCTTTTGCCAATGTTCGTGACCAGCGAGCGCTCGTTGCCGGCGGCACCGATGCCGCGGCCCGCAAAGTGGAACTGTTGCTGCGGGCTGGCGCCCAGGTTACGGTATATGGCGCCGATTTATGCCCTTTGCTGGCTGACCTGGCGACCGCTCGGGTCATCGAGCACGTGCGCCGGCCCCCCGAACCGGAAGAGGTGGCGGCGGCGGCTTTGGTGTTTGCCGCCGATCCCGATGCCGCCATGAACCGGCGTATTGCCCAGTGGGCGCGAGGCCAGCGCGTGCCGGTCTGCGTACTGGGCGATCCTGATGCCTCCACCTTCGTGGTGCCGGTGGTAATCGACCGCTCGCCCATGGTGATCGCCATTTCCTCGGGCGGCGCTTCGCCGGTGCTCACGCGCCTTTTGCGCATGCGCTTGGAAGCGCTCATCCCGGCGGGTTTTGGCCGGCTGGCCGCATTCGCTGCTGCTTTTCGGGAGCGGGTGCGTCAGCGCATCACCGATTACGGCCAGCGGCGCAAGTTCTGGGAAGAGGTCTTGTCCGGCGCCATCGCGGAACGGGTTTTTTCCGGCCAGGAATCCGCCGCTCGGGCTGAACTGGAAGAAGCATTGGCGTCGACCCAAACCGAAGCGCAGCCGCGCGGTCAGGTTTATCTCGTCGGCGCCGGGCCGGGCAATCCCGACCTCATGACCTTTCGCGCCCTACGCCTGATGCAGCAGGCCGACGTCGTGCTGCACGACAATCTGGTGGGTGACGGCATTCTTGAACTGGTGCACGCCGATGCCGAGCGCATTTATGTCGGCAAAGAGCGCGGCAACCATGCCCTGCCGCAAGAGGAAATCAACGAACTCATGGTGCGCCTGGCCCAAGCGGGCAAACGCGTGCTGCGCTTGAAGGGCGGCGACCCTTTCATGTTCGGCCGCGGCGGCGAAGAGATCGAGACCTTGGTGGAATACGGCATTCCTTTCGAAGTGGTGCCCGGCATCACTTCGGCTGCCGGGGCCGCTTGTTATTCCGGCATTCCGCTCACCCATCGCGATTTTGCGCAGAGCTGCGTCTTCGTCACCGGCCACAAGCGGGATTTTTCCAGCGATCTCGATTGGCCCGGTCTGGTTCGTCCCCATCAGACCGTGGTGATCTACATGGGGCTTGCGCGCTTGGCGGAAATCGCCGAACAGCTCATCGCGCACGGGCGACCGCCCGAAACTCCCGCGGCGGTGGTCGAACAGGCAACCACGGCGCAGCAGCGCGTAGTCACCGGGACGCTCGCCACCTTGCCCGCCTTGGCGCTGGCCAGCGAGATTCGCTCCCCCGCTTTAATCATCGTGGGCGAAGTGGTGACCCTGCACGCCAAGCTCAACTGGTTCAACGAGGCGCGGGTCAAAGACGTCGCAAGCATTTAGTCGCCAAGGCCTCAAGTCTTCGCGTTTCTGGAGAAGAATGGGGTCGAAGAGATGAATGAGGGGGATTTACAAGCTAATCTCCGACTTCCCGCGCTCGCCGTTCTCTTTCGTGCTGCAAGATATAGCGCTGGATTTGCGCCACGGTCGGCTCGGGCATGTCCACGAACTGGCAACCGGAGCGCTTGACCGGCTGCCCGCCGGAAAGCGTTACGCGAAAGGTGCTGCGGATTTGCATCGCGAAGTTGATCGAGCCGATGTAGGGCAGATCGATGCGGCAGCCCCGGTAGACCACCCCGGAATCGAACTCCACGTCCGGCGGATAGCCGATGATGCCGATTCCGCCCACGCTGATGTCCACGAGGTTGACGTCGAGCACCTTGCGCGTGGCGTGTTCAAGCAGCGGAATGCGGCAATGGATGGGGTTGGTTGCCGGCAAGGTGAGACGGTAGTATTCCCGCCGCTGAATTCGCACCACACGCTGCGGGATCGGAACCAAAAAGGCTTGTCCCCCATCGTGCGGCACCTGTCGCGCCCGACCGAGGGCAAACTGAACCCGCACGCCGCGCTGCGAACCGATGCCCATGAGGTTATCCGAGTCGATGATGGCTTTGTTGACCGCTGCATCGCCGCTGCAGTCGAAAAGAAGCACGCCGCGCTCCGGTTCCACCGCGAGCAACGCGGTCAGCAGCGAATCGCCGGCTTTACCGTAATAAAGCGCGACCAAGCCGTGGCGATCGCGCAGGTCTCGCAGAATCGCCAGCACGTCGAGGCGGTTGTGTACGGCATATCGCTCCTCGTCGGTTGCGGAAGCGAGTTCAAATTTCAGCAGTTCTTCGTGCCGCGTTTGCATCATGAGTTCCAGTTGTTGTGGCCCCAGGGTCCGGGCGTCTTGCTAGCCAGCTTCCGCTCCTTGCGGAGCCTCGCGGCGATCGAGCCGATAGAGCCAGGCCAGCAATTCCGCCACTGCCAAATATAGCTCTGGAGGGATGTGCGCGTCGAGGTCGACCTGCATCAGCAAGCCCACCATATCCGGCGATTCGTGCACATACACCCCGGCTTCACGCGCTTTGGCGATGATCGCCTCGGCAATCAAGCCCTTGCCCTTGGCGACCACACGCGGGGCGAAATCGCCGGCGTGGTAGGCGAGGGCTACCGCGGTCTGACGACTGGGCTTGGCTTCAGCCACGGCCCACCTGCAATTCCTCGACCCGCAAGCCCAGCGAACTGAGCGCTTGGCGAAGTTCGGCGAGACTCAGGCCCATTTCGCTGGCGGCGTCATCGCGTTGCCCCATCACCCGCACTTGCAGGCTATTGCCCGATATGCGCAGGACCGCTTCCACCGGCCCCAGACGCGGCAATTCTAGGGCCAGCCGGGTCGCAAAAATACGCTCGGCACCGGGCTCGCCGGGGGCGGCGCGATCTTCGCCGAGTTCGATTTCGCCGGCTTGTCCGGGCCAGAACTCACCGCGCCAGGCGAGTACCGGTTGTTCCAGCACCTCGAGCTGCTGCCTCACCAGCGGCAAGGCGTCGGCGTGAACGGCGCTTCCCGTGGATTTGACTGCAGATTCGACCGGGCGCGCCGTCGTGGCTTCGGCGAGGGGTTCGCGCGGCAAGTTCGATGGGGCTTCTTCTTCGGTCAGCGCGAGTGCGGCGACCGAGAGATACTCCGTAGCTTGGTTCACGATCGTCGGCGCCGGGGCGGCTTCCACCGGAGTGGTGGGCGCCGCCGCAGCCGGCGCGAGCGCGGCCGAGATGGCGGGGCGTGCTGCGGGCGGCGGTGCTGCGGTCAGGTTGGCAAGCGCAGGCAAGGGCGGCAAACGTCCCTGAGGCTCGGTTCTGAGTTCAGAGAGACTGCGCGCACCCGAGACCCACTGCGCCTGATGCGCTTCGTAAAAGAGCCCGCTCTCCCCGATGGCGCGGTGTATGGCTTGTGCCAGCAGGCGCGGCTCCTGGGGCGGTTGGGTAAGGAGCGCTCGGCTGGCAAGAATGGCCGGCCTTTGCGCAGGCGTGCCGGCCTGCTCGATCAATTCACTCACCCAGCGCACCGCGGGCGACAGCCGCGCCAATACACTCGTCTCGCCCTCGGCCAGGCCTGCGAGGGGGGCGCTGATCGGTTTGGCCGCGATCGGGGCGCTTGCGCCCGTAGCGGAGTGAACCCAGGTGCCATCGACCATACGAACGGGCACTTGGTCGCCGACGCGCGTGCCCGCCGGCAGGGCGAGATTCAAGACCTGATTGGCAACGGTAGCACGAAACTGGCCGTCGGCCAGCAAGGCTTCCACGCGCGCCAGGGCGCGCACACCATTGACTGCGGTGTCTTCGGCGTGCGCGGCGCTGATGCTCGACGCAACATCGAGGCGGCGGTCATAAAGCGCGAGCAGAGCGCGGGTGTCGACACGGATCATCGCGGCAGGGTGTTCACTATGCAGAGGCTAGGTCCGCTCTCCGATGTCGATTGCCGGTACGGCCGCAGCCCTAGCGACGGTGCGGTTCGTCTGTCCGGAGGCGCTCGGCGGGATAGAGCGCCTCGGCGCCGAGCATTTCGCCGCGATCGCGGTCCTCAGCGACTTCGTTCCAATGGGTCCAGGCCAGAACCGCCGCCCAGACCACGGCGAGACCCACTGCGCCCAATACGGCGGCTATGCTCATGAGGCTTCTCCTTGATCGCTGCGTCCGTAGGCTGCCTTGACTTGCTGGCCCAGATCGACTCCGTTCAGAAGCTCTTGCAGGCGCAGCATCCAGGGCTCGGTGAGATTGCGGATTTCGGCGTCGTCGGCCAGCACGTTGCGGATGAGCTGAACCTTGCGTTCCAGCATCGGCGGGGGCAGTTGCACGCCGCGCTCGGCTTCCATCAGCGCGTCGGTCAGCGAGCGGCAGCTCTCCTCGAGATCGATGAGGTGGTCCCAGTCAGCGCGCCTTGCGGCCGCTACCATCTGGCCGGTGACGTGCTTGATGCGCTCGTACTGATCAAGGATGGGATGGCTATTCATGACGGAGAAACTCGGGACATTGGGAACGGCGGTGGAAAGCATCATGCTGGCATTTCCGCCCCGGAGACGGCCGGGTGCTTGGCGATGGACTCCCAGGCCGTGCGCAGCTCGACCAGCAAGCCCCGCACTTCCTCGATGATGGCCGGGTTGTTGCGCAGGTTGGCCAGCAGGAGCTGGTGACCCATGTATTCGTAGAGGGCGTAGAGGTTTTCCGCAGTCTCGCCGCCCACCGACAGATCGAGGCTCGCCTTGAGGCCATCGTCGATGATGGCGATGGCCTTGGAGATCAACGCGCCCTTGCCGGCGAGATCCCCCGCCTGCATCTGGGTGCGCGCGTTGCCCAGCGCCGCGAGGGCGCCGTCGAAAAGCATCAGGATCAGGCGGTGGGGCGAGGCATCGAAGACCCCGGTTTCGGTGCCCACTTTGGCATATGCGGCGACGCCGTGTTTCTGCGTGCGATACATTGCTTCCTCTCAGAGTCAGGATCCGGTCTTGGGCAGATTGGCCAACTGTTGGGTGAGATAGGCGCTGGTCTGGTTCATGCGACCGATCATGGTGTCGAGCGCGGTGAACTGCGCCCGATAGCGCTTTTCGACATTGATCAGGCGCTGGTTGAGCGCGGCCTGTTGCTTCTGGTTGAGCTTGATGCGGGCGTTGATGCCCTCGCTGCGGCTGGCGAGCGAGCCGCTGCTCGCCAGAAAACCGGTGGCCAATTGCGAGAGCTGATAGGCATAACCCTGGGTGGCGGTAACCGTGCCGCGTGCGCCCAAGGCGCCGCCTTGCACTTGAATTTTGAGGCCTTCGGCGCTGGAGCCGCTGGAGCCGGTGAGGTACTGCCCCGAACCGGTGGCGCTGACGCCATCGATGCTGCCCGCGACATCGACCCCGGCGGTGGTCGTGCTGCCGCCGCCGAACAAGCCGCCCGCGGCGTTGCCGCCGCCGGAGAGCAGCGCCACGGTGGAGGCCGAGCCGTAGCGATTGGAACTCACGGTCAATACCCCGGCGCTTTGCGACACCGCGACGCCTATGCCCGCCGAAGACAGCGCGCTCACGCCATTGAGCCGGGTCTGCACTTCGGCCGCCAGCGCGGTCGCCGAGGCATAGGTGCCGGCGGCCAGGGTGACCGTGGCGTCCACGCCATCGATGGTGAGCGAGAGCGTATCGTTGACGCCGGCGGTGATGGTGAGGCCCGCCGCCGCATTGCCCACCAGGGTGCCGCGGGTGGCGATCTGAGTGACGTTGAGCGCGTATTGGCCGGGCTTGGTGGCGGACGTGCTGGAGTCGAACTTGATCAGACTGTCGCTGGCCGCGCCGGTCGCGGCGAACAGGCCGGCGAGATCGCTGAAGTTGTTGCTGATGGCGTTGTTGAGCTTGGTCGAGTCGATCGCCAGCGTGCCGTCGCGTTGAAAGCTCACGCCGATTTGCCCGAGCGAGGCGAGCCCGCCCGACGGCGTGCCCAGGGCGCTACCGAGCACGCGGCGCAGGTCGGTTTGCATGGTGCGCAGGGCGGAGTCGCCGATCAGCAAGCCCGCCTGCTTGGTGTTGGGGTCGTATTTGGTGAGATCGACGAGCGCCTTGTTCACGGTGTTGTAGGCGTCGACCAACTCCTTCACCGCGGCCGTCACCCCCGAACTGTTGCGGCTCACCGAGAGGTTCACCGCCGTGGTCGCGCTTTCCTTGAGCAGCGTCAGGGTCACGCCCTCGATGGCGTCGCTGATGGTGTTGGTGGACTTCTCGATGTCGATGCCGTTGATTTTGATCTTGGCGTTTTGCGCCGCCTGGGTCTCGGTCAGGTTCTTGCCCGTTCCCGCCGTGGCGGTGGGGTCGTAGGCGATTTGTGACAGGCCCGAAGCGTTGGTGTGGGTGCCGTCGTCGTCGGTGACGGTGATCTTGATGCTGTTGGCCGCGCCGCTGTCGTTGGAGGACAGCACCAGCCGGTTGCCGCCGCCGTCGTTGACGATGGTGGCGGTCACCCCGGCGCCGGCGGCGTTGATCGCATCGCGCACGCCGGCGAGGCTTTGGTTGGCCGCCCCTATGGTGATGGTTTTGGCCGCCTTGGCGGTGTTGACCGTGAAGGTGTTGCCGCCGGAATCGTAGGTGCCGAACTGTAGCGTCAGCGTGCCCGTGCCGACGGTGTCGGTGGTGTTGGTGAAGCTGCCGCTGTAGACGCTCTGGTTGGCGGCGAGCTGGGTGACCTTGATGGCGTAGCTGCCCACCACCGCGGCGCTGCTCGCGGTGGCGGTGAACACGCTGCTGTCGGCGCTGGAGGCCGAAAGGCTGCGAAAGCGCGCGGCGCTGTTTACACCGTTGACCGCGGTCTGGAAGGCCGAGACCACACTTTTGAGGCTGCCAAAAGCGGAGAGCTGGGCCTGGAGCCCAGCTTCCTTTTGCAACATCGCTTGCAGGGGTTGCCGCTCCACCGCCATCAACTGCGAGAGGATGCTGTTGACGTCGAGATTGGAGCCGATGCCGGGACTGGAGATGTTGGCCATGGGGCGGTCCTTGCTGCGCTCGACTAGGCTTCGGTGCGAATGGCGAAGCCGGAACCGGAAGCCATCGCCCGATCCAGAGCGCGGGCGATGGCCAGCATCTCTTCGCTCGGAATCTGGCGTATCACCTCGCCGGTTGAAGCGTCAACGAGTCTGATGATCATCTTCTTGGTGTCGTCGTCCATGCTGTATTGCAAGTTCAGCGACTGCTCCTGGAAATGTCGATTGGCTTCCTTGACCGCCTCGCGCACTTCGGACTCCACCGGCGCGCGGGTGCGTGCGGGCTCCTCGGCCTCCACACGCGGCGCTTCGGAAACGGCCGCGCGCTCCGCCACGGGTGGCGGGGCACCGGCCTGCACGCCACGGTCCTTGGAGCTTAAGGCCGGGAGCGCACTGGTGATGGGGGAAACAGACATGATTTCGCCCTCCTTTTAGCGGCGAAAAGCGGGGAGCGTGTGTCGCACACCCCCCGCCGTTCAGCTTTTTGCCATGGCCGCGATTACCGGAGCAGGGACAGCACCCCCTGCGGCACGGCATTCGCCTGGGCCAACATCGCCACACCTGCTTGTTGCAGGATCTGGGCGCGGGTCAGGGCCGTGGTTTCCGCGGCGAAGTCCGCATCCTGAATCCGGCTACGCGCAGCCGACAGGTTCTCGGAGGTGGTCTGCAGGTTGGCAATGACCGCGCCGAAGCGGTTCTGAACCGCACCCAGGTCGCCACGAATGGCGGCGATGGTCTTGATCGACGAATCGACGATTTGCACGGCCGCATTGGCACCGGCAACCGAAGAGATGTCCACGCTGCTCAGGAGCGACTGCGTAGAGCCCACCGAGATGTTGGCCGCCACGTTGAGAATGCTTCCCGCCGTCTCCGCGACACTCGAAGACACCGAGAAGGAGTTGTTCGAGTTGAATGCCACGTAGCCGGCGACGATGGTGCTGTCGTTTGCCGAGTCCGTCAGGGTGACCGCGTCAACGGCAGTGCCCGAAGCATTGACCGCGGTGGCGCTGATGGTGCTACTGGCCGTGCTGTGCGTGAAGTTGGCGATGTTGATGTTCTTGCCATCCGCCTGGCTCAGGGTCAAAGTGCCGCCGCTGACGGTGGCGCTGATGCCGATGGTGCCGCTGACCTTGTTGATTTCGGTGGCCAGGGCGGACAGATCGGTGGTAGTAACCGCGGCGGAAATCGTCGCGGTGCTGCCGCCGCTACCCAGCGTCACGGTCACGGTGCCCGAGGCCGAAAGGCTGGTGAGTGTCGCGCTGTTGTAGGCGCGCGCCGTCACGCCGGTGCTGGCTTCTTTGGCGGTCACGGCGGCGGCGACGGTGTAGGCCGAGTCGCCGGCGGTAACTGCAACCGTGCTGCTGCCCAGGGTTCCGGACACCGTCAGAGTCTGAGACGCGATGGTGTTGGTACCCGGCAGGGCTGCCGCTGCCGCAGTGGTCGATGAAGTACCCTGGTTGGCGGTCGTCGAAGACACCGCGTTGACGTAGTTGTTGGCCAAATGCGAAGTGGAGGCACCGGCAACCGTCACCGAAATCGTCTGGCTGGCGTTGGCGCCGACCTGGAAGGACTGGGCGCTGAACGAACCGTCGAGCAACTTCAAGCCGTTGAACTCGGTGGTGCCCGCGATGCGGTCGATTTCCTGCTTCAACTGGTTCACTTCCGATTGCAGCGCGGCGCGGTCCGAGGCCGAATTGGTCGCGTTGGCCGATTGCAGGGCCAGCTCGCGAATGCGTTGCAGGGCATTGCTGCTTTCCGCCAAGGCACCTTCGGCGGTTTGCGCCAGCGACACGCCGTCATTGGCGTTGCGCGAGGCCTGATTCAGGCCGCGAATCTGCGCGCCCATGCGCTCGCTGATCGCCATACCGGCGGCATCGTCCTTGGCGCTGTTGATTCTGAGGCCGGACGAAAGGCGCTGCAGTGCCGTCGCCAAAGAAGTCTGCGACATGTTGAGGTTGCGCTGCGCATTCAGCGACGAAATATTGGTGTTGATGACTTGAGGCATGTCTATCTCCTAGTGATTGCTTGAAAAAAACCAGGCTGCTTTGCCCTCCGGACCTTCACCGTTCGGTGGCGTGCATTGCCATGACCCAAATTACGGAGCCCCCATTGGAAACTTTAGCGCCGTTCGTCGCTCGGGAATTTTGTCAAGGAAGAAAAGCGCGGGAAAACCGGGTCAATTCCCGGTCGAGTGTTTCTGATTGAGGGTGGATCTCTTGTGCCTGGCAGGACAGAGGGTGCCGCAGGCCGGCGTTCCAAAAAAGCGAGCGCCTGGTTTCAGGTTACGGCGCGAGGGCCGCGGTCTTGAGCGCGCGTTTGGCCGCGCCGACAAAAGGAGCGAAAAACCGGGCGCGAAGCGACCGGCCATCGGGTCTGTCGGTCGATCGATCCCTTGCCGTTCAGGCGGCGTCCACGCGGCGGGCGGCCTTGGTTCCGGATAACCGTGCCAGCACGTGCTGCGCCATTTCGGGCAGAGGCACGACTTCGTGTACGGCGCCCAGGGCGATGGCTTCCCGCGGCATGCCGAAGACCACGCAACTGGCCTCGTCTTGAGCGAAGTTGTAAGCGCCCGCCTGGCGCAAAGCGAGCATGCCGGCGGCGCCGTCTTTGCCCATGCCGGTGAGAATCACGCCGAGCGCCTGCGCGCCCACGGTTTCGGCGGCGGAATGAAACAAAACGTCTACCGAGGGCCGATGGCGATTGACCGGCGATGCGTCGGAAAGCGCCAAACGCAGCGCCCCCCCTTCTTTGGTCAATAGCAGGTGGGAATGCCCGGGGGCAATGTAGGCGTGGCCCGGTAACGCTGCTTCGCCGTGCGCGGCCTCGCTGACGGCGAGCGGACTTGCCGCATCGAGCCGGGCGGCAAATGCTCGGGTGAACGTTTCCGGCATGTGCTGTGTGACCAGAACCGGCGGCAAGCCCACCGGGAGACGCGCGAGCAGATCGCGGATCGCTTCCGTTCCCCCGGTTGAAGCACCCACCACGATGGCCCGGTAGTTCGAGGCAGCGATCGCGCCCGCTTTGGCCGGACCCAAGGGCTTGTTGGGGGGGGGCGAGCCGGGGCGGGCCGGGCGGACGAATACTCTGGCTTGGGCGGCAGCCCGCAGCTTTTCGCGCAGCACCTCGGCGTAATCGCGCAAGCCTTGCAAAGTGCCGCCCTTGGGCTTGGCGACGAAGTCCACCGCACCCAGCTCGAGGGCGCGCAAGGTGGTCTCGGAGCCGCGTTCGGTGAAGGCGGAAACCATGACCACGGGCTTGGGTTGTGTCGCCATGAGCGTTTGCAGGAATTCCAAGCCGCTCACTGCGGGCATTTCCACGTCCAAAGTGATCACGTCGGGGTTGAGCGTACGCACCAATTCCCGCGCCGCGGTGGCCCCGCTGGCGCTGCCGACCAATTGCATGTCCGGCGCGCCGCGCACGATCTCGGCCAGCACGTTGCGGATCAGGGCAGAGTCATCGACGATGAGCACGCGAATCGGCATGATCTCAGCCCGGGTTCGGTTCTTTCTCGGGCTCGCCGAAGAGCTCGCCGGCGGAATCTCCGCGAGGTTTGGTAAGCCGCTTCTGATAGCGCAGCTCCCTTTGCATCAAGCCGCTGCCTTGGGCATCCCGCAGTTTGCGCACCAGCACTTTGCCTGTCGCCGGGAAGTAATACACTTTGCGCGGGAATACGTCGAGCACGTCCTGCCGGTCGATGGGGATACCTTCTTGCATCATGTATTCCTGGACGAAATCGACGCTGTTGGCGCCATGTTCCAGCTTGATCTCTTCGCCCAGCCCGGTGCAGCCGCCGAAGACCATCGCGCGCAGGTTCTTCCTCACGGCGCCGAGCTTGAGCAGGTGCTCGATCAGCACTTCCATCGCTGCCCATCCGGCGCGGGTGTGGTCGCCTGACCGACCGGCTACCGGTGCCGGAACCATGAAGCTGGTGACCCCGCCTATGCCCTTCAAAGTGTCGCGCAGGCATACGGCGACGCAAGTGGCTACCACCGCAACCAGGACCATGGGGCGGGTCGAGACGTAATACTCGCCGGGGAAGATCTTCACCGCCGCGAGCCCGAAACTCTGCTCGAAGTAGCGGCTGGTGGCGAGCGTGTCGGGACTGGGTTCGCTCATGATGACCTGCCCAAGCCACCCGGTTGTCCGGGGGCAAGCTCGTAGACGGTTTTGCCGCGCAGGCGAAATAGATCGCTGGCGTGAAAGAGGCTTTCGGAGTGCCCGATGAACAGCAAGCCATCGGCTTTCAGCAGCGGCGCGAAGCGTTGCAGCACCGCGTATTGCGTTTCTTTGTCGAAGTAGATCAGCACATTGCGGCAAAATATGGCATCCAGCGGCGCCCGCAGAGGCCAATTGGGGGTCAAGAGGTTGAGCGGCCGGAAGTCCACCAGACGCTTCAATTCCTCGCACACCCTGAGGCAACCATCGGAATGTTTCTTGAAGAAGCGTGCTTGCCGCTCGCGGCTCAAGGTCGTGGTTCCGTCGAGGCGGTAGACGCCTTCTCGCGCCGTGGCGAGCACATTGGTGTCGATGTCGGTGGCGAGCACTTTGACCGGCACGTCAAACCCCCCGAAATGCTCCACCAGCGCCATGGCGAGACTATAGGGCTCCTCGCCGGTGGAACACGCCGCCGACCACACTACGACCGGTTTCTTCCCGGTCTTGGCGACATGTTCGATCAGCAAGGGGAAGTGGTGCGCTTCGCGAAAGAACGAAGTGAGATTGGTCGTCAGCGCGTTGACGAAGGATTGCCACTCCGGCGAATGGGGCTGACGCTCGAGCTGGTCGAGGTAGGTTTCGAAGCTCTTGTGCCCGAGGCAGCGCAGCCGGCGTGCCAGCCGGCTGTACACCATCTCCTGCTTGGCTTCGGTGAGGGAGATGCCGGCGTGGCCGTGGATCAGGGTTTTCACCCGCAGGAAGTCTTTCGCGGAGAACGTGAATTCCCTCGCCTCCGGGCGCAGCAGCGGAGGCGGAGGGTAGGGTGGCGGCGTCATGGCCATGGACGGGTGCCTGCGCGGCTGCGCTTCGTCCCCGGCGCATTGCCCGCAAGAAGCCCCGGCCGGCAAGATGGGCGCAAGCATGGGAGAAAAAACGCGTTCTGGTCGTGGTTGTGGGGCACGCGCGAGGGCATGGCAGTTCAAGGCGTTTACGCTTGAAGTAACGGCTCCCCGGAACGAGACTTGAGCCTCGGGCCGGGGTGCGACTTTCTATTTCACGCTCGCGGCGCCAGGCCGGTTGCTGAGCGGGCCGGCCGCAACCGGCAGGGCTTGAGGGGCGCATCGCCGGTTGCGCCCTCATCGTTCGGGAAACCAAGGCACGCCGGCCGAGGCAAATAAGTTTTGTCGCGCTAGACTACGAAAGCGCCAATCGCCTGCCTGAGCTGCATGCTCATCTGATGCAGCTCGCCGGAGCGACTTTCGGCAAGTTTCGCCGCCTGGTTGTTGTCTTCGCTGGTCTGGGCTACCTGCTCGACCTTGTGGGCGATTTCCGCGCTGGCCTTGGCCTGTTCGCGCAACGCGTGAGACATGCCCTGAATGGCCTTCATTACGCGCTCGGCGGCCTGCCCGATGGTTTCCAAGCTGTCCACCAGATGCAGCGTCGCGGCCACGCCTTCTCCCACTCGGGCGTGGGCCTGCTGCATATTGGCATTGGCGGCCTCGGTGTCAGTCTGGATGTTGGTGACCATTTGCGATATTCGCACCGTGGCCTCGGTGGTGCGCTCGGCGAGCTTGCGCACTTCGTCGGCCACCACTGCGAAACCTCGGCCGGATTCGCCGGCGCGCGCCGCTTCGATGGCGGCGTTGAGCGCGAGGAGGTTGGTTTGGTCGGCGATATCCTTGATCACGCCGAGAATGCCGCCGATCTCTTGCGAGCGCGATTTGAGCGAGGCCATCACTTCGCTGGCCTCGGCGATGCCGCGAGCGATGGCGCCGATTTCTTCGGCGGTGTGGCGGGCTTCTTGCGCGCCCGAGGCGGATGCCGAACTGGTGCTGGCGCTTTGTTCCTCGACACCTGCGCTCGCGCTGGAGACCTCGTTGATCGCGGCGGTCAATTGCTCGATCGCCGCCGCCGAGGCGGTGGTCGCTTCGGACTGGCGGGTCGAGGAGGCAGCCACGCCGGCGGCCACTTCGCGCATCAGCTCCGCCTGCCGGGCGGATTGCTCGGCGCCGCGGCGCGCCTCCTCGATCAGGCTGCGCGTAGCGGCGATCATGCTGCCCAGGGCAGCGGCCATCTCGCCCAGTTCATTGCGGCCAAAGCGCGGTATCGTCACGGTGAGGTCGCGCCGGGTGGCAATTTCAGTGGCACTCCGAGCCATGGTGGCCAGCGGCCGGGTGATCGAGCGGGCCACCCAAGTCGAACTCAGTCCACCCAAGATCAGCACCACGAGCACGGTGGCCGCCATGTACTTGGCCGCGCCGGAAAGGGTGGCGAGCAGTTGCTGCTCCTGGGCCTTGACCGCCGCGTCGATGTTGCGGGCCAGGCCGTCGAGGCGGTTTTGCATCGTGTCCACTGCGGCGAGGTGCGGCGCGAAAGCTTCCAGCGCGCGCTGCGGCGTGCGGATGTCGCCGGAGGCGATGGCGTCGTAAACCTGCCCGGTGCCTTCGGCATAACCGTCGACGGCTTTGCCGATCTCGGTGGCCAGCACCCGTTGCTCGCCGGGGTCCGCGATCTCGGCAATCGTCTTCACGCTTTGCCGCGCGGTTTTGAGCGCCTCGTCCCAATTGTCCAGCAGGTTCTTCACCTTGTCCGGCGTCTCGATGTGCAGCAGGATGTCGCGCTCGTGGCGGCGCATCTCTTCCACCGCCGCGCGTAGTTCAGCCGATTCCACGGCCAGGCGGAATTCGTGGCGCACCAAGTCCCGGGCCACTTGATTGACGCTCTTCAAAGTCAAAGCGCCCAATCCCGCGAGCGACAGCAAGCCGACTGCCAGGGTTATGACGAGCAGGACGATGCGTTTGGCGATGCTCAGGTTGATCAGCATGATGGTTCGTTCTCCGGTCTTCTCGGGGCACCCGACCCGCCTACCCGTCGGCAAGCGGCGCGGATTTGGGGCAGGCGGAAATCAGGCGGCATCTGATCCAATTACGACCGCCCGCCACCGGGCTTGAGTGCCGCCGCGCCTCAAGTCACTGAGGCCGCACGCCTTCCCATTTCCGGAGCAGAACGGTGTCGAAGAGTGGAGGGAGGCGGCCGGTCCAAGAGACCTCGCGCGAGCCGGGCCTCCTCGGCGCGAACCAACCGCCTTTCGGAACTACTTACCGCTGCTACCCCACTGGCGCACGGCCTTCTCGACCAGGCGGTCCATCAGCTTCTCTTGATGGAGCTTGTTCATGGCTTGCGCAATGCGCCCGCGCAAAGCGCCGGTATTGCAGTTGGACTGGTGGGAGAGCGTGAGATGCAAGTCTTCGCTGCTGATCGGAGTCTTGGCTGCGCGCAGTCCCTTGATATCCATACGGGAGGCCACCGCTTCGCCAGGAGCGTCCTCGTAGATCAAGTAATCGACACGCCCCAGCGAAAGCATGCGCAGCGCGCTTTCCAGGCTGGCCACTTTTTCGATCTGCAGGTTCTTCTCGGCGTAGCGGTCAAAGGCCTCGCCGAAACTGTTGTTGATGACTGTGACGCCGCGCTTGCCGACGAGGTCCGCCCATCTGCGGTACTCGAACGCGCGGGCACTCGACATCCAGATGACACTGCGCGTGTTGTGAATCGGCGGCTGGAAATAGTCCATGTATTCCAGGCGCGGCAGCGTAAAAAACGCACCGGCGATCATATCCACCTTGCCCTGCCGGACCTCTTCCTGCACCCGGCCCCAAGGCCCGGCATAACGCACGGCGATGGGCACGCCGATTTCTTCGGCGAGGCGCTGCATCAAATCAACCGCAGCTCCGAGCAGGCGCGATTCGTCCGCCGGATCGCGCCATAGATAGGGCGGATACTCGGGATTGCCCGAAGCAACAAGCCGCGGACAATGCGGCGGCTCCGCCGCCCAAGCCGCTGTAGTCAGGCCGATAAACGCTGCCAAAAAACGAAATGCGCTGGCAAACAAGGTGGGGCTGGGCATTCTTTCCTCCGCTGCGGGTTCGTCAGAAAGGGGCCGTTGTGTGCAGGGTTTGATTTCGCCTGCCGGATCGAACTTGCCGAGCCAGCGCTTCAGGCGCTGGCCGGACTCATTCTACGCGGCGGAATGCGTCCTGTGTCAACTGCTCGGCGCTTTTCGCGACAGCCAGGGGTCGAGCGTTTTCCGCGCGCTTGCGCTGCGGAGCTCTTTGCCGGAGCACGTCGATCTCATTGAGCCGCCCGTGGCCGCATTCAAGCGGGCGGCTCGCCGTCCGTGTTCGTGCGCAAATGCGGGGTGAAGTCCCTCACGAACATCCTTGACGCGCCTGGGCCGAATTGTCTAGTCTGCTGTATTGGGGCGTGCTTGCAGCGGCGGCAGTCCGAATGGGAGACCTGTGGAGGCGGATGTGAAACCAAGTTTGGTCCACGCGAAATCCGGCGCGCGAGCCGCGTCTGGCGGCGAGTTGCCGCGGATCGGCGTTGCAGCCAGACTCAGCGACGCCGATCATGGGTGAGCAAGGTTTGCCGCCGGCACCCGCGGCAAGCGATTCGGCGCGGCCATCGCCGGGGTGGTGGGCGGGTGCCGGCATAGGCCGCCGGCTGCTGCTCTGGATCGTTCTTGCCAGCTCGCTGATTACCCTGCTGCTGACCTCGCTGCAGCTGTATCTCGATTATCGTCGCGACGTCGAAGGTATCGAGGCGAGGCTCGCGGAAATCGAGCGGGGTTATCTGCCTTCCCTCGCCGGGAGTCTTTGGAAACTCGACCGCGAGCAATTGCAGACGCAGCTCGACGGCATCGCGGGTTTGCCCGATATGTTGGGCGCGCAAGTGGAAGAAGCGCAGGGATTACTGGTTGCGCGCGCCGGCCGAACCGGCGCCTTGGCCGAGATCAGTCGCCGCCTGCCCCTGATTTACCTCGATCGGGGCGAACGCCGAGTCTTGGGCGTATTACATCTGGCGGCAACGCTGGAAGGTGTCTATCAGCGGCTGGCGGAGCGGGCGCTGATCATTCTTGCCAGCCAGGCGGTCAAAACGTTTTTGGTGTCGCTGTTTATCCTCTTCATCGTTCACCAAATAGTGACACGCCATCTGCGGAGCCTGGCGCAGCACTTTTCCCAGTTTCGCCTCGAGTCGCCTGCCGGCGCCTTGCAGCTCGCTCGCCGCCCTCCGAATCAGGCGGACGAGATCGACCAGTTGGTGGCGGCCTTTGCCGCGTTGCAGGAGCGATTGCAAAAGGCCTACGCGGACTTGCGTCTGGCCAATGCAAGCCTGGAGCAAGACGTTGCCGCGCGCCGCTTGGCCGAGCAAGAAGTGACGCGCTTGAACCAGGAGCTGGAGGAGCGGGTGAGGCAGCGCACCACCGAATTGGAATCGGCGAACCGCGAACTGGGGGCATTCACCTACTCGGTTTCCCACGACCTGCGCGCGCCTTTGCGAGCGATACATGGGTTCACGCATCTCGTGGGATTGGAGAGCGGCGACCAAATCAGCGAGCAGGCGCGACAATATCTCGCTCGCGTGCAAGCTGCGGTAGAGCGCATGGAATCGCTAATCGACGATCTGTTGCGCTTGTCCCAAGTCAGCCAGCGGGTGATGAAGCCGGAACGCGTGGATTTGTCGGCAATGGCCGCGGGTGTGGCTCGTGAAATCCAGGCCGGGGAGTTTGCCCGCCGCGTCGAATGGGTGATCGAGCCGGATCTCGTTGCCACGGGCGACGCGGGCCTTCTGCGCATCGTTCTGGAAAACCTTTTGGGCAATGCCTGGAAATACAGCGGCAAGCGTGAAGCGGCGCGGATCGAATTCGGTTATGCCGCCGACGGAGAAAACGCGGGCTTTTTTGTGCGCGACAACGGCGTCGGGTTCGACATGCGCTACGCCGAGCGCCTTTTCGTCGCCTTTCATCGTTTGCACAGCCCGGCGGAATTTCCTGGCACCGGCATCGGTCTGGCCACGGTTTCGCGCATCATCCATCGCCACGGCGGGCGGATCTGGGCCGAAGGCAAAGTCGGCGAGGGCGCTTGTTTTTGCTTCTCGCTGGGTCGAATCGACGGCAATTGACCGCGGGTCGACCGAGAAGCCCAGCCGTTTATGGCGGGTTGAGCAAGACCTGGGTTGCATCAGGGGCCGCCGGCTCCGCACAAACCTGTGGCGAGGAAACCCCTTCCTTCTAGGCGGGGCAACTCGCGGCCTGCCTGCCTTTCGCGTACCCACTTCCCGGCTGCACTCAGTCGGCGATCGTCACCCGGTTCTTGCCGGCCGCCTTGGCGGCGTAAAGCGCTTTGTCGGATCGCTCGAGCACCTGCGCCTGGGTTTCTCCGGGTTGCCGCACAGCGACTCCGGCGCTAAAGGTGATGAGGAGCTTGTCTTGGCCATGGAGGAAGAACTCCTTGGTCAGTTCGCGCTGCAGCCGGGTCAGAACCACAGAAGCTTCTTCGAGGTTGGTGTCGGGCAGCAGAATGACGAACTCCTCACCGCCGTAGCGGGCGAGCACATCATGAGGCCGGATATTGCGCTGCACCAGGTGTGCCAGATGGATCAGCGCCTCGTCCCCGGTTTGGTGGCCGTAGGTGTCGTTGAGTTTCTTAAAGTTGTCGATGTCCAGGAGCGCCACGCACATGCCTGAACTGCGGCGGTCGGCGCGAGCCGCTTCGCGCTCGAAGGCGGTATCGAGCCCGCGCCGGTTGAGCGCGCCGGTCAGGGCATCTTCCTGCATGCGGTCGGAAAGCTGCTGCAGTTCGGCTTCGAGTTCCGCCACTTTCTGTTCGGTCTCCTCGACCTTTTTTTTGCTGGCCTGCAGTTCGTCGCGGGAGCGCAGCATCGCCGACTGAACGTCGCGCGTGGCGGACATCACCTCGCCCACCACGCTGGCGAGCTGGGAGATATCGTCCGCTTTGGCGATCTTTTCAGCGCACACCGAAATCTTGTCGTGAAAACCGCCGGCGGTGGCGGACATTTCCGACAAGCGATCGATGAAGCTCGCCAGCATGTTTTTGAGCGCGAGCTTGGCGTCGGCCAGGCTCTTTTTCAGCACCCCCTGTTTGAAGATGATGTCTTTGAGCTTCTTCTCGGCCTCTTCCAGGGCGCGCATGTCCAACGGCGATTCGATCACTTGGCGGATCAGCGT
This sequence comes from uncultured Alcaligenaceae bacterium, assembly GCA_964517465.1. Lineage (GTDB taxonomy): Bacteria > Pseudomonadota > Gammaproteobacteria > Burkholderiales > Casimicrobiaceae > JACPUX01. Next base: position 51,132 of record CAZFEK010000007.1, read on the forward strand.
GATCTGTCCTTTGAGCCATTGCTCGTCGCCCACCAGTTCGGCGATGTTCTCGATCAACAGGTGCAAGAGCCGCCGCAGCGTCTCTTGCACTTCGGCGTCGTCGCCGCGGCGGATTTCCAGCTTGAACCAGAAGTTCTTGAGCGCGTTCTTGAGCTTGATCAGCGCTTCCGCGGAGTCGGCGCTGCGCACCGTTTCGACCAAGGCTTTGGCGTCTCGCTCGATTTCTGGATCGGCGAGATGATTGGCGGCAATGGCCGATTCCAAAGTGAAGGCCAACAGTTCGCGGATGGCCTCGATTTGTCCGGCGGGAAGCGGAGGGCCGGGCGGCTTGATCGGGGCCGCCGCGGCGGGAACATCCTCCGGTTTTTTCAAGGGCTGCTCGGCCCAACTGCGCGCCAAGGCTTGCAGCCGCGCGAAAGCGTCTTCCGCATCTTCCTCGGAGCCGAGGGCACGCTCGAGTTGGTCGCGTTTCCTTTCCGCAGTGAGGTTGGCGTGCGGCGCTTGCCACTGGCGAACAATCTCGTTGAGCAGCAGCGTCCAAGACGAAGGCGGCGGAACGGCGCCCTCTTCGGTCAGGAACTTCTGCAACACGATCTGAAAGCGCTTCCAGTCCCGGTCGGCCGCGGCCCGGTCGAGCTGTGCCGCCACCTTGGACTGTTCCCCGCCGTGGCGAGGGAAAGCCTCGGCGATTTTGGTCAGCACGCCCTCGGCGTTCACCATGCCCGGCCCGCCGGTACCCGAGATCTCGCCATAAATCTTCTGGTAATTCTCCGGTGTTGGCGCCAGGCGGCGGCTCGCCAGCACCTTCAGCGTTTCGCGGGCGATTTCGGAGGGGTTGGAGAATTGGGGTGGGGGCACGGTGCAGTCGGGAGTTGAGAGTCGAGAGTTAGAAGCCGAGTGTGCGGGGTAGCAAGCGAGCCTGCCGATCCAGCGCGTCAAGAACAGTTATCGGCCGGCCATCGATTAGCTTGAGCTCGGCTGCTCCATCACTCAAGGCCCGCGCGAGTCATTCCTCGGGCGCTTGTATGGGTGCGCGATGGCGCGATACCCGGATTTGCGCGGCCTGCCGCTTTCCCGAGGCGGTTGGGGCTCCACTACTCCACCAGCGCGTGCTTCATCGCATAGTGGGTCAGCTCGGCATTGTTCTTGAGGCCCATCTTTTCGAGCAGCCGGGCGCGATAGACGCTCACGGTTTTGACCGACAGGGACAAATCTTCGGCAATGTCGCTCACCGTCTTTCCGGACGCGATCAGGCAAAGGGTTTGGTATTCCCGGTCGGAGAGGGTTTCGTGCGGCGGGCGCTCGCTGTCCTGGCGCACGTTTTTGGCGAGTTCTTCAGCCACCGTGGGCGAGATGTAACTCCGGCCGCCGGCGACCATACGAATCGCGCTCACCAGCTGCGCCGGGGCGCTGGCCTTGGTGAGGTAACCCGAGGCGCCGGCGCGCAGCGCCCGCACGGCGTATTGATCCTCGGTGTGCATGCTGAGGATGAGGATAGGCAGTTTCGCGTATTCCTTCTTGATCAACTTCAGCGTTTCGATGCCGTGCCGGTCGGGCAGCGAGATATCGAGCAACATCACGTCCACCGCCTGGTTTCGCACCAGCTTCAAGGCCTCGTTGCTGCAGTCGGCTTCGCCGGCGACTTCCATGTCTTCGGTGTCTTGCAGGATCTGACGCAGACCCTGGCGGACGATGGCGTGATCGTCCACGATGGCGACGCGCAACTTACTAAGGCTCATGTCTTGGCCGTCCTCACCTTACAAAAGGGGGATTTGTTTTTCCGAGCTGCCCGTTTGGGCGAGCGGCAAATGCACCACGACGCTGGTGCCCCCTCCGGAGGCGCCGGTGATTTCGAGGGTCCCGCCGAATTGGCGGATGCGCTCGTTCATGCCGATGATGCCGAAGGCGCGCGGTTTTTGCAGCTCCTCGGCGGCAACACCGCGACCGTTGTCGCGAATTTCCAGCGACAGCGCTTCCGCGTCGCGCGCCAGCCATATCACCGCCTCGTTCGCCTTGGCATGTTTGGCGATATTGGTGAGGCTCTCTTGGCAAATGCGAAATACCGCCGCCGCCACGTCGGGGTCGAGGTCGATGTCCTCTTCATTGCAGCGAAGATGACAGGAAATGCCTGAGTGTTTGGCGAAATCCGAGGCCAGCCACTCGATGGAGGCGACCAAGCCGTAGTCGAGTATGCCCGGGCGAAGATCACGCGCAATCCGGCTGGTGGCGGTCATGATTTGGCCGATCAAGGTGTCCAGGCTTTCGATTTTTTCTTGGAACTCGACGCTTTCGGAAGCGGCACGCGCTTTGAGCCACGCGACGTCGATCTTGAGCGCGGTGAGCATGCCGCCGATGTCGTCGTGGATTTCGCGCGAGAGGCGCTTCCTTTCCTCTTCGCGCACATGGTTGAGGTGGGAGGTGAGCTGCGAGAGCGTGGCGCGGGAGTCGCGCAGTTCGCTTTCAGCCACCTTGCTCTGGGTGACGTTCCAGACGATGCCGTCCCAAACCACGCGGCCGTCATCCAGGCCGCGCGGGGTGGAGCGCCAATTGAGCCACTTCTCGGTGCCTGAATATTCGTAGCGCACCCGGCCTTCCCAGTTCCAAGTGGAAAGTTCCACCGCGGATAATTCCAGGCTGCGGTTGAAGCCCGCGCGATCGGCTTCGACGATCAGGGACAAGAAATTCTCCGCCCGCTCGAGCAGCATACTGGCGCTGACACCCAGCAGCGACTGGCAACCTTCGCTTACATAGGTGAAGTGCAGCGATTTGTCGCGTCCGCGAGTGAGCTGAAAAATCATGCCCGGGATGTTGGCCGCGATCAACGAAAGGCGTGCCTCGGTTTCAACCAGCGCCAGGCGCGCATGCCGGTGCGCGCGCCGGACCTGGGCGGAATAGATGGCGCGTTCTGCCGCCGGCACCAGGCGCTTCAACTTGTCCTTCATCAGGTAGTCGCTGGCGCCGGCGCGCATGGCTTCGACTGCGGCTTCTTCGCCGATCATGCCCGAAACGATGATGAACGGGGTGTCCACACCCAACTCGGTGAGTATGGACAAGGCTTGGCTCGAATTGAAGCCGGGCATGTTGTGGTCGCACAGGACCAGATCCCAGCTCTGATCCGATACCGCGGCGCGCACGCCGGCAGCGGTATCCACCCGTCGCTGAGTGAGGTCGTAGCCCGCCGCGGCGAAGCGCGAGGCGAGGAGCAGCACGTCATCCTCGGAATCTTCGATGAACAACACGCGCAATTCCTTGCTCATGGTCCGGCGCGCTCCTCCTCTTTTGGTCACCCCATTTGCCATTCGGCACCAAGGATGATACGCAAAAGGCGCGCCGAGGTTAAGTGCCGAGCGCGATCGAGTCCGCCGCGGGATCGAGGGGTCGGCCGCAGGCGACGCGCCCCAGCAATTGCGCGAGTTGCTCCAGGCGCAAGGGCTTGGCAAGAAACGCATCGATCCCGGCGGCCAAGCAGGCGTTGCGCACTGCGGGCGGGTCGGCGGCGCTCAGCGCGACCAGCGGAATGGCCCGCAAGAGCGGGTCGGGTAGGGCGCGGATCGCTCGGGCGGCGCCATAACCGTCGAGATCCGGCATCTCCAAGTCGAGCAGGGCAAGGTCGACGCCGCCCGCGGCGACCGCGGCGAGCGCCTCGCGGCCGTTTTCGACGGACCGGCAGCGATGCCCGAGTTTTTCCAGGAAACGGCAGCTGATTAGCCGGTTGACGGCGTTGTCGTCAGCCACCAAAACCTGCAACATCCTGCCGGGCGCTTGCTCGGCGTGCGGCGATCCGGTGGTCGCGCCACCGTTAGCCGCCGCGAACGGCAATTCGAAGATGAATCGGGCGCCGCCTTGTTCGGCATTTTCTGCCCAGATGCGGCCACCCATGCCTTGAACCAGTTGCCGGCAGATGGTCAGGCCCAAGCCGGTTCCCCCGTAGCGCCGGCTGGTGTCGGAGCCGGCCTGGCGGAAGGGCTCGAATATCGACTCGAGCTGGTCCGGCCGTATGCCGATGCCGCAATCTCGTACCTCGCAGCGCAACACCCCCGCGTCTCCATCGGCAGGCAAGTAGCGCAGCGCAACTTGGATCTCACCTCGGGCGGTGAACTTGATGGCATTGGAAAGAAGGTTGTTGAGGACTTGGCGCAGGCGGCTGGGATCACCGATGCCCCAGTCGGGCACTTCGGCAGGAACCGCGGTTTGGATCGCCAAGCCCTTGTCGCGCGCGCTCCCGCGAAACAACCTGACCGCCCGATCCAACACCTGGCGGGGCCGGTAGGGTATCCACTCGAACTCGAAACCGCCGGCCTCGCCTTTGGCATAGTCGAGGATGTCGTTGACCAGGCAGAGCAGGTTTTCGGATGCATCTTTGCAGGTTTCGGCCCATTCGCGCGTCGAATCGTCCAGCCGGCCGGCCAGCAGCAGTTGCGTGGCGCCCAGTATGCCGTTCATGGGGGTGCGAAACTCGTGGCTCATGGTGGCGAGAAATTCGCTCTTGGCCCGGCTGGCTGCCAGTGCTTCGTCGCGTGCTGCGGCGAGCTCGCGTTGGTGGCGTACGCGCTCGGTGACCTCGCTGAAACTGAAGACTCTGCCCAGCACCTGTTGATGCAGGGTGTGGGGGCGGGAGCGGCATTCCAGCGTGCGACCGTCGGCCAGCTCGATGATGTCCACCGCTTCTCCGCCACGACCCAGGAGCTCCCGGCCCAGGCGGGAAAAATCTGCGACTCGAAGCAATGAAGAGCGCAAATGCCGAAAGACACGGCGATCGTTGCGTTCGGTCAGCAAGCCGGCGGGAAGCCGAAAGAGCAGCGCGAAGCGTTCATTGAAATTGACGATGCGCCCGCCCAGATCAACCACCAGCAGCGCGTCGGCGGTCGATTCGAAAGTGGCCGCCAGAAGCGAGGCGGTGCGCTCGATGGCCGATTCGGCGATGGCGCGGGCGCCAACGTCGCGAGCACGCACCGTGATGAAGGCCGGATCTGCGGGCACCGGCAAGACACTGCGCTCCACTGCCAAAGTGGTGCCGTCGGCCATGGCATAGACCGTTTCGGCGTCGTGGAGCGGCGCCCAGGGTCCCTTGGCGACCTCCGACCAGAAGAACATGTCCTGCAAACCGGTTTCGATCTCAGTGATGGCGAGCTGGGAAAGCTCAGCTTCGCTGCGCCCCAGCGCCTCGCAGGCGCGGCGGTTGGCGGCGCACACCTTCAGATCACTCTTGCGAACCAGCATCAGGAGCTCGTCCGCGGCATCGAGCAAAGCGCGCGTGGCATCCATTTCAACGCTTCTCCGGCTTGCTCTTGTTCACGGCGTCGAAGAAATAGGTGACCCGTTTGCGCGGACTCAGGTATTCGTAAATTTCGCGCGGCAAAAGGCCCGGACGCATCGCCTTGCTGATGCTCAGTTCCGTCTCCGCCGACAGATCGACGATCGCCGCTTCTTCCTTGGGCACTGCCGCGTCGTAAACGGCCACCGCGGGCTTGAGCGGAGCCAGCTCGTTGACCGACACCACCAGACCGATCGATTCGTTCGACAGTTTGACCACCGTTCCGGGCGGATACACGCCGAGGGTGCGTATCAAAGTCGAAAGCACCTCGGGCGCAAACCGCGCCCGCTCGCGGGCATAAAGCGCCGACAAGGCTTCGTGAGGCGTGAGCCCGGCTTCGAGCTGGGGCGGGTTGCACAGTTCATCGTATCTTTCCACCGCGGAGACGATGCGTGCTGCCGCAGGCAGCGCCTCACCTTTGAGACCCTGGGGGTAGCCGCTGCCATCCATGTGTTCGTGATGCAGGCCGATGACGGCGATTACCTCCGCGGGCAGCTTGACGCGACGCGCAATTTCTACCCCGAAGGCGCAGTGCTGGCGGTAAATCTGCTCCTCGGCCGAATTGCGGGCTTCCTTCTTCATGCGCACGCGATCAGGCACGTCCACCAATCCGACATCGTGAAACAAAGCCCCCATGCCGATCGTTTTCACCGCTTCCGCCTCGCATCCCATGGCGCGCGCCAAGAGCATGGCCAGCACGGCAACGTTGAGCGAGTGGTAATAAGTTTCTTCGCCGGCGACCTTGTCGCTCATGAGGTGAACGGAAATGTCTTGATCGGCCAGAAGTGTGTTGGCGAGGAGCGAGATGAAGTGCTGGCTGTCATCGATCGCTTTGGCCGGGTTCTGCAGCAGATTCTGCGTCAGCCCGCGCACCACAGCGGCTGCCTTGATCACTTCGCGCTCGCCGCGGGCGATCGCCTCTTCGATGCGCCCATGCAGATCGGCACGAGCCTGGCGCGCGGCGGCGAAGGAGTCATCCGCCGTCGCGGGGGGGGGCGCGGCAGCCTGCACCGCGCTCGCCGGCTTGGGTTCGACGTCGCTGCGCCGAGGGTCATAACGGACCCTTTCCAAACCGAGTGCGCGCAAGGTGGCAAGCTGCTCGGCGCTGCGAATCTTGAAGCTGCTGAAGGTGAAGGGGTGATCCATCCAGCCGAGTTCCAGATGGACGAACAGGCCCTCTCGGAGCTGATCGATTTCGATGAAAGGCAAATCGGTTTGGCTCAAAAGCATCCCCATCCGGCCGCGAGCATAATCGGGAAACTCCCTGGTCTTATCGGCAGCAGTCTGAAATCCTTGATCAGCATGCGTGCAATTGCTCCCCGAGCAGCCGGATTGCCGCGAGGGCGGCGCACCGCATACCGGGTGGCCGCACCGCCTCCTGGTCGACGGGGTTCAGAAAACACTCGCGGCTGCCGTAGTGGCATAAGGTAAGCAAGTGCGAAATGAGCAAGTCCTTGAGTCCGCAGCCTTCCGCTCCCGGCCCCCCCGCGCCCGACCCGACGCCGGTTCACCTCGTCGCGGCGGGGGGGCGTCCGGTCGGCACGAGCCTAGCCCTGTGGGACGCCGACTTGATCACCGGCCAGATCTGGCTCTCCGAGCGCTGGGCCGCCATGTTGGGGGGGCCGGCCTTGAGCCAGGAAACGACCGCGCAGGCGCTTTTTGCCTTGGTCCATTCCGATGACTTGGCAGAATTACATGCGGCCATTGCCGCCGCGCTCAAAGGGCAAGCTCAATCCTATCGTGCGGTGCACCGGGTGCGCCGCTTGGATGGCAGTTGGCTGTGGATTCAAAGCGAAGGTCAGATCGTTGCCCGCGACGATCAGGGTCGCGCGCTGCGGGCGCTGGGCGTCAACCTCGACGTTTCGGCGCTGAAGTTCCAGGAAGAGGCGCTACGCGCCCGCGAGCGGGCGTTGCTCGCCATGACCGACAATCTGCCGGGTCTGGTGCTGCGCTGCGACGCCGAAGAGCGCATCGTCTTCGCCAACCGGCGTTATGCCGAACTCTTTGGTGTCGAGCGCGAACACCTGCGCGGAAGGCTGGTGCGCAGTGTGATCGGCGAAGAGGCCTACGCCTTCGTGCGGCCCTATATCGCCGCGGTGCTGCGCGGCGAGGAGGTGCGTTACGAACGGGCGGTGGGCCCGCGCTGGCTGGACGTGAGTTTCATTCCGGACCGCGGCGAAGACGGAACCATCCGGGGGTGGTACTCGCTGACCACGGAAATAACCGGCAGGAAGAAGGCCGAGGCCACGGAACGGGTGCTGGAGAAGACCATTGCCCATCTTCCCCAGGGTGTGTCGGTGCTGGATGCGGAACTCAATATGGTGGCTTTTAATGCGGCCTTCTTGCGGCTCCTGGACTTTCCGGCCGATCGGTTCAAGCCGGGTACGCCCTTGCTCGAATTCTTTCGTTTCAACGCCCGCCGGGGCGAGTACGGGCCTGGCGATCCTGAGAAGCTCGCCGAGGATCGGTTGGAACTGGCTCGCCGGGGCGAGGCGCATCGCTTTCAGCGCACCCGTCGAGATGGCACGGTGATCGAGGTACATGGTCTGCCCGTTGCCGGCGGCGGATTCGTCACCCTCTATTCCGATGTCACCGACGCCAAGCGGCACGAAGAAGCGCTCGTGGCGGCGCGGCAGGCGGCGGAGGAGCTGGCGCGCGCCAAAGACCAGTTCCTGGCCAACATGGGCCACGAGATTCGCACTCCACTGCATGCCATCCTCGGCTTTAGCGAGCTTTTGGCCGATACCGTGCAAGGACCGGAGGCGCGTGGCCATCTGCGCGACCTCTCCCAGGCGGGGAAGGACCTGCTGGCCATGCTCAACGACGTGCTCGATCTCGCCCAAATCGAAGCGGGTAGTTTGGCGCTCGAGATCGCGCCTTTTTCCCCCGGAACATGGCTGGAAGAGACCCTCGCGCCGTGGCGCAGGCGCGCCGCCGAAAAGGCCTTGGAGTTTCGTCTCGGCGCACGCACCGCCCTGCCTTCCCTACTGCTGGGCGATGCACGGCGGCTGGGGCAGGCGCTGGCCAACTTGGTTTCCAATGCCATTCGATTCACCGACAGCGGCCGGATCGAAGTCCAGGCGGACGCGGAATGTGACCGAGACAGCGCGCTTTTGGTTTTGGCGGTGCGGGACACCGGGCCGGGTATCACCCCGGAAATGCGCAGCCGAATTTTCGAGCCCTTTTCTCCGGCCCACCAAGCGCACGCGCGAACGAGCGGCGGGACCGGCTTGGGACTGGCTCTGGTCAGCCGCTTGATGACTTTGTTGGGGGGCGAGGTGTCCTGCACGAGCGAACCGGGCCGGGGCAGCTGCTTTGAGTTGAGCCTGCGTCTGCCCCTGGCGCGGGCGAGCGCAGGCAGTCGGCCCCATCTTCCGCCTTCGCCGATTGCCCCCGGTCGCTTCTGCGGACGGGTGCTCCTGGCCGAAGACAACCCGGTCAATCAGAAGGTCGGCCTCGCTTTGCTGTCCCAACTCGGCCTGCAGGTGAGCGTTGCGGACGACGGCCAGGCCGCCGTGGACAAGCTCGGGGCGGAGCATTTCGACCTGCTGCTGATGGATCTCGACATGCCGCGACTCGACGGTCTTGCCGCCACCCGCGCATGGCGCGCGGCGGAGGCGGGTTCGGCGCGGCATTTACCGATATTGGCGGCCAGCGCCAACGTGCTGGAAGAAACGCGCCGCGCCTGCATCGAGGCGGGAATGGACGGTTTCGTGGCCAAACCATTCGCCATCGCCGAACTGGTTGCGGTCTGCGAGCGCTACTTGCCCCGCGCGGCAGCGCGCCCTTTGGAGCACGGCCCTGAGCCGGGTGTCGCGGGGCAAAGCGATCGGGCGCTGCTGCTCGATACCGGGCGCCTGAAAGAGTTGCGCGAGGCCTTGGGCGAGGATTTTCCGGAACTGATCGAGGCCTTTCTTTCGAGCACGGAGGAATCCCTCGCGCGGATGTCTGCCGCCGACGAGGAGGGCAACTTCGAAGAGCTGCGCCGCTTGGCTCACAGCCTCAAGTCGGCAGCGGCCAACGTAGGCGCACTGGCCTCCTCGGGTCTGGCCAAAGCGATCGAGTCTGCGGCCAAGGATCGCGCCGGACCGCAAAAGGAATCCCTCGCTGAGCTGCGGGAGGTGTTCTCCCGCACCCGAAGCGCCCTGGAAAAGGCGAGCTGAGGCCGGTAAATCGGGGCGGCAAATTCTGCCGCCAGGTTTGCTCAAGGATATCGACTCTGGCGCCGATATCGAGTCATCCAAAGTACTTCGCCGACTTTCCTTGCCACCCGATACCGCCAAAACCATTCCCAGCACGAGGCACGGCCGTGCGCTGGTGGCTGATGACGACCTGACCGGGCGTTTGATGCTGCGCTCGTTGCTGTCGCGGCAAGGTTTCGAGGTGGTTCTCGCCGAAGACGGCGCTCAGGCTGTGGAGCGCTTCGGCCAAGGCGGGTTCGATCTGGTGTTTCTCGACCTCAACATGCCGGTCATGGATGGGCGAGAAGCCTGTCGCCGCATCAAGGCATTGGCCGGCGAAGACTTCGTTCCGGTGGTTTTTGTCACCGGCACCACCGATGAAATGGAGCTCGTGCGCTGCCTCGCCGCCGGTGGGGACGACTTCGTGGTGAAGCCCTTCAGTCCCAGTCTGTTGGCCGCGAAGACGCAAGCCCTGGAGCGCATACGCGCCTTGCAGCGGCGGGTGCACTCTTTGTATGCCCGGGTGCAAGCCGATCAAGTCCTCGCCGAGCGGGTTTTTAGCGGCGTGGTGCTGGGCAACAACGTCGAAAGTTCGGCGCTCAAAACCAAGCTGGTCACGGCGGAGACCTTTGGCGGCGATTTGGTGCTGGCTGCCTATCGGCCCTCGGGCGACTTGCATCTGCTCTTGGGGGACTTCACCGGCCACGGATTGGCGTCTGCTTTGGGGGCCATGCCCACAGCCGAGGCGTTTCGCACCATGACGGCAAAAGGGTTCGCCTTGCCGGCGATTTTGGCCGAAATCAACCGCAAGCTGCGCGCAGTGCTGCCGGTGGGCATGTTCCTCGCCGCACATCTGGTCAGCGTTTCTCGTCAACTCGACAATCTGAGCATCGCCAATTGCGGCATGCCGGCGGCCCTGTTGATCGATACCGAGGGGCGTCTGCGCAGGCTGCCGGCCGGCGTGCCACCGATAGGGGTGGGAGAGGCGGCGCTCTATGAGGACGCTTTCCTCGATCTTCCCATCCTGGCCGGAGAAAGCATGCTCCTGGCGAGCGACGGCGTGTTCGAGGCGCAGAGTCCGAGCGGCGAACATTTCGGCGCCGAACGACTGGAAAGGTGCGCGGCGGCGCAACCCGGTGCGGCCTTCGACGCCGTGCTGGCAGCCATCGATGGTTTTCGCGACGGTGCGCCGGCGGGCGACGACATCAGCTTGGTCGAGCTGCGGCTCCTGCCCGAGCTTTTTGCGCCGATGGTCACCGAACCCGCTCCCATGCCCCCGGAGCCCGAGGTGGCGCAGGACTGCGGCAGCCTTCGTTTGGGTCTGCAGCTCAAGGGCAAGGCGCTGGGGCAGTTCGATCCGGTGCCACTCTTGCTGTCGCAACTGGGTGAATTCGTCGATCTCCAGGAGCATCGCGGGGTCTTGTTCACCATCCTCGCCGAACTTTACGCCAATGCGCTCGATCACGGCGTTTTGGGCCTGGATTCAAGGCTCAAATCCGGTGCCGATGGTTTCAAGCGTTATCTCGAGGCGCGTCAGTCGCGACTGGACGCTCTGGCGAGCGGATGGGTGCGGATCCTGATCGAATGTTCAGAGAGCTGCTCCCAACCGCGCCTACGCATCGAAGTGGAAGACAGCGGCGCCGGCTTCGACTGGGCCGCTGTGCTGGAAAAGGCCGAAGCCGAGCGACACGGTCGCGGACTGGCGCTGGTCACCGAGTTGTGCGAATCGCTGCAATTTACTGGGCCGGGCAACCGCGCCGAGGCGGTGTATCGCTGCGCTGCCTCGCCGTCTAAGGCCTGAGCTTGCGCAGCCTGAACGCAAGAGGATCGCCTCCGGTTTGCCCAAGGCGAACAAACCCTCCCAGATACGAGGAAAGAGGTGCCGGACAGATCCCCCAGAGCCGGCGCATCGTTTAAGGCCCTCGCCGATTCTGCGCAAATCGAAGACCCAATGACTAAAGTCATCGCCGAGGATGCCGTTACCAGGAAGGCGATCGGGGGATGTATCCACCTGGAATGGTAGACAACAAAGCGGGGACTTGCATGCAAAAGACTTCGAACCGAATTCTGGCGGGCACCATTTGGACGGCGGTCCTCTGGCTCTTGGTGGCTTGGCTGAGCGACTCCCCCTGGGCCAGCCTGGCGCTCGCCATCGCCGCGGCGGGGGGGTGGGCAGTGCTGGTGGCCTGGCCGGCGGCCGCACCTGTCGAACGCATGCCGGAGGCGGCGTCGGGCGGAGGGGACGTGCGTCAGCTCGCCGAGCAATTGGATCAGCTTGGCGCCAACTTGTCGCAGCAAGCGTCGGCATCGGCCGCCGATATCGATCGGGTGCGCACCATCCTGGCCGAGGCGATCGATAAGCTGACCGCCAGTTTTCATCAAATGCATCAGCGCACCGAAGAACAAAAGCGGGTGGCTTTGTCGGTGACGCAGGAAATTCACGATGCCGGAGGGGGCATGGGGGACTTCCTGATGACGACGTCCTCTTCCATGCAGTCGATCGTAGACAGCGTGGTCGCCAACAGCAAGCTCGCCATGGAAATGGTGACCATGATCGAGGCGATCGAGTCTCGCGCCCGCGCCGTGGACGGAATCCTTTCCGAAATCGGCGGCATCGCCAAGCAGACCAATCTCTTGGCACTCAATGCCGCGATCGAGGCGGCGCGCGCCGGCGAAGCGGGCCGCGGCTTTGCCGTGGTGGCCGACGAAGTGCGCACGCTTTCCATGCGCACGCAGCAGTTCTCGGAGCAAATCAGCAAGCTGATGGTGGCTATGTCGGCATCGGTGCGCGAGACCGAGGGGGCGATCGAGAAAATGGCTTCACAGGACATGACCTTTGCTCTCGAATCCAAGCGGCGTGTGGAGAACATCGTCCACTCGCTCGACGACATGCGCCGGGGCCAGCAAACCATCATCACCGCCATGGGCGGCGAGGCCGGCGAATTGGAGCGCGGTGTTCAGGACGCCATCATCGCTTTGCAGTTCCAGGACATGGTCAACCAGCTACTGGGCCATGTGCAAAAGCGTCTCGACGGCGTGAATCAGGCCGCGGAGGGCTTCCGCGAATTGAGCCGCGCCGCCGGCCGCGGCGGTGAGACAAAGCTGGCGGAAGCGATCCAGAGCCGCATCAGCGGGCTGCGCGATCGGGTCGAAACCATGAGCGCGCAGAGCGCGAACCACCCGGTGCGCCAGCAGGGCCTGGGGGCCGGCGAGGTTGAACTCTTCTAGCACAAGGAAATGCGGCCATGGCAAAAGCAGTATTGACCATCGACGATTCGCCTTCCATCCGGCAGATGGTGGCTTTCACCCTCAAGAACAGCGGTTACGAGGTAACTGAAGCGGCCGACGGCCGCGATGGTCTGGCCAAAGCCAAGACCCGTCGTTTCGATCTGGTGCTGACCGACCAGAACATGCCCATCATGGACGGGCTGACGCTGATTCGTTCTTTGCGCACCCTGCCCGAGTACAAAGCCACACCCATCCTCATGCTCACCACCGAGAGCTCGGACGCGATGAAATCCGAGGGCCGCGCCGCAGGCGCCACGGGCTGGCTGGTGAAACCCTTCGATCCGGGCAAGCTGGTCGATGTGGTGCGCAAGGTCATCGGCTGAATCGATTCCGCGCTCGCTTTTCATGGCCCTCGATCTTTCGCAGTTTCGGCAAATCTTCTTCGAAGAAGCGACCGAACGCCTCGCCAGTCTCGAATCCGGGTTGCTCGAAATCAGCATCGAGGCGCCCGACGAGGAGGCGCTCCATTCGATTTTCCGCGCCGCGCACTCGATCAAGGGCGGTGCAGGAACCTTTGGCTTCCAGGACCTCGTGGACGTGACCCACGTCCTGGAATCCCTGCTCGACCGCGTGCGCAAGCGCGAAATGCCGCTATGCAAAGAAATCGTCGATCTCTCGCTGGAAGCCCGGGACGTCCTGGCGAGCATGCTGGCCGCACATCAGGGCGAGGAAGCTGCAGACTCGGCGCGGGTGCGAGCGGTGATCGCTGCGCTGCAGAATCGCCTCTCGGGCGAGACACCGTCTCCCGCCACGGACAATGCGTCGTCGGCCCAAACGGCGGCGCCCGCCGACGAAGACTTCGGTTTTTTCGATGACGCTCCGGGGGCTCCCGGGGCGCCGGCGCCAGCACAGGTCGAAACCGGGGAGGGTTACGGATTCTTCGAGCCCTTGCCCCAGCTGCCTAAGCCTGGAGCGGTGGTCGTCGAAGAAGGCCCCGGTTACGGTTTCTTCGCGCCGCTGGTCGCGCCGGAAATCGCGGCCCATCCCGAAACGCCCGGGCCTGCGCCGGTTGCGGCGGCGATGCCTGCCCAGGCCGCCGGCGCCGCTGCCAAAGCGGCGGATGCTTCGATCCGGGTGAGCGTGGCCAAAGTCGATCAACTCTTGAATCTGGTCGGCGAACTGGTCATCACTCAGGCCATGCTGGCGCAGTCCGCCGGTTCCCTCGATCCGGTGCTTTACGAGCGTCTGCTCGCTGGGCTCAGCCAGCTTGAGCGCAACTCGCGCGACTTGCAGGAATCGGTGATGTCGATCCGCATGCTGCCGATCTCGACGGTGTTCAGCCGCTTTCCGCGCACGGTGCGCGACTTGTGCGGCAAACTCGGCAAGAAAGCTTCGCTCAAACTCCTGGGCGAGGGCACCGAACTCGATCGCGGGCTGATCGAACGCATCACCGATCCTTTGACGCATTTGGTGCGCAACAGCCTCGACCACGGAATCGAGATGCCCGATGTCCGCATTGCGGCAGGCAAATCGCCGTCGGGGACCATCACCCTCCGCGCCGCACACCAGGGCGGCAACATCGTGATCGAAGTCGCCGACGATGGCCGCGGCCTCGATCGAGCCCGCATCCTCGCCAAAGCCGCAAGCCGCGGCATGGCAGTGAGCGAAGACATGAGCGACGTGGAGGTCTGGCAGCTCATTTTCGAACCGGGATTTTCCACTGCGGAGGAGGTGACCGACGTTTCGGGCCGCGGCGTGGGCATGGACGTGGTGAAGAAGAACATCCTGGCGCTGGGCGGAAGGGTGGAGATCTCATCCATCGCCGGCGCCGGCACGCGCGTCACCATCCGCTTGCCGCTCACTTTGGCCATACTCGACGGCATGCTCGTGGCGGTGGGCGAAGAAGTATTCATTTTGCCGCTCAATGCCGTGGTCGAATCCCTGCAGCCCAAGCCCGAGATGGTGCGCACGGTGCAGGGCCGGGGCAAAACCATACAGTTGCGCGGCGAATATCTGCCCATCGTCGCGGTGCACGAAGTCTTCAATTTGCACTCCAAGGTGACGCGACCCGAGGAAGGAATCTTGGTGGTGGTGGAGTCGGCGGGCAGCCGGGTCGCGCTCCTGGTCGACGCTTTGGTCGGACAGCAACAGGTCGTGATCAAGAGCTTGGAGCAGAACTACCGGCGGGTCAACGGAATTTCCGGCGCCACGATCATGGGCGACGGCCGCGTGGCTTTGATTGCCGATGTCGCGGCCTTGGCCAGGCGCACCGAAATGGCGGCGCTGGCCGCTTGAGTCGAGGAAGAAATCATGATGGATCTGGCAATCGCTGAAGCACCCAGGGCTGGCGCCGATTCGGGACCGCTAGCCGAGTACCTCACCTTCACGCTGGGCCACGAAGAGTATGGCCTGGATATTCTGAAGGTGCAGGAAATCCGCGGCTACGACACCGTCACCACCATCGTCAACGCGCCGGCCTTCATCAAGGGCGTGATCAATTTGCGCGGGGTGATCGTGCCCATCGTCGATTTGCGCCTGAAATTCGGTTTGGGTGAGCCCAGCTACGACCAGTTCACCGTGGTCATCATTCTCAACGTCGCCGGCCGCGTGGTGGGCATTGTGGTCGATGGCGTTTCGGAAGTGGTGAATTTCGGGGCCAACGACATTCGGCCGGTGCCCCATTTCGGCACTGTGCTCGACACTGCATACATCAACGGCCTGGCCGAGCTGGAGGGTCGCATGATCATTTTGGTCGATATCGAAAAGCTCATGACCTCCCAGGACATGGCGCTGTTCGATCGCGTTGTCTAAGAAAGGGGCGGCATCATGAAAGTCAATCTCCCTGTTACCGATCGCGAGCATCCGCTCAATGACGATACGCTGATCGTGTCGCGCACCGATCTCAAAGGGCTCATCACCTACTGCAACAAGGACTTCATCGACATCTCGGGCTATTCCGAAGCGGAGTTGCTGGGCAAGAACCACAACATCGTGCGACATCCGGACATGCCACCGGTGGCCTTTCAGGATTTGTGGGACACGATGAAAGCGGGGCGGCCCTGGAGCGGCATCGTCAAGAACCGCTGCAAGAACGGCGATTTCTACTGGGTGGAAGCCAACGTCACGCCGGTGTATGAACGCGGGCAGTGCGTGGGTTATCTCTCGGTGCGCACCAAGCCTTCGCGCGCCAAGGTTGATGCGGCGGCCGCGCTGTATCGCGCGGTTAACGAAGGCAGCGCCAAAAATATTCGCCTCGAAGAAGGGCGGGTTCTGAAGACCGGATGGCTTGCCAGACTCAACTTCTTCGGGCGCTTCTTCGACCGCGCACGCATGGGCTCCAAATTCGCCATGGCCGGGGTGGTGCTGCTCGTTCCGCTCATCCTTACGCTGGCGCTTATCGGTTTGAATCTGAAGACATCGGTCGACGCGACGAGCAAGGAAAGGAGCGGCCTCGAATATCACGCCGCACTGCGCAAAGTGTTGCAGGAGGTGCAAAAGCACCGGGGCTTGATGGGCATGCACCTGTCGGGAGACACCACGGCGCGCGACAAACTGTTGGCCCTCGAAGCGAGCCTGGGCAACGGGATGAAAGCGGTGGAAGATCTCGACAAAAGGTTCGGCGGCGCCATGCACACCGGCAAGGCGGTCGAACTCCTGCGCATGCGCTGGGAGAACCTCAAGACCGAGGCCTGGAAGATGACCTCGCCCAAGAGCTTTTCCGCGCATAGCGAATGGATCGCCGAACTCGAAGGGCTAATGGACCAGGTGGCCGATGGCTCCGGGCTGACATTGGACCCGGAACTCGTCACATGGCACCTTTATAACGCCGTGGTCGCCCAGTTGCCCCGCATGGTGGAGGCGATGAGCCAGGCCCGGGCGGGAGGCGGCATCGCCGTGGTGCAAAAGAAGGCCGAAGGCGACCTCAAGGTGACCCTGATCGGACAATTGGCCCAGGCCACCAATCTGGTCGAAGCCATCGATCGTTCCGGAAAACGCGCCCTGGAGGCGGATCGGGGGCTGGAAGCGAACTTGGGCCGCCCCTTGAGCGAGACCTTGGCCACGGTGCGCGACTTCAACGCGCTGCTCGACGGCAAAGTGATTCGGCCGGCGGCGATCGAACTCAAGCCTGAGCAGTACTTCAACGCGGCCACGGCGGCGATCGACGGCGCGTTTGCGTTCTACGACAAGGGGGCGCCGGCGCTGGACCAGTTGCTGGCGGCGCGTCAGACGCAACTTCTTCGACAAGGGGCCTGGACCATGGGCTTGGCCTTGGTGATATTCGCGCTCGGCGTGGCGCTTGCCCTGGTGGTCGTGCGGCGCACGTCCAAGCAGCTGGCACTTGCAGCGGCGAGTTTTGCCGAAATCGGACAGGGCAATTTCAGCAATCAAATCGACTCCAAGGGCGAGGACGAAGTGGCCGATCTCCTGCGCGCTTTGCGCATGATGCAGACCAAGCTCGGCAACGACGTCAACGAAGCCCGCGAAAAGGCCGATGCGGCCCTGCGCTTGAAGATCGGCCTCGACAGCGTTTCCACCAACGTGATGATCGCCGACAACGGCCGCAACATCATCTATATGAATCCGGCCATCAAGGCGATGATGAAGGCCGCGGAAAGCGACATTCGCAAAGAGCTGCCGCAATTCGACGCCGAGCGGCTGGTGGGTGCCAACATGGATGGTTTCCACAAGAATCCCGAGCACCAGGCGCGGCTGTTGGCAACTTTCACCAGCACCTATCGCGCCACGGTGAAAATCGGCGGGCGCACTTTCGCACTGGCGGCGAGCCCGGTGATCAACGAGCGCGGCGAACGCCTGGGATCGGCGGTGGAATGGCTCGATCGCACCGCCGAAGTGGCGGTCGAGCAGGAAGTGAGCGACATCGTGCAAGCCGCGGCGTCGGGGGACTTCTCGCGGCGCATACGCATCGAGGACAAACAAGGCTTCTTCCTCGAACTGGCCAAGCATATGAACGGCCTGATGGAAACCGCTGCGCGCGGCCTCGAAGAAGTGGCCGGCGTGCTTTCCGCACTCGCGGGCGGGGCGCTCACGCGCAAGGTTGAAGGCGAATACGGCGGCACTTTCCAGCGGCTGAAGGACGACACCAACGCCTGCGTCGAGAACTTGCGCGAAATGGTCATGAAGATCAAGGAGGCCACCGATTCCATCAACTCGGCCGCCCAGGAAATTGCCGCCGGCAGCACCGATCTGTCGAGCCGTACCGAAGAGCAAGCCTCCAGCCTGGAAGAGACGGCTTCGAGCATGGAAGAGCTTAATGCCACGGTAAAGCAGAATGCCCAAAACGCCATGGCCGCCGACGAGTTGGCCAAGCAGGCGAATGACGCGGTTTCGCGCGGCGGCCAGGTGGTGCGCCAAGTGGTCGATACCATGGGCGATATCCAAGGCAGCTCGCGCAAGATCGCCGAAATCATCGGCGTAATCGACTCCATCGCCTTCCAGACCAACATCCTCGCGCTCAACGCGGCGGTGGAAGCGGCGCGGGCCGGCGAGCAGGGGCGTGGATTCGCGGTGGTGGCGGCCGAAGTGCGCAGCCTGGCGCAACGCAGCGCCACGGCGGCCAAAGAGATCAAGGGGCTCATCGCCAGTTCCGTGGAGCGGGTGGACGAAGGCGCCAAGCTCGTGGGCGAAGCCGGCAACACCATGGACGAAGTGGTAACCTCCTTCCGCAAAGTGGCCGGCATCATGCAAGACATCGCCGCGGCTTCGCGCGAACAAAGTTCGGGCATCGAGCAAGTCACGCAGGCGGTGTCGCAGATGGACGAAGTCACCCAGCAAAACGCCGCTTTGGTGGAAGAGGCTTCGGCTTCGGCCGAGCAGATGGAGGACCAGGCCCGCACCTTGTCTTCAGCCGTTGCCATGTTCCGCTTGAGCGAAAGCGATCCCCATGCCGCGGTCGCATCGGCTAGCGCCTCAGCCAAGGTGGCCAAGTTCCCCAGCGCGCGCAAACCCAGGGCGGCCGCGCCGAAAGCCGCGGCGCCAGCCAGGAGGCTCGCCGCGGCAAAGCCCATGCCAAGCGACGATGAGTGGGAAGAATTCTGAAAATGACCGTTTCGGTTCCCTTGCGGATGCAAGCGCAGAGGCCTCCGTCGCCCGCTCCTGCCGCTGCCCTTGTTTTTGTAGGGGCGGCCTGGACCGCGCACGGCAGGGCGTTCCCAAGGATCGGATGAATGCCCATGGCGCTTGCGGAACGCGAGTTCAAATTCACCGGCGCAGATTTCGAACGCATCCGCCGATTGGTGTATGAACACGCCGGCATTGCCCTATCCGACAACAAGCGCGACTTGGTCTATAGCCGGCTGGCCAGGCGCTTGCGCACCCTCGGTGACCGCAGCTTTGCCGATTACTTGGCGCGACTGGATCAGGAAAGCGAGGAATGGGAGGTCTTCGTCAACAGCCTCACCACCAATCTCACCTCGTTCTTCCGCGAACCGCACCATTTCGAGACCCTGCGAGAGTATCTCTCCCGTCGCCCGGACGGCGAACCCTTGCGGATTTGGTCGGCGGCCTGCTCCACCGGCGAAGAACCCTATTCGATCGCCATGACGCTGGCCGAGCACTACGGCAGCTTCGAGATCGATGCGCGCATCCTGGCCACCGACCTCGACACCGAGGTGCTGAGCGTGGCTGCAAGCGGCGTGTACGCCATCGATCGCTTGGCCAAAATGAGCGACGAACGCAAACGGAACTTCTTCTTGCGCGGCAGGGGGCAAAGGGAAGGTTATGCCCGCGTGCGGCCGGAGCTTTGGGGCTTGCTCAGCTTTCGGCAACTCAATTTGCTCGATGACCAGTGGCCGCTGCGTGGCCCGTTCGACGCCATTTTCTGCCGCAATGTCATGATCTACTTCGACCGCCCGACCCAACGCAAGGTGCTGGAGCGTTTCGCACCGCTCTTGCGCAAAGACGGCCTGCTTTTCGTGGGGCATAGCGAAAGCCTGCATCACGCCGCAGACCTCTTTCGCACCTGCGGCGGGACGGTGTATGAGAGTTTGCTTTGATGTCGCACGCTCACGACTTGCAGGATTTCGCCAGCAACCGCTACTACGATCGGAACTTCGATCTGCCAGCGGTGAAGATTCTGCCGGGCGAGTATTACGTCACTACCGGGCACGAGCTCATCGTCACCGTGCTGGGTTCCTGCGTGGCCTGCTGCCTGCGCGACAAAGAGCGTCCGATCGGCGGCATGAATCACTTCATGTTGCCGGAATCGAAAGAGCACGGCCCCATGAGCGCTTCCGGACGTTATGGCGCCTACGCCATGGAGCTCTTGATGAACAAACTTTTCAACAAAGGGGCCCGGCGCGGCAGTTTGGTGGCCAAGGTCTTTGGCGGCGGCAAGGTGTTGCATGCGCTGGATAAGACGGATGTGGGGGCGGACAATGCCGACTTCATTCTGTCTTTCCTAAAGGCTGAGAACATCCCCGTTCTGGCGCAAGACCTCAACGATTTCTATCCTCGCAAGGTGTACTTTTTTCCGGCCGACAACCGCGTGCTGGTGAAGAAGCTCAAGCGCCAGCACAACGACACCATCGCCCAGCGCGAGCGCGAGTATCAGAGCAAGCTTGCGCATAGCGAGCTGTCCGGCGACGTGGAGCTCTTTCGATGAGCACCAAAGTACTCATCGTCGACGATTCGGCGCTGATGCGGGCGCTGTTGAAAGATATCATCGCCGTCGATCCCGGTTTGGAAGTCGTGGGTGCGGCGCGCGACGCCTATGATGCGCGGGAGCAAATCAAAGCGCTCAACCCCGATGTCATCACCCTGGATGTAGAAATGCCGGGCATGGACGGGATCGAGTTCCTGTCGCGGCTGATGCGCTTGCGGCCGATGCCGGTGGTGATGGTCTCCTCCCTCACGGCGGAGGGCTCGGAAGCAACTTTGCGCGCGCTCGAGTTGGGTGCGGTGGACTTTGTCCAGAAGCCCGCCGGCGGGCCGGGCGCCGTCGCGGCGATCGGCGCGAGCTTGAGAGAAAAGCTGCGCGTAGCTGCGGGGGCGAGGCTGCGGCCGAAAGCATCGGCGGCGACAGCGGCACCGCGGGCGAAGCTGGCGGGAGGTGCGAGCTCCAGGCGGATCGAACACCTCATCGCCATCGGCGCTTCCACCGGGGGCACCGAGGCGATACGTGAGGTGCTGGTTGCACTTCCTGCCGATGCGCCGCCGGTGCTGTTGGTTCAGCACATGCCGGATACCTTCACTCCTTCGTTTGCTCGCCGGCTCGATGGGTGCTCCGCCCTGCACGTTAATGAGGCGACGGAGGACCAGCGTCTGGAGGTCGGTCACGCCTATCTCGCGCCCGGGCATTCGCATCTGCTGGTCGAGAGGGTGGGAGATGCTTACTTCACTCGCCTGTCGCGCGCCGAACCAGTCAACCGGCATCGGCCGTCGGTGGACGTGTTGTTTCGCTCGCTGGTGGAGGTGGCCAAGGTGCCGGTTACGGCCGCGCTCCTGAGCGGGATGGGGCGCGATGGGGCGCAAGGACTCCTGGCCCTGCGTGCGGTCGGCGCCCACACCCTAGCCCAAGATCAGGAAACTTGCGTGGTCTATGGCATGCCGCGTGCGGCAGTCGAACTCGATGCCGTGGACGAGGTTTTGCCGCTCGAACGCATTGCGACGGCGATCGAAAGCCGCTTTCGCAGGCGTGGGGGCCACCGCGCCGAGCAGCAATCCGGATGGACAGCTCGTTGAATCAGGAGACTTTCATGAAAGTGAATATGCACGTGCGCGAAGGCCGCGCATTCATCCAGCCTCAGGGCCGTTTCGATTACCACCTGCACCGCGACTTTCGTGCCGCCTGCGATGAGGCCATCGCGGTGCCCGATGTGCGTGAAATCGTGGTGGATTTGGGCGGCGTCGAATACATGGACAGCTCGGCCCTGGGCATGATGCTGGTGCTCAAGGATCAGGCCCAGGCGCATCATCGGCCGGTGGCGCTCGCGTCCCCTCGCGGCGCCGTGAAACAGGTTCTCGAAATCGCCTGCTTCGGCAAGATGTTTCGCATCGACCCCTAGGGGCAGCGATGCGGCTTGAGGGCGAAAGTCGAGTCGCCGAGCCTTGTTTTCTCGGCCGACAGCCGATCCTGGACCGCAGGCAGCAGATCGTTGCCTATGAACTGCTGTTTCGGGGCAGCGCTTTCGGCCCGGCGCAGATCGAAAGCCACACTGAGGCGACCGCGACCGTCCTGCTGCGCGCGCTGTCTGACCTCGGGGTCGAGTCGGCGCTGGAAAACAAACGCGCCTTCGTCAACTTCGATGCCGGCCTGCTGCATTCGGAAGCGATCGAGCTCCTCGATCCCGAGCGTTTCGTCATCGAAGTGCTGGAGCATGTCCAGCCCACGCCCGAAGTCGTCGCGCGCTGCCGCGAGTTGCGGGGGGTCGGTTTCACCCTCGCGCTGGACGATTACGTCGAGCACACCGAACGCTTCGAGGAAATGTTGAGCGTCGCGCACATCGTCAAAGTCGATCTGCTGCCGCTCGCCGACGCGGCGCTAGCGCAGCTCGTGGCCGCTTTGCGGCCTTATCCGGTCAAGTTGCTGGCCGAGAAAGTGGACAGTCGCGAGCGTTTCGAGCGTTGCCGCGAGCTGGGCTTCGAGTATTTCCAAGGTTACCATTTTGCGCGGCCCACCATCGTTTCCGGGCGCAAGCTGGATCAATCGGAAATGGCCCTCATCCGTCTCCTGGGTCTGCTGCTCGCCGACGCCGACGGCTCCCAGATCGAGGGCCACTTGAAGCACGAGCCCGGTTTGGCGGTGGGGCTGCTGCGCCTGGCCAATTCTCCCGGCATCGGGTTGGGACGGCCGGTGGGCAGTCTGCGCGAGGCGATATTTGCCGTCGGTCTCAAACCCATGCAGCGCTGGGTGCAGCTCTTGATCTTTGCGCATGCCGGCGGCGACGCGGGTGCCGGCGCCCGGCTGCAATGGGCGGCGGCGCGAGCGCGATTCATCGAGTTGCTCGCGGGTTCGGCCGGGAGCGTATTGCCGGAGCAGGCGTTTCTGGCCGGAATTTTGTCATTCTTGCCCGACGCCCTGGGATTGCCTTTGGCCGAGGTTCTGCGGCTCATTCCAGTAGCTCCCGAAGTCGCCGCAGCCCTGCAAAACCGCGAAGGCGCGCTTGGGCAAATGATGCGTCTGGCGATCCAGCTCGATCAGACCGAAGTCGTCGAAAACGCCCCGCGCTGGGATCTGCCCGCGGGGCTCGATGCGCAGGAGATCAATCGGCTGCACGGGCAGGCGTTGGCATGGGCGGCCGAGGCAAGCAAAGCCCTGGCCTGATCCGGCAAAGCCCAGGCCAAGGAGGAGGGTCCGCCGATTGCCGCGCCGACCCTAAGCTTCCAGCGAAGAGGTCCGAGCCGGGGGGGGGAAGCGAGACTTTCCAACTGCGCCCAGCGGCCAACGGCGGTATCAAGATGCAGCGCTTGGCAGGCCAGGGCGCATTCGGCGCCCGCCCAGTCGCCCCGTCAGGATGCCATAGCGGAGGCTGGTCGCAGCGTCTGCAGCGCTTGTTCCAGCATTGGTGCCAGTTCCTGGGCCGCGGCCTCCACTCGTTCCAGAACCGCCGCGCCGTCTTGCAAGCGCGATTCACGAGCACTTTTTTCCAGCGCGCCCGCCATCGCCTGCAGGCGCAAAGCGCCGATGGTGCTGGCCATGCCTTTCAGAGCGTGTGCCGCGTTGGCCAGGGCCGGGGCATCTCCCTCAGTCATGGCTCGGCGGCATAAATCCAGGGTGAGCGGGTAACGTTCGCGGAAGAGCTCGATGATTTTGAGCAGCATGGGCTGGTCGTTGTTGATGCGTGCCAGCGCCGTGTCGAGATCGAGCGCGCTGTTGGCCGTGCTGCGCGGCGGCCTCGCTGCGCCGGGCTTCTCGGCCAGTGCGGCGACACGATCGATTGCCGCGGCCAGGGTGTCGCGATCGACCGGTTTCACCAAGAATTCGTCGACTGCAATCTCCTTGCAGCGGGCGCGGTAGTCGCCGTCGGTGTGGGCGGTCATGGCGATGATGGGCTGATGTCCGCCGCGTTCGGCTTCCTTCTCGCGGATGTAGCGCGCCGCTTCGACGCCGCCCATGAGCGGAAGTTGCAGGTCCATGATCACTAGATCGTAGCGCGTGGTTTCCCATGCGACGATGGCGTCGGCGCCGGTGGCGACCGCGGTGGGGTAGTGTCCCAGGCTGCGCAAAAGGCTCGAGGCGACTTTCTGATTGATTTCGTCGTCCTCGACCAGAAGCACGGTGAGCCCGGTGCTGTGGCTCACTTTGGCCGGCTGCTCGCGCGTGTTGGTGGCGGGCAAAGCCATGGCTCTTTCCACCAAGGGATTGGGGCGGTAAAAGCGGGCCGTGAAATGAAAGGTGCTCCCGCGCCCGGGAGCCGACTCGGCCCAGATTTCGCCGCCCATCATTTCGGCGAGGCGCTTGCAGATCGCCAGTCCCAGCCCTACCCCTTGCTGACGCCCGTCCTCGGGGCGCGCCGGGTGTGAAAAAGCATTAAACAGGGTTTCTCGCTGCTGGCTGCTGAAACCGCTGCCGGTGTCCTTGACCACGAACTCGAGCATCACCCGCTCGGAGAGCTCGGCTCGCAGCAGCACCGAAAGTTCCACTTCGCCTTTGCCGGTGAACTTGATTGCGTTGTCGAGCAGATGATCGAGCACTTGCTCCAAGCGCTTGGCATCGCCGGTGAGCGTGTCGGGCACGTCGGGCGCCACCTTGAGCCGCAGCACCACGCCCTTGCGCGCGGCGGCGACGGCGTGGGCTTTGGAAGCCTGTTGCAAGGCCTGGCTCAAGGGGAACTCGCCCAGTTCGATGCCCATCTTGCCGGCTTCGATGCGCGAGAAATCGAGCACTTCGTTCAAAGTGCGCAGCAGGGTGCTGGAAGAGCTGCGGATGAGCTGCAGGTGTTCGCGGGAAGCATCGTCCAGTTTGCTTTCCAGCAAAAGATCGGTCATGCCCACGATGCCGTGCAAAGGCGTGCGGATCTCGTGGCTGATGTTGGCGAGAAAATCGGTCTTGACCCGATTCGCGCTCTCTGCGCTTTCTTTGGCGCGGCGCAGTTCCAATTCCGCGCGGTGGCGTTCGGTGACGTCATGCATGGTGCCTGCGGTGCCGATCAGCGCACCCTCGGCGTCGCGCATCGGGCGCAGGCGCAGCTCCAGCCAGCGGTCGAAACCGTCTTTGCCGGCGGCCCGGATTTCGTGGCGGATCTCGGCGAGTTTGCCTTCGGTGAGCCCGCGCAAGAGATGGAACATTTCTGCGCGGTCGTCGGGATGCACGAAGTGATTCATCGGCCGGCCGATGCTTTCGTCCACCGGGTGTCCGGTGAGTTCGACCCAGGCGGCGTTGAGGTAAATGAAGTGGCCGGCCGCATCGGTGCGGAAGAGCACTTCGCTCACTTCGTCCAGCACTTCGCGGTGATGGGCTTCCGCGTCGCGCAGCGCAGCTTCGAGGCGCTTCTTGAGGGTGATGTCGAGGTTGTAGCCGACCATGCGCAGCGCGCTGCCGTCGGCCGCCCGCGCCACCACCTTGCCGTGGCTCTCGAGCCAAATCCATTGGCCGTCTTGCCGGCGCACGCGATGTTCGACGTGGTAAAAGGGTGATGCGCCATTCAGTGCGGCAATTGCATGAGCGTGAGCCGGACCCCGGTCTTCGGGATGGGCCAGTGTCTCTGCTTCCGCGGTGGTGAAGGTACTGGGCGAGGCGTCGCCGCCCAACATCTTCTTCCATTGCCGCGTCAGGTAGATCCGGCTGGCGGGTACGTCCCAGTCGAAGTACGCGGCATTGAGGCCGTCGAGAACGAGGTCGCGCTGTTCTTCCATCTCCCGCAGCGAGTCGCGCAGGGCAATTTCGGAGTCGATTGCCTCGACGCTGCCGCAAAAGCCGGGGGCATCAGCGAGCGGCGACGCGCGAACGCGGTACCACCGCTTCTCGCCAGTCGGAGAACCGCGGCGGCAGCAGGCTTCGAAGGGTTTCCTTTCAGCGAGCGCGGCACGCCAAGGCTCGTCCATGGCGACCAGGTCGCGGCGATCGACGCGCAGCCACCACCCATCGCTCAGCAGGTCTTCCGGCGGTGATCCGGTGGCGGCGACAAGGGCTGCATTCACCTGCGTCCACGCACCGTTGGCGTCGGTGCGAAAGAGCATCGCCGGCGCTTCTTTCCAAGCGCTGGCGCTTTCCGTTCCGTCGCGCCACAAACGTTCCAGCAAGCGCGCCTGCTCCTGCTCGCGGGCCTGGGCCTGGTGAGACCAATTGCGCACCAGCACCACCAGCGTGGCCGTGACCGCGAGACCGAGACCCAGCAGGAGATAAGCCGACAAGCGGTTTTCCCCCGCCGCGATGACCCCGCCCAGCGTGGCGGCAATACCCAAGGCGGGCACGATGGCGACCAGGCGCCGCTCGGTCGTGGCGCCTTCCTTGTGCTCCGGAGCCGGCGACTGGCCAAGGGTGGGGTGCTGGGGTGCGCTCGGCGTCAGCGGCATTTCGCTCAAGTTCATTTTGGCGGGGCGCTCCAGTGCAGCTTCTGTCGGGTGGGGTTTTGGCTCGGGCAAATTTCACGCTCACTGCCGGTTACGGCCGCTGCCTTATTTCCTTTAGCTGTTTTTTGTGCCGTTCCTGATTTGCTTGCTGCAGTGCAAAGCGCCGGCCCAAGGCGAGGGTTTGCCGGCGCGGCGTCGCCGCGGCGCAATCGTCGTCGCGCCCGCGGTCGAGCGTTCCCCCTGGGCTGGTGCCCAAGCTTGGCCGAGGCCCCGGCACATCCTCTTGCGCTGCCCTCAAGTCGGAGTGGTTTTTGGCCGATAACCCGCCTACGCCGCGTGCCGATACGAGGGGTCACGGTTGCGGCGGACAACACCCTGGAGTTCACGATGATCGCCACACCTGCCGCCCAATTCCAAGCCAACTCCGACTATTCTCAACTCTCCGGTATGACCTTGCCCGGCGGTAGCACGGGCGACCTCAAGTTAAAGCTCGCGGCGGTGTGGCTGATGGTTCTGCCGCTGCTCGTGCTGTTGGTCGTGCTGCAATTCCAGGCGACGAGCCTGCGCGAAGCGCTGGCCGCTCCAGGGGCCTCCGCGACGCTGCGGATGGAAGCGGATAGCCTCTTGGCCACTCTGAGCTGGGGCGGCTGGGGCGCGCTGGGTCTGCTCTTGGCAGGGCTTGCTGCGTGGACTTTTTGGGTCGCCCGGACGCTGCTTTCGCCGCTTGCCCAAATCAGCCGGGTATTTGCCGATCTGAGTCAAGGACGAGCCAATTTGGCACAGGAGCTGCCGCTGGCGGGCGGGGGCGAAGTGCGCAACTTGGCCGGCGGTTACAACGAGTTCGCCCGGAAACTGCGCGAGATTATCGGCAAAGTGCGCAACATGAGCGTATCCATTGCCATCGAATCGGCCAAGTCGGCCAAACAGGTCAAGGACAGCGCAGCGCTCGCCAAGGAGCAGGGTAATCTCGCGCAAGGGGTGTTGACCGCGAGCACCGAGGCGACCACCGCGATCGAAAACGTCAACCGCAACACCCAGGCGATCAATGCTTCCACGCGCGACAATCTCGACCGCGCCCGGGGTTCCCTGGCCGATATGCAGGCGATCAACCAAAAAGTGCAGGGCATCAGCGATCGGCTCTCGAATTTCAGCACCACGGTGGTCAGCTTGTCGAACAACTCCGAGAGCATCAAACAAATCGTTCAGCTCATCAAAGGCATTTCCGACCAAACCAATCTGCTCGCGCTCAACGCTGCCATCGAAGCAGCGCGAGCCGGCGAGGCCGGGCGGGGATTTGCCGTGGTGGCCGACGAAGTCAGGCATCTGGCAGAGAAAGTCAACACGGCCACCGATGAAATATCGCAAAAAATCACCGGCATGATCGACCTGGTGCACCAGACGACGCGCGAAACCGGCGAAATCAACGACAGCGCCATCCACACCCGGGAAGTGATCGCCAAGTCGGCGCTGCAGTTCGAGAGTATGGTGCGCGATTTCGAGCATACCGGGGCGCAGCTCGACGAAATCACCTCCGCAGTGGCGCAGCTTACGGCAAGCAACATGCGCGTCTATGAAACGGTGCAAAAGACGCACGAACTATCGGGACGCGTTTCGAGCTTCCTCGAAGGCTCGACCCGAGCGAGTTCCGACCTCTCCCAAGCCACCGAACAGGCCCAGGAGCTGCTGGCTCAATTCGTGCTGGGCAAAGGGGCTTTCGACACCGTGGTGGCGCAAGTGGAAAAGGCGCGCGATGCCATGCAAACGACCATACAGGCGATGCAGGATCGGGGCGTGAACGTCTTCGACCGCAATTACCAGCCCATCGCCAACACCAAACCCCAGAAGTACCGCACCAATTTCGACGATTTGTTCGCTCGCGAATTGCAGTCGAGCTACGACACCCTGGCCGGAGAAATTCGCGGCGGCGCCTACGCGCTCTGCACCGACGAAAACGGTTATGCGCCGACCCACAACAGCAAGTTCTCGCAGCCAGTCACCGGGAATTATGAAAAAGACCTGCTGACAAGCCGCGACAAGCGCATCTTCAACGATTCCACGGGTTTGCGCAGTGCCAAGAACACCCATCCCTTCCTGTTGCAGACCTATTCGCGAGACACCGGCGAAATTCTCAACGATCTTTCCATGCCCATCTACCTGGGCGGCCGGCATTGGGGATGCCTGCGGGTAGGGTTCGATCCGCACACCCTGCTCGAGCGTTAGTTCGAGGGGGCATCGTTTTCTTGGCCGTTTGCGCAACGCGCCGGCGGGTGCTGATGACCGCGGATCCCTCGTTCAGCAACCGCCGGGCTTGCTGGTACACTCTGATGCTGCGGCAGCTGCAGAGCTTGCTGCCGGCAAGGAAACAACGCCCCACGACCGATGCCAGCCGAGAATAGCGCAGCGCAAGACCGGATGCCTCCTTCCGCCTGGCTGGCCCTTGCGCTGGCCGCGCTGGCGCTGGCGGCGTCGGTATTTCTGCCCTTGGGCGGGCCACTGCTCGCGATCGTCTCGGCTGCAGGCGGTGCGGCCTTGGCGTGGCTGGTCTATTGCGCCCTGTACCGGGATCGCAACACCCTTGCTTCTTCGGCCACCGTGGCGACGGATCCAGCACGCCAAGTTTCGGCCCGTCTGGCTGAATATGAGGCGCGGGTCGCGCAACTGGAAGCCGAGGAGCGCCGCCATCGCGAGCTGATCGAGCTGTCCTCCGACTACGCTTGGGAACAAGACGAACAGTTCCGCTTCACCTATTTCTCCGAGGGGGCGGCGCGGGGCGGGGTCATTCCCGTCATGGCCCTGGGAAAGACCCGCTTCCAGCTGGCCACCGAATTCATCAACTGCAGCGCCGAAGAACACCGCCGCACGCTGGAAGCGCATGCGCCTTTTCGCGACGTGATCTACATGCGCCTGCGGCCGGGCGGGAAGAAGTTCTATTTTTCCACCAGCGGCAACCCGGTGTTTGACGCCGATGGCCGGTTCCTGGGCTACCGCGGGGTGGGGAAAACCATCACCCGCGAGGTTCTGGCGGAGATGGCGGCGCGACAGAGCGAAGCCCGCTTCCGTTCGCTGGTGCGTACCGCCGCCGATTGGTATTGGGCGCAGGATAGCCAGTTGCGTTTCACCGAAATCGTCGTCGCCCGGGGCGAGGAAACTTTCGATACCCAGGCCTACCTCGGCCGCCAACGATGGGATCTCCCCTGGCTAGACGTGCCCGAAGAGACCTGGACCCGGCACAAAGCGCTGCTCGCGGAAAGAAAACCGTTTCAGGATTTGGTGCTGAGGCGGCAGCAAACCAACGGCCTGCGCTACATCAGCATCAGCGGCGAGCCTCTCTTCGACCCTCGGGGCGAGTTTATGGGTTACCACGGAACCGCGCGCGACGTGACCGACATCATCCGCCTCTCGGATGCGCTCGATCTCGCCGAGAGCCGCTATCGCGTGGTGGCGCAGGCGACGGTTAGTGCCATTTGGGACCACGATGAAGCCACTGGGCTGACGAGCTGGACTCAGGGCATCGATCAAATCTTCGGCTACGAGGTGGCGGGCCGGCATCTACCGACCGAGTGGTGGCTGGACCGGGTTCACCCCGAAGATCGGGGCCGGGTCATGGCCGGTTATGCGGCGGCGGTGTCGCAACATAGCCCGAAGATGGATGCCGAGTATCGCTTCGCCCGAGCCGACGGCAGCTACGCGCATGTGATCGATCGCGGGGTGATTCTGTACGACCGCGAAGGGAAAGTGCAGCGCCGAATTGGAGGCGTGATAGACCTGACCGCGCAGCGGCTGGCGGAAGCGGCGCTGCGCGAGAGCGAGGCCCGTTTCCGCGCGCTGGCCGAAGCGGCTCCGGTAATGGTGTGGATGAGCGACGCGCCCGGGCAGTTCAGTTACCTCAATGCGCAATTGCGCGAATTCTCGGGTTGGTCGAACGACCCGGAAGGGCTCAAATCCTGGTCTCAGCTCGTGCTTCCCGCCGACCGGCAGGTGCTCGAGCGCAGCATGGCCGAGGCGCTCACCACGGGGCAGCCCTTCCGGGTGGAAATCCGGGCGCGCAGAAGCGGCGGCGCGGTGCGCTGGCTGCTGCTTTCCGGCACGCCGCGCCAGGCCGAGGATGGCTCGGCGCTTGGCCTGGTGGGGTCGGGGGTGGACATCACCGAGAGACGCCACGCCGAAGGCCTGCTCAATCTGCAAAGCCGCACCTTCGAACGCGTGGCTACCGGCAGCGACCTCGATTTCACCTTGTACTCTTTGGTGCAAGCGATCGAAAGCGAGATGGAGACGGGCTGGTGCGGACTCCTGCGCGTCGATGAAGAAGGCCGGCGCCTGCGCCTGGGTGCTGCTCCCAGCCTGCCGGTCGAGTTTCAGCGCCTGTGCGACGGAATCTCCATCCAGGAGGGCGAAGGCAGTTGCGGCACCGCGGCATTTCGTCGCGAGCCGGTCGTGGTCTCCGACATCGCCACCGATCCGCTTTGGGCGCCGTATCGCACCGTGGCGCTGCAAAACGGCCTGCTGGCCTCCACTTCGGTGCCGGTGCTCGGTCGGCAGGGCGAGGTGCTGGGAACGCTGGCAGTGTTTTATCCGCAGGCGATGCGGCCGCCGACCTGGGACGTGCAATTGCTCTCGGCCGGTTCAGCGCTTGCGGCGTTGGCTTTGGAGCGGGCGGCCGACCAGGCCGCGGTGAAGGCCTCGCAGGTTTCTTTGGAGGAGCGGGTCAAGGAGCGCACGGCGCAGCTCGAAGCCGCCAACAAAGAATTGGAGGCTTTTTCTTATTCGGTATCGCACGACTTGCGCGCCCCGCTGCGCACCATCGACGGCTTTACCCAGATCGTCAGCCAGCGGTATCGCGAGAAATTGGATGCCGAGGCGCAAAGTTACTTCGACCGCGTGCGCGCCGGCTGCCGGAGAATGAGCGAACTGATCGACGATCTGCTGCGTCTGTCGATGGTCACGCGGGGCGGCGTGACGCGTCAGGACGTGGATCTGTCCGACTTGGCGCGGCAAGTGGTCGACAGCTTGCATCTGGCGCAAGCCCAGCGCCGGGTGGTCACCCAGATTTCGCCGGGCCTTTATGTGCGCGGCGACCCCAAGCTCTTGCGCGTGCTTCTGGAAAACCTCTTGGGCAATGCCTGGAAATTCACGGCCAAGAAGCCTTTGGCGGAAATCGGCTTTGGCGCCAGCGTCGAAGAGGGCAGGGTGGTCTACTGCGTGAGCGACAACGGGGCCGGCTTCGACATGCGTTATGCCGACCGCCTTTTTGCGCCATTCGAGCGCTTGCACCATCGGGACCAGTTCGAGGGCAGCGGCATCGGCCTTGCTACGGCGCAGCGGGTCGTGCGCATGCATGGCGGGAAGATTTGGGCCGAAAGTGCCCCAGAAAAAGGCACCAAGATGTTCTTTTCCCTGGATTGAGATCGGGCGAAAAGCGCGTCCAGCGGAAGGTGGCCATGTAGGTGTTTGTCTGATTGTAAGCCGGCGGCCTTTGGGCTAGGCTGATGCTGAAGTA
The DNA here is from genome assembly GCA_964517465.1 of uncultured Alcaligenaceae bacterium. Taxonomy (GTDB): domain Bacteria; phylum Pseudomonadota; class Gammaproteobacteria; order Burkholderiales; family Casimicrobiaceae; genus JACPUX01. The sequence goes on from CAZFEK010000007.1 coordinate 82,822, forward strand.
AACCGGGGTGGAAGGGGAGCAATGGCAGGCAAGACGCTCATGCTGGTCGAGGACAACGTCGATGACATCGAGTTGTTCAAGCTGGCGCTGACTCTGTCGAATCTCGATAGCGACATCGTGGTGGCGCGAGACGGCCCGGATGCGCTCGCGCTTTTGATCGGGCGAGACAACGGCCCGTTGCCGGATGTGATTCTGCTCGACTTGAAACTGCCGCGCTTGAACGGATTGGACGTGTTGCGCGCCATCAAGGGCAACCCGCGCACTCGCGCCATTCCGGTGGTGATCTTGACCACTTCCGGCGAACGCAGTGATCTCGAAACGGCCTACGAAATCGGCTGCAACAGCTATTTGCGCAAACCAGTCGATTTCAGCCAGTTCAACGAAATGGTGCGCGACGTGCATCGCTATTGGCTGGCGCTCAACACCGCGCCGCCAACGCCCGGCGACTTGACCTGAAGGCTCGCGGGCGATCACTCGAATCGCTCGCGACGAATCCGGCACCAACTCCCGAGGCTGCCGCCGACCGGCGGGTGCCGGCATCGAGCCCGCGAATATCGGTATTTTTCGCGCCCATTTCCCGGCTTAACGCCGATCAAGGCTTTCCCCAATCGCGCCGTTAACCGGTGTAGGAGGGCTATTGCCCGAATCCGGAGCACGGTGTGATCGACAATCTGGACAATGCCAAGATCGAAGCGGTGAGGGCGGCCGGCAATTTGCCGTCGCCCAAAGGCGTGGCCCTGACGCTGATGCAATTGGCGGAGAAGGAAAACGTCACCAATCAGGAAATCGCGCGGGTGATCAAAAGCGACCCGGCGCTCGCCGGCCGTATCATCCGGGCGGCCAATTCGGTGCATGCCGGCGGTCGCCGGCCGGTGGTGTCGGCAAATGACGCGCTGGTGGTGCTTGGCTTCGCCGTGGTGCGGCAATTGGCCCTGAGTTTTTCGCTGATTGCCTCCTACAGCAGCGGCAAGTGCGAAGGCTTCGACTATAAGGCTTTTTGGTCGCAATCCCTGCTCTCGGCCTTGGCGGTCAGGGCGCTGTGCGTGCGCACGCGCGTCGTCGCGGCCGAGGAAGGATTCATTCTGGGCCTGCTGCTGCGCGTGGGCGAGTTGGCCCTGGCGACGCTTTATCCGGCCGACTACAGCCGCGCGATCAAAGAGGGCGGCGGCTCCCGGGTGGAGCTCATTCGCCAGGAACAGCGCGCCTTTGCCATGGATCACAACGAACTCACGCGCGCCCTGTTACACGATTGGGGGCTGCCGCTGTCCTTGGTGGAGCCGGCCTACTTTCATGAGTTTCCCGATCGCGCTCGCTTCGAGACCGGTTCGCGCGGCGACTTGCTGGTCCATCTCTTCGCCGCGGCGCGGGTTTTGGCCGAGGTGGCCCTGGGGGATTCGATTCATCGGCAGGCCTTGGCGCCGCGCCTGGCCGAGCTGACCGCCAGACTGGGCGAAAACGCGACCCACGTCGGGGAGTTGATCGAAACCCTGGCCAAAGAGTGGACGGAATGGGGCAGCATCCTCCAGATCGAAACGCCGGCTATCCTCCCCCTCCAGCCCCCATCGCCGGCGCAGGTCGCGCAGCCCGCGCGAAACGGGGCGAACGCCGACGCTTTGCGCATTCTGGTGGTGGACGACGATGCCGCCATACGCATGCTGGTTTCCGCCACCTTGGCCAATTGGGGGCACAAGGTCTATGCCGCCAGTTCCGGGGAAGAAGCCCTGCGCCTTGCCGTGGAGATGAGCCCGCAGGTGGTGCTGGTCGATTGGGTCATGCCGGGGATGGACGGCATCGCCTTGTGCAAATCGCTGCGCGCCACCCGCATGGGTCGAACCATGTACCTGCTGATGCTCACCGGTCTGGAAGAGGAAGAGCGGGTGATGGAGGCTTTCGAGGCGGGAGTGGACGATTTCATCGCCAAGCCGGTCAATCTGCGCATGCTGCGCGCACGGCTCTCGGCCGGGCAGCGGGTGATTGCGCTGCAGGGCGAGATCGAGCGCGACAAAGAGGAAATCCGGCGCTTTGCCGCAGAACTTGCCGTGAGCAACCGGCGCTTGAAAGACGCCGCGTTGACCGATTCGCTCACCGGTTTGCCCAACCGGCGCTACGCGCTGGATCGCCTGGCGCAGGAATGGGCGGGCACAACGCGCATGGCCCGGCCGCTCGCGGTGATGATGATCGACATCGATCATTTCAAATCGGTCAACGACAGTCACGGTCATGAAGTGGGCGACGGCGTGCTGCGCTGGACCGGCGAAGTACTCAAGCAAACCGCCCGATCGAGCGACATCGTCTGCCGCCTGGGCGGCGAGGAATACCTGCTCATCGCTCCGGGCGCGGACGAAGAAAGCGCCCGCATCTGCGCCGAACGCTTGCGTGCCGCGGTCGAGGCGGGGACGCCGGTGCCCGAAATCCCCTCGCTGAAGGTGACGGTCAGCGTCGGGGTGGCGAGCCGCATGCCCGGAGTAACCGACATCGCCGGCTTGATTCGCCTTGCCGACCAGGCCGTCTATGAAGCCAAAGGAAGCGGCCGCAACCGCGTCGCGCTGGCCCTGCCGCCGGGGTTCGAAAAGAAACCCGACGGGAGCCTAAAGTTCTCAACCACACCGCCGTTAAACCGTTAACGTTTCTTTTTTGCCCCACACAATCATGTCGCCACATGCCCGCAAGGTTTTGATCGTCGACGACTCGGACGACGATGCCTTTTTGCTCTACACCGGGCTTTGTGCAGCGGGGCCAGCGGTCGAATACCAGCGCGTAGATTGTGCGGCCGACATGCGCAAGGCGGTCAAGGAAGAGGACTGGGACGTGATCATCTCCGACCACGCCATGCCCGGCTTTTCCGCCGTCGAAGCCCTGGATGTGCTCAAAGAAAGCGGCAAAGACATCCCTTTCTTGATCTATTCCGGCCACATCACCGAGCAGACTGCGGTAACCACCATGCTGGCCGGCGCCAGCGACTTCGTGGAAAAAGGCAACATCCGCCGCCTGGTACCGGCCATCGAACGTGAAATCGCCAATGCCGCGATTCGCCGCGCCAAGGAGCGCGCGGACGAATACATCCAGCAGCTTTGTTATTACGACGACCTGACCGGCCTGCCCAATCGCCAGCGTTTTTGCAAAGAAGTCGATGCACGCTGCCAGCCGGGCGCAGGCGAGCCGGTGCGGGGAGTGATCGCTTTTCTCGATCTCGACCGCTTCGCCCGCATCAACTCCACCTTCGGTTACGCCACCGGCGACAAGCTGATCGAGCAGGCATCGCGCCGCCTGCAGGCCAATGTCCCGCCGGAAGGTTACTTGGCGCGTTTGGGACACGACGAATTCGCCTTGTTCGTGGCCGACATTGCCGAGCCCGACGAGGCGCGGCAGGTGGCCGAGAAGCTCCTGGCGGCTTTTGCCGAGCCTTTCAATTGGAACGGCATCGACTTCTACATCACTGTGAGCGTGGGTCTGTCGGTTTTTCCGGAAGACGGGCGCGACGTCGCGACCTTGCTGAAAAACGCCGAAAGCGCCATGCATTTGGCCAAGCGCTCGGGCCGCAATACCTTCCAGTTCTACCAAAACGAGTTCTCGCGTGCCTCGGGCGAGCACCTCATCCTGGAATCGAGCCTGCGCCGCGCGCTGGAGCGGCGGGAGCTGTTCGTGCAATACCAGCCCTGCTTCGACTTGGCCAGCGGCAAGATCGCCGGCAGCGAAGCGCTGGTGCGGTGGCGCCATCCCGAATTCGGCGTGGTGCAGCCGGACAAGTTCATCGCGCTGGCCGACGAAACCGGGCTGATCAACGAAATCGGCGCCTGGGTGATGGAAGAAGCATGTGCCCAAACCAGGGCCTGGCAGAACTTGGGCTTCGAGAACCTCAACATCGCGGTGAACGTTTCCGCGATGCAGTTCCGCTCCCCCGATTTCCTCTCGCGCGTAGGCACGGTGCTCGATCGCACCGGCTTGAATCCGAAATTTTTGGAGCTGGAAATCACCGAGTCCGCGGTGATGCAGGAAGTGGACACCACCATCCAAACGCTGCGCAAGCTCAAAGAGCTGGGGGTGCGCATATCGATCGACGATTTCGGCACCGGATACTCTTCGCTGTCTTATTTGCGTCGCTTCCCGCTGGACATTCTCAAGATCGACAAGTCCTTCGTGCGCGACATTCCGGCCGATGCCGACGACTCTGCCATCGTGCGCGCGATCACCACGCTGGCCAAGACCCTGAAACTCTTGGTGCAGGCCGAGGGGGTGGAAACCGAAGAGCAGGCCGAGTTTCTGCGCGGGCTGTCCTGCGAGCGAGTGCAGGGCTACTACTTCGCCCGGCCTCTCGGGCCGGAAGCGGTATTCCAGATGCTCAAAACCCATTCGGGCCAAGCGGCTGCGGCTTGAGCAAGCCGATTGAAGCGAGGGCTCTGTGAATTAACTTTCAGTTTCAAACGCAAGATAGTGAGATTCAAGACTTTTACCGCGCTGCCGTAAAACCCATAGGGGAGGCAGGCGCCCCCGCTGTAGGACAAACGCCTACAGCGGCCGGAAACACTCGCGTACAGAAAATTTGGGCGCCCACCGAATTGGCGGCTCGGCGCGAAATGCGAATAATGGCATCAACCTGAAACCCAACGTGAAGCAGCAAATCGATCGGGGGATGTCATGAAGTTCGAGCAAATGATGGAAGAGATTCGCGAAACCAACCTCACCTATTTGCTTTTGGCACAGCAAATGATTCGCGAGGACCGTGAAGCGGCAATGTTCCGGCTGGGTCTCAATGGAGACGTGGCTGACATCCTGGATACGCTCACACCCGCGCAGGTTTTGAAGATGGCCTCCTCGAACATGCTGCTGTGCCGCTTCCGTTTCGACGATCGCGTCATTTTCAGCATGCTTTCGGGTTACGCCAAGGATCGCGCCATGCCGCAAGTTCACGCCGCGATCCTGATGGCCGGCAAACAACCCGAGGCGGTGGTCTAAACCGGGTTCGAGGCGAAACGGGAACATCATGCGCAACAAAAGCGTCATTACCGAAGCCGAAGAGATCGGGCTCGCCACCGAACTGGTGAAACTCGGCGCGCGGCTCCAATTGCTGGAGACCGAGACGCATCTGTCGCGCGAGCGCCTCCTGAAGCTCTACAAGGAAATTCGGGGCGAGTCGCCGCCCAAAGGGATGCTGCCGTTTTCCGCCGACTGGTTCGTTACCTGGCAACCCAACATCCATGCCTCGCTGTTCATCGACGTTCTGAAGTATTTGACCGAGCACACGCAACTCAAGGGCATACGCGCCATCATCAAGGCCTACAAGCTCTATCTGGAAAACACCCAGGCCAATGGCATGGAGCCGATACTTTCGATCACCCGGGCCTGGACTCTGGTTCGCTTCATCGATGGCGGCCTCCTGCGCACCGCGCCTTGCACGCGCTGCGGCGGCGAATTTGTGGTGCACACCCACGACCTTTACGATCACTTCGTTTGCGGCCTCTGCCGTCCGCCTTCCCGCGCCGGTAAGGGCGTACGCACGGAACACGCGCAAGCCCAAGGCGAGGGCACGGAGAGTGTGACGATCGCCGGCTGATTCCTCTTTTACCCCCGGGCGCGCCCTCCTCCTCCCTGACGCGTCCGTTTTTGGCCCGGTGGGATGTTCTTCCACCGGGCATTTTATTTCTTGGCGCAGCGCAAATGCCGCAAAGGCGAGAAGCTTGGCGGCGGCCGCGATGGGTCGCCTTTTCGCAGCTACAGTTTTTCCACCCCTCGCCGTAATACCAATTGTTTGCGGGCTGAGCGCCATCGAATCCTTTGCGGGGGAGCCGCAAAGGGCCGGCCAGTGAACCGGGCCATCGGGACGCCGAGGCGGCCAAACAACAACGGAGCGGGGCAATGCTAGTCATCATCGGCTACATCATCGTCTTGGCGAGCGTCTTCGGAGGTTTCGCCGCAGGGGGCGGCTATCTGGCCGCTCTTTTCCATCCCATCGAATTGATCATCATCGGCGGCGCCGCTTTTGGCGCTTTCGTCGTCGGCAACAACGGCAAGGCCATCAAGGCAACTTTGAAAGGCGTGCCGGAATGTTTCAAGGGATCCAAGTACACCAAAGATCTCTACATGGAATTGATGGCCCTCCTTTATGACGTGCTCACCAAGATACGCAAAGAGGGCTTGATGGCGCTGGAAAGCGACGTCGATCGCCCGGAAGAGAGTCCGCTTTTTGCCAAATACCCCAAAGTGCTTTCCGACCACCATGCCATGGAATTCATGACCGACTACTTGCGCATCATGGTGAGCGGCAACCTGAACGCGATGGAAATCGAGAATCTCATGGACATCGAGATCGACACCCATCACCACGAGGCGGAGGTTCCGGCCAGTTGCCTCACCAAGATCGGCGATGCTCTGCCCGCGTTCGGCATCGTCGCCGCGGTGATGGGGGTGGTGAAGACCATGGGTTCGGTGGGCTTGCCGCCCGCGGAGCTGGGCAAGTTGATCGGCGCCGCGCTGGTGGGCACCTTCGTGGGCATTCTGCTTGCCTACGGTTTCGTCGGGCCTTTGGGCGGCTTGTTGACGCAGAAGGCCGCGGAAGCGACCAAGATGCTCGAATGCATCAAGGTGACCCTGCTGGCGAGCCTCAACGGCTACTCGCCGGCGATGGCCGTGGAGTTCGGACGCAAGGTGCTTTATTCGACCGAGAGGCCGAGTTTCTCCGAACTCGAAGACCACGTGAAACAGGCCAAGAACCGGTAGCGGTGGCGCCATACCGACCCTCGATGGAATGGCAATCATGCGCCTGCCTCTTCACCCCCGACTCCTCTCCCGCGAGGGGAGAGGGGAGATTCGTGAGTCGCTAATGCGACTTTCCCCTCACCCCCGGCCCCTCTCCCACGGGGGGAGAGGGGAGATTCGTGAGTCGCTGACGCGACTTTCCCCTCACCCCCGGCCCCTCTCCCGCGGGGGGAGAGGGGAGATTCGTGAGTCGCTGACGCGACTTTCCCCTCACCCCCGGCCCCTTTCCCACGGGGGGAGAGGGGAGATTCGTGAGTCGCTAATGCGACTTTCGAGGTAAGGCCATGGCCGCCAAAGACAAGCAGCCCATCATCGTCGTCAAACGCATCAAGAAAGGTGCGCACGGTCATCATGGCGGGGCATGGAAAATCGCCTATGCCGACTTCGTCACCGCGATGATGGCCTTCTTTTTGTTGATGTGGCTGCTGGGCTCGACCACCAAAGGCGACTTGCAAGGTATCGCGGATTATTTCAAAACTCCGCTCAAGGTCGCCTTGCAAGGCGGCTCGGGGTCGGGCGACGCATCGAGCATCTTGAAGGGAGGGGGCAAGGATCTCACGCGCAAGACCGCACAGGTCAAGGAAGGGGAGAGCCCTACCCGGAAAAAGAGCATCAACCTCGAAGCGGCGCGCGCCGAAATCGCCCGGCAAGACGCTCTGCGCCTGAAGGACTTGAAGGTCAAGCTCGAAGGGCTGATCGACAGCTCGCCGTCGCTCAAACCGTACAAGCGCCAGATGCTTCTCGACCTCACCGAAGAGGGACTGCGCATCCAGATCGTGGACGAGTTGAACCGCCCGATGTTCGGCAGCGGCAGCGCCGAACTACAAAGCTACACCCGCGACATCCTGCGCGAAATCGGCCGGGTGCTCAACGAAGTCCCCAATCGGGTGAGCCTCTCCGGTCATACCGACGCCACGCCGTATTCCGGGGGCGAACGCGGCTATAGCAACTGGGAGCTTTCCGCCGACCGAGCCAACGCCTCGCGCCGGGAAATGGTGGTTGGCGGCTTGCAAGAGGGCAAACTCCTGCGCGTGGTCGGTTTGGGCGCTGCCGTGCCCTACGTCAAGGACGAACCGGCGAGCCCCATCAACCGGCGCATCAGCATCATCGTGATGAACCGCAAGACCGAAGAGGCGATCACCCGGGAAAGCCAGAAGGTCGAGCTGTCGGAAGGTTCCGAAGTGACGCCGGAAGTGATCACTCCGGGCGGGAATCCGCCGGAGCATCAGGCGCCGGCTGCGCCCGGAAATGGAACGGTCCCGCCGGCCAACAGCGGCTAAAGGGAAAGCGCGGAATGACCGTTAATGTGCCATATGCGCCATTTGGCGGCGCCGCCTGGCCCAAACGCGCGCTGCGCGGTGAGGGCGGGCCTTTGGGGTAAAGGAAGCCAAGCATGTCCGATCTACTGAAGCGGGTTGATGAACGCACCAAACTGGCCGGCACCAACAAACTGGAGATCCTGCTCTTCACCCTGGGCACGGATGTCGCCTCCGGTCGGCGCGAGACCTACGGGATCAACGTCTTCAAAGTGCGCGAAGTGATGCGCACGCCGGCGATCACGCGGGCCCCGGAAATGCCTCCCGCAGTGGAAGGGATGGTCAGTTTGCGCGGCGCGCTGATTCCCGTCGTCAGCCTGGCCAAGTTTCTTTCCGCCTTTTCGCCGGTGGAGACCGCCGCTCCGCCCAGCGTGATGATCGTCACCGAATACAACGGCCAGACGCAGGGTTTTCTGGTTGAAGCGGTCGATACCATTTTGCGCCTGGATTGGTCGGCCATGCGGGTACCGCCGTCGATGCTGACCGCCAAACTCGGAGGCTTGGTGACGGCGGTGTCCGAACTCGGCGACGGCCGTTTGGTGATGATGCTCGATGTGGAAAAGGTGCTCGCCGAGACTCAGCAAGACGATGACAGCGCCATGTTCCGCAACTTGAAGCCGATCCAGCACAAGGACCGCACCGTATTTTTCGCCGACGATTCCTCGATTGCGCGGCGGCAAATCACGCGCACCCTCGACGCCATGCACGTCAATCACATTTCTGCGGTCAACGGCAAAGAAGCCTGGAATGAGCTGCAGAAGATCGCCGATTACGCCGACGCGGCCCGGCAACCGGTGAAGGACTACGTCCAGCTCGTCCTCACCGACGTCGAAATGCCCGAAATGGACGGTTACATGCTGACCCGCAAAATCAAAAACGACGCCCGCTTTGCGGGGATTCCGGTGCTCATGCATTCCTCGCTTTCCGGCCGTTCCAACCAGCAACTGGGTCGTTCCGTCGGCGTCGATGAATACGTGCCCAAGTTCGAGCCGCATCGCTTGGCCGAGACGGTCACGCGCCTCCTGGCCTGAGGTACGACCATGGGAAACATTCTGATGGACAGCCAAGACAACCACGGCATGCTCGACGACATCGATGCGCGTACCCGCCTGGTGGGCTCCAACAAAATGGAGATCCTGCTCTTTGGCCTGGGCACGGGCGAAAATTTCGGCATCAACGTGTTTAAGGTCAAGGAAGTCAGCCACACCCCCAAAATCACCCGCACCCCCCATATGCCCCATGGCGTGGAGGGGCTCATCGCCTTGCGCGGCAATATCATTCCGGTGATCAGCCTGGGCAAATTCGTCAAGACCCGCGGCGCCAGCAACAACACCGAATCGACCATGCTGGTGACCGAATACAGCCGCCACACGCTCGCTTTTTTGGTGGACAGCGTTGACCGGATCATCCGCGTCGATTGGGAGTCGGTGCGCGCACCCGATGCGATGATGAACGCCAACGAGGGCTTGATCACGGCAGTGACCGAAACTCCCAATGGGCAGCTGGTTTCCATCCTCGATGTCGAGCAGGTTTTGGCCAAAGCCCTGGGCGAAATCCCGGTGGCCGGAGTCGAACGCTTCGAAGAGGCGGACCAAAACACCGTCTTTTTCGCCGATGATTCGCCCCTGGCGCGGCGCAAAATTGCCGAAGTGCTGGACAAGATGGGCGTGCAGCACAAATACGCCGTCAACGGCCGGGACGCCTGGGAGAAGCTCAAGGCGGCCGCGGCCAGCGCCACCAACGAAGGGGTGGCGCTGGATCGGCGCATCAAACTCATTCTGGTGGATGCGGAAATGCCCGAGATGGACGGCTACGTGCTCACCCGCAATATCAAGTCGGACTTTCGTTTCAAAGGAATACCGGTGGTGATGCATTCCTCTTTGTCGTCAGAAGCGAACAAGGCGCAAGGCCAGAGCGTGGGGGTCGACGCCTATGTGGCGAAATTCGAGCCTACTTTGTTGTCCAAGACGCTCATGCCCTATTTGCAGCGTCGGCCATGAGCGCAAGGTCATGAAACATCCCACCACAAGCGGAGGATTCCATGCCTGACAACGACATCAAGTTCTTGGTCGTGGACGACTTTTCCACCATGCGGCGCATCGTGCGCAACCTGCTCAAGGAGTTGGGCTTTTCCAATGTCGAAGAGGCCGAGGATGGCGTCAATGCCCTGCAGAAGCTGGCCGCAGGAGATTTCGATTTCGTCGTGTCGGACTGGAACATGCCCAACATGGACGGATTGGAACTCCTGAAGCGCATTCGCGCCGATGAGCGCCTCAAGGGCTTGCCGGTGCTGATGATCACTGCCGAAGCCAAGAAAGAGAACATCATTGCGGCGGCGCAAGCCGGCGCAAGCGGCTATATCGTCAAACCCTTCACGGCTTCCACTCTTGACGAGAAGCTCTCGAAAATCTTCCAGAGAATGGAACAGGTAGGAGCCTGAGATGGAAACCGCCAGCACCCACGCCGACAACGACACGCCCGAGCTCGAGGCGTTGTTCGAGAGCATCGTCGCCTCCAAGCAGCCTGGCACCAAGCCGGCACCCGCCCCCGCACCCGCCCCGGCGCGCGCGGTTCCCGCCAAGAGCAAGGCCAAGATCAAGACTCCGGCGCCCGCGGTGGAAGTCGTGCCGGTGGCCAAAGGCAATGGCGCGGCCGTGGACGAGGGCGAAGATGGCGAACGCGACATGATTTCGCGCATCGGTCACATGACGCGGCAACTGCACAACAGCTTGCGTGAGCTGGGTTATGACAGCCTGGTGGAGCAGGCGGCCTCGGCCATTCCCGACGCCTGTGATCGGCTCGCCTATGTCGCCCATCTCACCGAACAAGCGGCCAATCGCGCGCTCAATGCCACGGAAAAGGCGAAACCCCTGCAGGAAGAGATGGAGCGCGAGGCCACGCGCCTTTCCGCCGATTGGGAGCGGGTTTTCGCCAACCAGATGACCCCCGAGCAATTCAAGGAAGTGGCCGAGCGCACGCGGGCCTACCTGCGCGGCGTGCCGGCCAAGACCGCGGCTACCAATGCGGAGCTGCTGGAAATCATGATGGCGCAGGACTTTCAAGACCTCACCGGGCAGGTGATCAAGAAAATCACCGATCTCGCCAAGTCTCTGGAAGACCAGCTGGTTGCGCTGCTGATCGAGCATGCGGTGCCGCTCAAGCGGGCGGACGGCGGCGAGGGCTTGCTCAACGGCCCGGTGATCAAGGGCCAAGGGCGCGAGGATGTAGTCAACAACCAGTCGCAGGTCGACGACCTGCTCGAGTCGCTGGGGTTCTGAAGCCGCTGCCGCGGGCATTGGTCGCCGAGGCCTCGAGTCTCGGCGATCCTGGAGAGGAAGTGTTCGGAAAGAGGATGGGGAAATGAGCGATTTCGGCGAAATGGAAGACCTGTTGCAGGATTTCCTGCAAGAGGCGGGCGATCTTCTCTCGGGTGTCGACAACAAGTTGGTCGAGTTGGAGAAACGCCCGGGCGATCGCAGCTTGCTCAACGACATTTTCCGCGGCTTTCACACCATCAAAGGCGGCGCCGGCTTCATCAATGCCACTGAACTGGTGGCGCTTTGCCACTTGACCGAGAACCTGTTCGACCGCTTGCGTAACGGCGAACTCGCTTTGGCGCCCGAAACCATGGACGTGATCATGGCGGCAACTGCCGAGGTGCGCCGCATGTTCGATGAATTGCGCTCGGCGCGTATGCCCAGCGCTGCCGAAGCCGGAGTGATCCAGTCGCTGCAGGCGGTGCTCGATGGCCATCCCGCCGCGCCGGGCTCGTCCCCGGCGCCCGCGGCCGCTCCGAGCGCGCCGGCAAGTTCGGGCAGCGGCCCGGATTGGGGCGGTTTGCTTCGCGTGATCACCGGCGGCAGGCGCGAGGAAACACGCAGCGAAACCCCGGCGGCGGCGAAGGAAATGCCGGCGCCGGCGGCGAAATCGGCCGCCGCGACCGCGGCCGCGGCAGTGGTCAACTCCGGGGTGGCTCGCGAAACCACCATCCGTATCGACACCGAGCGCCTCGATCAGGTACTGACGCTTTCGGGCGAAATCGGCCTGACCAAGAACCGGCTCAATTGCCTGCGCACCGACCTGTTGCACGGCAAAGACGATGACGGCACCTTGCGCGCCTTGGATGATGCGGTGAGCCAGCTCGATCTCTTGGTGAGCAGCTTGCAGAACGCGGTGATGAAGACCCGCATGCAGCCGATCAGCCGCCTGTTCCAGAAATACCCGCGTATTGCCCGCGACCTCGCGCGGCAATTGGGCAAGGACGTCGACCTCGTGCTGTCGGGCGAAGAAACCGAAATCGACAAGACCATGCTCGAAGACCTCAACGACCCGCTGGTGCATTTGGTGCGCAACGCCATCGACCACGGCGTCGAAGGGCCCGAGGAACGTCAGCGCGCCGGCAAGGCGGTGCGCGCGCAAGTGCATCTTTCGGCGCGCCAGGAAGGGGACCACATCGTCATCGAAATCGCCGACGACGGCCGCGGCATGAGCCCGGAAACGATACGCCAAAAGGCGGTGGAAAAAGGCCTCATCACCCCCGAGGCTGGTGCCGAACTGGATGATCGCGGTTGCCTGAATCTCATCTTCCTGCCCGGCTTCTCGACCAAAAACGTGATTTCCGACGTTTCCGGCCGCGGCGTGGGCATGGATGTGGTGAAGACCAACATCCAAAAACTCAATGGCCAGATCGATATCGAATCCAACGTGGGCAAGGGTACCGTCATCGCCATCGGTTTGCCTCTCACCTTGGCCATTCTTCCCGTGCTTCTGATGCGCCTGGGAGAGCAACCTTTTGCCGTGCCCTTGACGCTGGTTCGAGAAATCCTCAAGGTCGAACCCGGCGAGATTCAGCAAGTGGGCGGCAAGCCCATGATGATCGTGCGCGGCGAGGTGATTCCCGTGCTCTCGCTGGCCGGTTTGATCGGGTGGAAAGAACAACCCGGCCCCAAGGTGGGCGTGCTGATCCAGTCGGCCGAAACGCAATTTATCCTGGTGGTGGACAGCTTCACCGGCCGCGACGACGTGGTCATCAAATCGCTCGATGCCTTCCGGCCCAAGGGCGTGGCGGGCGTGACCATGTCGGCGGAAGGTGAAATCGTGCTCATCCTCGACGTCAAGGAACTGCTCAGTCAGCCTACCGAGCAGGCCTATAACCTCTTCGCCGAAGAATCCAAGCAACTGGCCATGGCCGCCTGAGTCCAGCGCCTATGCCCGCTTGACCCCGAGCCGGGGGGGTGGACTACGATGGGGGTACGCAAATCGCAGCCCGCCCGTTCGGCCATGAAGACCACCATCGAAATTTTCGGTCCCTTGCTGCGGCAGGTTAAAAGCCGTATGGCAAAAGAGGGTTTGGGCGCAATTGCGCTGGCTCGGCTACGAAGGCCGCGGCGGGTTGTCGCCATCGACACCAATCTGCTGGTGTGCGCGCACCGGGAAGACTCACCACCAAGCGGCTTTTCAGGCCATCGAAACGCTCGCCGACCGTGACTTTCAGCGGTTTCCCGCCCTGACCGTGGTTAACCCGCGCACCGCCTGAAACTTCGCCTATCGGTCTTCTTCCGGGCCTGCGGGCTCTTGGGCGTCCCGGCCAAGCCCCGCAATTGCGCCGCGAAAGGGGCTTTGTTTGCCGGATTGCCCCTTGACGCCGCCGCTGATAATGGCCTCCAGCTACGCCCGGAGTCCGCCATGGCGGAAGACAACAGCGATCTCGAACGAACTGAATCAGCAACCCCCAGAAGGCTGGAGCAAGCCCGAGAGGAAGGCCAGATCCCGCGCTCGCGCGAACTGGCGAGCTTCGCCTTGCTGGGCGGCGCGGCGATCATGGCCTGGCTTTTGATGCCGCAAATCACCCGCGACTTCCAGCGCCTTTTGGCGCAAGGGCTGCAATTCGATCGCGCCATGGCCTTCGACCCCCAATTCATGCTGGCCGTGATTGCGCGCGAAGCCTGGGAGGGCTTGCTGGCGATCACGCCGCTGCTGGGACTCCTGACGCTGTTCGCGCTGCTCGCGCCGCTTCTGCTTTCGGGATGGAACCTGTCCACCAAGGCCCTGGAGCCCGATTTCAAGCGTCTGGACCCGCTGTCGGGGCTGCAGCGCATGTTCTCCACCCAGGGCCTGGCGCAATTGGGCTTGGCGCTCGCCAAGACCTTGCTCATCGTCGGTTTCGCCGCCTGGGCGATGTGGTCGCAGCGCGAGGCGGCCTTTGGTTTGGTGTCCGAGAGTTTGGAAGAGGGCATCGCCCATATGGGCCGCATCGTCGGCTGGAGCTTTTTGGTGATTGCCGGGTCGCTGGGCGTGCTGGCGGCCATCGACGTGCCTTTTCAGCTCTGGAGTTATCACAAGAAGATGCGCATGACCAAAGAGGAAGTGCGCCGCGAATCGAAAGAACAGGAAGGCGATCCGCATTTGAAGGCCCACATTCGCGCCCAGCAGCGCGAAGTGGCCCGCCGCCGGATGATGGCGCAAGTGCCTAAGGCCGACGTCGTGGTGACCAACCCGACGCATTATGCGGTAGCCCTGCAATATCAAAACGGCCAGATGCGCGCGCCCAAAGTGGTGGCCAAAGGCGCCGGCCTCATTGCGCTCAAGATCCGCGAGCTGGCTGATGCGCATCACGTGCCGGTGCTCGAGGCGCCGCCGTTGGCGCGGGCCTTGTATCGCCACGCCGAACTCGACATGGAAATACCGCAGGCGCTCTACAGCGCCGTCGCCGAGGTGCTGGCCTGGGTCTACCAGTTGCGCGCCTGGAACAAAAACGGCGGCGCGGCCCCGGTGCAACCCGAAGCGCTGGCGGTGCCGCCCGAGCTTGATCCCGGAACTGCGGCATGAACGGCACCCTGAAACTGCCTTTCATCCCCGAGGGCGTGCCCATACGCAGCCTGGCGGCGCCGCTGGTGATCCTGGCCATTCTGTCGATGATGGTGCTGCCGCTGCCGCCGATGGTGCTCGATGTGCTTTTTACTTTCAACATCGCGCTATCCATCATGGTGCTGCTGGTGGGCTTGTCCACGCTGAAGCCGCTCGATTTCGCCGTTTTCCCCACCATTCTGCTGCTCACCACCTTGCTGCGCCTGTCGCTCAACATCGCCTCCACCCGCGTGGTGCTGCTCGAAGGCCACACCGGCCCCGACGCCGCGGGCAAGGTGATCGAGGCTTTCGGGCACTTCCTGGTGGGCGGCAACTACACCGTGGGCATCGTGGTGTTCGTCATCCTGGTGATCATCAATTTCGTGGTCATCACCAAAGGCGCCGGGCGCATCGCCGAGGTGTCGGCCCGCTTCACTCTGGATGCGATGCCGGGCAAACAAATGGCGATCGACGCCGATCTCAACGCCGGCCTCATCGGCGAGGAAGAAGCCAGGAAGCGCCGCACCACCATTTCCCAGGAGGCGGACTTCTTCGGTTCCATGGACGGCGCCTCGAAGTTCGTGCGCGGCGATGCCGTGGCCGGCATACTCATTCTGTTCATCAACATCATCGGCGGGCTTCTGGTCGGCACTTTGCAGCACGACATGGCACTGGCCGATGCTGCTTCCAACTACACCTTGCTGACCATCGGCGACGGCCTGGTGGCGCAGATACCGGCGCTGCTGGTTTCCACCGCAGCAGGCGTGGTGGTCACGCGCGTGGCCACCGATGAAGATACCAGCCAGCAAATCATGAGCCAGGTGCTGAACAAGCCCCAGGTGCTGGCGATCACTGCGGCCATCGTCGGCCTCATGGGCTTGGTGCCGGGAATGCCGCATATCGCATTCCTGTTATTCGCCGGCCTGCTGGGCGGTGCCGCGTATTGGATGCGCCAACGTTTGGCGCTGGCCAAAGAAGAGGTTGCGCCGGCACCCCAGGCGGTTCCGCCGGAAGCGCACGAAGCTTCGTGGAGCGATGTGGCGCCGGTCGATGTGCTGGGCCTGGAAGTGGGCTATCGCCTGATCTCTCTGGTCGATCGTGCCCAGGATGGCGAGCTTCTGCGGCGCATCAAAGCGATACGCAAGAAGTTTGCGCAAGAAGTGGGTTTTCTGTCGCCGCCGGTGCACATTCGCGACAATCTCGAATTGAAGCCCAGCGGCTATCGCATTTCGCTCAAGGGCGTGGAAGTCGGCCGCGGCGAGGCCTATGCCGGAATGTACCTCGCCATCAATCCCGCCGGAACGGCGATCAACCTGCCCGGCATCGTCACCCGCGATCCGGCCTTTGGCCTGCCCGCCGTCTGGTTGGAAAGTGCCGCGCGCGACCAGGCCCAGAACCTCGGTTACACCGTGGTCGATGCCGGCACGGTGATTGCCACGCATTTGAATCACTTGATGATGAAACACGCCGCCGAACTGTTGGGGCGGGTGGAAACGCAGCAATTGCTGGATCACTTGGCGCGCGAAAATCCGAAGCTGCTGGAAGACCTGGTGCCCAAGACGCTTTCGCTTTCGGCGGTGCAAAAAGTGCTGCAGAACCTGCTCGACGAATCGGTGCACATTCGCGACATGCGCACCATCATCGAAGTGCTGGCCGAGCATGCGCCGCGGCTCCAAGACCCCAACGAGCTCACCGCGCTGGTGCGGGCCGCGCTGGGCCGCGCCATCGTGCAGAGCATCGTGCCCGGCGAAGAAGACGTGCCGGTGATCGCACTGGACCCGGAGCTCGAGCGCCTCTTGCTGCATGCCATGGACGCGGGTGCTCCGGAACGCGCCACCATCGAGCCCGGCCTTGCGGAAACATTGTTGCGCGAAACCGCTACCGCGACGCAAAGGCAGGAGCAAATGGGGCTCACGCCGGTGCTCATCGTTCCCGGGCCGCTGCGCCCACTCCTGGCGCGTTTCCTGCGCCGTACCTTGCCGCAACTGCGGGTGATCGCCCAGGCCGAAGTGCCTGACGCCCGCACCATCAGGGTGACTTCGATCATCGGAGGTCGAGGATGAACGTCAAGAAGTTTTTTGCCAAATCGTCCCGCGACGCGCTGCGCGTCATACGCGAGCGGCTCGGGCCCGACGCCGTGCTGTTGTCCAATCGTCCGGTCGAAGGCGGGGTGGAAATCCTGGCCTTGGCGGGCGAAGAAATCGCCGATCTCGCCGATGCGGTGGCATCGCTGCCGACCGAAAGCGAAGCGGCGCCCGCACAGGCAGCGCCCACGGCGCGTCCGGCCGAGGTATTCCGTCGCCGCGACCAGCGTGCTGCGGCGCCCGAAACCAAGGCCGAAGCGCTGCCGGAAGCGGCTCCGCGGTCAGCCCCGGCGGCGGTGGCCAAGGCTGCGCGGGAGCACGAAACCAAAGGGCAGACGCCATCGGTCAACGAGCGCCAGCTTGCCGCCGAAATTCGCATTCTGCGCAACATGGTGGAAGAGCAGATGGCGAGCTTCGCCTGGGGCGATCTGCAGCGCCGCGATCCGGCCGGGGCGAGGCTTTTGCGCCAAATGCTCAACGCCGGTTTTTCGCCGCTCCTGGCACGGCATCTGTTGGACCACTTGCCGCGCGGCATGGGCAACGAACAAGCCGCCAAATGGCTGATGGCGGCGCTCACCCGCAACTTGCTGACTCCGTCTGCGGAAGAAGCCATGATCAACGAAGGCGGCGTGTACGCCCTCATCGGCCCCACCGGCGTGGGCAAAACCACCACCACCGCCAAAATTGCGGCCCGCGCGGTGGTGCGTTACGGCGCGGAGCGCGTAGCGCTGCTCACCACCGACGGCTATCGGATCGGCGGGCACGAGCAGTTGCGCATCTACGGCAAGCTCCTGGGCATTCCGGTGCATGGCGTAAAAGATCTCGAAGACTTGAACGGCGCGCTTGCGGACTTGACCCACAAACACTTGGTGCTGATCGATACCGTGGGCATGAGCCAACGCGACCAGGCGGTGGCCGAGCAAGTGGCCTTGCTCACCCATCCCGGCACGCCGGTGCAGCGGGTGCTTTTGCTCAACGCCACGAGCAATGCCGAAACTCTGGAAGAAGTCGTCAATGTCTATCGGGCCAGCGGCCTCGCCGGCTGCATCATCACCAAAACCGACGAGGCGGTGAGTTTGGGCACGGCGCTGGATGCCGCCATCCGGCATCAGCTGGTGCTGCATTTCATCTCCACCGGGCAGCGCGTGCCGGAGGATTTGTTTCCGGGCAATCGCCAATACCTCATCCATCGCGTGTTCCGGCAGGTGAGCAAAACGCCTTCACCTTTCCAGTTATCCGAAAGCGAAACCGGTTTGCTGCTGGCTCATCCGGGAAAGCCCCGCGGTCTGGGCTTGAACCTGCCCGAGGTGAACCTTGGCTGAGCGCGACTTCGATCAAGCGGCCGGCTTGCGCCGGCTCTTTCGCAACGAGGGCCTGAAAGTGATCGCCGTTGCCTCGGGTTGCCCCGGCGTAGGCAAGAGCACTTGCGTGCAAAACCTCGCCGCCGCGTTGGCAGAGGCCGGGCGGCGGGTGCTGGTGGTGGACGAAAATCCCGACCCCGCCCGCGGCCAGGGGCCGGTTCGCGCCCCGCGGTGGAGCCTCGCCGATGTGGTGGCCGGGCGCGCCGCGCTCGCCAGTGCCGTTTTGCGCGGGCCGGAAGGCGTTGCGCTGCTGCCCGCGGCGCGCGGCCTGCGCGCCCTTAGGGAAGCTACCGCGATGCGCCAAGAGGCGCTGATGGATGAATTCTCCAAGCTGCGTTTGCCGCTGGATACCGTGTTGGTCGATACCGCGGTGGCGCAAATGGAAACGGCGGATTCGCTTTCCCTGGCGGCCGAGGACTGGGTGGTGGTGGTCAATGGCAGCCGCGCCGCCATCACCGACGGGTATGCCTTGATCAAAGCGATTCATCGCGCCACGGCGCAGCGGCACTTCCGGATCTTGGTCAATTGCGTCGACGATGATGCCGCAGCACGCGCAATCTTCGACAACCTTGCCTTGGTTTCGCGCCGCTATCTGGCGGTGACGCTGGAATATTTCGGTTCGGTGCCGCGCGACGATCGCTTGGCCAAAGCGCGAGCGGCGGGGCGGGCGGTGGTGTTGGCGCACCCGGCGGCGGCTTCGGCCAAGCGGTACCGGCAGCTCGCCAATCAGATGTTGGGCGCCGCCCAGGTCGAGGCGACCGAAGGCGCCATGGGCTTGTTGTTCGAGCGGCTGATGCACGCCCGCCGCACGGCGCTCGCGGCCTGAGGAGGATTTATGTACACGGCAAAAGGCCAGGTCGATACCGACACTTACATCCAGCGCTACTCGCCGCTGGTCAAGCGCATCGCACATCACATGATGGTGCGCTTGCCGGCCTCGGTGGATGTGGCGGACATCATTCAAGCCGGCATGATCGGCTTGCTCGATGCGGTGCGGCGTTATCAGGTGTCACAGGGCGCTGAGTTCGAAACCTATGCCATACAGCGCATACGCGGCGCCATGCTCGACGAGCTGCGGCAAAACGACTGGCTGCCGCGCAGTTTGCGGCGCGACATGCGGCGCATCGAGGCGATGATCAGCCAGCTCGAGCAGCGCAACGGCCGCCAGCCCACCGAAAAAGAACTGGCCGACGCGCTGGGCATGAGCCTCGCCGACTACCAAACCACTCTGCAAGAGGCGCGCGGTTATCAGATCGTTTATTTCGAGGATTTCAGCGACAGCGAAGACGAGCATTTTCTCGATCGCCACTGCCCCGACGGTCACCCCAGCCCCCTGGAATTCCTGGAAGACGAGCGGGTGCGCGCGGCCCTGATCGAGGCGATCGACGACTTGCCCGAGCGCGAAAAGCTGGTGATGGGCCTTTATTACGAGCAAGAATTGAACCTCAGGGAAATCGGCGAAGTGATGGGCGTGTCCGAGTCTCGCGTGTGCCAGTTGCACAGCCAGGCGGTGGCTCGCCTGCGCGCCAAGTTGAAGCCCTGGGCGCCGGAGCGGCCCGAGCCGACGCGCAGCAAGGTGAAGCGAGTCGCGGCCTGAGCGCGGGCGGGGGCGGGAGGCGCGGGTGACGGACTACATCACCATCATCGGCTTGGCGCTGGGCTTGGCCGCCATCGTCGGCGGCCAGGTGATCGAAGGCGGCAACCTGAATTCGCTGCTGCAGTTGGCCGCGTTGGTGATCGTTTTGGGCGGCACCGTGGGTGCGGTGATGGTGCAAAGCCCTTTGCCGGTGTTCCGCGATGCCATGCGTTTGGCGCGTTGGGTAGTGAAGCCGCCGGCCGGCCCGAGCCTGGAAACCATACGGCAGATCGGTTTGTGGAGCCAGGTGTCGCGGCGCGAAGGCACCCTGGCGCTGGAAAATTACGCCTATACCGCCAAAGATCCGTTCATCAAGAAGGGGCTGCAGCTCTTGGCCGACGGTGTGCCGCCGGATCTGTTGCGCAATGCGCTGGGTGTCGAGATCGCCGCTTTTGAGTCGCGCCACCGTGCTGCCGCGCGGGTGTGGGAAGCGGCGGGCGGATACGCGCCCACCATCGGCATCATCGGCGCGGTGCTGGGGCTCATCCAGGTCATGGAGCATCTGACTGAGCCCAGCAAATTGGGCGCCGGTATCGCGGTGGCTTTCGTGGCCACGATTTACGGCGTCGGTTTTGCGAACCTGGTGTTTTTGCCCATCGCCGGCAAGCTCAAGAACCTGGTCGCCGGGCAAGTGGCGGTGAAAGAAATGATCATCGACGGCCTGTGCGGCATCGGCCACGGTGAAAACCCGCGGCTGATCGAATCGCGTCTGTCGGGTTATCTGCCGCCTGCCGAACCTGCCAAAGGCGCCAAGCCCGCGGCCAAACCGAAGAAGTGACATGCGCCGCCGCCACGCCTCGGTAGAAGACGACGAAAAGCCGGAACGCTGGCTGGTTTCCTACGCCGATTTCATCACGCTGTTGTTTGCCTTTTTTGTGGTGATGTACGCCATCTCGCAAGTGAACGAAGGCAAATACCGCGTGCTTTCGGAGTCGCTTACCACGGCCTTCACCCAAGTGCAGATTGCACCGCCCCTGCGCGGCAAGGCGGGCCCTGAGGTGTTGCCCCCGGTTACCCCGGCGCCGGAACCTCCCGAGACCGGCGCCAAGCCCGCGCCCGAGGTCTCGACCAACGACATCGTCAGCAAGGAATTGCTCGAAGCCCTGAGCCCCATGGTGGCGCAAGGCCTGGCCAAGGTGCAGCAAACCGAACGCGGCATCAGCGTGGACATCAGCGCCAGCGCCTTGTTCGATGTCGGCCAGGCTTACTTGCAGCCGGCCGCGGTGCCGGCCTTGCGGGCAGCGGCACGCGTGCTCGCCAAGGTGCCCAACCGCATTCAAGTGGAGGGGCATACCGACAACGTGCCCATCAGCACGGTGACCTATCCCTCGAACTGGGAGCTGTCCAGCGCCCGCGCCGCCAGCGTGGTGCGCCTTTTCATCGGCGAAGGTGTGCCCGCGGTGCGTATGTCCGCCGTAGGTTTTGCCGAACATCAGCCGATTGAAAGCAACGCCACGCCCCAGGGCCGCGCCAACAACCGCCGCGTGACGGTGATCCTGATGGCCGCCAAACCCGAAGACAAAGATGGGCTGACGCTCACCCTCAACCCCAAGCGCGCGGAACCCTGATTGCCTTGCCCCCGCCCCCCATTTCAAAGCAAGCAACTCCCTCCCCCTCGATGGGCTGGGGTAGGCGTGGCTGTCCGCGTAAGGATCAACGGTTTGCGGCGCCCCTTGATGGCGAAGGGCAGGCGAGACGGGTGGCCCCATCACTCGCCCAGCATCGTCCGTGACGTGATCGCAAGCACTTCACTCACCAAAAGGTTTATCCTGAACCCCGCCTCGCCCCACAGCACAGCAGCAAACGCCCGGCATTCGACAAACATGGACGACGAAGAAGTGAAACGACATACCCCGCCGCTCGTGGCGGCACTCGCGGCGCAAGGCGTGGCGGCGGCATTGTTGTTTCTGGCCGTCACCTTTTGGCCGCAGGCGCTCGAAGCCCCATTTTTGCTGGCGCTTGCCCAGGGACTCATTGCCGCCGCGGTCAGCGCGGCCCAACGCGCGCCGCGCTGGTGGTGGCTGATCCACGCGCTTTTTCCCATTGCCATCTACGGCGCGCTGCAACTGCCCATCGACCCGCTGTGGTATCTCTTCGCTTTCCTTCTGAGCTTGGCCATTTTCTGGCGCACCGACGTGAGCCGCGTGCCGCTTTTTCTGTCCAACCAGCCCACGGCCGAAGCGCTCTTGCAACTGCTGCCGCAGGAGCCCGCGAAAATCATCGATCTGGGTTGCGGCGACGGCGGCCTCTTGCGCCATTTGGCGCGCGCCCGGCCTGATTGCAGCTTCGTCGGCATCGAGCACGCGCCCCTCACCTGGGCGTGGGCCGCGCTGGCTTCGCGCGGTTTGCCCAATGTGAGCATTCGACGTGGCGACTTTTGGCGCGAGCGCCTCGCCCCTTATGCGCTGGTGTATGCCTTCCTCTCGCCCGAGCCGATGCCCAGGCTCATCGCCCACGCCAGAAAAAGCATGAGCGAGGGCAGTCTCCTGGTGAGCAACAGCTTCATGGTCCCCGGCCTTGAACCCGAGGCCGTCATCGACGTCGCCGACCGACGGCAGACGCGACTGTATTGTTATCGCATGTTGGGGCAAGGCAAGCGGCCGGGAACGGCGTAGAGGCGATGCCAGGGCGGCGCAGGCAGGGCGGAGAAGAGCCGGCTGGGCTGCGGACTGGTTGGGTGAGGAAGAAGCCAAACGCAGGAACGAAGGGCGAAAGGCGAAAGCCAAGCACCACAGGCCAAGAAGCGGAAACAAAGAACCAAAGGCCCCGTGAGGTGTGGCGAACGAAGTCCGCGCCCGCGCCCTGCAAGCCGCGCGGCGCTACGGCCGCAAATCGCGTCCTCGGGCGGGGCCCCGCGCCTCGCGCGTAAGAACCCGCGCGGCACACCCGCGCGCCAAGCCCACGCGTGGCGCGACCCGCCAGTCGGACAGCGGCCAAAGCGCCGCACAACTTTCAGGGCGCGGGCGCCGGATCGGGCGGCGGCGCGCGACCCGGGAAAACCCGGAGCGACGGCTCAGTTGCGCGGTGTTTGGCCGTGCCCGCGCGAGGCCCTCAGTCATTGCCCAGGGGAAGCATCCAAGGGGCTTCGCACCCCGCGCCCGCCGCGGTTCAACACGTGGGTGTAGATCATGGTGGTGCGCACGTCGGAGTGGCCCAGGAGTTCCTGAACGGTACGGATATCATAGCCGCTCTCCAAGAGATGGGTGGCGAAGGAGTGCCGCAAGCTGTGCGGCGAGACCTGCTTGGCGATGCTCGCGTCATGCGCGGCCTGGCGAACGGCACGCTGCACCGCCTGGTCCTGCAAATGATGACGCCGCACCACGCCCGAGCGCGGATCGGTCGCCAAACCCCGCCCCGGAAAAACAAATTGCCAGCCCCATTCGAAAGGTGCATCGGGATACTTGCGCGCCAGCGCAAAAGGCAGATAGACATCGCCCCGTCCCTCGCCAAGCGCCGCCCGGTGTTGCGCCCGCACTTCGGCCAGATGCGCCTCGAGCGGTTCGAGCAGCGCGGCGGGCAGCATCGTGACGCGGTCTTTGAAACCTTTGCCGTCGCGCACGAGAATTTCCCGCCGAGAGAACTCCACATCTTTTACCCTGAGGCGCAATGCTTCCATGAGCCGCAAGCCCGCGCCATACAGCAGGCTTGCCACCAGCCAGTGCGTGCCCGATAGCTGCGCGAGCAGTCGGCGCACCTCATCGCGAGTGAGCACCACCGGCAGGCGGCGGCCGGTTTTGGCCTGTTCAACGTTGTCGAGCCAGGGCAGCTCCACGCCCAGGACCTCGCGATAGAGGAAAAGCAGCGCACTCTTGGCCTGGTTCTGCGTGGCCGCCGCCACCCGCCCCTCCACCGCCAGATGGGTGAGGAAGCGCTCCACGTCGGCCGCGCCGAGCTCTCGCGGATGCCTCTTGCCGAAAAACAAAATAAATCGTCTAATCCAATCCACGTAAGCTTGCTCGGTCCGCAGGCTGTAATGCTTCAGTCGAATCTTGCCCCGGACCTGATCCAAGAGCTTGGGAGGCGACGATGCTTTTTGTTCCACCTTTAGGCCCCACTAAATTTCCAGAATCGCATGATCTTAAAGGCTTTTGTTCCGTTTTTCAGCGGCGTTTTCTGCATTTGACGGAATATTTTTCGTCTATTAGGCGGCAGACTTTACGTTAGGTGCCACATGCGCTTTCACCCGATGGACCCCGGCGAAACAATGCTCATTGCAGAGCTTTGGCGTCGCTCCTGGGCTTCGGCCAACGCATATGTCGCGTCGGTGGAGCCAATAGAACACTGGCTCGCGCGTGTGCGGTCGGAGTTTTGCGCTCCCTGCGAAGCGGTTGTGGCTGAAGTGGCTGGTCGTTGCGCAGCATTCATCGTCTTCAATGTCGCCGAAGCGTACATCGCTCAACTGTTTGTGGAACCATCGTTGCAAGGGCGGGGGTTGGGGCGCGCACTTCTTGGCGAGGCCAGTCGCCGCATGCCAAGGTCTTGGTCGCTTCATGTCTCAACCGCAAACCCTATGGCGCAGCGCTTCTATGAGCGCTATGGCTTGGTGCGCGGAGAGGTCAGCAGGAATCCGCTGTCTGGGCGAGAGCGAGTTGCGTACTTGTGGCAGGCACCTAACCACTCCATCGAGGGGACGTCCTCCAGCAAGCTTCGCTTGCTTCCGGCCGCCCCTCATGTCGAACGTTAGGCGCCCCGAGCCAAATCAATAGGAGGGGAACTCGTCGAATGGAATCAAAGCAAATCAAGTGCACTGGGGTCCCGTATCGGCAAGGTTGGGTGGAAATTGTTCCGAACATTCACCAAGGTCACGTAAATCTCGAGGCATGGAGCGTTGTCCCGGAAGTTGACATGTCCTTATCGTCCGTTGATATCGCTTCAGTTCCTGATGCAGCCGTAACTGGCAACGTCGAAGTCGAGCTTAGTATTGCGGAAGCAAGGCAACTCGTGGTGACCCTACAAGCTGCAATAGAGGTCGCCGAGCGTTTGGGCCTCTAGTTGCAAGTAGTAGGAGAGTTCGCCGTGTCACATACTTATCCCGTGCTTCACAGCCAAGCTCGTTGCGGTTCAGGTTCCCGCGCCTCTCTTCAACGCTATTGCCGTATATTCAGGGCCATGCCTTACCGTTGTGTCATCCTTTTGCAGCCGCAAAACAGTACCAATTTCAGCCGCCGCGCCTAACGAATAAGGATAGGTCGCGCGAAGCCGCGACCTGATCCGTTTGTTGGACGAGCCCGGTCAGCGTGCGCGATGTTTGGCACGCCCCAGAAAATATCTCTTTCTCCCTTATCGCCACGCGCGGGCGTTGCGCCGCAACGATGGCGTTTGTCCGCACTTGCCCGGGCTGGCGATCGGCCGTAGCGCGATCGCGCCCGAAATTCCAGCGCGAGTGTGCTGTTTCTGAGGGCCTGCCGCCGATTCCTGGACGAGCGCAACACTCCGCTTGCGGGCGCTGATCTCCCGTGGTGCCGGCGAGTGCTTGTCGACTTACACGATCAGTGCGCCCCTCCTGGGGCAAGCGGGATGGAAGGCACTCCGCGGGTTGGTGAGGCCATTCGGGTGCGCACGATCTTCATCACCCCCCCGCAGCAGGGGCACAGCATCGCCGGGCGGGGCCTGGTCCACGCCGCAACCGGCACGCACTTGAGCAGCCACTGCAGCAGCGCGATCAGCCGTTTGCTGTTGGGGTGCAGAAAACCAAAATTGCGCGCCCGCCGAAAGCCCTTGGGCAGCACATGCTGGAGCACCAGCCACAGAAACTGCGGCCCCGGCAGCGTGCGCAGTTGCATGCGCCCGCTCTTACCCTCGCGATAGCGGAATGTGACCTGACCGTCGCGGCAAGCGAGGATGTCTTCTTCCCGAATGACGCCGCGGTAGAGATAGCGCCCGAGGTACACGAGCGCCTTGTCGCCACTGCCCACCGCCTTGCAGTCCACCACCCATGCCTTGGGGTAGGGCGCGGGTAAACGCAGTCCGGCCGCCGCGATCGCCGCGAGCAGCTTCGCCCGAAACACCTTGGCCAGCGCCTTGTGGTTGAAGAGATAGCCCTTCTTGCTGGACTTGGTGCGCCAGCGCCGGCGTTTGGAATCGACCGCCGCCGCCGGCATCAGCAGATGCACATGGGGGTGATAGCCCAAAGCGCGCGTCTGGGTGTGCAGCACGGCAAGGGCGCCCGGCGTGCCTTGGAGTTGCCGGTCCTTCTGGCTGAAGGTGTGAACAGTGGCCCAGGCGCTGGTGATCAGCGCTTCGTAGAAGAGACGCTGATGCGCGAAGGCCAAAGGCCGCATCTGGGCCGGCAAGGTGAAGGTGATCAAGAAATACTCGGCGGGCACAAGCCGCTGCAATTGACGTTCCAGCCACTGCTGGCTGTCGTGATGCTGACAGTGCGGGCAGTGGCGGTGGCCGCAGGAGTGGGGTACCACGGTCTGATGGGCGCAGTCGGAGCAGCGCACTTGCATCATCGGGCTGGCGGCACTACGACAGCGCCGGATGGCGGCGAGGGCTTGGTGGTGCTCGGCACTCAGACGATGGCGGTATTGCGCCAGAAAATCGCCCCCGAAGGTGTCGATGAGCTGAGCCAGACGCATCACTTGACCGTCCCCCAGGGGAGGACGAATCCGCCCATCAGGGCGTTGATGCGCGCGATCGCCCGCTGCTTGGTCTGACTGGTGAGGTGGGTGTAGCGTGCGGTGGTGAGAATGGAATGGTGACCGAGGATCTTTTGCACCTCGATCAAATCGACGCCCGCTTCGATCAGATGGGTGGCATAGCTGTGGCGCAAGCTGTGCGGGGTGATCTTTACTTAGCGTGAACGTCGCGCAGCGACGCTGGAACCTCCCCTCTCCCGCTCGCGGGGGAGGGGCGGGGGTGGGGGAACGGGCACAGCGACGTTCATGCTTTGAGGGTGGCAGTCGCCATGCCCGTTAGGCCGCACTGGGCCGCCACCTGGCGCAAGGTCTTTTGCACCCCGCCGCGATCGAGCGGCGAAGCGGCTCGCTGCGCGCCGGCAAGACCGCCGTGACGGTTGGGGAACAAGAGTTGAGGGTGGCGGTGGGTTTGCCAGAAGCGGCGCAGGGTGGCGAGGGTCACTTCGGGCAGCGGCACCAGCCGGTCGCGGTTGCCCTTGCCATCGCGCACCTGCACGCGCATGCGGGCGGCATCGATATCGCTCACCTTGAGCGCGAGGCCCTCGCCCAGCCGCAGGCCGAGGCTATAGAGGGTGAAGTAGAACACCCGGTAGCTCAACACCCGCGTTGCCGCGAAGAGCCGCTGCGCTTCGTCGATGGTGACGATGTCGGGCAGGCGACAGCTCTTGGGCGGCTTGATCAAGTGGGGCATGCGCCAGGCTTGT
>CAZFEK010000008.1:0-86762 GCA_964517465.1 uncultured Alcaligenaceae bacterium
GCACGCGATAATCGCGGGACGGCCGCAGCTTGTCGTAAAACCGGTACGGTACCTCCACGTTGTCACCCCGCCTCTGGCGGCGCAAGGCGTTGACCCAGTCGCTTTGCACTTCGTCGAGCAGCATCACCCGCCCTGCCGCGCCGGCGGAAAACACCGTTACCCGAAAATGAGCAAAAACATTGCGCGCGAAAAAGTGGGGCGAAAAATAGCTTTCTTCCAGACTGGGCAGCGCCAACTGGAATTCGTGCGTTGCCACCTGCTGTTCGGCAAGCCTGGGCTGCAAGCGGTACAACGTCCACTTGTAATAGTCATGCGACCAAAGGTCGCCCACCTTGGGAAACAGACGCCCGCGGGGCGGAAGCTTCTCGCCAGGATAGCCTCCGTCACACGCCAGCGCCACGGCGAAGCGGCACCGGCGCGGCTCGCTCCAGTCCGGCCTTGCCGCCTCCATCAATTGAAGGAGCGGTTGCGGCATCGCTTCCATGCGCAGAGAATCGCCCAGTGTCCTGGGTAGGTTCAAACGCCGCTCCTGCAAGAACACATCGCGCGGCATCACTCTGACTCGGGCCCTCGCGGCATTTCGCATCTGCTCCATGGACGAACCTGTCAGCCGCGCCCGCCACGCCTCCAGGGTACCCGTATCGCCAGCGCCGCGTTCGACTGCCCACCAGAGTTGGGCAAGCGACAGCCCGGCAAAGGCAAAAGCGCTCGGATAGCGGTCATCCAGCAAAACCACGTCAAGACAATCGTCAATGAGGTCAAGGCGCTCGCGGTCCTTTTCGTGAGCGAAACTGCATTTTCCCGAAGCAAGGTTGGAATAATGTTCCAAGGCCCTCGTTCCGGTAACGCCAAGGCGCAAACCGCCATACGAAGGCAAGGGAAGAGTATCGAGAAAATCGACCTTCCTTGCTATGCGAGTCTCGCTTGTGTTCATTGCATTCTCCCTTTGGCCGACGACGAAGCCGAAAGGGAAAGCGCGCTGCGCGGCCAACGTACTCCGGTTGCCTACTCGCGCCTTCAAACCGGCATGTTTTCATTATAAGGATGGCCAGGCTCAAACAATGAGCCTATTCTTCCTCGTTTGCCCCGGCAACTTCCTTGTTCAGCCGTCCCCGGCTGGCGCTTCGCTCTTGTAGTTCGCAAGAGCCGCCTCCAGTTGTTGTTTCACCCGCCTGCGCAAGCTCGCCGGCTTGAGCACCTTCACGTGGGGGCCGTGGCGCAGAATATCCATCACGAGTTCAGTGGGCTCGCCAAAAGGCAGCTCAAGCACATAACTTCCGTCTTTCAGGACCTGCCCTTTCTGTTCCGGGTGCCATGCCTCGTCGGCCACCCAGCGGGCGGCGGCGGGCGAAAAGCGCAACACCGCCCGCTGTTCGGCCTTGCCGGCATAAATGCCGTAACTGTCAGCGAACACGGCATCCAGTTGCCGCGCTGAAACTTCAACGGCCTTGGCTTTGTGCAGCGTGACCGTCTCCAGCGCATCGAGCGAGAAGCGCCGCAAATCCTGTTTGTTGTGGCACCAGGCTTCCAAATACCAATTGTTCCGGTAGTAGGTCAGGCGTTGCGGGGAGAGCATGCGCTCGGTATGGCGATTTTCCGCCCGATTATAGTGCCGCACGGAAATGCGCTTGCGCTCCAGCACCGCGCGCGAAACGATGGCGAAATGCTCCGGGTTTCTGCGCCGCGTGCCGACTTGCGCCAATCGAATGCGCTTGGCAATGTCGGAGAAACGCTCTCCCCCGTGGCAAACAATCATCTCCAGGCGCGAGCGCAGCGGCGCAATGTGCGGCCCAAGCAGCCCTGGTTCGATTTCGCTCAGAAGCCCATGCATGGTGAGCAAAGCATGGGCTTCGGTTGCAGTGAACCACAGGTTGGGCAGTTCAAACCGCGGGCCGACACCCTGCGCCCCTAAACGGTAAGTGTTGGTCTCGCGGTCGTATTCGATCGGCGCATTGTAGCGGTCGCGCAGATTGCGCAAATCGCGTTTGAGCGTTGCCAGCGAGACTTCCAATTGGCGCATCATCCGCTCCCGCGTGACGCCGCTGCCGTTCGCCAGGAGCTGAAAGAGTTGGTGAAACCGGTCTTCGCGGGACATGATGTCGAGGTGCCTCGATTGGATGGGGGCAGGCGCAGGAATTGAGCCTGCCCGCGCGTAGAATAACAGCAGAGCCTACGAATCGCGACCGGGTATCGCCAACTTGATGACCTGCCCGGCCGCTGATTCACGAAACCTGCGCGACTGACCGAGGCCGTCTTTCCCTATTCGGAGTGCCCGTGACACCCAAATTCACCCAAGCCATCGCAGTGGCAACCCTCGCCCCCGGAGCAGCAATGCTCCGGCCTCATTGAAGCTTCGTACACGGCAAGGTATTCATCGGGTGACTTAATGTTTTCCGGAGCAGCAGTGCTGCGGCCATTGTGCGCGCACCACGGACTGCAAATCGCCACCTCACCAAGCACCGAGGCTGGGTACGAATGGTCACGATTTGCGCCGCGTGTTAAGGCGACTTCTCTGCTCTGTTTGTCTTGACAAACACAACACCACTGTTTAGTCTCGGGCTAGTGAACTCGAAACAGATGAAGAAGTGGCTGGAGCAACAGGGCGCGACCTTCGCGCCGGGGCGTGGCAGCCACCTCCATGTGTTCCTCAAAGGCAAGCGTTCCGTCTTGCCCATGCACAACACCGAACTGAAGACCGGGACGGTGGAGGGCATTAAGCAGCAGCTCGGCCTGAAAGGAAAATGAGCCATGTTTGATTACCCCGTGATTCTCGAAGCCCAGCCGGAGGGCGGATTTGTAGTGACCTTTCCCGACGTTCCCGAGGCGATCACTCAGGGCGAGGACGAAGACGAAGCCCTGCTCTACGCGGTCGAGGCGCTCGAATCGGGCCTCTCGTTCTACCTTGAGGCTCGCCAGCCCCTGCCCGTGCCGTCCAAGGCCAAGCGAGGCCAACGGACGGTGCGCCCTTCGCCTCTGGAGTGCGCTAAGTTGGGCGTGTACCAGGCGATGACCGAGCAAGGACTGCGTAAGACTGATCTCGCGCGCCGCCTGGGCTGGCATTTGCCGCAAGTGGATCGACTCTTCGATCTCAATCATGCCTCCCGCTTTGACCAAATCGAGGCTGCGGCGCGAGCGCTTGGGCGGCACATCGATGTTCGCGTGACCTGAGCGCGATGCCCCAGCTATGCCGCAAGAAATAGCCGGCATGGGCATTATGGCCAGCGTGCTAGCCCACGCCAGAGCAACCGGGTCACATCTAGGTCTGCAAGATACTCGCCGAGATCGGCAAGCAGCATTTCAATGGCGGCCATTCTTGCAGCGAGTCGCTTCATCACCGCTGCCGCCACGCCGTCCATACTTCCAGCGCCGCCCCGAGCACGGCGGTGTCTCGTTGCTGGCCCATTGCGTTGGTGGTGCGGTCGATGAGTGTCCTGGCTTCGCTGGGCGTCACCCAGCGCACGGAAACCGTCTCGGGGTCGTCTTCCGGCAGCCCGCCGCTGCCAATGGGCGCCAGCATCAGAAAATAGCGGTTGATGGTCGTGCCGCCGGCATATTCGCCCGAGATGGGTGCGAGAATCCGCGCCGCGGCGCCGGTTTCCTCCAAGGTCTCGCGCAGCGCCGTTTGGTCTGGAGTCTCGCCCGGATCAGGCCGGCCTTTCGGAAACGTCCACACGTAGCCGTCATAGTGCCTGCGCGGCTCGCGCATCAGGATGTTGCCATGTTCGTCGAACACGACGCCACCGTAGGCGAGCTTGAAGCCGGCCTTCACGGTCTTTGGCCACGGCAGCTTGGGCGAGCGGACGGGCGCGAAGCTCTCCGCCTGAAGGGGAAGCAATGCCGACCACACCTGGTGGTAACACTGCTCGCGCGCCACGCCCTGCTTCTTGGCGACTTCGCTCTTGAAGTTGCTGTAATCGACATCCAGCGCGATGCTGCCCACCGCCCGCGCAAACGCCTCATGCGGGACGGTGCCCCGGAAAGGGTAGTCGTTGCCGGGTGTCGCCAGCACTTCGGACAACTCCGGCAAATAACGATCACGAAGAGCGAACAAATCCTCTTTGACGCGAGCACGTACTGTCAGGTGTTTGGTTCCGGTTTTCTGGACGATGCTGAAAAAGCCAATGGGGGTAAAGAGCCACATGCACGATTCCTTTTGGCGAACTGGTGGTATTCCAATAGCGGTTGGGCGGCCGGGGAACGCCGGTCCAAGGGCGCATTGTGGCAAATTGCGGGCTCAAAGAGTGAGCCTGCTCGATAGGGCAGGGCCTGCTGCAAAGGCGCCCGGCCGAGAACCGCCGGCTCGGAAGGTCGCTTAGGCGACTCGCCGCATTGTCTGTCGGGCAGCATGGGTGGTGAGTATGAGCCTGTCGCCCCTCCTTAAGCCTGCTTACTTGCGACGAAGAGCGAGGCCGCGGCTATAGCCCTTGAACGCGCGTGGGGCGGTCGATTTCCGGTTTCATGCTTGGAGGGATGGAACGACGGGGCAAGGAATGATGCGCCTAGCCAGTCGCAGCAATCCACAAAAAAAGAAGAAAAGCGGCCGGGTTCCCCATTCCGGCTTTCGCGACAACTCGCGGTGGAAAGAGCAGCACGATGCAGGAGGGCCGACGAGCGACTTGTCGTTGCCGGCTCCCTGTTGCTGTTTGCGCCGAATGCGCAATTGAAACGGGTAAACGCACGGGTAAACGCACGGGTAAAGAACACACTCAAAGTTTGCAAACCATTGCTGCGTGCGCGTTTGCGGCAGGGGTTCGATTCCTGGTGCCGCACCAACGACCATTCCGCAGGCATTCCTCGAACTTCCGCGTTGCCAGCGGAGGCGCGGGCGGATTAGGCCGTTTCGTCTGGTGGTCTGGTAGTCGTACCAGGTATGACCCGTCTTTTGCGTCTTGACTGGTAGCGCTGTCATGGAATGGTCCTGGAGGGAGGAAATGCTCCTTGAATCATACCTGCGGGTGTGTGCGCTGGAAACACGCAACGACGCCAGGCGTGCGGCAACGAACCGGGCGGCGGCGAAGGGCGGGAACGGCTATGCCGCATCCTCTGCGCCGGAGAGCCTCGCCAGACATTCCTTCGGGGTCAGCACATCCACGCCCAAGCGTTTCGGAAAATGGCGGACATTGCCGGTGACGATGGGGCAGCCGGTATGGAGCGCCAGCGCGATGAAGGGCGCATCGGCGGGGTCGGGAAGGGGCCGATTGGTCATGGGTTCGGGCCGGGCAAACAGGCCGAGGCCGGTCATGTCGGCGAGCAGATCGTCCACGCAGTCTTTCGGAAAGTCGAAGCGGGGCCGGCGCAGCACCGCTTCATACTCAGCGAGCACGGCCGGACTGATGACTGGCGTCAAGCTGCGGCAGCGAATCTCCTCAACCAAGCCTGCGGGCGTGCCGGTCGGGGAGATCAGCGCCGAGACCAGCACATTGGTATCAACGACGGCCCGCACCGGCGGCCTTTCTTTCCTTGCGGGCCAGAGCGATTTCGGCGTTGATCTCCTTCATGGTCATTTTGTCGAGCCCGCGACTTACCGCGTGCTGCTGCATTTTTCGAACCGTGGCCGCGAAGTGCTCTGCGCGGACGGCTCGCAGCGTTTGTTCCAATTGCTCCGGCTCGGTATGCACCAGCAGTGCGAAGGGCTTGCCGTTGCGCGTGATGACGATTTCCTTGCCGGCTTCCAGCTTTTCCCACACCTTGCCCGACTCGGCCCTGAGTTCCCTGACGGTGACGAAATCCATGGCACGCTCCGGTACACAATAAAGTACTTGATTGTAGTCCATTGGGTCGCCGTCGCGCAAATCGAAAGCGCACCTCAAAAGCGCCGCTGATTCCCCCAACCGCAGCCCGGAGCAGGCGGTTGACGTGCCTCCGATCCCGGTGCGCATGCTGAACGAGTTCGTTTACTGTCCTCGCCTCGCTTATCCGGAGCTTGAACCGGATCGCGGTTGATGCTGGTTTGTTTTCCGGAGCCGGAGCAACAATGCTCCGGCCTCATTGAAGCCGAAGAGCGGCGATATTTGCGTTTGATCTAGGCTTGCCCGCCGCAAGCCGGCGAGGGCGCGCGACCTCCGTTCCGCCTCTTGGCGGCAGCCGTTCAGCTTGTCGCAGGCGCAGCTGCCACTTGGCGTCCCACCCAGAGCGCGGTGACTGCGGCAATGGCGTAGAACAGGGCGATGCCTATCCATGCGCCGGTGTAGCGTTGCGCATCCATGAGCGGACCGAAGACGAGCGGGGCGATGGCAAGGCCGGTATCCAGGCCCGAATAGACGAAGCCGTAAATGCGCCCATAGGCGGCCTGGCCGAAACGGCTGGTGGCGGCGCGCCGAATGAGCAGATCGCGCGAGGGGCCCGCGAGGCCCGCCAGGAAACCCATGACGCCGAGGATCGGGGGCACCGCCCACGAGGGCACCCAAGCGCCGGCAAGCAAAAGGCAGCCGGTTGCGGTGGCCGCAAGGGCCAGCGCGATGTTGCGATCGTGGTTTTGGCTGCGGTTGGCGAACACGGCGCCCAAAGCAATTCCGGCAGCGCCCCCGAGCAAGAATACCGACAGTCCCGCGGCGGCGGCGCCAACGCTCATGCCGAAAAGGTTTTGCAACAGCGGCACGCTGAAGTTCTGCAAACCGCCGAAAGCGCTGGTGACAAACAAAAAGAAAGCAAAACACAGCCAGACCGGCAGGCTGCTCAGGAAAGCAAAAGGCGCATGGCCTGCCTCACGGGCCCGGGCATGGATTTCGCGGTGACCGGGGACTTCCGTCGCGGCACGCTGGCTCAAAAGCACCAGCCAGGCGATTGCGGCCACCGCAGCGGCGCCTAGAGCAGCCTGGCGCCAGCCGGCGAACGCGGCCAGTGGCGTGAGCAGCGCCGGAGCGGCGGCCCAACCCAAGTTGCCGGCCAAGCCATGCACCGAAAAGCCGTGGGCCAAGCGCGGCCCGGTAATGCGGTGGTTGAGCAGAGTGAAATCCGCCGGATGGAAGATGCTGTTGCCCAAGCCCGCGAGAGCGGCTGCGGCCACTAACATGAAATAGCCATTTGCCGCCGCCAGGGTGAGTGCCGCGGCGAGGAAACACACCATGCCGCCCAAGAGCACGAGGCGTGGTCCGACGCGATCGACCAGGAATCCGGCAGCCGCTTGGCCGGCTCCGGAAATCACGAAGAACACCGTCATCAGCATGCCCGCCTGCGTGAAGTTCAAACCGAACTCCGGCATCAGCCAAGGAAAAAGCGGTGGCAGCAAGAGATGAAAGAAATGCGAAACGCCGTGGGCGAAACCGATCAGCGCGATGATGCCGTATTCCCGCCTAGGCGAGATGGCAAGGGCGGTGGTGCTCATGTGGACAATGAAGGCCGCAGGCGACGAAACGAAGCCCGCATGCTACCGGAAAAACTCAGCCTCCGCCTCGGGCGGCAGCCGCGCCGCTGCGCGTCGGGCGTGCCCTGCGCGATCGTCGAGCAGTTGCGAGTGCGGGGCGGTTTCAGCCGTGCAGCACTTCGCTCAGCTTGGCGAAAGCCGCGGCGGCATTTTCACCGAGTTCGTTGGCGCGCCAATCGAGGTCTCGGGCAAGGTCGCGCAAACGCCATGCGGTTTCTTTAATGGCGGCGTCGAGTTCGAGGCGAGTGTCGTCATTGCCGATGCCGAAATAGTCTTCGGCGTGGTCGAGCGACAGGCGTATGCCGGTGCGGTCGATCGCTTTCGATAAAGTGAGCAGGCGATTGGCGGCCTCATCGTGCAGCAGGAGGCAGACCGGGGGCAGGCGGTCACCCATGCCGGTGCAGGCTTGCAGGGCCTGGTCCAACCGGGACAGCGTGGACCTGGCCCGATCGGTGAGGGTGGCAAGGTCGGTGCTGAGAGTTTGGCGGTCTTGGGCCTCGTGGGCGAAGTCCGCCATCAGCGAGACGAAGCGCGGATCGAATTCGCCCGGCACCAAACGCAAGGCAAGTGATGCGCGCGCACCGGCATTGTCGCGCGAGAGCAGAGCCGAAAGCAGCTCCGCGACGGCGACCGTTTTTCCGGCCGCGCTGATGGCGGCGCCGCGTATGCGTCGCGGGTAACCCCAGCCGTCCTCTCTTTCGTGGTGCTCCGATGCCGCGAGCGCCACGGCGCGCGGGTAGTCGGTGGTCTCTTCGAGCACTACTTGCGAATTGCGTGGATGGGCGGCCACTTGCTTCCACTCGGTCAGACCCAACTCCCCGGGTCGATGCAAATAGTCCGGGTTGACATAGAGTTCGCCCAGATCGTGCAAGAGGCCGGCATGGGTGACGGTGGGCACCAGGGCGTTGTTGCCCAGACGCAGGGCGATGCCGCTGGCGAGCAGCGCGGCGAGCACGGCGTGCTGGAAGGCCGCGTTGGCGTTTTCTCGAGCGGCGGTGAGCAGCGGCACCACGGCCGGATGGAGGCGCATGGTGCGGATCGCCTCCAGCGTGCCATTGGCGAAGGGACCCAGCAAAGCGCGCAGGCGCGGGTTTTCTTCGACCAGTTGCACCGCGCTTTGATCGAGGGTGGCCACGTCGACGCCGCCTTCTACCCTCAGGCTCGCTTCCAGCGGCTTGGCCAGTTTGCGCACCACCAGCTTGTAGCGCAGATCGGCGTTGATTTCCTGGCCCGCGGCCCAGAGCTTCATGCCGTTGGAATCGATGATGTCCTCGGCCGCGAAGATCCGATGCGTTTCCGACAAGCGCGCCACGTGCTCCATGAAATGCTCGTTCACGCTGTTGAGCAACCCGGTTTGCATCGCCTCATCCCCTCCAGGCCCGTACCCTCGCCCTGGTTACGGCTAGTTTGTGCGATTCTGGAGTGCCTTTCTCGTGAATATTCCGCAATTGGGAGAAAATTTTGCGCTGGCGAGGGATGGGCATCACGTACAATGCGCCGGTTCGCGCAGTTGCATAGGAGAAGACATGAGTGAATTCCCCGCCCCGTCCTCAGCGCCGGTGAACCCGGCGGCGCAGGGCGCTGCGCCGCCGGCCAGCTGCATCACCATGGCGCATGTCGTTTACGGTTTGTTCCTGTTCGGTTGCCTGACCACCATCACTTGGTGGTTTCCGGTCGCCTCGCTGATCACGCTGAGCTGGATCGCGGGCTTGGTTTTGGCTTACGTCAAGCGAGGCGAGGCCGATGGCACCTGGCTCGCCACGCACTATCGCTGGCAGATCCGCACCTTCTGGCTGGGTTTGTTGTGGTCGGTCATCGGCTGGGTTCTGGTGTTGAGCCTGATCGGCCTGCTGATCGGAATACCGCTATTGCTGGTAGTTACGGGCTGGCTGATCTACCGCATCCTTCGCGGCTGGATGTTGCTCAACGACGGCAAGCCGGCACCGATAGACTGATTCGGTTTGCCGGCGTGCGCCCAAAACCTGTCCGGAATCAAATTGCCGGTCCTCCGGCCGGGTCAAGGGTCTCGCCGGCGAGGTCGGTGACGAGGGCCGGAGCGAACGCCTGCCATTGGCCGACGGGGCCGCAGCGCAACCACCAGCGCCAGCTCACCTCGGCCTTGCGCTCGGACTTGAGCACCACGGCGGCGGCCAGATCGGGCCTCAGCGCCGCGCTCTGGCCGACGAAGCTGCTTCCGGGGGCTATGCCGTTCGGGTAAAATAGGCAGCGGGAGTTTAGCGATACGTCCAGCGCAAAGAGATCGAGCGCCAGCCCTAAACGGCAGGCCTTGGCAAAGGCCTCTTTGGCCGTCCAGTAGCGATAAAACAGCTGCTTGCGATCGCTGTCTGCGCATCGAGCCAGTTCCAAACGCTCCGTTGGCGAGCAAACCGCCGCGGCCAAGGCTTCGATGGCACGGGGCCTGATCTGTTCGATATCCAGTCCCACGGTCGAGCGGCTGCTGAAGGCGCAGGCTGCCCAATTGCGCGTATGCGAAATATTGAGGCGGGCCGGCAGGGCTTCTTCGCCGCGGTAGGGGCTGAGTCCGCGCTCCTCGCCTTCCAGGGCGAGCAGACGGCCGGCCAGGAATTGTATTTGCCGCTGCGGCCGGCGTATGCTGGCGTGACGCAGACGGTCGTACTCAGTGAGACGCGAGAGGACTTGCGGCGCACGGTTGCTCAAGTCGAGAGACGCTAGATCCGAAAACACGATATCCACTACGGTTGCAGATGACATCGGGGCTTTTTTTCACGCCGCAGGCTCAGTCCGAGTCGCCTAGAGTAATGCCGCCCCAGGCGCCCGGGCAAGGCCTGGCCGCACGCGTGGTCGGCGTGGCGGCTTGGGCGCCGGGCGTGTTCGAGGCCAGCCAGTGGCGGGACTGGGCCGCCGGGCATCGCAGTTTTTCTGCCGATGCCGTTCTGCCGCAGCCTAGCGGCGTGGACGCGATGTTGCGCCGCCGGCTTTCGCCGCTGGCACGCGCCACCCTGGCGGTGGGCGAGCGCCTGCTGCCGGCCGGGGAGTCCGCGCAGGTGGTCTATGCATCGCGCCATGGCGACATGCGCCGGACGGTGGAACTCCTGGACGCCATCGTCACCGACGATCCCCTGTCGCCGACGACCTTTAGCCTTTCGGTGCACAACGCCTTGCTCGGCCTCTGGGGCATCGTTCGCCAAGACCGTTCACCGACCCTCGCCTTGGCCGCGGGCGAAGCGTCTTTTGCCTGGGGACTAGTCGAAGGCATGTCGCGGTCTTTGGACAAGCCGGATCAAAACGTGATCTTGCTCTATGCCGATGAACCCCTGCCCGGTCCTTATGCTGCTTTCGAAGATACTGGCGCCCTGCCGGTGGTGATGGGGATCCATTTCCAGGGCCGCGGCCAGGAAAGCTTGCGCATCGGCTGGGAAGAAGCCCAAGCCGAGGCGTCGGCCGAGCCCGGGGTCTTGGCCTTCCTGCGCGCCTGGTTCGGCCGCGAAGGCGAAGGTCATTGGCGGGCGGGCGAGCGGGTCTGGTCCTGGAGTCGCCATGCGGCCGCTTGAGCGCACCTGGCGCCTTTTGGCGACGGGCCTTGCCTTCGTGGTCACCGCTGCGGGCGGTTTGGTTTTTACGGTGGTGGTTTTCCCCCTGCAACGCCTCGCCACGCGCGACCCGATGCGGCGGCGTTTCTTGGCGCAAGAGACGGTGCGCCGCGGTTTTTCCGGCTTGGTCGGCTTTTTGCGCCTCGCCGGGGTGATGCGCCTCGAAATCGTGGCGCTGGAGGAGTTGCGCGCCCGCCTTGGTTCCGGCGGCGGCGCCTTGGTCCTCGCCAATCACCCCACCTTCATCGACATCGTGGTGCTGCTTTCGTTACTGCCTCGCGCCACCTGTGTGGTGAAGCGCGCCCTCTGGGCCAACCCCTTCTATGGCGGGATCGTGCGCGCCACCGGCTACGTAAGCAATGCCGACCCGGTCGCGCTCTTGACCGATTGCGCGCGTGCCGTGGCCCAGGGCCAGGTGCTGGTGATCTTTCCCGAAGGCACACGCAGTACGCCGGGCGCGCCGATCAAATTTCGCCGCGGCGCGGCGCACGTCGCCCTGCAAAGCGGCTGCGACATCTACCCGGTGCTCTTGACGTGCACGCCGGTGACCTTGACCAAAGGCAGCCATTGGTACCAAATTCCCGAAAGGCGCTTCTGCCTGCGGGTGGAGGCGCGCCCGGCTTTTCCTTCCGGCGCGCGACTCGGCAAGGAGCTCGAAGCGCCGCTCGCCGCGCGGGAACTCACGCATCGACTGGAACAGTATTTCACGGGGGAGTTGCAACATCATGGAAACGCTTGAACTCGACATCAAAAGGTTGATCGTCGAAGCCCTGGGCCTGGAGGATCTTCGTCCCGAAGACATCGATTCCGAGGCGCCGCTTTTTGGCGACGGACTCGGCCTCGATTCCATCGATGCCCTGGAGCTAGGGGTCGCTTTGCGCAAGAAGTATCAATTGCGGCTGGAGGCCAAAGACCCCGACAATCGGCGGCACTTCCGCTCCGTGCGGGCGCTCGCCGAGCTGATACAGACTCGATCGCTGGGGAGCGAAGCATGAACATGCAATATACCGAAGACCAAATTTATGCCACCTTGAGCGGGATTCTGCACGAAGCTTTCGAAGTCGAGGTCCAGGCCATCGTCCCCGAAGCTCGGCTTTTCGAGGACCTCGATCTGGATAGCATCGATGCGGTGGATTTGGCGATCAAATTGCAAGACCTGACCGGCAAGCGCATCAAGCCCGAGCAGTTCAAGACCGTTCGCACCGTGGCCGACGTGGTGCGCACCGTGCGCGAACTTCTGGGGCAATAAACTTGTTGGCGCGCCTCGCCCAGACTTCCAGCGGCGCGGCTTTGCTTGCCTATCCGCTGCTCTTGCTTTGGGGGCTGCGCTTTCTCGAGCCGGCCTGGATTGCCCTCCTGCTGGCTTCGGTATGGCTCTTGCGCCGGCTGCTGAGCAGCGCTCGCAGCCCCTTCGACAATGCGCTTGCCTTTGCCGGTATCGGCGTGGCGGCGGTGGGCTTTGCCGCCAACAGCGAAGTGGTGCTGCGGCTCTACCCGGTCGCGGTGAATGCCATCTTCCTCACCCTGTTCGGCTTCTCCTTGCGTTATCCGCCTTCGGTGGTCGAGCGCATCGCGCGGCGCCAAGATCCGGCGCTTTCCCCGGCCGGCGTGCGCTACACCTATCGCGTCACCCAGGCTTGGTGCGCCTTTTTCGTCGCCAACGGCGCCGCGGCACTCTATACCGCCTTCTATAGCTCGCGCGAAGTCTGGGCCTGGTACAACGGTGCGGTGGCCTACGGATTGATCGCCCTGATGTTCGCCGGCGAATGGCTGATCCGGCGCCGCCTCTTGCGGCCGGGGAAGCGCCATGCCGGCTGAGCGCTTCGTTCCCATCGTCGAACTGGGAAGCTGCGCGCGCCAGCCCGGCCAGCTCGTCGCCTGCGATGCGGGTCGAGCAGCGACCTGGGCCGAGTTCACCACGATGTGGCAAGCGCGGGCGGCGCAGCTCGCCGATCGCAAAGAGCGACGCTATCTACTCGCGACTGAGGATGCTTTCGAATTTGCGGCGGATTGGTATGCACTGATGGTCAGCGGCGCCACTGCGGTGGTGCCGCCCAACAACCAGGCGGGGACGCTGGCCGCCGCAGCGCAGTGGTGCGAGGCGAGCCTGGGCGCCGCGGTGCCGGGCCGGCCGAGCCTGGAGCGGGCATCCGCGGGGGTCTTGCCGGTGCTGCGGCCGCGCTTCGAGGAAGCGCGCATCGAGCTCTACACCTCCGGCAGCAGCGGCGAACCCAAGCGCATCGACAAAACGCTTCCGATGCTCGCCGACGAGGTGGCCATGCTCGAAAGCCTCTGGGGCGGCAGCGCGTCGGGGGCCACGGTGCTGGGCACGGTGCCGCATCACCACATCTACGGACTGCTCTTTCGGGTGCTGTGGCCGCTCGCTGCCGGTCGGCCTTTTGGCATGCGCGCTTTGCCCGATCCGATCGAACTCGAGATGGCGATGAATCAAGAAACGCGAGTGGTCTTGATTTCCACTCCGGCGCACCTGGGCCGTTTGCCGGACTTGGTGGATCTTGGCCCTTGGAAGGAAAAGCTGGCGCGGGTGTTTTCTTCGGGCGGACCTTTGCCCGAGTCTGCTGCCGCACATTTGCGTGCCGTGCTGGGCGAGGCACCCACCGAAGTGCTGGGCAGCACCGAAACCGGCGGCATCGCCTGGCGGGTGCGCGATGGCAGCAGCGACGCCGATGCCTGGCGGCCGCTGCCGGGCGTCGTCATCGCCATCGAGCAAGACCAATCGCTGGCGGTGACTTCGCCTTATGCCGGCGTGTGCTCACAAACCACCGGCGATGCCGCCGCTTGGCTCGGAGACGGGCGTTTCCGCCTTTTGGGTCGGCAAGATCGCATTCTCAAGACGGCTGGCAAGCGACTGTCCTTGCCCGAGATGGAGGAGCGCCTGGCAAGCCATCCGTGGATTGCCGAAGTGGCCGTCGCCGCTCTGCCCGGGAGGGATGATCGCGTCGGTGCGTTGCTGGTGCTCAGCGCCCAGGGGCGCCAGGCTCTGGTGAACCAGGGCAAACGGGCATTGGTGCAGCAATGGCGCGAACTGTTGGCGCAATATTTCGATGCCGTCCTGCTGCCGCGGCGTTGGCGCTTGTTGGGCGCCTTGCCGCGAGACGAGCGCGGCAAGCTCCCGGCGGCAAGGCTTGCTGCCGCATTGTCTGGCAAAGACGATGAGTGCGCTTCCTGACGTGCTGGCTCGCCGGCAGGAAGGCGAGGATGTCGTTTTTGAACTTTGGGTTTCACCCGAGCAGAGTTTTTTCGCCGGTCACTTTCCCGGGCGCCCGATTTTGCCCGGCGTGATCGAAGTGCACTGGGCGATTGGTTTAGCGCGCGAGCTGGGTTGGGTGCAGGGCGATTTCGAGGCCTTGGAGCAGTTGAAGTTTAATGCGCTCATCCGCCCGGGTGCCCGCCTGTTACTGCGCCTGGGCCGCAGCGCGCAAGGTTTGCATTTCGCCTATTCCGAAGGGGAGACGCGCTGCTCTTCGGGGCGTGTGCGTTTCGGTGCGCCATGAACGCCTTTCGCGCCGCGATCGTCATCCCCGTATACAACCACGGCGCTGCCATCGCGGGAACCGTGGAGCGCTTGTTTCCCCATGGGCTGCCGATTTTTCTGGTCGATGACGGCAGCGATGCGGCAACCCGTGCCCAGCTTGCCGAGCTTATCGCGCGATACCCTGAGCTCCACTTCTGTCGCCTGCCTCAGAACTGCGGCAAAGGCGCGGCGGTCATGCGAGGGTTTCGGGAGGCTTATGCGCAAGGTTTCACGCACGCGCTGCAAGTCGATGCGGATGGTCAACATGACGCCGCCGCGGTTCCGGCTTTTGTGGCGCTGGCCAGGGCGCATCCCGATGCGGTGATCGCCGGAGTGCCGCAGTACGACGCCACGGCACCCGCTTCGCGGCGCTACGGACGTTATTTGACCCACCTGTGGGTGTGGATCGAAACCTTGTCCTGGTCGATCGGCGATTCGATGTGCGGTTGCCGCGTCTATCCTCTGGCGCCGACCATCGCTTTGATGGATTCGGTGCGGATTGCCCAGCGCATGGATTTCGACACTGACATCATCGTGCGCTTGGTTTGGCGCGGCATGCCGGTAATCAACCAGCCGCTGGCGGTTACTTACCCCGCCGACGGTCTATCCCATTTCCATCTCTGGCGGGACAACTGGCGCATTACCCGGATGCACACACGGCTGTTTTTCGGCATGCTGGGGCGCTTGCCCGTGCTGCTTGGGCGCAAGCTCATTCCGCGGCCGAGTTCTTCCGGGCATTGGGCGCGCGCCGCGGAACGCGGCGCGGCCTGGGGGCTCGCCAGCGTCTATGGGTGCTATCGCCTGCTGGGACGTCGAGGTGCGAATCTCCTGCTCTTGCCGGTGGTGACTTATTTCTTTCTCACCGGAACGGCGGCGCGGCGCGCCTCGCTCGGCTATTTGCGGCGCTGCTACCGGTTTTTCGGGCCCAGCCCGCAGTTGCCGCGCGAGCCCAACTGGCGCGACGCCTTGCGGCATTTTTTCCGATTTTCCGGAGCGGCCCTGGACAAAGTGGCCGCCTGGCATGGCGAGGACCTCCAACATCTGGTCGAACTGGGCGAGCTTACCGAACTCGATCGAGCGGTCGAGCGGCACCAAGGCGCCTTGGTGATCGGCGCCCACCTGGGCAACTTGGAAATGTGCCGGGCCTTGGCGACGCGCGCCGGGCATCGCACCATCAACGCAGTAGTGCATACGGCGCATGCCGCCAAGTTTGCGCGCATCATCGAGCGCAGCAATCCGCAAGCGACTTTCAAGCTTTTGCAGGTCGAAGATTTCGGCGCCGACACGGCGGTGCTGTTGCGCGACAGAATCGACGCCGGCGAGTGGCTGGTAATCGTGGGCGACCGCACTCCTGCGGCCGACAACGGGCGGGTGGTCAGCGCAAGTTTCCTGGGGGCGCCGGCATCTTTCCCGCAAGGACCTTTCATCCTCGCCCATCTGCTGCAGTGTCCGGTCTATTTGCTGGCTTGTTTGCGCGAGCGCGGAAAGTACCGCATCGTTTTTGAGCGATTTGCCGACTGCCTCGTGCTGCCGCGCCAAGGACGCGAGGCCGCGCTTGCCGCTGCGGCGAGGCGTTATGCTCTATGGTTGGAGCAACAATGCCGCCGTTCACCTTTTGAGTGGTTCAATTTTTATGACTTTTGGGTTAATGCAGCGCCGGAGAAAATGGCGCCTGCCACGCCCGATCCCAGCACCCCTATGCCCCATGCCTGATCAAGCTCGCTCACCCGTCCCGCTACCCGAAGCCGTGATCGGCCCGGGTCGTCTGCGCCTCGAAGAACTGGTCGCCTATGCCCGGGGGACTTGCCGCTTGCGGCTTGACGCCACGGCCCAGTTCCGGCAGCGCATCATCGCCGGAGAAGCCCAATTGGCGAGGCGCCTGGCCGAAGGCGTGAAGATTTACGGCGTCACCACCGGCTACGGCGACAACTGCGAAATCGAAGTTCCGCCCCAGCGCTTGGAAGAGCTGCCGCTCAACCTTACCCGCTATCACGGCTGCGGCCTGGGCGCACCTTTTCGGCCTGCAGCGGTGCGTGCCATCTTGGCGGCGAGGCTCAACTCCCTGGCGCGAGGTTTTTCTGCCGTGCGCTGGGAGCTACTGGCGCAAATTGCGGCGCTGATCGAACATGATC
The DNA here is from genome assembly GCA_964517465.1 of uncultured Alcaligenaceae bacterium. Taxonomy (GTDB): domain Bacteria; phylum Pseudomonadota; class Gammaproteobacteria; order Burkholderiales; family Casimicrobiaceae; genus JACPUX01. The sequence continues at coordinate 16,603 of CAZFEK010000008.1, forward strand.
TCTTGCCGCGCATTCCGGAAGAAGGCTCGGTCGGTGCCAGCGGGGATTTGACGCCGCTTTCTTATGTCGCGGCAGTGCTGGCCGGCGAGCGCGAGGTCTGGCGGCGCGGATCCTGGACGCCGGCGGCAGCGGCTTTGCGCGAAGCCGGGCTCGCGCCTTTGCGTCTGGCGCGCAAGGAGGGTCTGGCGGTGATGAACGGCACTGCAGTGATGACCGGCCTCGCCTGCTTGGCCTGGGATAAGGCCGAATACCTCACCCGCCTCGCGGCGCGCATCACCAGCCTCGCCAGCGCAGCGCTCAAGGGTCATCGCGGCCACTTTTCGCCGGCGTTGTTCGCGGTGAAGCCGCATGCCGGACAAGCCCAAGCGGCCGGCTGGATCTGGCAGGACTTGACCGGAGATGCCGCCGAAACCATACGCCTGCAGGATCGGTATTCTTTGCGCTGCGCGCCGCACGTCATCGGCGTGCTGCGCGATGCGCTCACCTGGATGCATCGCGATCTCGAAAACGAACTGAACAGCGCCAACGACAATCCGCTGCTCGACCCGGATACCGGCGAATTGCTCCACGGGGGGCACTTCTATGGCGGGCACGTCGGCTTTGCCATGGACAGCCTCAAGATCGCCGTGGCCAGTGTCGCCGATCTCATGGATAGGCAGCTCGCTTTGCTGGTCGACCCGCGTTTCAACAGTGGGTTGCCGCAGAACCTCTCGGGTGCGCCGCCGGCCGAGGCCGGCCTGCATCACGGCTTCAAAGCGGTGCAAATCGCGGTTTCGGCCTGGACTGCCGAGGCGCTCAAGCTCACCATGCCGGCGACTTCGTTTTCCCGCTCCACCGAGTGCCACAACCAAGACAAGGTGAGCATGGGCACGATCGCGGCACGCGACGCGCTGCGGGTCTTGGAGTTGACCGAGCAGGTGGCCGCGGCGCTGCTGCTCGCCGGTCGGCAAGCCCTGGCACTGCGCGAACGCGAAACTGCGGGGTCGCTACCGATTGCCGCCTCGGCCAGAGAGTTCTTTTTCGACTTGGCCGAGTCGATCACGCTCATCGAGAGCGACCGCCCGCTGGAATCCGAACTGCGCGGCTTGACCGCGGCGATCGAGGTGCAACGCTGGAAACTGTATGAGCATGAAGCTGCCTAGCCTCAACACGGAAGTTGTCGTTCCTTTCCATGATGTCGATGTGATGGAAGTGGTTTGGCACGGCAATTATTTGAAGTACCTTGAAATCGCCCGCTGCGCGCTGTTGCAAAGTTTCGATTACGACTATCCGAAGATGCGGGCTTCAGGTTATGCCTGGCCCATCGTCGAATGCCAGCTCAAATATGTTCGGCCGGCTTGCTACGGGCAAAAGCTGGTGGTGCAGGCCAGTGTGATCGAATTCGAAAACCGGCTGCGCATCGACTATCTCATCGTCGACGCTGCCAGCGGCGCGAAAATCTGCAAGGCGCGGACCACGCAGGTGGCAGTGGACATGGCCAGCGGCGAAATGCTCTTGGTGAGTCCGCCGGTCTTGTTCGAGCGCTTGGGAAGGGCAGTGCCCGAGGCGTGAGAGGGAGTGAAACGAGCATGCCAAACTGGCCTTTGAGGATGGCCTTGGTCGTTCTGGCCGCGCAAGCGCGACTGCTTGCTCGCGGGCGCGTGGCTTGGCTGGGTCTGGTCCTGACGATGTCGAGCGCCACTGGCTTCGCCGCCGACTTGCTCGAAGAAATCGCCGCCGGCTTGGATCCAGCCCCGGTCATCGTCTCCGAGTTCACCCAGATCCGCAAAATCGCCGCGCTCAAGCAGCCGGTGGTTTCTCATGGGCGGGTGGTGTTTGCGCGCGGCAGGGGAGTCATTTGGCAAATCGAGCGGCCTTATCGCTACACCTATGTCTTGGGTTCCCAGAAAATTGCCGAAATCAAGGCGAACGGTGAACGCCTCGAACGAGAGCCGCGCGAGGTTCCCGGCATGGCCCAAGCCAGCCGCGTCTTCGAAGCTTTATTGCGTGCCGATCTCAGCTTCTTGCGCGAGCAGTTTCACAGCGAGCTCAAAGGCAGCCGCCAGGCCTGGGTTGCCGAGCTGCTTCCCCGGGAAGCCGCTGCAGCCGGTGTGGTGGGGCGTCTGGTCTTGAAAGGCGGGCGCCAGGTGAACGAAATCGAATTCGTTGAAACGAACGGTGACTCCACGGTCATTCGTTTGCGCCACAGCTCCAGCACCCAGCAGCTCGGCGCGGCCGACGCGGCGCTGTTTCCGTGAGGCAAGGCAAGCTACTTGCCGCCAGCCTTCTGGCGCTGGTGCTCTTGTCAGGGGCTTACCTCGCGGCGCGGTTTCAGGGCGGAGCGCCGATCGAGACGGACTTGCTGGCGCTGCTGCCGGTCACCGAAAAACACCCCTTGGCCGAGCGAGCCCTTGCCGTGGCCAGTCGCGCGGTCGGCGAACGCGCGGTGTTCGTGCTCGAAGCGCCGCGCTTCGAGCCTGCGGCAGCCGCGGCCAAACGCCTCGGGGCCTTGCTGCGCGAGCATCCAGCGGCTTTCAAGACGGTGGTGAGCGAGGCCTCTGCGGTCGACGCCGATTTGCCCAGCAAGGTCTACCAAGCTCATCGGGGCCATATCCTCTTGCCGGAAGATGCCGAGGGCTTGCGGCGTGATTCCAAAGGTTTTCTCGCCGCCCGGATCGAGGAAAGGCTGCATGCGCCGCTGGCTTTCGGGCCGAGCACTCGCCTCGAATCCGATCCCTTTGGTTTCTTGCAGCGCCACCTGGCGCGTTTGCCGCTGGGCGACCAAGGCCTGAAGCTTCGCGAGGGGTACTTCACCGCCAAGCAGGGCGACACCGCGTACGTGTTTGTCTTCGCGCAGCCGGCGGGGAGCCCTTACCAGTCCGAGGTGCAGGCCGCCGCTACCGCCGCGCTGGCGAGCGCCCGCTCGATGCTGGGGCGGGAGTATCCCGAGTTGCGGCTGGCCGTAACCGGCGCCGTGTTTCACGGTGCTGCGGCCAGAGCGCAGGCCGAAGGGGAAATGAACCGCATCAGCGGCATCTCCCTTGCGGTCGTTTTGTTGATGTTGTGGGCGGTCTTCCGAACCGGGCGGCATCTGTGGGTCGGTCTGCTGCCCATCGTCTGCGGTTTGCTCGTTGCCACCGCGGCGTCGCTGCTGTTTTACGAACGGCTGCATTTGTTGACTTTGGGTTGCGGCGCCACCTTGATCGGGGTTTCGATCGACTACAGTTTGCATTTCTTCGCCTTGCAGTTGGGCCAAGGGCAGGCATGGCAGGCGCAACACGGGGCAAGGCGATTGCTGCCTTCGCTGGCGCTCGGTGTCCTCACCACCCTCGCCGGCTACGCTTTGCTCTCGGTCTTGCCTTTCCCCGGCTTGCAACAAATGGCGCTGTTTTCGATACTGGGCATCGCGGTCGCCGCAGCGACCGTGGTGCTCTGGTTTCCATTGCTCCTGCACCGGCCCCTGGCGCGCCAGACCCGCGGCATTTTGCGTTTTCCTGCGGCGATGTTGGCGCGGGCGGGGCCGCTCTATCGATCGCGGGTTTTGGTCATCGGCTTGCCGGTGCTCGGTCTCTTGGCGCTGCCGGGCTGGCTGGCACTGGACAGCAAGGACGATGTGCGCAGCCTCATCACCACGCCCCCCGAGCTTGCCGCAACGGATGCACTGCTGCGCGACTTGGCCTCTCTGGGCGGCGGCAATCAGTTCTTTCTGGTCGAAGCTTCGAGCGGCGAGGAACTCAGCGCGCGCGAACGCGACTTGCAGCGCGCGCTGGCCGGAGTGCAAGAGCGAGGCGGGCTGGTCCGTACGCAGACCGTCGGCCAATTCGTCCCGCCGCTGGCCGAGCAGGAACGGGCGCACCAACTCCTGACGGGCCTGTGGCACAACGGACAAATCCCGACGGTGATGCGTGAGGCAGGCTTCACCGCTGCAGCGATTGCCGGCACCGGGAAAGCGCTGCTCGAATCGCAAGCGCTCACCCGACAGGCCTGGCTAGCCTCGCCCCTGGGATGGCAGCAGCGGGCGTTGGCGCTGGGGGAAACGACCAGCATCGTCATGCCGCAAGGACATCGCTACGTGGCACCGCTTCGGGAAGCAACCCGCGATTTGCCCGGCGTGACCCTGATCGACAAGCCGGGTAGCGTTTCCATGCTCTTTGGACAATACCGGCGTTTGACCGTCTGGGTGTTGCTGGCGGTGTTCCCGCTGGCGGTTCTTCTTCTGGCGCGGCGCTATCGCTGGCGAAATGCGCTGCGTATCGTCGCGCCCGCGGCGGCGGCGCTCGCGGCTACGCTTGCCGTGCTGGGCTGGATGGGCGAAGCGATGACCCTTTTCCACGCACTGGGGCTGCTGCTGGTTTTTGGCATGGGCATCGATTACGGCATCTTTCTGTTTGAAGATCGCGCCGAGGATCCGGCGGTGTTTCTCGGCGTTTTGCTGGCCGCGGCGACCACGCTGTTGAGTTTCGGACTGTTGTCCTTGAGCGCCATGCCGGCGCTGCGCGGTTTCGGGCTGACAATTTTTCTGGGCATCGCGTTTTCGGCGCTGGCCGCGCCCGGCGTGCTTGCCGGGCATCAAGCAGGGGAGAGCCGAAGATGATGCGCCGCGCTTGGGCCTTGGTTCTTTTCGCGCTTGCGGGCTGCGGTACTGGCGGCGAGGGCTGCGTCACTTTGGCCGCCGGTGCGCCGGATTGGTGTCTTTTACCGCCGGCGCAAGGGCCCGTTTTCGAGGTTCTGAGCGAAATCGAACTCCGCCAGGGCGAAGGCAGCGAAATATTCTTGGCCCAAGTGGAAAACGATCCCTCGAGCCTGAGCGCCGCCTTGCTCACTCCCTTGGGCCAGCGCCTGGCTTCCGTGCAATGGCAAGGCGGGCGCATCGCGCGGGAGTCGGTTGGCGGCAGCCGGTCTTTTGATCCCGGAGCGCTGCTCGCCTTGGTGCAGTTGGCACGATGGCCGCTCACCGATCTGACGCGAGTCGCGCAGACGCAGGGGCTCGATTTTGCCGAGGCGGAGAATCGACGCGTCCTGCAGGACGAAAAAGGGCGGGTGCTGGTGCAGATTTCGGCGAATCACGCGCACTTGGTTATACACTTGCCGCAGTCCAAGCTCGCTTTGCGAATTCGAGATCTGCCGGTCGTCGGGGAGGCGCCATGAAAGGGGTTCGCTGTTATCTGTCTGCTTTGAGCATGAACACCGCCTTGGGCAGAACCCCGGAAGAAAACTTGGCAGCGCTTTTTTCCGGTGAGCCGCCGACGCTGGTCAAGGAGGCTACCTGGCGCGAGCGGGGTGCAGCGCTCCGGGTCGGTCGCTTGCGGCATGAGCCGGCACCGCTCGCAGCGGCCTGGGAGCATTTGGCCAATCGCACCAACGCCCTGCTGGCGGCCTGTTGCGAAGCCATCCGCGAGCCGGTGGAAAACGCCAAAGCCCGCTTCGGCGCGGGGCGCCTGGGGGTCGTGCTGGGAACCTCCACGGCGGGCATTTTCGAGGGCGAGCAGGCGTTTGCCGCTCTGCGCCAGACCGGCGGGTGGCCCAAGCGCTTTCACTACCGACAGCAAGAGCTTGGCGCGGGTGCTTTCTTCCTGGCGCGTTATGCGGGCGTGAGCGGGCCGGCCTACATCGTTTCCACTGCCTGCACCTCGAGCGGCAATGCCTTGATCGCCGCAGCGCGGCTGATTCGGGCAGGAATCGCCGATGCCATGATCGTCGGTGGAGCGGACACCTTGTGCAAGCTCACGGTGCGCGGATTCGCCGCGCTAGAGGCCACCAGCCAGGACATTTCCAGTCCCTTCACCGAGGCGCGCGACGGCATCAACCTGGGCGAAGGCGCAGCGCTTTTTTTGCTCACTCGCGAGGCGGCGCCGATCGAACTCTTGGGCGCGGGCGAGGCGAGCGACGCGCATCACATCTCGGCGCCGGACCCCGAAGGAAGGGGCGCGGAAATCGCCTTGCGCGCAGCCCTGAACGACGCGGGGCGGGCGGCGGAAGACATTTCTTATGTCAATTTGCACGGCACCGGCACCGCGCTCAATGACGCCATGGAAAGCGCCTTGATGGCCCGGGTTTTCGGGCCCAACGCAGTACCCGCGAGCAGCACCAAGCCGCGCACCGGGCATGCGCTGGGCGCCGCGTCGGCGATCGAGTTGGGGATATGCTGGCTTTTGCTTTCCGGCTACAATGCCGGCCGCCGCTTGCCGCCGCAGGTTTGGCACGGACAACCGGACCCGCGATTGGCGCCGATACGCTTTGCCGATCCAGCCTCAAAGCTGCCGCCGACAGGCCATAGAGTTTTGATGAGCAACTCCTTCGCCTTCGGCGGCAGCAACGTGAGCCTCATCATCGGAGATGCCCTGCCGTGAGTTTGCCAGCCCCTTCCGATTCCGCTTTGCCTGCGGTGGAAGAGCTTTTGTTGCATCGCCGCGACCTGCTCCTGGTGCATCGCGTTTGCGCCGCGGACGCGAACGAGGTCGAAGTGGAATGTAAGGTGCAAAGCGAAGCATGGTATGCGGAAGCCGACGGGGCGATGCCCGCTTGGGTGGGTATCGAACTAATGGCTCAGGCCGTGGGCGTGTACTCCGGCTGGATGGCGCGGCAGCGAGGCGAGGCGCCGCGCCTGGGCTATCTGTTGGGCACCCGGAGTTATACTTGCCGCGTGCCGCGGTTTCCGGCCGGCGCGGTGCTCCGAGTGCGGGCTCGCTGCGTTTTTCGCGACCAGAGCGGCTTGGGTGCTTTCGATTGCACGCTGGCCTCGGATCAAGAGACGCTGGCACAGGCCACGCTCAAGGTATTCGAAACGGAAGAAGGGAGAAGCTGATGCCGCTGACCCGGCGGGTGCTCGTTACCGGCGGCAGCCGAGGAATAGGCCGAGCCATTGCACTGCAATTGGCGCGCGAGGGGTTTGGCGTAAGTGTGCATTACCACACCCGCGCCGATTTGGCGGCCGAAACCGTGAACACCCTGCGCGCCGCAGGCGGCGAAGCGACCGCAGTGGCTTTCGACTTGGCCGACCGGGCTGCGGTGAGAGCAGCGCTGGAGCGAGAAATCGAAAGTAATGGCGCTTACTACGGCGTCGTCTGCAATGCCGGCATCGCCCGTGACGGCACTTTTGCCGCCTTGTCCGATGTCGATTGGGACCAAGTGATCGACACTAACCTCGGCGGCTTCTACAACCTCGTCCAGCCCCTGATTATGCCCATGGTGCGGGCCAAGCAAGGCGGGCGCATCGTGACCATCGCCTCGGTATCGGGGGTCATGGGCAATCGCGGGCAAGTGAATTACAGCGCAGCCAAAGCGGGCATCATCGGGGCTACCAAAGCCCTGGCGGTAGAGTTGGCGAGCCGCGGCATCACCGTCAACTGCGTGGCTCCGGGCCTGATCGAAACCGACATGATCGCCGAACTGCCGCGCGAAGAAGCGCTCAAGATCGTGCCCATGAACCGGGTGGGAAAGCCCGAGGAAGTGGCGGCCGCGGTGGCTTTTTTGATGTCGGACGCCGCCTCTTATATCACCCGCCAGGTGTTGGGCGTGAACGGGGGCATCATCTGATGCATCGCGTCGTGGTCACCGGCATGGGCGGCGTCACCGCCTTGGGCGACGATTGGGCGACCGTCTTTTCGGCGCTGGACGCCGGGCGCACGGCCGTCCGCAGCATGCCGGAGTGGGCGCATTGCACTCAGCTCAACACCAAGCTTGCCGCGCCGATCGATGCGCTTCACATTCCGCCGCATTATTCGCGCAAGACTCTGCGCGCCATGGGACGAGTTGCTTTGCTTGGCGTGCGCGCCACGGAACTGGCATTGGAAGACGCCGGCCTGCTGGGCGCAGCGCCAACGCAGGATGGCCGCTGCGGCGTGGCCTACGGATCTTCGTCCGGGAGCGCCGAACCGATGCGCGCCTTCGGCCGGCTTTTGGAAGACGGCAGCATGACCGGCGTCACTTCCACGAGCTACATCCAGATGATGGCGCATACCGCGGCAGTGAACATCGGACTCTACTTCGGCCTCAAGGGTCGCATCATTCCCACTTGCAGCGCGTGCACCTCGGGCAGCCAGGCCATTGGCTTCGCCTACGAAAGTATCAAGGCGGGGCGGCAGGTTTTGATGGTGGCCGGCGGTGCCGACGAACTCTCGCCGGCCAGCGCCGCAGTGTTCGACACTTTGTTTGCGACCAGCACGCGCAATGACGCGCCCGCCACCACTCCGAGACCCTATGACCGCGATCGCGACGGCTTGGTGGTCGGCGAAGGCGCGGGAACTTTGGTGCTCGAGGATCGCGATCACGCATTGGCGCGCGGCGCGCGCATTTATGCCGAAGTGCGGGGATTCGGCTGCAATTCCGACGGCACCCATGTCACTCAGCCCGAGGCCTCCACCATGGCCACCGCGATGCGCTGGGCGCTCGAAGACGCGGGTCTGCCGGCGTCCGCCATCGGCTATGTCAACGGGCACGGCACCGCCACCGAACGCGGTGATATCGCCGAAACGCAGGCCACTGCCGCGGTGTTCCAAAGGCCGGTGCCGATCAGCTCCTTGAAGAGCTACTTTGGCCACACACTCGGAGCCTGCGGTGCCTTAGAAGCATGGCTCAGCATCGAAATGCTGCGCCGCGACTGGTACGCGCCAACGGCGAATTTGGCGAGTGTCGACCCTCGCTGCGGCGAACTGGATTATTTGGTCGCGCCGCGGCGCATGAGCCAGGAATACCTGATGTCGAACAATTTTGCCTTCGGCGGCATCAACACGTCGCTGATTTTTCAACGTCCTTGACCACGGTTCGAACGCAAGCCCGGCGGGGTGAGCGAGGCAAATCGCGGGTGCGCAGGCGCCAGCCTCCGTTCCCGCGCGTGGCGGGGAAGCCACCGCATTCGTGCGGGGCAAACTTCAGAGGAGAAAGGTAATGAAGAAAAGCCTGTTTTTGCTCGCGACGGCTCTTGCGGTTTCTAGCGTCTGCCAAGCGCGCGACACGCACCATATGTTCCCGGTTCAGGATGCGCTCAACGCCGGCGAAGCCAAGGCCAAGCTCGATCCAAAGATACGCTTCTACTTCGGGGATACGCCGCACCCCAAAGTAGCCAAGGACTTCGGGGAATTCACTTCGAACAAAAAAACCAACGCATTCAACAAAAGCGACAAGGTCGCCTGCGAGTGGGCTTTTCTCAGCGCCATGGTCAGCTTTCAAGATCGTGCCAAGGAGTTGGGCGGTGATGCCGTCATCAACATCAAGAGCTACTACAAGAAAGACTTGAGGGTCAGCCGCAGCGAATATCTGTGCGGCGCCGGCGGCCTGATGGCGGGAGTCACCTTCAAAGGCACGGTAGTCAAACTTGCAAAATAGGAATCCGCAATGAAACCAATGGCAAACTGGATTTTGGCGCTGAGCCTCGCGTTTTGCGCCGGGCTCGTTCAGGCGAGGGCGGGCGTTCCGATCATCGATTTCATCGGCCAGACAGCCTTGCGTGCTGACCGCTCTCCCTTGGATGCGCCGGCAATCAAGAAGGCCTTCCATACCGTCGGGGCGCGGCAGGGTTGGAGCATCATTGAAGAAGCCCCTGACCGGCTGGTCGGAACGCTGTTGGTGAGAGGCAAGCATACCGCCGTTGTCGAAATCACCTTACGCCAGGGCGGTTTCGATCTGAAGTATCGATCCAGCATCAATTTGCATGCGCGCGAAACGCCTCTCGAAGCCGGCGCCAGCGAGCCGGCTCCGCCCGCCGGAGCCAAGCTTGCCTCGGGCGGCGTTTGGACCATACACCCGAACTACAACCGCTGGGTGGGCAATCTCGTGGCGGGAGCGCGTGCCGAATTGGGCATCTGAGTCGGATCGAGCTCCAAGCGTGAGAACAGGTACCAACCCATGCCGGGTAGTGATCACCGGCATGGGCATCGTTTCCTCCATCGGCGACAACGTTCCCGAGGTGCTGGCGTCTTTGCGCGCAGGCCGCAGCGGATTGCGTCCGGCACCGGAGTTTCTCGAAGCCGGACTGATGTGCGCGGTGGCCGGAGCGCCGCGACTCGATCCCAAGAGCATTGGTGATCGCAAGCTCAGGCGATATTTTGCCGATGCCGCGCTTTTCGCCTGGACGGCGGTGCGGGAAGCACTGAGCCAGGCAGGAATCCAGGACCTCAGTAATGCCCGCTTGGGCCTGATCGCCGGGTCCGGCTCGGGCAGCCTTTCGAGCGCGCAGGAAGCTTACGCCCTGGCCCAAGCGCGCGGTGTGGCTCGAATTTCGCCCTACGTCGTTCCGCGTATCATGGGCAGCACACTTTCGGCTTGCCTCGCGACTGCGCTGGGGATACGCGGCGCGGTCTACAGCGTCAGCTCCGCCTGCGCCACCTCGGCCCACTGTATCGGCCACGCCATGGAGCTGATTCAGCTCGGAAAGCAGGACGTGGTGATCGCCGGTGGCGCCGAGGAGTTGCATGTGTCTTTGGCGATGTTGTTCGATGCCATGGGCGTGCTGGCCACCGACCACAACCACACGCCGCAAGCCGCATGCCGCCCGTTCGACGCCGCGCGGCAGGGGTTTGCGCTCGCCGGAGGCGCCGCCATGCTGGTGCTGGAATCCTTGGAACACGCCCAGGCGCGGGGCGCGGAAATCCTCGCCGAATTGTCCGGGTATGGCGCCACCTGCGATGGCGCCGACATGGTTCATCCCAGTACCGAAGGCGCGGTGCGGGCGATGAAGTTGGCTTGGCCGGGCGACGCCGCCGAGATCGACTACGTCAATCCGCATGCCACGGGCACCCAACGCGGCGACTTGAGCGAGGCCCAGGCCTTGGCGGTTTTTTTTGGCGCCCATCGTCCGCTGGTCTCGGCGACCAAAGGCCTTGCCGGCCACTCCATTGCCGCGGTGGCGGCGCAAGAGCTGATCTACACCCTGCTGATGATGCGCGAAGGTTTTGTTCCGGCAAGCAAGAACCTCGACCATTTAGATGCCGAGATGCCAGCCCTCAATTTCGTGCGCCAGACCATGCCGCAGAAGATCCGCCGTGCGCTGAGCCTGAGCCTTGGATTCGGCGGCGCCAACGCGGCCTTGGTAGTGGAAACCTTTCGGCCCGACCCAAGGGCTTGATCGCTTGCGTCCCGATTCAGCGTTTCTTGGGGGGCGGCAAGCCGCGTGCCACGACCCAATCGACCAATGCGTCGAGAGCCGCTTGGGTGTTGCCGGCCTGAGGATGGTTGACGATGGCGACCAGCGCAAGCCGCCGGCCGCGACGATCGAGCACATAGCCTGCGAGGGCGCGCACCTCGTCGAGCGAACCCGTCTTGAGATGCGCCATCCCCGCTGAAACGCGGCCCAGCATGCGGTGCTGGAGCGTGCCGTCAGTGGCCGAGAGCGGCAGCGAGGCCATAAACTCGGGCATCAGCGGGCTGGCATAAGCAAGCTGCAGAATCTCGGCCAGATGCGCCGCGCTGATGCGATCGGTGCGCGAGAGCCCGGAGCCGTTTTCGATCTGGAACTCCGGGAAATGCAGTTGTTTGGACTTCAGCCACGCATCCATCCGCGCCCGCGCCAGCGGCAATGAAGCCGCGGTCTGCCGATCGGGCGCGGCGAGGGTGAGGAAAAGCTGCCGCGCCATCACATTGTTGGACCGCTTGTTTATATCGCGAATGATCTCGGCCAGGGGCGGCGATTCCAGCGTGGCGAGGAGCTTCGCGTCTGTGGGGACCGGCGCCTCGCGTCCGGCGCCGGCGAGGCTTCCGCCCTGCTGCGCCCAGAGTTCGCGAAAGCTCGCTTGAAAGAAAGGACCGTGATCGAACAGGCTCACCCACCAGCTCTTTTCCTCGCAGGCTTTGGCATAAGTGCCGGAGAAAACCGCCCGCGCCGATTCCGGCTGCGATTCGAAGCCCGCGACCAAGGCTTCGCGCCAATCATGGCACGGAGCCTTGCCGAGCTTGAGGCGATTGTCGATAAAGAGCGCCGCCGGCTGCGGCTCGGCGCGCACCGCCACGCCGGTGCCATTTTCGTCGGGGGAAAAAACGAAGCGCACGGTCTTGAAATTGAAAAGCAGCGCATCGGGGCCGACGTTGTAGGCCTTCAGCGGCTCGTCGTCGAAGGCGGCGGGGTCGTGGGGCGGAAGGATGAAGTGACTGCGATCCAGCACCAGATCGCCGGCGATGTGCTGCAGCCCTTTGCCGCGCACTTGCTGCAAGAAATTGGCGAGCGCCTCGTAGGTAATTTTCGGGTCCCCGCTGCCTCGGACGTAAAGGTCCCCCTGCAGGACACCGGAGCGCAATTCACCAGTGTAGAACAGCGGCGTCTTCCAGGTGTAGGCGGGCCCCAACTGGTCGAGTGCCGCGAAGGTGGTGAGGAGCTTCATGGTCGAAGCCGGGTTCATGGCCTTCTGGGCCTGGTGATACACCAGCGGCCTCTTGGCGCCGATTTCGCGCACCTCCACGGCCACGGCCGCGGCCGGCACGCCCGCCTTGTGTAATTCGCGCAGCATGGGCCAAGGCAGGTTGGCGCGAGCGGCGCTCGAAGCCAGTGCGACCCCGAGACCCAGGGCAAAAATCAGGCGGCTCATGCTTCGTGTACGATGGCCTGCACGCCTTCGGCCAAAAACTCCATGTCCGGGTCGCTCAAGCAATAAGGCGGCATAAGGTAGAGCGTGTTGCCTATGGGCCGTAACAGTAACCCGCGCTTTAGCCCGGCAGCGAAACACCAGCGGGCGAACGCCGAGCGCTCGCTTGCTACTTCGAAGGCCCAGATCATGCCCAAGCGCCGGAAATTTCTTACCTTGGAGTTCTTGCTCAAAGGGGCCAGCAGGGTGGAAAGACGCGCGGCGCGCTGTCGGTTGGCAGCGAGCACATCGTCTTGGCGGAAAATGTCGAGCACGGTGATGGCAGCGCGGCAGGCCAAAGGATTGCCGGTGTAGGAGTGTGAATGCAAAAAGCCGCGGGCGAGATCGTCATCGTAAAACGCCTCATAAACCGAGTCGGTGGTCATGACGCAGGAAAGCGGCAAGAAACCGCCGGTGATGCCCTTGGACAGGCATAAGAAGTCGGGACGCACCGCCCCTTGTTCGCAGGCGAAAAGTGAGCCGGTGCGACCGAACCCGGTCAAAATTTCGTCGGCGATGAGCAGCACGCCGTATTGATCACACAAACGCCGCGCCGCGCGCAAGTAGTCGGCGTGATACATGGCCATTCCGGCAGCACCTTGTACCAGCGGCTCGAGGATGAGTGCCGCGATTTGCTGATGCTCGCGGGCGAGCCGCGCCGCCAGCGTGGCAGCCGCCTCCGCGGCCGCCTTTTCGGGCGAGGTGCCTGGCGCGAAGCCTCGCGGGTCGGGCGAAGCGACCGTGGCGGATGCGCGCAGCAAAGGCGCATACACATCGCGGAATAGCGCCACGTCGGTTACCGCCAGGGCGCCCAGCGTCTCGCCGTGGTAGGCGTTGGCGAGACTGAGGAAGCGGGTCTTTTCCGCTTTGCCTTGGTTGCGCCAGTAGTGGAAAGCCATTTTCAGAGCGATCTCGGCGGCCGAGGCGCCGTCCGAGGCGTAGAAGCAGTGGCCCAGGCCTGGGGGCGCGACTTCGGCCAAGCGTTCGGACAATTCCACCACCGCGGGGTGGGTGAAGCCAGCCAGTAAAACGTGTTCCAGGGTGGCCATCTGGCGAGTAATTGCGGCGGCGATGCGCGCTTCGCCATGGCCGAAGAGGTTCACCCACCAGGAACTCACGGCGTCGAGGTAGCGTTTGCCCTGCGCATCAAAAAGCCAGACGCCTTCACCGCGGACGATGGGCATCAGCGGCAGCTTCTCATGCACCTTCATTTGGGTGCAGGGGTGCCACACCGCTGCGCGACTGCGTTGCAGGAGATCTTGATGGAGGGCGTCCGGCGTGGAGGTGCGATTCATCGTGTTTGGCTTAAGTTCCGGCAGGTCCGGGTCAGGGTCTGCCGAGGAAGAGGTAGACCGCCGTGGCGCCGCCGGTGCCGCGCCCGTAAGCCAAATAAAACGGCCCCAAAGCGGTGTCGGCGCCGAGGAAAATCGAAGCCGCGGTTTTGAGTTCCCGCTTCTCGCGGCGGGTGGCCCAGACATTGCCGGCTTCGATCGATCCGCCGAAATACACCGCCCGGCCGAAGGCGGGAAGCTGTCCGATCGGGCGATAGGCCGAAGCGCGAGTGAGAAACAGGTAATTGCCTCGGAATTCCTCATTGCGAAAACCGGAGAGCTGCTGGAAACCGCCCAGAGAAAAGCCTATGCCCCCCGTTTTGTCGTCGGCTCCATAGCCGCCGGCCAGCAGTGCGAGGTTGACGGTGTTGGCGCCCACGGTAAACGCCTTCTGGGCTTCGAGCTGCGCTTGGAGGTAACTCGCGTCGCTGCCCAGCGCCGTGGTGGCGGCGAGGAGCGAGAGCTTGATGCGCGAACCGTCGCGGGGGAAGCTCACGTTGTCCAACTGGTCGTAAACCAGCGCCGTCGTATAACCGGCCTCGCGGGCCTTGTAGGTGGCTGGAAAGATACCCACGCTGGGTTCGGCGCTGATGCGCGCGAGTGTCAAACCGACGCGCCCTTCGCCCCATTTGCCTATGGGTGCGCCCAAATCCAGCCCGGCCCGGCTGGTGGCCAGGTCGAACTGCGCTACGCGCTCGCCCGCGGCATAGGCATCGAGCAAGCGGCGCTCGTGCTGGAGGTGAGCATCGAGATACAGCCAGTTGGTAGCCGACAGCGGCTGATAAAACTCGCTGCGCAAGCGGCGGGTGCGGCCGATCTGCGCTTCGTTGCGCCACTCGGCCCCCAGGCGGTTGACCCAGGTGCGCACATGGCCCAGGCGCAAATTGAAGCTGGCGTCGCCGCGAAAGTCGGTGGAGGCCGTGACACCAAAGCGCAAATAGTTCGGACCCCAGGATTTTTCGGTCGCTTCGATCAGCAGGCCCTTGCGATCCCGGTCGGTAATGATGGCGTAGTCCAGGCGCTCGAAATCTCCCCGCCCCTGCAAACGGGTGAGGTCGGCGTTCAGTCGGGCGCGATCGAACTCCTGACCGGGCTGGGTATCCATGGCGGCCGCCAGGACTTCCGGATCGGCGAACTCCAGGGGTTTGAAGCGCAGGAAGTCGATGCGCCCTGGTTGAGCCGGCGGCGCAGGCGGCTGGCGGGGGGGGGCCGCGGTTCGCGCAAAAACGAGCAACTGATCTTCGATTTTCTTGGCGGCGGCATAACCGGCGGCGATGGCTTGGGCTCCGCGCGCAAAATCGGTGGCGCCCATGTCCCCCAAGTCAGGCGCGATCAACACGTCCTTTTCTTCGTCGAGGCGCGCCAGCTGCTCGCGCACGTTTTGTTCGGTCAAGATATTGATCATCTGCCGCGTGACGCCGACGAAGGAGCCCAGCTCCGAGCGGGGGGAAAGCGGCGTGCCGATGTTCACCGCGATAATTCGCGTCGCTCCCAAAGTGTGCGCCAGGTCGACCGGGAGATTCTTGACCAGGCCGCCATCGCCGTAGAGACGGCCATCGACTTCAATGGGGGCGAAGGCGCCCGGCACCGACATGCTGGCTCGCATGGCCACCCGTAGCGGGCCGTGCGCGAAAATTTTGATTGCGCCGCTTTCGAGGTCGGTCGCGACGGCTCGGAAAGGGATGGGGAGCTGGTCGAAGGCGATGTCTTCCCTGAGGTGCGCGGTGAGGTCCTTGAGCTCCAATTCCAGGCGACTGGTGGCGAAGGCGCCTCGGGGAAGACCCAACTTCCAATCGCGCAGGCCGATCTCGAAGGGCAGGGGGAAGCGGAAATCTTCTTCCTTGCGCCGCAGACTAAGTTCCTGGCGCGGCGGGCGCTCGGAAAACATCGCCTCCCAATCGAGGGTCAGCACCAGGCGCTCCAGTGATCTTGCGTCCATGCCGCTGGCGTACAGGCCGCCGACGATGGCGCCCATACTGGTTCCCGTGATGCAGTCCACGCGCACGCCTTTTTCTTCCAGCGCCTTGAGCACACCGACATGGGCGAAGCCCCGCGCCCCCCCGCCGGAGAGCACCAGGCAAACGCGCCCGCCTTCTTTCGCGCCCGCGGCGGCGGCCGGGAAGCTGAAAACAAAAAGCAGGGCACAAATCGACGAAAGGAACCGAAAGCGCATGATCATGGACGAAGTCTGATCGAAGAAACACGCCCATGGGGCCGGAGAAAAAGGCTCTTGGGTGCAGTGTCAGCAGGCACGCATTATATGCGGCCTGGGCTATGCGCGGCGGTGGCCGGGGGTGCGCGGCGGGCAGGGAATAGGTCTCCCGCCTTGGGATGTTCGTCGGTTGTGCCTGCCCCCCTGCGAGTCCAGCCGCTGCATCGCTTGACAATTAGTTCTAATTAGAACTATAGTGCCGGCGATGAATCAGCCCAGCCCGTTTCCACGTCCGCCCCGCGAGCCCTTCCTGCCTATCCTGCGTGAACTGGCGCTTTGTTACCAGGCTTTCGAGCGTCATTCCTCGCGTCACATCCGCAGCCTGGGTCTGACCCCTTCGCAATTCGACATCATCGCCACACTGGGCAACACCTCCGGCATGAGCTGCAAGGAGTTGGGCGAGCGCACCTTGATCACCAAAGGCACGCTCACCGGCGTCATCGATCGCTTGGAAGCGCGCGGCTTGTTGCGGCGCCGGGGGGCAAAGCATGACCGTCGCAGCTTCACCGTCGCGCTCACACCGGCCGGAGAACGCGAGTTCGAGCGGGTCTTTCCCGCGCATTTGGCTTTCCTGAAGCCCGCTTTTGGCGGCTTCAAGGGCGAAGACCTGGCGGAATTGGAACACAAGCTCCATCGGCTGCGCTGTCGTTTCGAAGATGCCGAGGCTCGGAGCGCGGCGCAGAAGGCCGCGGTTATCCCCAACCGCGCGAAGGTGCGCCGGTGACTCCGATGTCCCAGCAGGTTTATTCCTGGCCTGCCTTGGTGCTGCATTGGCTGGCGGCGGCGCTGATCGTGGCTGGTTTTGCGCTGGGCTTGTCGATGGTGGATCTGCCCTTCAGTCCGCAGCGCATCAAGTACTACTCCTGGCATAAATGGATCGGCATCACCGTCTGGCTACTGGCGGTGCTGCGCTTGGCGTGGCGCCTGTTGGTTCCGCCGCCGCCGCTGCTGCCCATGCCCGACTGGCAAAGACGTATCGCTGCGGCAACCCATCATCTACTTTATGCTCTGATGCTTCTGATTCCGATTTCGGGCTGGCTCTACAGCTCGGCGGCCGGGGTGTCGGTGGTTTACTTGGGCTGGGTGCCGCTCCCCGATCTGGTGCAGGCGAGCAAACCGCTCGCCGCGAACCTGAAGCTCGTGCACCAAGCGGGCAACCTGACGCTGCTGGTTCTGGTGCTGCTGCATGTGTCCGCGGCGCTGAAGCACCATTTGCTCGATCGCGACCAAACTTTGGCGCGCATGCTTCCGTTCTTGAGGAGATGAGCTTGTTTACGCACTGGGTGTGGATGATCGGCCTTGCCGCCGCGGTTTCGTTTCCCGCGTGGGCTCAACAGAAACTCGTGCCGGAGAAGAGCGAAATTCGTTTTGTCGCCAAACAAATGAACGTGCCGACCGAGGGGCGCTTTCGCAAGTTCAACGCCGCCATTCAGTTCGATTTGGCGAGGCCGGAGGCGGCCAAGGCGCAAATCGAAGTCGAATTGGGCAGTATCGATATGGGGAGCGAAGAGGGCGAAACGGAAGTCAAGCGCAAGCCCTGGTTCTTCATCGAGTCCTTCCCCAAGGCCAACTTTTCGGGCAGCGGTGCCAAAGCGTTGGGCGGCGGCAAGTTCGAGATGCCCGGCAAACTCAGCATCAAGGGGTTGTCGCGCGACGTGAGCCTGGCATTTTCGGTGCGTCAAGAAGCCGGCAATCTCGTGGCGGAAGGAAGTTATCCCTTGAAGCGCCTCGATTTCAAAATCGGCGAAGGCGCGTGGTCCGACACCGATACTGTGGCCAACGAAGTGCTCGTGCGTTATCGGGTAGTGCTTTCTGGAACGCCCGCCAAGTGATGAGGGCTCGGGCGGATTTGCTCATCGTCGTATTCAACAAGGAGATTCCATTCATGAAGAAGACCCTGCTCGCCGCGCTGCTCGCCAGCGCCGTGGCCTTGCCGGCGATGGCCGCCGATACCTATACCGCCGACGGCTCGCATACCTACCCGGCATTCGAAGTTTCGCACCTGGGCTATTCGATTGCCCGCGGCCGCTTCGACAAGACCACCGCAAAAGTCAGCCTCGACCGCAATGCCAAAACCGGCAGCGTGGAAGTGAGCATCGACACGGCTTCGATCAACACCGGCTGGGCCAAGCGCGACGAGCACCTGCGCGGCGAAGACTTTTTCAACGTGGCCAAGTTTCCCACCATGAGCTTCAAATCCACCGGCTTCAAGTTCGACGGGGACCGTCTGGTTGGCGTCGATGGCGAGCTGACTTTGCTGGGTGTAAGCAAGCCGGTTTCGCTCACCGTAACCGGCTTTCGCTGCGGCGCCCATCCGATGAACAAAAAAGAGCTCTGCGGTGCGGATGCGAGCACGAGCATCAAGCGCACCGACTTCGGCATGAAATACGGCGTGCCGGCGATCGGCGAGGAAGTTCGCATCGCGATCGGGATCGAGGCTTTCAAAGACTGATCCACCGGAGGCAAGCAAAACGGGGAGCGCTCACTCCCCGTGCTTGGCGCGGCGTTTGCCGCGCCGCCATCCCCCTGCTTCGTCCAAGCGCTAGCTTGCCTCCGGCCGCCGCGGCCCTCCGAGGAACGGGTGAGGCGACAGCCAGGCGTCGATTTCCCCGGGCGCTCAGCGCAGGGACTTCATCTTTTCCATCGCTGCCACCAAGGCGCGCGTAGTGCCGGGTTCCCATGCGGCGTGGCCCGCGTCGGGAACCATCAGCAACTCGCTTTCTGGCCAGGCGGCATGCAACTCGTAGGCGGAACTGGGCGGGCAGACCACGTCATAGCGGCCCTGGACGATAATTCCGGGCAGATGCCGGATGCGCCCGATGCGGGCAAGCAGTTCACCCTCCTCCAGGAACAAGTGGTTGACGAAATAATGCGCCTCGGTGCGTGCCAGCGAAAGCGCCAGGGCATCTTCTTCGAAATGGTCGACTGTCTCCGGATTCGGCAAGAGGGTGCAACAGCGCGCTTCGTATTGGCTCCAGGCTTTGGCGGTATCGAGCCGCAACGGGGCGCTAGGACTGGTGAGGCGGTTGTAATAGGCGCGCAGCAGTTCGCCGCGCTCGCCTACGGGTATGAATTCGGAAAATTCCGCCCACGCTTCGGGAAAGAAGTGGCGCATGCCCTGCATGAACCACTCAATCTCTGCCGCGCGGCCGAGAAAAACCCCCCTCAGCACCAGGCCCAGACACCGCGCCGGATGTTCCTCGGCGTAAGCGAGCGCCAGGGTCGATCCCCAAGAGCCGCCGAACACCACCCATTGCGCTATGGCGAGGTGTTCGCGCAGTTGTTCGAGGTCGGCCACCAGATGCTGAGTGCTGTTGTCCAGCAGATCGGCGTGCGGCGTGGATCTTCCGGCCCCGCGCTGATCGAAGAGCACGATGCGATAGTGCGCCGGGTCGAAAAATCGCCGGTGGTTTTCGGTGCAACCCGAACCCGGTCCGCCGTGCAAAAAAACGACCGGCACGCCTTGCGGGTTACCCGAGGTTTCCCAATAGAGCGTGTGGCGTGCATCCACGGCCAAGCGGCCGGTGGCATAGGGACTGATGGCCGGGTACAGCGCCGCGGTGTGATCGCGGTTCTCCTCCAAATGGCGCATAAAGTTTTCGCTCGTGGCAGTCGTCAATGCAACATTTTAATGCCGCCGCCGGGCGATACCAAATCGCCCGGCGATGCCGCGCCGGCGGTATCGATCACAGCACCTGGCAGGCCTGGTCGAAACTGAGCCTTGGATTGCGCGGGAAGAGCTTGGCCGGGTCACCATGCCCGAGGTTGCAAACGAAGTTGACCTTGATTTTGCCGTCCGGGAAAAACTCGCGGTTGACCGCTTCCGGGTCAAAGCCGCTCATGGGTCCGCAGTCGAGGCCCAGAGCGCGCGCGGCGATGATGAAGTAGCCGCCTTGCAGCGAGCTGTTGCGAAAGGCCGTCTGCTGGATGGCGGCGGGTTTGCCGGCAAACCAAGAGCGAGCGTCGGTATGCGGAAAGAGCTTGGGCAATTGCTCATAGAACTCCAAGTCCATGCCCAGGATGGCGGTGACCGGAGCCAAGCGCGTCTTCTCGCGATTGCCCTCCATCATCGCCGGCAATAGGCGCGCTTTGGCCTCGGCGCTGCGCAGGAACAGGATCCGCGCCGGAGAACAATTGGCGCTGGTCGGACCCCACTTCATCAAATCATAAAGCGCCCGCAGCGTCTCATCGCTGACGGGTTCGCCGGTCCAGCCGTTATGGGTGCGGGCGTGGATGAACAAGAGCTCACGGGCTTGAGGGTCGAGGGTGGGCATAGGGGCTCCCGGGGGTTGAAGGCAAGGATTCGACTCGCTGGTAAACTGGCAGTTCACTCCATCGATTTCGGCCATCGCCATGCCCATACGCTTCGACACGCTGGCACTGCACGCCGGCAGTCCGCCCGATCCCACCACCGGCGCCCGAGCCGTACCGATCTACCAGAGCGCGTCTTTCGTCTTCAAGGATGCCGATCACGCCGCCGCGCTTTTTAATGCCGAGCGCCCCGGGCATGTGTATTCGCGCCTATCGAACCCGACGCTGGCGGTGCTGGAAGAGCGTATCGCCGCGCTGGACGAAGGGGTGGGCGCCATCGCTACGGCCAGCGGGCAGGCGGCGCTGCATTTGGCGATCGTCACTCTCATGGCAGCGGGCTCGCATATTGTTGCATCGCGCGCCTTGTATGGCGGGAGCCACAATCTCCTCGCCTATACGCTGCCGCGTTTCGGCATCGAGACCACTTTCGTCGATCCGCGCGACAAGGCGGCCTGGCTTGCCGCCATCCGGCCGCAGACACGGCTCTTGTTTGGGGAAACCCTGGGCAATCCCCGGCTCGATGTGCTGGACGTGCCGTCGATTGCAGAAATTGCGCACGAGCATGGTTTGCCGCTGCTGGTGGACGCCACCTTTACCACCCCCTATCTGTCGCGCCCGGTCGCACAAGGCGCCGATCTCGTGATGCACTCGGCGACCAAGTTCCTTTCCGGTCACGGCATCGTCATCGGCGGTCTCATGGTGGATGGTGGAAGGTTCGACTGGGGGCGTTCGGGGCATTTTCCGACTCTGACCAAACCCTACGGCGGTTTTCACGATCTCGTGTTCGACGAGGTCGGCACCGTGGATGCCTTCCTGCTGCGGGCGCGACGCGAAGGTCTGCGCGATTTCGGGGCCTGCATGGCGCCCATGACCGCGTTTCACATCCTGCAAGGAATCGAGACGCTGCCCTTGCGCATGGAACGCCATGTCGCCAATACTCGCCAAGTGGTGAGTTTCCTTGCCGCGCATGCGCAGGTGGAAAAGGTTTTTCATCCCGAACTGCCCAGCCACCCGGACCGCGAACTTGCCGCCCAGCTCCTGCCCAAGGGTTGCGGGGCGGTGTTTTCGTTTGAACTCAAGCCGGGATCGAGCGGTGATGCGCGTCTGGCGGGACGTCGTTTCATCGAAGCGCTGCGCGTCTTCTCGCATTTGGCCAACGTCGGGGATGCCAAGTCCTTGGTGATCCATCCGGCCAGCACCACCCATTTTCGCATGAGCGCCGAAGATCTCGCCGCCGCAGGCATAGGAGCAGGCCTGGTGCGCCTTTCGATCGGCCTGGAAGATGCCGAGGACCTGATCGAAGATCTCGGGCGCGCGCTTCACGCGGCGAGCAAGGCCTGAGGAGCGGAGCATGCATATCCTGGTGAACGACCGCGAGGCCTATGTCTATACCGGCGGTAAGCGCTTCGATCCGGCCCTGCCGGCGGTGCTTTTGGTGCATGGCGCGGCGAATGATCATTCGGTGTGGGCGCAACAAAGCCGGTATCTGGCACATCACGGCTATTCGGTTTTGGCGGTCGATCTGCCGGGTCACGGGCGCAGCCAGGGGCCGGTGCTGCCCAGCGTCGAGGCGCATGCCGCGTGGCTCGTCGCCGTGCTGGATGCCTTGGGCCTCGGTGATGCCGCGATCATCGGTCATAGCCTGGGGTCTTTGGCGGCGTTGGAGGCCGCGGCGCGTTATCCGGAGCGGGTGAGGCGCATCGGCTTGCTCGGTCCGGCGGTACCCATGGCGGTCTCGGAACAGTTGCTCACCGCGGCGCGTGAGGAACCCGAAACCGCCTATCGTTTGATCGTGAGCTGGTCGATTTCTTTCGCCAGCCAGATGGGCGGCAACAGTGTGCCCGGGATGTGGTTGCCAGGCGCGTCCTTGCGCTTGATGCAACGCTGCGCACCGGGCGTGCTGCACGCCGCGCTCTCGGCGTGCAACGATTACCGCGAGGGCCTGAGCGCCGCAGTGCGCGTGCAATGTCCGGCGCTGGTGCTTTTGGGCGGGCGCGACCTGATGGCGCCGCCCAAAGCGGCCCAGGCCTTGATTGCCGCCTTGGCCAAAAAAGAAGTGCTCACGCTGCCGCAGGCCGGGCACAGTTTGCTGGGCGAGGCTCCCGGCGCCGTCCTGGACGTCCTTTCCCGATTCCTGGCCACAACCTGATCAGCGGCTGAGTCGCTTGATCCGGCCGTCGATCTGGGGTGCGATCTGTCCTTGCGCGGCGAGCGCTTCGATTACTTCCGCGGTCTCCGACAGCGCGTTCTGCGGAGCCAGCAAATAAGGCTGGCCGCGCAGCATGGTGTAGCCATCGCCCCCCGAGGCGAGGTACTGATTGACGCTGAGGGCGTAGCTGCGGTCTGGGTCGAGCGGGGCTCCATTGATCAGCAGCTCTTGGATGCGCTCTCCCGGAGGGCGAGTCGCGTCGTAGCTGAAACGCAGGCCGGCCACCTGGGGGAAGCGTCCGCTTTCTTGGGAAAGGTGGATTTCCGCCAATCCGTGCTCCAAGGCTGCGCGCATGACCCTACCTTTCACCTCCAGCTTCACGATCGGGTTTTCGAAAGGCAAAATGGTGAGAATGTCGCGCTTGGTGAGCTTGCCCGGGCCATAGGTGGTGTTGGAGCGAATCGAGCCGCCGTTGACGATGGCCACATCGGCTTTGGTGCTGGCGCGGTAGACCTCGGCGAGCCAGGAACCCAGATTGGTTTCTTGCGAACGGCTGCTCAGCTGCCGCGCGTCGAGTTCGACGCCGGTCTCGCCGACCGGGTGATCGAGCAGTACCGAGAGTTTGGCTTCGAAGCCTGCGGCAACTTCGGCCGTGACTGGGTCCTCGGCGATCTGGTCATCGACGGGCAGCAACTCCCAGTCGAGATGGCGGAGCCGCCTTTTTTGGGTATCGAAGCTGAGATCGACGCGCAGCGCGTAGCGGGCATCCGAACCGGCTTTGAAAATAGGCGTCTTCCCAGCGAGGGACTGCATTACGGTGTGATCGTGGCCGCCGAGTATGAGGTCGGCGGCGCCGCTGGCGGCCAGCCGCCGATCGTTCGCGAGATCGAGGTGGGTGAGCGCCACCACCGCGGCGGCCCCCCTGGCGCGTAAACGGGCCGCTTCGCGGCGCAGCGTGGACAACGGGTCTGCGAAGCGGACCCCCGGCCCGGGTTTGGAGGTTTCCTGGGTGTCGGTGGCGAGCACGCCGACGAAGCCGATCTTGATGCCATCGAAGCTGCGCATTTCGCTGCGGCGGGTGGTGTGGAAGGGTCTGCCGGTTTTGCGATCGAGCACATTGGCGCCCAACCAGGGAAAACGCGATTCATCCAGCCGAGCTTTCAGCACCTCGGGACCGAAATCGAATTCATGGTTGCCCAGAACGGCGAGATCCAAGCCCGCGGCGTTCCAAGCAGCGATCATTTGCGCGCCTTTGAAGGTGTTGGACGCCACCGAGGGCGAAAGTGTGTCCCCGCCCAGAAGCAGCAGCGTGTGCGGTGATTCGGCTTGCACCCGCTGCTTCAAGGTGGCGAGCCGCGCCAGCCCGCCGCGCTTTCCTTTGTCCACCGGGCCGATTTGGTATACGTCGTTGACGTGCAAGAGGCTGACTCTCAGGTCGGCTGCGGCCGGACCCATGGAAATGAGCGCCAGCAGGAGCGCGCAAAACCAGGTTTGCAAGACGCGTCTCGGCATGATCAAACTTTCAGAGTTCGGCGCGCGGGTGCGTGCCACAGGTTTCAGCCAAGTATATGCCATACCGGAACCCGCACTCCAGCGCACCCGAAATCCCTCCCGTCCACCCTCGGTAAGCAAGGACAAAAAGGTCGCGATGCGACCGCGCGTTGGGCTTGCCGCATCGATCAGCGCAGAGCCCGGCTGCGATCGATATGCACCATCGCATCGAACATGCCGCGCAAACTGCCGCGAAAGTAGTGCTCGCGGCGCTCGGCATGCGGCCAATAGACCACCCCGATGGCGCGCAAAGCGATGTTTTGGTCGAGCGCGGCAAGTGCCGGATCATCGGCATCGAGCGGCAGCAAGAACGCGGGGAGGCGAGCGCGTCCGAACAGCGCGGGCACGCTTTCCCATGCCGGGCGCCGCAGCGGGAAAATGCGGTCCGCTTCGCCCCAATTGGGCGCAGCGCGCACCGTGCCCAAACGGGTCGTGAATCCGACGATGTGGGTCTCCTGGGGATAACGCTCGCGAATCACTTGCCCGAGGTTCAAGTAATCGTGGTTGCGTCCTCGATCCGTCGCACGCGCATCGCCCAAGTGCAGGTTGTGCGCCCAGATCACGAGTTTGGCGGGACGGCCTTTGCTGCGCTCGATTTCTTGCGCAATGGCGAATACGGTTTCGGCGAGGAATCGGTCGCGGTGGTTCCAGGCATCGGGGTTGGAGCCGACTTGAATGCGTGAATAGGCCTCCGACGCGGCCAATTGTGCGAGCTTGCGCAGGATGGCAAAGCGCAGCGATGCCGCTTGCGCCTTGCCGGCATCGGTAGCGAGCCAGGCTTCGATTCGCGCTTGGGCCTGTCGCACGGCGTGTTCGCAAGAGGCTTCGTTTCCATTGACTTGAACTTCGGCCCGGTAGTGCTCGGCGGCGAAGTCGTGTTGGGCGAGACAGGCGAGATCCTCTTCGATTCCCGCAGCGGTCGCGGGCGCCTCGTTGCGCAGGTTGTGAACGAGCCCTCGGGCGGCGGCATTGAGGTCGTGGAGGTCCATGCCGAAAACCTGCGCGCTGCCCGGTTTCCGGCGGTTGAAGTCGCGTAATGCTTCGATCAATTCGGCGAAGGGACGGTTGCGCCACATCCATTGCGGAAAGCGCTTGTGGTCGGCGAGCGCCGAGGCGGCGTCGGCGTCTGCGCTGTCGCCCAGCAGATAGGCGTTGGCGCGTTCGAGCGCGCTGAAATCGGATTCGACGATTAAGCCGTCGAAATCGAGTTCCTCGATCAAACGCTGCGTAATGCGTGCGCGTTCGCGGTAGATTTCTTCCGTGCCATGGGTGTCCTCGCCCAGCAGCACGAAGCGCTTTCCCCGGATCTTGGCGAGCAGCGCATCGTAATCCTGCGCCCGGCCGAGGATGGGTTGCGCGTGGCGGCGTATGGCTCTGATGAGGTTCTGATCGGCCTTGCCCGCGGCCATGGCCGAGGCATCCTGGCCGAATGCAGTCGGCGCAGGGGCGCCGAACAACAGCGCGACGCACAAGGTCAAGAAAACTCGGCCAGGCGGTGGACTAGAAGCCATTGATGTTACTTGTCCGTGACTGTCTGATAGGGCCAGGTTCTCACACGCGATGAACGACCAATGGCCATTCGCGAAACCGGATGGATTGCGATCGCGCGCAAGCCCGCTCCTACAAATTCGCGCCGGCATTTCGATCGCGGGCAAGCCCGCTGCTACAAATTCGCGTGAGCGTTGCGATCGCGAGTAGGTCAGCTCCTTCGATAAATTCGGCCGCGTCACCTACTTACGGTCGCTAATTGATCAAGGCGTAATCCGGCGCCAACTGCTCGGTTCAAGGCATTACTTCGACATACTCATAAATCTCGCAATCCCTCAGTTCCTTGCGCACTGCGTTGCCGGCGCTGGCGTACCAGGCTTGCGGGTCGCGCGCGTCTATCATGCGCCCCAAATCACGCAATAGCTCGCAAATCGGATCGGTCACCTGGCGGCGATAGCGCTCATCGCCCTTCACGTAGGCGAGGTAGAGGTTTTTCATACAATTGCCGCGACACCAGGCATAGGCCTCGCAAGTTTGGCAAGGCATGCTGGCGTGGGCCTGCAGCGGACTTTTTTTGAGCCAATTGCCGATCAAGTCGCCCTGCTGCATTTCCGGGAGGTAGAGCATGTCCGGGCAGGGGAAGATGCGCCCGTCGGGCATCACGTTGATGATGTGCGTGGAAACCCGGCATTGTGTTTGTCCGGCGCAAAGCTCGTTGGCCCGCGAGGGCAGCAGTTTGTTGCGCACGATGCCCATCAGCGGAATCATGCGATAGAGGTCCGGGTGGCTGAAAAAGCGATCGACCAGCGCTTCCATCACGGCGCGCTTGTTGGCCATACTTTCCGGGGTATAGGCGGCTCCGGCGACGAATTGAAAATAGACGTAGTCGAAGGTCTCCAACAGCGCGTCGAGCTCGTCGAAGGTCGTGCGGTCGTTCGACCAGGTTACCCGCGCGGTGAGGGCGCCGCCCACCTTGTCGCGCACCGCGGCGACGTTTTTCATCACTTGGCGATAAATGCCGCGGCCTCGGTAGCCATCGGTCACATTTTCGCCGCCGTCCACCGAAACGAGGATGTTGGAGAGGCGGCCAAGCACTTGCTCGGGCAGCGCATCGAGCAGCGTGCCGTTGGTCTGGAGCTGGTAACGAAACTCGGGATAACGCGCCATCGTTTGGGCCAGGTAGGCCTTGTTGAGGGTGGGCTCTCCGCCATAAAAGGTGACGTATACCTCGTAGCCGCTGAGATGGGTCTGAATGAATTCTTCCAATTGCGCGAAGCTGTAGCTCACGTGCCCGTCGGAGCCGACGACATCGCCCACGGATTCGGAGCAATAGGTGCACTTGAGATTGCAGCGCAAGGTGGTGAGCAGTTGCAATTCCACTCGTTTGCCGACGATGGGTTCGGGATCGGAAACCGGCGGGATGCGTGGAGTCCGAAGAAGGGGAATCGGTTTGACTTCAGTGGTCAACATGACGATGCAGAAGCGAGGTTTCCGAGCCGGTGCCGCCATCGGGCAAGCGGTGCCGGGAAGCGTAGCGCCGAGGCTGGCGCATGCCTGCTGCCGGCCTCAGCGCAGGTGAGGAATGGTCGCGGGGGGGCCGCGCTTGGCGGCGAGCGAAGCGCGCAGGCGCACGAGCAAGTCGGAGTGCGCGCACGCGCGAGAGAGGAAGTTTGGATTGGAAATCCGGCGCAACATGGGCGGGAGGTTACTCCAAACCGCTGCCGGGCGCCAGGTCACCGCCCCAGGCGATAAAATTCATCGTTCGGCCGCATGCCGAGCGCGTTGGCAAGCCGGTTGGACAGGCCGAAAAACGCGCTGATCGCGGCGATGTCCCAGCAATCCTCATCGCCGAAGCCGTGTTCCCGGAGCAAGGCGTAGTCGGCATCGCCCACTTCGCCGGATCGCTGCGAGACTTTCATCGCAAAATCGAGCATCACTTTCTGCCGCGGGGTGAGGTCTGCCTTGCGATAGTTGATTGCGACTTGGTCCGCAATCAAGGGGTTTTTCGCCCGCACGCGCAAAATGGCGCCGTGGGCGATGACGCAATAGTGGCATTGGTTGGCGTTGGAAGTGGCGACCACGATCATTTCGCGCTCGGCCTTGGTGAGGCCGCTGTCCTTTTCCATGAGCGCGTCGTGGTAGGCGAAAAATGCGCGAAACTCGGCCGGTCGATGAGCCAGTGCCAGAAACACGTTGGGCACGAAACCCGCTTTTTCCTGCACCGCCTCGATGCGGGCGCGAAGGTCCTCGGGCAATTCCTCCAAACGGGGAAGGGGAAAGCGGCTGATCGCGGTCGCGCTCATCTCAAGCCTTGGGCGGCACGTAGCCGGCGACCTTGTCCGCGCCTTCGCCAAAGAAAAACGCTTCCATCTGCTGGGCGAGGTATTTGCGCGCTTGGGGATCGATCATGGACAAGCGATTCTCGTTGACCAGCATGGTTTGGTAGCGCACCCATTGCGCCCAGCCATCCTTGGAGACATTCTCAAAAATGCGCTTGCCCAACTCGCCCGGATAGGGCGGGCGATCGAGTGCTTCGGCTTCGCGCTGCAGTTTGACGCAAAAAACGGTCCGGGACATGCTTCACTCCGACGATTGGGTTCAAGAATTATCGCATATCGTTCAGAGCGTTTTTTCGTAGACCTGCGAGCGGCGCTGCCAGTTGTACAAAAGCCGTTTCTCCTTGGGCAGATGCTCCACACTGGAGGGCTTGAAGCCGCGCTCCATGAACCAATGCGCGGCGCGCGTGGTGAGTACGAAGAGCTTTTTTAAACCCAGTTTGCGCGCCTGGTTTTCGATGGCGCGGAGCAAGTCCTCGCCATAACCCTGATTGCGAAAATCCGGGTGCACGGCAAGGCCGGCTAGCTCCGCCGCGCGCTCCCGCGGAAAGCGGTAGAGCGCGGCGCAGCCGATGATGGCATTGTCGTGCTCCAGGATGTGGAAGCGTTCGATCTCCATTTCCAGGAGTTCGCGCGAGCGGCGCACCAAAATGCCTTGTGCCTCCAGGGGCTGAATCAGCGCCAGCAACCCGCCCACATCGTCGATTTTGGCGGGGCGCAAGTTGGATAGCCGGTGGCCGGTCACCATGGTGCCGATGCCGTCGCGCGTGAAAAGTTCGAGGAGTATGCAGCCGTCGCGATGCCGGCTGATGAGGTGGGCGCGCATGACGCCATGGCGGCATGCGGCTACGGCGCAAGGCAAATAGAGCCGGGCATCGGAGGAGAGGTGCGCTTGACCGGACATCTTCTCCGCTTCTTCGGTGGATAGTTCGGACAACAGCACGCCTTCGGCGTCGAAAACGCCGTCGCTGTCCATCACGAAAACGAGCTTATGCGCCTTGAGCGCCACCGACGCCTGGGTCGCCACGTCTTCCAAAGACAAATTGAAGGTTTCTCCGGTGGGCGAGAAGCCGACCGCTGAGAGCAGCACGATTTCGCCCTGATCGAGTCGCTGCTGGATGCCGGCGGCGTCGATTTTTCGCACTTCGCCGGTCTGTTGCATATCGACGCCTTCGATCACGCCCAGGGGTTTGGCGGTCACGTAGTTGCCCCCGGCGACCCGAATGCCGGCCCCGGCCATGGGCGAGTTGGCAAGACCCATGGAGAGCAGGGCTTCGATGCGATTGCGCACGCGGCCCGAGGCTTCCAGCACGCCAGTGAGCGATTCGCGATCGGTGACCCTCAGCCCGTGGGCATAACGGCTTTCGATGCTGCGCAGCTGCAGTGCTTCCTCGATTTGCGGCCGCGCGCCATGCACCAGAACTAGGCGAACGCCCAGGCTGTTGAGCAAATTCAAGTCATGCACGAAATGAATGAATTCGTCCTCGGCCACGACCTCGCCGCCAAAAGCGATGACGAAGGTCTTGCCGCGAAAGGCATGAATGTAAGGTGCGGCGGAGCGAAACCATTGAACGAAGGTAACGGGGGCGGCGGTCATGGCTGGGCGGCGGGGCGGAGGGAGAGCGGGACGATGGGCGATTATACTTTTCCGGCGCCTGCGGGGATAATGCCAAATTTTCGCGTTTGGCGATGCCCGCCCTCTCTCTCGATAAGCTCAACCCGGAACAGCGCGCGGCGGTGACCCTGCCGGCCCAGAATGCCCTCATCCTGGCCGGCGCGGGCTCGGGCAAAACGCGGGTGCTTACCACCCGCATCGCCTGGCTGATCTCGAATCAACTGGCCAGTCCTGCCGGAATTCTGGCGGTTACTTTCACCAACAAAGCGGCCAAAGAAATGCTCGCTCGGCTGAGCGCCATGCTGCCGCTGAATGTGCGCGGCATGTGGATCGGCACTTTCCACGGGCTGTGCAACCGTCTGCTGCGTTTGCATCATCGCGAGGCCAACCTTCCGCAGCCATTTCAAATTCTCGACAGCCAGGACCAACTCGCGCTGATCAAACGCCTGTACAAGGCCAACCACATCGACGATGAGCGCTTTCCGGCGCGCGCCCTGCAGTATTTCATCAACGGCGCCAAGGAGCGGGGTTTGCGCCCCAGCGCGGTCGAGGCCCATGACGACTTCAGCCGCCGCCAGGTTGAGCACTACCAGCTCTACGAAGCGACTTGCCAAAAGGAAGGTGTGGTCGATTTTGCCGAGCTGCTGCTGCGCAGTTACGAACTCCTCACCCGCAATGAGAGCCTGCGAGAGCACTACCGCAGCCGCTTCCGCCATTTGCTGGTGGACGAATTCCAAGACACCAACCTCCTGCAATACCGCTGGCTGCAAGCGCTGGCCGGGCCGCAAAGCGCGGTTTTTGCGGTGGGTGACGACGACCAATCGATTTACGCCTTTCGCGGCGCCGAGGTTGCCAATATGCAGCGCTTCGAGCGCGATTTCGCGCCCGTGAGTCTGACCAAGCTGGAGCAAAACTATCGCTCGCAGGGCAACATTCTCGATGCCGCCAACATCCTCATCGCCAACAATGCCTCGCGCCTGGGCAAAAATCTCTGGACTTCGGAAGGCCAGGGCGAACCCCTGCGCGCTTTTGCCGCGCCGACTGACTTCGATGAAGCCCAGTTCGTGGTCGAGGCAGTGCGTTCTTTGGTGGACGAAGGGTTGAGTCCTCAGGAGGTGGCGCTGCTCTATCGCTCTAACGCGCAGTCGCGGGTGCTTGAGCACGCTTTGTTCAACGCCGGAATGCCTTATCGGGTTTATGGGGGCATGCGCTTTTTCGAGCGCGCGGAAGTGAAGCACGCGCTGGCCTACCTGCGCCTTCTCGCCAACCCGGAAGACGACAACGCCTGGCTGCGGGTAGTGAATTTTCCGCCGCGGGGGATCGGAGCCCGTAGCCTCGAGAATTTGCAGGAACATGCGCGCGGTGCGGGCATTTCCCTGTGGGCGACGGCTTGCGCCAATCGACTTGGCGGAAAAGCCGGCGCGAGCTTGAGTCAGTTCGTCCTGCTGCTCGAACGCTTGAAGCAAGAGACGGTCGCCTTGCCGCTGCCCGAAGTGGTGGAACAGGTGCTCGAGGCAAGCGGCCTGCTAACGCATTACCGCAGCGAAAAAGACGGCCAGGAGCGCTTGGAAAACCTCAAGGAACTGGTCAATGCGGCTGAAGGTTTCCTGCGCGAGACCGGCGGGGAGCTTTCGATCCTGGCGCCCGACGGCAGCGAAACACGGCTCGATCCGCTGAGCGCCTTTCTCGCCCATGCGGCTCTCGAAGCGGGCGACACGCAGGCGGCAGAGGGGCGCCCGGCGCTGCAGTTGATGACCGTGCATGCCGCCAAGGGCCTAGAGTTCGACACCGTATTCATCACCGGGCTCGAAGAGGGGCTGTTTCCGCACGAGAACAGCTTGACCGAAGCTGGCGGTCCGGAAGAAGAGCGGCGTTTGATGTACGTGGCCATCACTCGCGCCCGCCGCAGACTCTATCTCACGCTGGCGCAGACCCGCATGCTCCATGGCCAGACCCGCTACAACGTGCCCTCGCGCTTTTTTTCCGAGTTGCCGTCCACCCTGCTGGAATGGCTTTCCGCGGCACCCTACGCGCCTGCCGAGCGCAAAGCGGGGCGAGACTACAGCAGCACTGCACACTCGGCTCCCGAGCGGCAAGGCGAGACATCGCGCAGGCAAGGTTTTCGCATCGGGCAGAGCGTGCGCCACGCCAAGTTCGGCTTGGGCGTGATCATCAATGCCGAGGGCCAGGGCCGCGACGCGCGTGTGCAGGTGAATTTTCACGAAGGCGGGCCGAAATGGCTGGCCCTGGAATACGCCTGCTTGGAAACTGCCGGCTAGCTAGGCCTTTTCGCGCGGCCGCTGCAAAACGCTGTCGCCTTCGGCGGAAGCGTTTTCTGCTTGATTGGTCGGCCGTCGGTTGCGAATTTCCAGGGACACTGACACCCAGTCGGCCTGCCTTTCCAGCGGGCGGCGCAGGGAAATCGAATAGACATATTTTTCCGTGGCGAGCGAGAGCGGGTGTTCCGGGTCGTAGCTCGAATATGCCTCGCGCGGCAGAATTAGCGTCTTGTGCCAGCGCTTGGAGGAGTTTTCATCCGCGGGCAAATAAAGGCCATAGAAGTTTTTCGGGTTGGTAGAGACGGTTTCGGTTTCCACCAGACCCGCGTCCGTGGGCGTAAAAGCTTGCAACTGCACTTGCAAGAGGTTGCGTGCGACGATTTCCACCCCCACCGTGGCCTCGCGCGCGCCGATCTGCCTCAACCTGCGCACGATGCCGATGACCCAGTTGCGTTCGCCGCCGATGCGCATGGCGATGAGCGATCCGATGGGCACGCGCAGGGCATGCTGCGCCGGGGCGAGGAAACCCAGTCCTTCGGCGCTGCGGTCGTGCATCTCCCAGGCAAAGCTTTCTACCGTCTTGCCGATGGGAATGAGCGAGGGAATGGGGCTGGCGCTGTCCTTGCCGATTTGAAACTGCAAAGTGTCGCCGAAGCTCACCGTGAAACCGGCGCCGTGGCTCACTTCTCCGCCCTTCTGGGGCAAAAATTCCGGACGGTGCTTGACTGCCAGGCACACCTGCTCCATGCCGACCACCACGCGCACCGGGCCTGCTGCATTCATGCGGTTATGGCGCTTGTCCGTCGGCGCCTGCTGGGCGAAGCGCTCGCGCAGTTTGCCCAGCAGGGTGATGCGGGTGCCGGCGTCGAGGATGCGTTCGCGCTCGCTCGCGGGCAGCCTAGCCAGGCGAGCTTCCATTTCGATCTTGGCCTGCTCGATGGCGCCTTCCAGAGGCGCCGGATTGAAGTAGAGCAGATGCGGCCCGCGCCGGCTCGAGTCGCGCCGCTCGAGCCCGCCGGTGCCGTCGAGATCGATTTCGAAACCGGTGGCGGTTTGGGGCTCCACGGTCAGCCGAAGATCCAGGGCCTCGACCCAGCCGCTTAGTTTGCGCGCCGCCCACTCCAACTCGAAGGAGGTCAGATTGCCGCTGTCCAGGCGATGCAGGAGCAAGATGTCGAGGTATTCCCGCATCACCGAGGTCCAGGACTCCGGATCGTTGCGAGTGGGCATTTTGATGCGCTCTTCGACGCAGCCGCAGTCGATGGCCAAGCGGAAAAGGCGATGCACTTCCCGCCATTTGGCGGGGATCCAACGCTCATAGCGCAGAAGCCGGAGCTTGCAATCGGCGCGCAAATGACGGAAGAGCCGAATCAGCGCCGGGGCCAGGAAAGGGCGCCAGGGGCTGTCGCGAGGTCCTTCTTCGAATTGGCGCAGGAACAGGGTGTAGGAGTCGGTGTAAGAGCTGATCAGTTCCGCGGCTTCGACGAGCAGATCCTGCTCTTGTCCGTTGGGCTGGGCGTTGGCGACGTATTGTGTGGTCAGGCCGCTCACCGCCCACTCGGTCATGCGATCGAGGCGCAGCATGGCCGCCAGCCGCTGGGGCTGCAGGGGACGGGTTTGCAGCACGCGATGATGCAAGAGGCCGACGATCTTGACTGCCGCCGCAGCCGGATCGTCACGCGGAAGGGTGCGCACCCAGGGGCTCACCCGCTCGATTGCGGCCAGGACGTCATCGGCGTCGTCCTGGCGGCGGGTGACACTCTTGAGCAGGTCGCGTATCCCCATGGTGGAGTCTCTCTCAGTGAATCAGGCTTCGGGCGCCGGTTTGCGGTTGAGCACTTCCAACGCCGCCCACGCCCAATCAGCTTGTTTCTCCAGCGGGTGACGCAGGCCTATGGTGTAGACGAATTGGCCGGCGACCAGGGACAAGGGCTCTTCGGGCTTGTGGCTTTCGAATTCTTCGCGCGGGATGATGACCGTTCGCTGCTTGCGTTTGGGCGAGGACTCCTCGGCCGGAAGATAGAGGCCGTAGAAGTTGTGCGGGAAACCGGTGACCGTTTCGGCTTCGCGGTATCCGTCAGCAGTCGGGGCAAAGGCCTGCAATTGAACCTGCACCAAGTTTTGCGCCACGACCTCGATGCCGATGTCGGCTTCGCGCGAAGATTCGTGCCGCAAACGCCTCACGATCCCCAAGAGCCAGCTCGATTCGCCTTCGACGTGAATCGCCACCAAGGTGCCGATGGTGGTGCATTCGGCTTCTTTGGAAGGCGCCATGACGCGCACGCCGCTGACGCTGCGATCGACCAAGCGCCAGTAGTGGCAGCGCAAATTGGGGTCTTCTGCCGCGGCGCGGCTTCCTTGTCCGATCTGAGCCGCGGTGCCTCCGGGGTTCTGGAAAAAACCGTAGACGTCGCTGGCGGCAATGTCTTCGTAGGCCACGGTGTAGCCGCTGTCGCCGCGCGCTTCCTCGGGAAAAGGCTCGGCGCGGGGCTGTTCCTTGACTGCTTTGCAGACCAATTGGAAACCCAGCACCACGCGCACCCGGGCATCGGTGTCTTCGCGGTTGCCGCGGCGCGTGAGGGGGTGGAAATTCATCGCGAACTGCGTGGCGAGTTTGTCCAGAAACTCCAGCCGGCCGCGCAGGTCGATGATACGATCGCGATCTTTGATGGTGGTGCGGGCCAGCTCGCGCTCGGTTTCGACGCGCTGCTGATAAAGCGATGCTTCAAGGCTTGCGGTCTGAAAGTACAAGACGCCGGAGGCTTGTTCTTCCTCGAGCCGATGTAGTCCGCTGGTGGAATTCGGGTCGACGAAGAAACCGCCATTGGTGGGCGCCGCCTTCCCGAGCTTGAGGCCAAGGTTCTGCACCCAAACCGGCAGTTGACGGGCCACCCACTCGAGCTGCGGCGGCGGCAGATTGCCGGCGTTCACGAGCTGGAGCATCAGGACCTGCAGATAGGTGGACGAAACCGTGGTCTGGGTGGCTGCGCCTTCGCCGCCTGGGCTAGTGATCGCCTCGTCGGCGCAGCCCTCTTTGGCGCAGGTTCGATAAAGCCGATGCAGCGTTTGCCATTTTGCGGGTATCCAGCGCTCATAGCGGAAAAGCCGGAACTTCGCGTCCACCATCATCTGCTGCATCATGCGCGCGGTAAGGCGAGGAAGCAGAGCGCGCCACTTGCGCGCGCCCAGATCTTCTTCAACGATGGCATAGAAACGCTGATAGGACTGCGTGAAGGCATTGGCGAACTCGATGTTGTCCCGCCACAAGCCTTCTTCGATTGAACCGGTGCCGCGTGCCGCCGTCACGTATTGGGTAGCGAGGGTGAGGCGCAGCCAATCGAGCGACTCGTCCACGACCAGGAGCCCCGCGAGGCGATCGGGATTGAGTTTGGCCACGCGCTCCACGCGCTCGGCGAGCAGTTCCAAAACTTCGCGCCGCGCCGTGCCCGGTTCGATACGCGGCAGGGCCGCGGCCCAGCGCGCGGCGCGTCCGGCCCCCTCGGACAGCGGATCGCGCGCCGAATCTTCCTCGCGTTTCGAAAACAGACCGAAGACCAAGTTGTCACCCTCTGTTTGCCAGCATGCCAGGATGCCGGATCTCGCGGCGATCGAAACAGGTGCGGAAAACACCCCTCTTTTTCGAGCCGCGCTCCGCCTGGCGGTCAGGCGAGAAAGCGTAGAGTAGCCGTGCCAGGCGCTCCCGGCAAGGGTTTCAGAGCGATTTTTGGTGAGTTTTCTGAATGTTAGCTGGACGGCGGCGCGGTTTCCGGCATCGGCGCTTCCGGATGGAAGGTGTCGATGTAACTCACGTAATCGCTGATTGACAAAGTGGTCATCAGCGCCATCCACCAAGGCATCAAAATCACCAGGGCGAAACCCAGGCCGGCAGCGCCAAAGATCAGCACCAGGATCTGGAGCAAAAAGGCCGGCAGCATCGCCGAAAACAGGAAAACCGTGGCCCCGAGCACGATGAAGGGCCGCCAATTGGCAACCGTCGCCGCCAAGGACAGACGAATCGCCTGGTGCCAAGGGGTTTCGTCGAACACCACCAGAGCCGGGGCAAACCAAAGGGCCAGCATGACCGGGAGGGCGCCTGCCGCGGAAAGGATCAACACCCATTGCGATTCGGGAAGGGTGAAATAGTTTTCGGGCAGGGGGCTGCCCAGAAACACCGCCGACGAGAAGGTGCCGCCATCGATCAGCACAGTGCTACCGATGGCGAGGTTGATCCCCGCCCAATAGCACAGGCCCAAGGGAATCAGGGCGCGCAGATTGGACTGGAAGCCGCGAAAGAGATCGCTCATGGCCGGCTTGCCGCCGCGAGCCTGGCTCCAAGCGGCGGCGAGGAAACCGACGGTGAAGACCGGTTTCAAGATGGTCGCAAGCGGCGTGCCGATGAAGGGAATGGTCGTCAAGAGGCCCAGGATTACCACATAAACCACAAAAAAGACCAGCCACGTAAGGCGCGCTCCGGCCAGCAGCAACGAAGCCCCGCGCAGCCAGGCGAGCCCGTTGACGGGCGGCAGGACACGGTATTCAGGCAAAGACTTCAAAGGATCGGACATGCGGTATTCTCGCTTGCGTGCGCGCGCAGCAGACGTTCGAAGTGAGCCGGGTCGCGCTGCTCGACCATCTCGCCTCCGCGCGGCAAGTGTTTATCATAAAGGCGGGAGAGCCAAAAGCGCAGGGCTGCGGCGCGCAGGAGTCGCGGCCAGGCCTCGCGCTCGGCTTGCTGCAGGGGGCGCAAGGCATGATAAGCCCTAACCATGGCCGCGCTGCGCGCGGAATCCAAGCCATCGGATTCGGCCAGGCACCAGTCGTTGACGGTAATGGCAAGGTCATAAGCCAGATGGTCCGTCGCCGCAAAGCCGAAATCGATGATGCCGCTGAGGCCGTTTGAATCGAACAGGGCGTTGTCCCGGAAGAGGTCGCCGTGTATGGCGCCTTTGGGCAGCTTCAGCGAGGGAGCGGTTTGCTGAAAGCGCATCTCGTCTTCCAGCAGCATACGCTGCGACGGTTCGAGAAAGGGCCGCACCGCCCTCGCTGCTTGGCGCCGCCAGGCCGCGCCGCGGCGGTTCTCCTGGCGGCTGCGGTAACTCGCGCCCGCGAGATGCAGATGCGCCAGTCCTGCCCCGATGGCAAAGCAATCGGCCGCCGTGGGGGCGAGGCGCGCGCTGCCCGGCAACCGAGTCACCAGGCTCGCCGGCTTGCCGTTCAATACGCTGAAATACGCGCCGCTACGGTCTGCCAGCGGCGCCGGGCAGGGCACGCCACGGGCCGCGAGATGCGCCATCAGATTGAGATAAAAGGGCAGGTCTTCGCCCGGCATGCGCTCGTAGAGCGTGAGCACGAATTGCCCTTCGTCCGCGCTCAGGAAGTAATTGCTGTTTTCCACTCCCACCGGGATCGGCTCCAGCGCGAGCACCGCGCCTATCGAGTAGCGCGCGAGCCACTGTTCGAGCTCGGATGAGTTAACGGATGTAAAAACAGACATCGACCAAGTCGCCGCGCGGCCTGCCGCGCCCGATTTCTCGGCGCGGCGCGGGTCGTGCGCGGCGGCCTCCTCCCTAAGACGGCTGAGCCGAAATCAAAGCTGGATTGCTGCCACGTTCAGAACTGATGTATCACCCACTGCGGCACGCGCAGACCGGAATCGAAGCTGTCTTGTCGCGAGAAATTGCCGTCCCCCCGATGATCGACGAGGTAGTAGGGCCGGCCGTGCGAGGGGGTCACCTTCATCATGTAGAGTTTCCCGCCCATGCGGTATTCCTCGACCGTTTCGCCAGCGCGCTTGACGATCGTAACTTGCGGCTCCAAGGAGTCGTCGCTCGCGCCGGCGGGCGGAGGCGGCGGTTCGGGCAAGGGCTGCAAGTCCTTGGGCGGCGCCTTTTGCGCCCAGGCGGGCGCGCAAAGCAAAAGAGCGAGGAACAGGAGTCGGCGCATATTCATTTCCGTGTGTGAGGCCAAATTTTAGCAGACCAAGCCCGGCGCGCTGCAAAACTCACAAATTGAGCATCATGTCGCGCTCCGCCTTGGTCGGCTGGAAGCCGCGCGTTTCGTAGTAGCGGAAGATGGCATCGACGATAGCCTGTGGCTCGTCGAGAACCTGCACCAAGTCGAGGTCTTCGGCGTTGATCATGCCTTCGGCAACCAGGTGCTCTCTGAACCAAGACAGCAACCCGCCCCAGAACGCGCTGCCCATGAGTATGATCGGAATGCGCCGGGTCTTGCCGGTTTGCACCAGGGTGAGACATTCCATCAGTTCGTCGAGTGTCCCGAAGCCTCCCGGGGTGGCCACGAAGGCCGTGGCGAAGCGCACGAACATCACTTTGCGCGAAAAGAAGTAGTGGAAGTTCTGCGAGATGTCCTGAAACTGGTTGGCGATTTGTTCGTGCGGCAAGGCGATGTTGAGTCCCACCGAAGGCGATTTGCCGAAATACGCTCCGCGATTGGCCGCTTCCATGAGACCCGGTCCGCCGCCCGAAATGACGCTGAAACCGGAATCGGACAACAGCCGCGCCAAGGTCTCGGTCAGTTGATAATAAGGATGTCCGGGCTTCACTCGCGCGCTGCCCCAGATGGTGACGGCGGGGCGGATATTGGCCAGCCGCTCGGTGGCGGCGACGAATTCTGCCATAATCCCGAACACCCGCCAGGCTTCTTGGGCTGTGTAATTGATCGCCGCCTGGCCCGGATCGATCATCTTGGGAAGCTTGGTTTGATACATCGAGAAAACCTGCTCGTGTTGGTGGATGGGTCGTCTTACCTCTACCGCGCTTTTCATGCCTTGCCGGATTTGCGCACCTCCCAAGGTGAGCCGACCGGGGCCATGCGCGGGGTGCTCTCGATGTTGCGCCGTTTGCTGGCCGATCGCAAGCCCGAATATTTCGCCGTGGTCTTCGATGCGCCGGGCAAAACCTTCCGCGATGCGTGGTATCCGCAATACAAGGCGCATCGGCCGCCCATGCCGCCGGATCTGGCGGCGCAAATCGCACCCTTGCATGATTTGATTCGCGCCCATGGTTGGCCCCTGCTGATGGTGGAGGGGGTCGAGGCCGACGACGTGATTGCCACGCTCGCCCAAGAAGCCCGGGCGGCAGGCATGCCCTGTCTCATTTCCAGCGGGGACAAAGACCTCGCGCAACTGGTGAGGCCCGAGGTGACGGTGGTCAACACCATGAGCAATGAGACGCTCGACGAAGCAGGGGTGATGACCAAGTTTGGCGTGCGTCCGAATCAAATGCTCGATTACCTCACGCTGATCGGCGACAGCGTCGACAACGTGCCCGGCGTGCCCAAGGTGGGGCCGAAAACCGCGGTGAAGTGGCTGGCGCAATACGGCAGTCTGGACGAAATCGTGAAGCATGCCGACGAAATCACCGGTGTCGTGGGCGAAAACCTTCGCGCCAGCCGCGACTGGCTGCCTCAGGCTAAACGCCTCTTGGCGGTGAAAACCGATTGCGCGCTGGCGCAGCACCCCGAGAATCTGAAGCTCAGCGCCCCGGTCGAAGAACAACTGCTGCCTTTGCTGCAACGTTACGAGTTCAAAACCTTCGCGCAGGAGTACACCGCGAAGTCGCCCCTATCGGCCCCGGCGCGCGCGCCCCTGGCAGTCTTGGCGGAGCCGCCTCAGGTCGCCGCGATCGAGACCCGCCACTACCACACCATCCTCGACGAACACGCACTGGGGCGCCTGGTCGCAACCCTCGAAGCGGCCGAGCTTGCCGCCTTCGACACCGAAACCACCGGGCTCGAACCGCTGCGCGCCAGGCTGGTCGGCCTCTCCTTTGCGGTTCGTGCCGGAGAAGCGTATTACTTGCCGCTCGCCCACGATTATGCCGGCGCGCCGAAACAGCTCGACCTCCAGCATGCGCTGGCCCGGCTCAAGCACTGGTTCGAAAACCCCGCCAAAAGAAAGCTCGCGCAGAACGGCAAATTCGATCAGCACATCCTCTTGAACCACGGTGTAGCGGTGCGCGGCATGGCACATGACACCCTGCTCGAATCCTACGTGCTGGAAAGCCACAGGCCGCATGACATGGACAGCATGGCCATGCGCCACCTGGGCGTAAAAACCATCAGCTATGCCGAAGTCTGCGGCAAAGGCGCCAGCCAAATCGGTTTCGAGCAAGTGGCGCTGGATCGCGCCACCGAATATTCGGCCGAAGATGCCGACATCACGCTGCAATTGCACCAGACGCTGTGGCCGCGCATCGAACAAGACGAAAAGTTGAAGCGCGTATACGAAACCATCGAAATGCCCACCCGCGAAGTGCTCTTGATCATGGAGCGCCAGGGCGTGTTGCTCGACACCGCGCTGCTGGCCCGCCAGAGCCAGGAACTGGGCGAACGCATACTCGAACTGGAAAAAAACGCGCACGGCTTGGCCGGCCAGCCCTTCAACCTGGGCTCCCCCAAGCAGATCCAAGAAATCCTATTCAATCGCCTCGGTCTGCCGGTGAAAAAGAAGACGCCCACCGGCCAGCCCTCCACCGATGAAGATGTGCTGCAGGAGCTGGCGGCGGATTTTCCCCTGCCCAAAGTGCTGCTGGAGCATCGCGCCTTTTCCAAGCTCAAATCGACCTATACCGACAAGCTGCCGCAAATGGTGAACCCGCACACCGGGCGAGTGCACACCAGTTTTTCGCAGGCGACCGCAGTGACCGGGCGCCTGGCGAGCTCCGACCCCAATTTGCAGAACATCCCGGTGCGCACGCCGGAGGGGCGGCGCATCCGCGAAGCCTTCATCGCCCCGCCGGGCAGCGAAATCGTTTCGGCCGATTATTCGCAAATCGAGCTGCGCATCATGGCGCATCTGTCGGGCGACAAGAACTTGATGCAAGCATTTCACGAGGGTGCCGACATCCATCGCGCCACCGCCTCCGAGATTTTCGGCGTGTCGCTGGGCGAGGTGACGCCCGAACAGCGCCGTTACACCAAGGCGATCAACTTCGGGCTGATCTATGGCATGTCCGCCTTTGGCCTCGCGGCGCAGCTCAACATCGACCGCGCCGCGGCCCAGGCCTATATCGACCGCTATTTCGCGCGCTACCCCGGCGTTGCCCAGTACATGCAGCATACCCGGGAAGTGGCGCGCGCCCAGGGTTACGTCGAAACGGTTTTTGGGCGCCGCTTATGGATACCGGACATCAACGCCGGCGGCGGACCTCGGCGCCAGGCCGCAGAACGAGCGGCGATCAATGCCCCCATGCAGGGCACCGCGGCGGATTTGGTGAAGCTTGCCATGATCCGCGTGCAGCATTGGCTGGAACGCGAAGGTTTGGCCAGCCGCCTCTTGCTGCAGGTACACGATGAGCTCGTGCTCGAAGTGCCGCATGCGGAATTGCGCCATGTTCAAGGCGCACTACCGCATCTCATGACCGAAGTGGCCAGCCTCAAAGTGCCGCTTTTGGTGGAAGTGGGCAGCGGACCCAATTGGGAAAAGGCGCACTGATGGCGCCCGCGGCGCGGAGCGAGGGCGAGGGATGCAGCAGCGCGAGCCGGATGAGCGGGAACCAAAGAGGATCGAGCGCCCGGCGCGAACTGCAAACGGCGAATAACCTCTCCTACCGATAAAGGGAGAAGCCCTTTGGAAATACCTTGCCAGGAACTCGGGGCCGCGCCCCCTTGTAAACCGCCCAAATCGTCTCTTCGACTCCTTTGTGCTCCAGCGATGGGAATACTCCGGGGCTTAAGTGACTAAGGTCTCCTCGCTCATCTATCTCAAGCTCGTTGGCGTGACCTTGTTCTGGGGCGGGACCTTCATCGCCGGACGCGTCCTGGCTTTGGCGATGCCACCCCTGGTGGCTGCGGCGGGGCGTTTCGTGCTGGCTGCCGCACTGCTCCTGCTTCTTGCCTGGCAGGTGGAAGGCGGCTTGCCGCGGCTCACCCGCAGGCAGTGCATGGCCACCTTCCTGCTCGGCGTCACGGGCGTGTTTCTCTACAATCTCTTTTTCTTTGGCGCCCTGGCGCGCTTGCCGGCCAGCCGCACGGCGCTGATCATCGCCTTGAATCCGATCGTGACCGCCTTGGCGATGGCGCTGCTTTTGGGAGAGCGCCTGGGCTGGACGCGCTGGGCCGGAGTGCTGCTGGCGCTGTGCGGCAGTGCCGTGGTCATCACCCGCGGCGATCTCGGCGCGGCGCTGAGCGAATCCATCGGCGCGGGCGAACTGTTGATGTTCGGCGGCGTCTGCTCCTGGGCCGCATACACCATCGTCGGCCGGCGCGCGTTGCAGGGCTTGAGTCCGATTGCCGCCACCACCTATGCCGCGCTCTGGGGCGGGTTGCTGCTGTGCTTAGGCGCCGCCTGGCAATGGACCGATTTGCGCCCGGAAGCATTGGGGCTCGGTAGCGCGCTGGCCATCGGCTATTTGGCCGTTTTCGGCACGGTGCTCGGTTTCGTTTGGTATTACGAAGGTGTCAAGGCGCTGGGGCCGGCGCGCGCCGCGGTGTTCAACAATCTCGTCCCGGTGTTCGGCGTCGCCTTGGCGGCGGTGTTGCTGGGCGAACAGATTCTCGTCTCGATGTTGCTGGGTGGCGCGCTGGTGATTGCCGGCGTGATGCTTACCAACCGCTGAGCGCTCCTCGAGGCAATCAGCCGAAGAGCCAAACGATGCTGCCGCTGGCCAGCATCAACAGGAACCCCGCACCCCATCCTAGCCATTGCCGGACACTGCGGCGAGCAATCCAGGGCAAGCGAGCGGCGGCCCCGCCAAGCCGCACGCCGAGGATCAGGGTGAGCGCGAGGCTTGTCCACCAGATCGCCATCGGCCAGCTTTGCCAGGCGCCAAAACTGCGCGCCAGGGACAGCAAGAAAAGAGCTGCAACAAAAACCGTGATTACGGCAAGGCGATCCGATTTGGCCTCCGAGGCCAGGGAGAATTTCTTTGCCAGTTTGCCAAAACGCGAAGGCGCGCTTTTGGCTGCGGTTTCGGCCGGCGGCGCGAGCAAGCGCCGCCGCGCGCTCCACGGGAACAGCGGCGCGAGCAGGGTGAACAGCCAGGTACTCAAGTGCGCCGCCCAAGCGGGTGCCGCGGACGCAACCGGCTTGTCGAAGAGCAAATGCCATCCGAGGTCATCGACGCCTTGCGCGGTATTGGACAGGATCAGCACGCCGCTACGCCGCGCCGGTTCAAAGCCGAGGAAGCTGCGAAATCCCCCGGTACCGCCGTTGTGCCACCAGGCCTGCCGCCCCTGATGAGCGTCGACAAACCAGCCCAGCCCCATGGTATGGCGGGTCTGTGGCGGCGCCACCTGAATCGCCTGTGCAAGCTTCGCGCCGGGGGCGCTCTGATCGATTTGCGCGGCGAGATAGCGGCTCAGATCCCGGGCGTTGGACCATATGCCCCCGGCGGGCGCATAGGCGTCGAGATCCCAGCGCGAGGTGCTGAGAAAGTTGGGTTTATGTCCCTGGGCCATCAGGTTCGCACGGGTGAGCGGAGCGTGCACCTGCGTGTTGCTCATGTTCAGCGGTTGCAGAATGCGCTCTGCGATCAGTCGGTCATAGTCGACGCCGAGTCTGCGCGCCAAGCCTTGGCCCAGCACGGCGAAGGCGAAATTGGAGTAAAGCTGCTTTTGTTGATTGGACTCGGCATTGTTGAGCAGACTGCCGTCGCCGAGCAATTCCCAGAAATCCTCCGCCGGAGTGCCCCGGTACGGGTTGTCGAAATGAAACAAGAACCGCTTCGCACCCTGCGCGGTGAGTGGAAGGGCGGGCAGTCCGCTGTGATGCGTCGCAAGCTCCTTCAATTGCAAATGGGCCAGTCGCGGACTGCCGAAGGCGAGGTCGGGAAGTAGGGTGCCCAGCGTATCCTGCAGTTTCATCTCGCCGCGCTCGACCGCGGTCGCCAATAGGCTGGCGGTAAAGGTCTTGGTGATGGAACCGATTTCAAACAAGGTTAGATCATCGATTTGCGGGCGAGCGCCGTTGCCGCTCGCTCCTGCACTCACCCAGCCGTTCCCCTCGGGGCTGACCCAGGCAAT
This sequence comes from uncultured Alcaligenaceae bacterium, assembly GCA_964517465.1. Lineage (GTDB taxonomy): Bacteria > Pseudomonadota > Gammaproteobacteria > Burkholderiales > Casimicrobiaceae > JACPUX01. The sequence goes on from CAZFEK010000008.1 coordinate 60,387, forward strand.
GACCAAACCCCGTGACCGGCCTTCGCGCACCGCCGCTTGCGCGAGCGCATCGGCTCGCTCTCGCCATCCCTGCGCAAACGCCGAACTTGCGGCGGCGAGGCTGATGAGAGTCAGGAGAAACGCCAGGACGCGATCGCGTCGGCCGCGCACTTCGGAGACCGGCTTCAATGTGCATCCGGGTTGTTGGCGCGCTCGCCAGTTGGGACTGGAGCCGAACGCCGCCAGCAGCGCCAAGGGCTGCTGCATGACTTGGCGAAGACACCGCAGGGAATGCTTAGGAGGGGATTGTCGCAAAGGCAAGGGGGCAGGCAGCGGAAATTTCGAAAGAATAGTAGAGATCAATCCCCCAGCCGGCAAGCGACCTTCCGCCCAAACGCCTGGCGGCGCGGGTGTATCATGGACCATCGCCATCGCCGCCGAGTTGAGTGCGGCGGCGGCGAACAGGACGCCGGGGAGGGGTCATTGCGATGTTCCTGCAAGCTCTGGGCTTATTGGTCGGGATCCTTTTTTTTGTGGGGCAGGCAGCGGTGAGCAAGGAGTTAGATCTCAAGGAAGTCGGCCAACTGCCCGAAGCGCAAGTGGTCGCGCGCCTGCCGGAATCGCATCCGACGGTGCTCTATGCCTTCGCCGGGCGATTGTTCGGCGCCGGGCGAAAAGACGAAGGCGTGATGTGGTTCTATGTCGGCCAATTGCGTTATCGCTATCATCTTCGAGCGAACCCGGACCTGCCACCCGACGGTGAGCCGGCGATCATGGCCTCGCTCAACGCCACCCTGGGGCAAACCATCAACGAGTGGGCCGGCGGTTCGCCAGAAGGATGGGCGCGCGCCATTGACCAAGCGCTTGCTTGGGACGAACAATTCCCCAACGCGCTGACGTCCAAAGAGCGCCATGCGGCGGCGCGGCGGCAAGTGCGTTCCGGGCTGGAACAAATGCGCGATCAAATCCGGGCCGAAGCGGCATCGATTCGAGCGCAGCGAGCGAGCCGAGGGCTTGAGAACCGGTGAGGCCAGTACGGGCGAAGGCTGGGGCGTGAAGCCCGCGTCTTGGCGACCCCAGGCGAGAACCTTGCCGGCGTGGCGTCGCGCGGGTGTGATTGCAGAGTGAATAGATGAAAGACCCGCTCGCCCCGGACATACTGCAGGAACTGCGAAAGGCGCACCGTGTGGTGGTGTTTACCGGTGCCGGGGTTTCGGCCGAAAGCGGCATCGCCACGTTTCGCGATGCGCTGACCGGCCTGTGGACCCATTTCCGGGCCGAGGATCTGGCCACGCTGGAGGGCTTCCAGCGCGACCCCGAACTCGTCTGGGGATGGTATGAAGCGCGCCGCGCCCAGGTGCTGCGTGCGCAGCCCAATCCGGCGCACCATGCCATTGCCGAGTTGGCCAGCCGTCTGCCCCGGGTTACCGTCGTGACGCAGAACGTCGACGATTTGCATGAACGGGCCGGCAGCGCCGGAGTTTTGCATCTGCACGGCAGTTTGCATACGCCGCGCTGCGCGCGTTGCGGGGCGCCGCATCCTTTGCCCGAAGCAACGCCCGAGCCCGGCGGCGAAGGCCGTTTGGCGCCGCCGCGTTGCGGCCTGTGCGGCGGCCTGGTGCGTCCCGGAGTGGTTTGGTTCGGGGAGATGCTGCCCGAGCGGGAACTGGTTGCCGCGCAAAAGGCAGCCCTGGGCGCCGATTTTCTGCTCTGCGTGGGAACATCCGGCGTGGTTTGGCCCGCGGCCGGGATACCGGGCATCGCGCGCGATGCCGGAGCTACGGTGGTTCAGGTCAATGCCGATGCTTCCGATCTTGATCGGCTATGCCACTTCAACTTGCGTGGTCCGGCCGGAGAAGTGTTGCCCGCGCTGCTGTCCGCCGCGTTTCCTGGGGCCATGGGCAAGGCGCGTTGAGCGGGGTGCGGAGCACGTGGTTCAGGCTTGGTGATCATGCGAGACCTACGCGAACAGGCTTCACCTCGATGGCAGTGGGTTACCCGCCGCGCAGTCCGCGAAACTCCGCACTTCGCGTAGCCGCGAGCTTCAGCAGACCCGCTTCGTACTCCGGCGCCAGCGCATAGAAGCGCGCGGTCAGAGCCTCGAAGGGATCAGTCTCCCAGTGGTCCGACAGGCGGTCAATGGCGTCATTGCGCTCCTTCCGATCGATGGGGACAACACCAAGCGCAAAGGCGGCTTTGAGTTCGGCAAACACTTGAACCAGCGCTTCGCCGCAGTATTGCTCAGCAAACCGCTGCACCTCGTCCGTAAGGCACCCGGTATCGTTGCTGAGAGCCTGGATCAGGCCTCCATTCAGGGCATCGCCCAGGTAGTAGCTCGCCTGCCAGTACAGGCGTTCTGCTGGCGTAAGCTGTTCAAGCTCTCCGTGAATTCGGATACTGATCTCGTGGTTTGGGTTGGCCGAAGCGAGCGCATCATTCATGCTCATCGGCGGCGGGCTTTTCGGGTTCTTCAAGTTCGCCTACAAGCCCAGCTTCTCCACCCAGTCCAGCGCTTCCAAATGCGCCGTGTTGAGCTGTTGCGGACTGATGCCCAAAAGCCCGGCGAGTTCGGTGACGTCTTTCATTTCCGGGTCCTCACAGGCCACGCCGAGCTGCAAGAAAGGGGCGAATACGCCGGCATTGTGCAAAAGCGCGTCGTTGACGGTTTCGGGCAAGTTGAGCTGCTCCAGAACCGCCTCCATGGGCATTTCGAGTATGGCGTCGAGCATCGAGAATACGCCAACCACATAGAGATTGTCTTTTTCCGCACTGGAAACGTATTTTTCGCCCAGGAGCTCCATCAGCCGGCCGCGAGTAATGGCCGTTTTGATCAACGCCGGCGGCGTGCGCCCGCTCTTGTCGGCGGTGAGCAAAAGCAGCGTGAGCCAGCGGTAGAGCTTCTGATAGCCGAGGATCGCCACCGCATGACGGAAGGATTGGATTTCGCAAGAAAGCCCGAAGCCCGCCGAATTGATGTAGCGCAGCAGCTTGTAGGAAAGGGTCATGTCGCGCTTGAGGGCGATTTCGATTTCCGAAACCTCCGCCCCATTGCGCACCAGGTTCAGTAAATGGAAGATGCTGGCGAAGCTGGGCGCGATCACGCGGGCGCTCACCGTTTCCGGCTTGGCAAAATAGAAACCCTGAAACAAGTCGAAATTGGCGTCTTTGCAGTGCTTGAAATCCGCCTGGCTTTCGAGCTTCTTGGCCACCTTTTTCACCGGGAACCGGGTGAGCGCCTTGGCAAGCTGCGCGCAGCGATCGAGCCCGAGCGCGTGCAAATCGAGCTTGACGTAGTTGGCCACGGGCAAGAAAGCAGCCTGCTGCGGGTTGGCGTCGAAATCGTCGAGGGCGATACCGTATCCTTCCTCGCGCAGCGCTTTTACTCGAGACAGCAGCTCCGGAGACTGCTGCACGGATAGCTGCAGCTCCAGCACCACCCCGCTGGGCTGCAGCAGCGCGAGATAATTGCCCGCGATCAGTTCCTTCTCGACATTGATGAAGGCGAGCTTGCTGCCGACCAGCGATTCTTTGCCGATATTGGTGAAGGTGTTCACCAGCACGTTGGCATCGGCCGCCATGCTGTCGGCAAATTCCGCCGATTCGGCCTCGGCAGTGGCACGGAAAAGCATTTCGTAGCCGACGATCGCCTGGCTGCGGTCCACGATAGGCTGGCGCCCAATGAAGGCGTTGGTTTCCTCAGTCATGTCGGGCGCAAAGGGTCTCAGTAGGATGAGCCTGGGGGCGGGGAAATTTCAACCGGCGCAGCATGGTCAGCGCTCGAAAAAAACATCGCGATAACCCGCGTAGATGGAGCCAAAAGAAACCGGGGCTAACACCAGCCAACCGAGCATTAAAGGGATGCTGGCGACGATGGCGAGGAAGAGGCCCACCAAGCCGTAAAGCAGGAAGGCGACGAAGTTGGTGAGACAAGCCTTGAAGCTCGCGCGCATCGCGGCCAGCGGCTCGACGTCGTGAAAGAGCACCAGGGCCGGAGCAAACCAGAAAGCCATGACCAAGGGGACGAACAAGAGCAGGGCGACCAGACAGGCGATCAGGATGGACATGACCAAACCGGCTGCGCCGGCCATGAGCTCGTAAGCCTCGCCGCTGAGGATTGCCGTGAGGCCGGCGCTGCCTATGCCCAGAAAAGCGATGATGCCGGCGATGAGCATGATCGCCAAGCTGCCCGCGAAATAAATCAGACCAACCAGGATCAAAGGGCCTGCCTTGGCGCTGAAGCCGGCGAAAAGATGCGAAATCTCCAGCGGCTCGCCCTGCTTGATCGCCGCGCAGCCCAGCATGATGCCACCCACCAGGACGGGCCAAATGAGGCCGAGCGCAATTTGGCCCAGTGGGACGAAACTCATCACCAGCGAAAGCACCACCAGGATGATCGTGAAAAGAATCCAGATCCCCGGCGATTCCTTGAACAAGTCCCAGCCCCCGCCCAACCACGCGACGCCGTTTCCGGCGGGTACTTTGCGGCCTTCGGCAAGGAAGTGCGAATCGGCCTTGACACCCTCCTTGATTGGCGCAAACACGGCGGGCGCGTAGGGATTCTCGCCGGAGGGTGTTTCGTTTGGGTCTTGCGGCGTCGGATCGGTCATCAATGAGGTCCTAGGCTAAACGTTTGGGTATTCTACGAGCCCCAACGCGCCGGCGCCAGCGCCTGGCCGGGGCAGCATTTCACTCCGGTATGTGGATGCGCGCCTTGAGGTGTTTCAAATCTGCCACGATGGTGAAGGTCATGATCACCAGGAGCGACCACGAGCTCCATTTGCCCAAATGCACCGTGGACCATGCGCCCAATTGATTCGGGTATTTCCACACGCCAAAGAAGGTGCTGAGGTTCTCTGCCAGCCAGATGAAGAAGCCGATCAGCACGAAGGCCACCAGCAAGGGCATGCGCCGTTCCCGATCGAGCGGCCGGAAAACCACTTCCGCGCGGGCGTAGAGCCCCACCACACAGGCCGCGATATACCAACGCCAATCGCCGATGAAATGATGGCTGAAGAAGTTGAGGTAAATCAGCAGAGCCAACACCGCGGCCATCCAATAGGGCGGGTGGTGGCGCACGCGCAAATCGAACAGGCGCCAGGCCTGGATGACGTAACTCCCCACGGCGGCATACATGAATCCGGAAAAAAGCGGCACGCCGAAAAGTTTGGTGTAAGCAAAATCGGGGTAAGACCAGGACTTGATTCCCGAGGAGGTCTTGAACACCTCCAGCGCAAAACCCAAAAGGTGAAAGAGGGTAATGGCCTTCAATTCGTCGCGCGTTTCGAGGCCGCTTCTGACCATCCATGCCTGTACGGCCAAGGCCCAGACGAGCAACAGGTCGTAACGCGGTAGGCCCAGCCAGCCCTCGCGGGGAACGGCCAGCACCGCGGCAAAAAAGAGCGCGACAAAAATGCAGGCGCGAAACTCTTTCAAGCCGAACCAAACCAATTCCTGCACCGCGCGGGCGGTGCCCGAAGACAAAAGCGGCGGGGACAGCAGCTGCCGATCCAGTGCCGCAATGGAGAAAACCTGCCTCGTCCGGCGGGCTGCGTGAACCGCGGCCAGCCAGGGGCCCAAGAGCGTGAGGTTGTCGTTGCGCGGGGAGTTCTCGGCCATGGGGCGGATCAGCCGCTGACTTCCAGCTTGGCCTTGCGGCGGGCGAAGCCGTACAGGGCAACTGCCAGGCCGGTGAGGGCAATCAGCGGGATGGCCAGTTGATTGAGCATGTTCCAGCCGGAACTCGTCACCACCACACCCGAAGTGAAAGACGAAATCGCCATCACCACGAACACCAGGAAATCGTTGAACCCTTGCGTCTTGGCTTTTTCGGCGGGCAGATAAGCTTCGGTGAGCAAAGTGGTGCCGCCGACAAAAAGGAAATTCCAGCCCACGCCCAGCAGCAAGAGCGCCCACCAGAAGTGCATCAGGCTTTGTCCGGAAAGCGCAATGCCAAGACACACCGCCATTGCCGCCACGCCGCCAAAAAGCACGGGCAACACCCCTAGGCGGGTGATCAACCAGCCGGTGAAAAACGAAGGGGCGAACATGCCGATCACGTGCCATTGGAGCACGAAAGAGGCGTCGCCGAAACCCAGGCCGCAAAACTCCATGGCCAAGGGCGTGGCACTCATCAAGAGATTCATCACGCCATAGCCGATGGTGGCTGCGAGCACGGCGACCAGAAACGTCGGCTGGCGCGCAATTTCAGATAGCGGGCGGGCATGGCCGTGGACCTCGTCGGCGCTTTGCGCCGGAAAGCGCAGGCTGGCCGCGATCAGCAAAGCGAGAAAGGCCAGGCCGATCAACGAAGCGTAGGAGGCTAGAAAGCGCGTTTCGCTGAAATCAATGGTTTGCCGGCCAATCCAGGGGCCCAGAAATGCGCCGACGATTCCTCCGGCAAGCGTGAGCGAAATCGCCCGCGATTTAAAATCCGGCGGCGCCACTTCGGCGGCGGCAAAGCGCAAATATTGTCCGAAAGCCTGGTAGATGCCCGAGCAGAAGGTGGCCGCCAGCAGCAGCGCAAAACTCTGCATAGCCATGGCCAGGGCGCCGAGCGCGCCGCCCGCCATGCCGGCGACTGCGCCAAGCAAAAAACCGGCCCTGCGGCCGTGGCTGCGCATGAAATGCGATGCCGGCAAGGTGCTGAGCGCCGAGCCCAAGACATAGGTGACGATGGGCAGCGTGGCAAAACGTTTTTCGCTGGCCAGCGCGTAACCGGCGAGGCCGTTCACCGCCACCAGCAGCACCCCGTTGGTGAGGAGCAATGCCTGGGCAGTGGCGAGTAGGGTTACGGCGCGCCGGGCGGAAATCATGGACGGCATTGCAGCATGGATAGGACCAGGTGCGCAAGGGAAACGCGGAAAAAAGAGAGCCGCCGGCGGGTTCCGCGGCAGGCCGGAAAGCAATACACTGCAGGGCGACGGGAGGAGCGATTGTTCTCATTCGATTTTGCCGGTGGCACTCTGGCGCTTTTGCGCCGCCTGCTCTACGCCTGGGTGAAGGTGGGCGTATTGCCCGAAAAGGCGGAGGAATGGGGGCTCGATCGGGAGCGGCCGGTTTGTTATGTGCTGCACGGGCGGCACCTGTCCAATCTGCTGGTGCTCTTCGAAGAAACGCGGCGCGCCGGGCTCGCCTCGCCGCAGGCGGCCCTGAAGCTTCACGAGCGAGAGCTTCCGCGCAGCTTCTTTTTTCTCGATCGGCGAACGAGCGTCATCGCCTCCGCGCAAGCACGGGCCAAACCTTCGCCGGTGCTGGTGAACCTCGTCCACGCGTTGCTCGAAGACCCAACCCTCGATGTCCAGATCGTCCCGGTCACGCTGCTTTGGGGGCGGGCGCCGGACAAGCAGCAGTCCATACTCAAGGCGCTGTTTGCTGAAACTTGGCGCGCCCGCGGCATGCTGCGGCAGATGTTGGCCGTTCTGGTGCACGGGCGCCACGGTTTGCTGCGCTTTTCCAAGCCCTTTTCGCTGCGCGAGCTGCTCGCCGATGTTACCGATGCCGCGCGTGGGGAAAGAAAGTTCGCCCGCATCCTGCGGGTGCATTTCCGCCGCCAGCGCGAAATCGCCATCGGGCCCGACCTTTCGCATCGCAATACCGTGGTGGAAACCCTGCTCGACGCTCCAGCCGTCCGCGAAGCCATTGCCGCCGAAGCGAACGCGCGGGGATTCACCGCGGAACATTGCACCGCTCGCGCCCGGCGCTTTGCCTTGGAGATCGCCTCGGACTACAGCTACGGCGTGGTGCGCGCCCTGGAGATCTTTCTCACCTGGCTCTGGACCAAACTTTATGACGGCATCGAAGTCAGCCGTTTCGACAGCCTGCTGCAGATCGCGCCGGGGCAGGGCATCGTTTATCTGCCCTGCCATCGCAGCCACATCGACTATCTGCTGCTTTCTTATGTCTTGCATCAGCGAGGATTGACACCGCCGCACATCGCCGCAGGCGAAAACCTCAATCTGCCCATCGTCGGCGCCTTGCTGCGCCGCGGAGGCGCGTTCTTCCTGCGCCGCAGCTTCAAAGGGGAACCGCTTTATGCCGCAGTTTTTCACGAGTATCTGCATCTCATGCTGGCGCGCGGTTTTTCCATCGAATATTTCATCGAAGGCGGCCGCAGCCGCAGCGGGCGAACTCTCGCGCCCAAGGCCGGCCTTCTGGGCATGACGGTGAGGAGTTTTTTGCGCGAACACACCCGACCGCTGATGCTGGTGCCGGTGTACCTGGGCTATGAAAAAATGCTCGAGGGCAAAAACTTTGTCGAGGAAATGTCGGGCAAGCCCAAAGAGCGCGAGTCGATTTGGAATCTCATCGGCGCGTGGCGATTCTTGCGCGGCTTCTACGGCAAAGTGCACGTCAATTTTGGCGACCCGCTGGCCTTGGAGAAGGTGCTCGACCTAGCCTCACCCGCTTGGCGCGCGAGCCATGACCCGCGTGCGCCCTGGGTGCGCGGCCTGATCGATCAAGTGAGCGAAACCATGGCCGAGCGCATCAACGCCGCGGCCGTGGTGACACCGGTGAACCTCGTGGCCTTGACTTTGCTGACCACTCCGAAACAAACCGCCGACCAACAGGCGCTCTTGAAGCAAATTTCGCTATGCCAGGAATTGCTCGCGCGATTGCCTTATTCGCCCTGGATTCAGGTTAGCGGGCTGGCCCCGGTCGAAATGTTGGCCAGCGCAGCCAAACTCGGTTTCATCGAGCGCGTGACTCACCCCTTGGGTGACCTGTGGCGGGTGAAGGCGGGCATGGCGCCGCAGTTGGCGTATTTCCGCAACAACGTGCTGCATCTTTTTGCGCTGCCCTCTCTGGCGGCCTGTCTCATGGCGCGCAATCGGCGGCTGGAGCACGATCGCTTGGTGGAAGTTTGCCGCGGCATGTTTGCTTCGCTGCGGGCGGAGCTTTTTTTGCGCAGCCGCGATGAAGACCTTCCCGAAGCACTCGATGCGCTGGTCGCCTGGTTCGGCGAAACCGGTCTCGTCCGGCAAGGTCCGGGCAGCAGCCGCTTGTCCGCGCCGGAGGCGGCTTCCCCGGCATTGGCGCAATTGCGCTGGCTGGGCGAGATCATCCGGCCCACCTTGGAGCGACATTTCCTCACCCTTTCGATTTTGCAGTGCCACGGGCCGGGAAAGCTCACGCGCAAGGCGCTGGAGGAAGCGGGGCACTTGCTGTCGCAGCGCTTGAACTGGCTGTACGCCTTCAACGCGCCTGAGTTTTCGGAGAAGAATCAGTTTGCCGCCTTCATCGATACCCTGATCGAGAGCCGCTTGCTGAACGAAAGAGAGGACGGAAGCCTCGACTTCGATCAGCGGATCGCCACGCCCGTGCAGCATGCGGCGCTGGTGCTGCCTGCCGAGGCGCGCGAGGCGATACGGCGTATGGCCGGAGAAATGAGCGAGGCGCCGGTGGCGGTTTGAGCAAGGCGAGTTGGAAGCGAACGGATCACCCCGCCCGCTTAGTGTGGGGCTTCCACGCCACAAGCCAAAACCGGTCTGCGGCCCCTGGGGTATGCTTGGTCTGGCTCACCTTGCCGTAAACGGCGGGGCTTGCGCTCATCGAGTGGGCATGCAGGCAGATTGCACCATCCTGGATACGCGGTTGCGAGGACGACCACGGTTCTCTCGTGCCCAATCGTCCTCCTATTTGTGGACGTCTGAGTAAGATCGCGGCGCCGGGCGACTCTATCGGGTGGCGCCCCTTCCGCGAAAGGTCTGCCCAAACGGCGTCGGTTCAGCCCAGCCCGGCGATCTGTCCCGCGCCCATGGTGACGACGAGGTCTCCGGGCGCGATCGAAACCTCCGCGGCGGGGTTGAGCAAGACCTCCCCGCCGCGGCGCAGGCCCAGCGCCAGGTGGCCTTGGCGGCGCGCGGCGTCGGCAATCTGCGCAAAACTCGCCGGTGCGGCGCCGGCATAAGGCGCGAGGTAGATCTGTTGGCCGCCCATGCTGACCAAGTCCTGCACCACGTCTTGCACACCGGGGTTCAAAAGCTCCTGGGCGACGAGGTATCCCTGATAGCGTGCCGCGCATACGACGCGGTCGCAGCCGGCTTTCTTCAGCAAGTCTTCGAAGTTCGGGTCGACGCACTCGACTACCGTGTTGATTTCGCGGTTGGCCGCGATGACGGCGATGGCGATGGAGAGGTTGAGGTGGTCCGAGGATTGGTCTGCGGCGTCACGCGACAGCACCAAAGCGTGGGCGGCGCGCTCGATCGCGGCGCGCCGCAAGGTTTCATCCCGAGTGGGGTCGCCGCGCACGTAGCGCACCCGGTGATCCGCGAGCCGCACGGGCAGCTCTTCGAGATGGTCGTCCACCAGCACCACGCCGCTCACACGGCTCATCATTCCGCCCGCTTCGAGTTCGCCCAAAACGCGCAGGAATCGCGCTTCGCCGGGGTAGTTGATGACCAGCAGGTGCTGGGAGAGATCGATGCTGGCCATGCCTTTTGCCTCCTTGCTTTTTGCGCTCACCAAGGCCATCGCCAGCGCGGAGAGCACATAGGCGAGCAGGCCGACGCCAAAAACCATCAGCGGCACGCCGACCAGAAACCGGCCGGCCGGGGTTTTCGGATAGAGGTCGCCATAACCGACCGTGGCCATGGTGACGATGGTGTACCACAGGCCGTCGCCGAAGTTGAGATCGGGGTTCTGCGACAGCTCGAAATAGACGAAACCGGTGCTTCCGTAGGCCAACATGGCGGCCAGCAGCAGCACCACCCGCAAGGGCACCGAGGGCGCGACCACCACCCGCTGCAGAAAAAGTCGCATCAGGGTTTGGATCATGGCGCGCGCAGCCGCCATTCGGCAAAAAGCGCTTCGGCGCGTTCGGTGGCCGCCGGATGAGCCCACAGCCCCCGCCGTTCGCGCCGGGCGCGCGTCTGCTCCTGCGCATATTGGCTCATGCCCGGAAAGGGATACACCGGAAACACCAGCACCAGGCCGCGCTGCACCAGTTCCAAGCCCAAATCGGTTTCGTCGGAATAGAGTGTGGCGAGGGTCCGCCCCACGCGGTCTTTGGGCGGATTGTGGATGAGCACCCGCAGCGGTTTGTTTCCGGCCAGGGACTTGAGGGTGCTTTGTGCAGCGCGCCCGAATTCCGCGGCCGCATCTTTTTCCAGACGGGTGGAAAAGGCGGTAATCCCCACCAGCCGCACCAGGCCCGCGTCCTTGCCTTCTTTCTTGACTTGCAGGGTATCGCCGTCGATCACCGTGGCCAGGGTGACCACATCTCCCGTTTGAAGGGCGACCTGGGCTTCGCCCAGCGTGCTGCGCTCTTTTTGCACTCCCCAGGCGAACCAAGCCGAGGCGCCGGTTAGCAGCAGCACAAAGGTCCAGAAGGCTTGGGTCGATCGCGGCATGTTGGGGTTCCGGGTTTTGCCCGCAGTCATCTAAGCCGGACAAGCCGGAGTCAAAGAGGGTCTTCCCATGCCAGCAGACGGCGAACAAACCCTCGTAGGTGCAAGGGGAGAAGCCCCAGGGATAACCCCCGCCAGGACCCCGGGGGCGAACCCCTTTGCAAATCCCCCCAATTCCAATTCATCTCTTCGACTCAATTCTTCTCCGGAAAGGCGAAAACTCCAGGCCTTGGTGACGAGTAACGGCCCACCCTCAAGGCGAGCGCCCAGACCAGCAAATGCTCGTTTGACTCCATGCGCCCTCCGATCGATCGAAGCGGCCGACTGCCGTTTTCAGGATTATAGCCCGGCGTTTTGGCCGAACGGGGGATTGGGCAGCTCATGCGGCGTGCGCGCGGTGTAGGCAGCCCCGCTGCTTGTCGCTATGATACCGTCATTGCGATGATACTTTTCGCGTTGCGGATCGGGGAGCCCTGCGATGACGAATCAATCAACGACCGGTGAGCAGACCGGGCCGGCTAAACAGTCCGGCAGCTTGTTCGCTTGGGGTCTGGTTTTTGGCACTGCGCTGCTGTTTCTGGCGGTGTTCTTGGCGAGCGGCCGTTTCGCCAAGCTGAATTATGGCCCGCAGAGTGTTGCGGCCGGCTTCAATTCGGTCTGGGTTTATGGTCAGGGAAACCTCTGGCGCTTATCCGCGCAGGGAGCCACCCTTGCGCGCTACAGCGGGTTGCGCAATGGTCTTGGCCGGGTCGTGGACAGAATGGTCGCGGCTGGCCCGTTGCGCGTGTTTCTGCACGATTCGGAGGCCAAGACCTGGCGCGATTGCACGGCCGGTGAAAGCGGCGTGGCGCTCTCCTGTGAACCCTTGTTCGCCGGAGAATGGGCAGCCCGCAACCTTGCCGAAGCGGCCATTGCTTTTTCGCCGGATGCTCGTCGCTTCGTTTTTGCCGATTTCACTGCCGGCGAATTGCTGCTCTTTGACACCGACAAACAGTTTCTCGGCGTGAGCAAGGGCGTGGGCGCACTCGAGGGCGGAAGCGTGGTCTGGCTCGACCCCCAGGAGCTTGGCGTGATCGCTGCCGACCAGCCGGCGCTGCATGCTGCGGAGCTGGCCGGAAACCAGCTCCGGCCGATGCAGGTGCGCTGGCAGCTCAGCGCCAGCGACGAAGTGCGCAAGGGCTACGTATGGTCGGCCGCCTGGGGCGCGGAGCGCAAATCCTGGTATCTATCCTATTCGCCGGAACGGCGCGCCCAGCATGAACTTTGGAAAGTCGATCGCGAGGGCAAGCGCGTCGATCGCATTGCCCTGGGCGGCGGCGGAGTGCCGGCGCAAGTGGTCAATCTCGACAAAGAAACCGTTCTCGTGCCGGATGTCGTGGCCGGGCGTTTGCACCAGGTGGTTTCCTGGGCCAATGACCGGGTCAGCGACTTCGGTGATGAGCAGTTTCGTGCCGCGATGGAGCAGGCGCATGCCCGATATGCCGTCTTTGCACCGCTGCAATGGGTATCCGGCGTGCTGGCGGTATTGGTGCCGATCGCCCTGGCCTTGTTTTTTGTCCGGCGCGAAGCGCGCCGGCACGCGTCTGCGCAAGGCTCCGCGGCCGAGCTCCCGCCCCTGGGCGACGAGGCCGAGTTCTGGTTTACGCCCGACGAAAAGCAGGCCGTGCTGCGCCGTCGCCTCGTGCTCACCGCGAGCTTTGCCATCGCCGCCTTGCTCATCCTGCAGTTTCGCCTTTTCGGCGGGTTCTTCCAGGCCGGCCCTTATGTGCTGGGCCTGCTCACCACGGTCCTGGTGCTCGCCGTGTTGGCGGGAGGTGGGCTGTTGTGGTGGCGCCAGCGCGAACTGGGCCCGCGCGGCTTGGGCATCAAAGGGCAGGAAGTCTATTTCGATCCTGGCGATGGCAAGATCGAGCAATACACCCGCGCTGAGCTGCTTACCGACGGGCAGCGCATGCTGCTGGGCAAGCACTTGCTTTGGCAGCGCGCCGGGGGGATCGGGCTGCGCTCGGAGTGGGACGCCGCGGAGCTGCAGGCGTATTTGGTAGGCGGCCTGCCGCCCCAAGCGCAGCGCTCTACCGGCTCCATGCTCTGGCTTTATTTTCGGCGCAATCCGCTGGTGTTCTGCTCCATCGTCCTGCCTCTTCTTCTGGCGGCAGCACAGTTGTTTGCCCTGCCATTTTTGTTGCGATGACCCGGCAGGCTCCGGCCGGGAAGTGAGTCATCCCGTCCGGAGAGGGCGGGGCTGGCGCTCGACCCATGGGCATGATCTGACGCAAGATCGCTGACCGCGTTTGTGCTAAGTTCTTCGGGCCATGAGTACTCCTGATTCTCTGTCAGCAAGCGTGCGGGCGATTTGTGCGGCACACAGTGGCCGCCCCGATGAGCTGCTGCAAATCCTGATCGAGCTGCAGCAATCCGAAGGCTGGATTGCGCCCGAGGCAATCGCCGTCTTGCAGTCCGAGCTCGGTTTGCCGCATAGCAAAATCGTCGCCGTGGCGAGTTTCTATTCCTTCCTGAGTCTCACGCCGCGCGGGCGCTACCGCGTCGTTTTTGCCGACAACGTCATCGAACGTCAGGCCGGCAGTTTGCGACTGGTCGAGCAATTGTGCCGCGAGCTGTGGGTGGAGCGCGGCAAGGTGTCCGAAGACGGCCTGGTGAGCGTCGATCTCACTTCGTGCATAGGCTTGTCCGATCAAGGCCCGGCGGCCTTGGTCAACGGATGGCCCTTGCCGCGGCTCGACTCGGAAAGGATCAGCATGATCGCCGGCCTGATACGCGGTTCCGTGCCCTTGGCCGAATGGCCCGCGGAGCTTTTTGCCGTGCAGGACAACATCCGGCGCGCGGGGCCGCTCCTGCAAGGCCAGTTCCGGCAAGGCGAAGCCCTGCGTGCCGCTCTGGCGCGAGGCGTCGAGGGCACCTTGCGCGAAATCGAAGCAAGCCGGCTGCGCGGGCGCGGCGGGGCGGGTTTTGCCACCGCCGCCAAATGGTCCGCGGCACGCGTCGCGCCGGGCGAGGCACGGTATGTGGTCGCCAACGGCGACGAGGGCGAACCCGGCACCTTCAAAGACCGCTTGCTCCTCGCCCGGCACGCGCAAGAACTCTTCGAAGGCATGAGCATCGCCGCCTGGGTGCTGGGGGCGCGGCAGGGAATGCTTTATTTGCGCGGCGAATATCGGCATCTGCAAAGCGCGCTCGAAGCGGTGCTGCTGGAGCGCCGCGAGCGCGGCCTGTTGGGGCGGAGCATACTGGGCGTGGCGGGTTTCGATTTCGACATTTCCATTCACCTGGGCGCGGGCGCTTACGTTTGCGGCGAGGAAAGCGCCTTGCTCGAAAGCCTCGAAGGCAAACGCGGCACGCCGCGCTTGCGTCCTCCTTTTCCGGTGACCCGGGGTTACCTCGGCCAACCCACGGTGGTCAACAACATCGAGACCTTTTGCGCCGCGGCGCATATCGTTTTTTCCGGAGCGCCGAGCTGGACGGCGCTGGGCACGCCGCAATCGACCGGCACCAAACTATTGTCGATTTCGGGCGATTGCGCCCGGCCGGGGGTGTATGAAATGCCTTTCGGCGTCAGTGTGGCCGAAGTGCTCGCCGCTTGCGGCGCGCACGACGCGCAGGCGGTGCAGGTGGGCGGGCCCTCGGGGCACACCGTGCCGCGCGAACAGTTCGCGCGCCGCATCGCCTTCGAAGACTTGAGCACCGCGGGCGCTTTCATGGTGTTCGATGAAAGCCGCGATCTCTTCGAAGTGGCACGCAATTTCGTGCACTTCTTCGCCCACGAGAGCTGCGGCTTTTGCACCCCTTGCCGCGTGGGCACCACGCTGCTCACCAAGCTCATGGATAAACTGGCCCACGGCCATGGCTCGCCCCAAGACTTTGCCCGCATCGACACTTTGAACCGCGACCTGCAAGCCTTGAGCCACTGCGGCCTGGGGCAGTCGGCCTGCCATCCGGTGCTCGATGGTCTGGCGTTTTTTCGGGCCGCGTATGATGCCCGTTTGGCGCATCGTGAATTCGTGCCCGCCTTCGACCTCGACCAGGCGCTCGCCACCGCCCGCGCCATGACCGGGCGCGACGACCCCGGCGCCCATTTGGAGCGCGGCGGCGACGCCCGCGCCGCGCCAACATCATGAGCACCGAAACCTTTTCGCTCGACGGCGTCGCCGTGGCCTTCACGCCCGGGCAAACGATCTTGCAAGCCGCGCGTGCCGCGGGCGTGTTCATTCCGCATTTGTGTTTTCACCCCGCGCTCAAGGCCCACGGTTCCTGCCGCGTCTGCATGGTCCAAATCGAGGGCCGTTTCGCGCCTTCTTGCGCGACACTCGCCCGCGCCGGCTTGAAGGTGGCCAGCGAAGTGCCCGAGCTGCAAACTCTGCGCCGCAGCCTGTTGGAAATGTTGTTCGTCGAAGGCAACCACTTTTGCCCCTCCTGCGAAAAAAGCGGCGATTGCCAATTGCAGGCCACGGCTTATCAATTGGGCATGGTGGCACCGCAATTCGATTACCTGTACCCGGACCGCGCGGTCGATGCCTCGCACCCCGAGTTCCTGCTCGATTTCAATCGCTGCATTTTGTGTTCGCTGTGCGTGCGCGCCTCGCGCGACGTCGATGGCAAAAACGTCTTCGGCCTCGCCGCGCGTGGATTGGCGACGCGCCTCACGGTGAATGCCGCCAGCGGCCGTTTGGGCGATACCGACTTCGCCGCGGGCGATTTTGCCGCCCACGTTTGCCCGGTGGGCGCCATCCTCAAGAAACGCCAGGGCTTCCAGGTGCCCATAGGCGAGCGCACTTACGATCGGCACGCGATCGCCGAAATCGATCAACATGCCCCTCCGCGCGATGACTAAACTCAAAGTCGCCACCGTGTCGCTGGCCGGATGCTTCGGTTGTCACATGTCGCTCCTGGACATCGACGAGCGGCTCTTCGAACTTTTGCCGCTCGTGGAATTCGACCGCTCGCCGCTCACCGACCTCAAAACCTGCGGCCCCTGCGATGTCGGTTTGGTGGAAGGCGGCGTGTGCAACGCCGAAAACGTCGAAGTGTTGCGCGCCTTTCGCAAACAATGCCGCATTCTGGTGGCGGTGGGCGCTTGCGCCATCAACGGCGGGCTGCCGGCGCAACGCAATCATCTCTCGCTTGCCGCGGTGCTGCACGAAACCTATCAGGCGAGCCCGGGCCTGGCCAACGGCGGCATTCCCAACGATGCCGAATTGCCGCTGCCGCTCGATCGCGTTCATCCCCTGCACGAAGTGGTGAAGATCGATTTTTTCCTGCCCGGTTGCCCGCCCTCGGCCGAGGTGTTCTGGACCTTCTTGAGTCAGGTGCTGGCTGGGCGCGAGCCCCATTTGCCCACGCGCCTCATTCACTATGACTGAAGCCGCGCCCAGCTCCGCCACCCCCAAGCCCTTGCACCGCGTTGCCATCGACCCGGTATCGCGCGTCGAAGGCCACGGCAAAATCACCCTGCTTTTGGACGACAAAAACCACGTGCAGGAAGCGCGCCTGCATATCGTCGAGTTTCGCGGCTTCGAACGATTCATTCAGGGCCGGCCCTATTGGGAAGTGCCGGTGATGGTGCAGCGCCTGTGCGGCATTTGCCCGGTGAGCCATCAGCTCGCCGCGGCCAAAGCGCTCGATGCCGTGGTCGGCGCCCAGCGCCTCACCCCCGCCGCGGAAAAACTGCGCCGCCTTTTGCATTACGGCCAGATTCTGCAATCGCACGCCTTGCATTTTTATTACCTTGCCGCGCCGGATTTGTTGTTCGGCTTCGAAAGCGATGCAGAGCGGCGCAATATCGTCGGCGTCGCCGAGAAGCACCCTGAAGTGGCGCGGCGCGGCGTTTTGCTGCGCAAGTTCGGCCAAGAGGTGATTGCCGCCGTCGCCGGCAAACGCATCCACGGCACCGGCGCCATTCCCGGCGGCGTGAACAAAGCGCTCGATGGGCAAGACGCCAAGACACTGCTCGCCGAAATCTACCCCATCATCGGCTGGTGCCGCGAGGCGGTGAGCCTGGTGCGTGATTTGCACTTGGCCAAGCCTGCGCTCTACGACAGCTTTGGCGCATTCCGCGCGCACCTGTTGTCGCTGGTCGGCCACCAAGGAGAAATGGATTTGTACGACGGCCGCATTCGCGTGCGCAACGCCGGCGGCCTCATCGTGATGGACGGGCTCGAACCCGCGCGTTATCTCGACTACCTCGCCGAAGAAGTGAAGCCCTGGAGCTACATGAAGTTCCCTTTCCTCAAGGCGCTGGGCCCGGCGCACGGCTGGTATCGGGTGGGGCCGCTCTCCCGCGTGCAGAATTGCGACTTCATCCCCACGCCTCTGGCCGAAAAAGAGCGCCGCGAATTCATCGACTACGCCGGCGGCGAACCCCTACGCGCACCGCTTGCCTACCACTGGGCGCGGATGATCGAAATGTTGCACGCCGCCGAAACCATCAAAGACCTTTTGCAAGACGAAGCCGCCCGCAGCGGCCCGCTCCTCACTGAAGGCCAGAGAGGTCAGGAGGGCATAGGCGTCATCGAAGCCCCGCGCGGCACCCTTATCCACCATTACCGCGTCGGCGAAGACGACCTCGTCACCTGGTGCAATCTCATCGTTTCCACCACCCACAACAACCAGGCGATGAACGAAGCCCTGCGCGAAGTCGCGCGGCGCTACCTCGACGGCCGCGAGCTGACCGAAGGCCTCCTGAACCACCTCGAAGTGGCCGTGCGCGCCTTCGACCCCTGCCTCTCCTGCGCCACCCACGCCCTGGGCAAAATGCCCCTGCAAGTGGACCTGCGCGATGCCGCCGGTCAACTTATCGCCCGCCGCAGCCGTGGCGCGTGAAGCAAACGCGCCCACCGTAGCGCCCGTGCTGGTACTCGCCTGCGGCAACCCCAGCCGCGGCGACGATGCCTTGGGACCTTTGTTCATCGAAGCGCTGGAGCGCGATTATCAAGAGGCCATTGCGGCTGGAGAACTGGAGTGCCGGTGGGCGTATCAGTGGCAGATCGAAGATGCGTTGGCGCTGGTGGGGCGAAAGCGGGTGTTGTTTGTGGATGCGGTGGTGGGGGGTGGGGTGTCTTGTGGCATTGCCGTCGTGCCGCGCGTTGAGGGCGCCGGCGTATTGAGCCACGCATTGTCTGCAGGGGAGGTGCTGACCGTGTATCGGCGGTTGTATGGCGAGCCTGAGTTCAGTGCGGAGGTACTCGGGATAGGCGGGGTGGGGTTTGAGTTGGGGGAGGGGGTGTCGCCCGCGGCTGGAAACAATCTCGCCGACGCGCTGGGCGCGTTTGCGGTTTGGTTGGGGGCGGCGGCAGAGTCGGGGGAAAAGGGCGCGAGAGTGGCGGGTTTGTGAGTCCGGGAAAACCCGGAGGTTTTTTCGAGGCGTGCACCCTTTCGTCGGCCTGGTACGGCGGCCGCCGAGATGTGGCAGCGCAACACAGAGCTCACCAACTTGTTGCATTTCACTCATTAGGGTGATGCGTGATCTTGTTGGCTGGTTTATTGTACGTAGCAGAATTCTTGGGCATGGGTAGTGTTGCTGTGTTTCGGCGCAGTGGTTCGGGTGAGCTGGTTTTATGACGCGAAACATGGGTTTGGAATCGCGATAACCAATGGTGCGCCAGATGCTCGTGTCCCCGATAATGCGGCCGCTCGTTTCGATTTGTGCGACAGAAATATCTGACCGCGACCTATTTGACTCGCATTTGACTCGGTACAGGAGGGGAGCCATGAACCATATCTGGATCGTCCTTGGAGTGCCCGTCGCGTTTGCGTTGGGCGGGTGCAACGCGACAACATCGGCCTATGTGAAGGCAGCGGAGGGCTTCACTGAAGCCATGGACGCAGCGAAGACTAGCGTGAAATTGCTCGCCGAGCAGCGCACGCGCGTGGCGCGGGTGGCGTATGCTCACAACGTTATCGTACGCCATCAGTTCGGGGGCCGCCCGGCAGAAGAGGAATTCGGTGATTTCGTCTGCAAAGGCACGGGCGCGATTAGCGATGCACGTGCTGGTATGGCGCTACTCGGGCAGTACGGCAAATCAGTGCATGACTTGCTCAATAAGGCCGACCAGGACGTAGCGAGCCTTTGGGAGTCAATTGCAACCATCGAAGAGCGGCAAGCAAAGCTCAAGAAAACAAAACCGGCAACCGAGCAGGCGGACTGCGTTGATGAAGTGGCCGGGTTGCTGGCAATTGAAATGCCCGGTACGCCGGAATCGGGCCTGGTTGCGGGCATCCTCACGATCAAGTCAGTGGTCGATGGTCTAAACGAGGCGCTGAAGGCCGGTATGAGCATGCGGGACGAGGCGGCCCGCGCCAAGGCGTTGCAGACCTACATCAGGGCGAACACCAAGACAGTGGCCGCTTTGATTGATAAGCTCGACCAGACCAGCGTCGGTTACGACCAGCTTTGCCGCGGCAAAGCTGGTAAGGGCCGCGTCTTCTGCAAGATCTACACGGAAAAGCCTGATGGCGCTGGTGCAGACTACATGCTCCCCGAGCCGAATGAACTTGCGGCGCAGTTCCTATGGCAGAAGTGGGCGTCGCTAAGGCAGCCGTACCTGAGATTCCAGACGTTCGGAATGGTAGCGGCAACCGCACGTACGCCGGAGGAGAAGCTGCGCGCCATGGACATCGCCCTAGGCATTCACCGTCGACTCGGGGAGTATGACGCATTGCGTGCCACCCCATCGCCGCAACTGTTGCCTGTGGGGCTACGAGAAGCACAGCAGGCATTGGTCGACGTGGCAGAAGGTAAAACGCCGCCTGGCGCCGGTTGGGTCCGTATTGTGGCGTGGGCGAGTGCGTGGGGCGATGTGGCGTCGGGTCTGTCCGACGCTAAGAAGGCAATAGACGGGGAGGACTAGGTGTGGATTCGTTACACAGGCTGCGCCAAAGGGCTGTGCTTGCGGCACTGTGGTTGAGCGCGCCATGTGCCTGGGCGCAGGCTGTTGAGATTGCGGTGCAGATTGGGGGCTTGGCGCCCACAGAGCAGCGCCAGTTGCAGGCGCTGATTGCGACGCGGGAGTCGCGAGATGGGGCGCGGCTTTTTACCGACACGGAGGTACGTACTGTTCGCACTGTCGTGCCGGCCACGGCAATACCGTTACCCCGAACCGAAATCGAGCAGTTGTCACTGCACATCGACAAGATATTTGGGCCGAGCGCAATGCCTGTGCTCCGAATCGTGAATAGGGATCGCCCGATATTTACGCTTTGCCTTGGTTGCCCCGACGGGCTCTCTAATACATGCCACAACTCTTCATCGCAATTGCTACGCCTCGCGGCGACCACTATGCTGGCAAGGCACCCTCATTTGGCTGAGGCGGTCGGTGGTTTGTATCTCGCGCCAGCCGGTGGGCGGTCGCAGCTCGCGGGCACGTTTTTTGTGTCGCATGGGCATATCATCACTAACGTGCACGTCTTGCTGAGGCATACGCGACCCGCTGGGCAGCCCGACGTGCGAACGCTCAAGCCTGGTTTTAACGTGGAGGTTGTCCTTGGCGGTGATGGCATCCACCGGGTGAATTTGCCAGTTGACGCCCTCTGGCGCCGCCATCCGAATCTGGATCTCATCCTGACTGCATGGCCCGCTGGGGTTGTTGCGCCGACAGGCCTGACGCTCGCGACGGGGCCTCTTGCTATCAATACACCTGTGGCGCTACTGGGTTTCCCAACAGTGAATACTAACACTGACCGGCGTGAGGACATTGCCACGGCCTTCGGCGATTGTCCGGATACGATCGAGGCCGAGCGGCGCATGGCGATATCAATGGGCCGCATTACGTCAGCGTCCGGTGTGGACTTGGAGCACGATGCAAACACCATGGGCAACAGTTCCGGCTCGCCGCTTATCCGCATTTCTGACGGCACGCTCGTTGGCGTGCATAGCGGCGACGCCTTATGGTCGGTGCGCAATTCAGCTGTTGCGGCAAGGGCGCTGGTCGAGCTGATGACGGCATTTGCACCGTGAGTGCCAATTGCTAGCCACGTGGGAAAGCGAATGAAGACCGAAAACGACTCACGCTTTTGCCGAAGGTCCCATGGTGCTTAGGCAGCCAAAGGCAGCCAAAGCCAAAGGCAAAACCAAATCAAAACCAAATCAAAACCAAAGGGGCCAGGGTCGGACTTTTCCCCCGAAGAATCAGAAACATTGGAGCCCAAAACCTCTGGTCGGATCCTTTGCAACGCCCGGTCATCCGTTCCGGCAGGATTCGCCTTAAATACAAAACAATTTCCCGCCCGCGCTTTTCATCGCCGTCGCGAGTTTGGTGTCAAAGGTCGCCAGCACGGCGCCCGTGCGCAGCGCCAAGTCGAGATAGCTGGCGTCGTAGGACGTTAACCCATGTTCCCGCGCGAGCGCCATGATCTGATCTGGGCGAGCACAAAAGGGGCGAGGCTCGAGTTCCAAGCAATTGGATGGCCGCAATCGCGGTCCCAGGTGCGGATTACTCAGCGCAGAAATCCGTTATCCAACACAGAGGCGGCACGTCCCTGAGCGCTGAGCCGCTTGACGGCGGTGCGATCAAAGGAAACAGAATCTTCGCCCCCGCGCATGGCTCCCTCGAAGGCAATCACCCCATCGGCAAAATCGCCGCCCGCGGCGATCATGGCCAGTCCCGCTTCGACCGCCGGGCGGTCCACGGCGACTTTGGGCACATTGATGAGGCGGCGCAGCGCCTCGGCTGCCTCTTCGGCTGTGAAGCGATAGACGCTACACAATACCCAATAGAACTCGCACAGCGCCGGCAAGGCCACCGCGATGAGATTGGCGCGGGCCAGAAGCTTCGCCGCGAGCGCCGCTTGGGTCTTGTCGTCGCACACCACGGCGCGCACCAAGACATGGGTGTCCACCGTCACCTTCAGCGCCGCCCTGCCCATGCCTTTTCCGTGGCGGCGTTGATTTCGTCGAGCGAAGCGACTTTGGGGCTCTTGCCCGCGAGGCATCCGATGAAATCCTCGATGCGCCCGGTCGCCGATGCCGCACGCACCAGGCCTTGTCCGTTGGGCAATAGCTCGACCTCGATCTTGTCTCCGGGCTTCAAACCCAAATGACGCAAGATCTCTTGGCGGAAAGTGACCTGCCCCCGCGCCGAAACGGTCAAGGTCGCCATCGCTTGCTCCACAATGAGGGTCACGTTGGCCAAATAAAGCGTGTTCGCTTTATTGTCAAGTCTACTGCCACAGGGCGCATCGCTTTTTCCCTATGCCAGCGGATCGAAGTTTCAATTCGAGTCTGAAACGTTGGATCTCCCGAGTCTGGAACCGGCAAGGTCTACCGCCTGCCGAGCGAAGCCGAACGGGAATATGCCTGCCGGGCTGCGGGCGATCACCGCTATTGCGGCGGCGACGACGCGCATGCCCTGGCGTGGCATGGCGAAAACGGCGAGCAGGGCCCGCAAGTGGTGGCCCAAAGGCGACCCAATGCCTGGGGGCTCCATGACATGAGCGGCAATGTATGGGAGTGGGTCGGCGACTGTTGGAATCAAGACGATGAAGGCGCGCCCGCCGACGGTTCGACTTGGAACTCGGGCCAATGCGCAACACGCGTTCTGCGCGGCGGCTCCTGGGCCAACGCCAGCGCCTATGCGCGCGCCACGGTTCGTGAACACGATGAAGCCGCCAGCGCCAAGAGGGGTTATGGGTTTCGAGTGCTGCGTGGTCTGCCTTGGGACCGCTAGCGCGAAGTGCAGCGAAGGGGCAGCGGTCGAATGGTTTATGGCGGCGACTGCGTCTTGACCCAGGCGCGCCTTCCACGCATCATGGTGCCAAAACCTGAGAGGGAGCCCCGAATGAAGGCGCACATTGGCTCGCTGGGTCTTACCCTGATCGCGCTGACCGCTTGCGGGCCGGCGGAAATCGAGAACCAAGCCGGCGCGGTAGGCAAAAACGTAGACCAGCGTGTGGTCGATAAAAGCGGGAATACCTTCGACAACCAACTTGTCGATTCGCAGGTACGGCAGACTTCGGAGGGTGGCGCCAATGCGTTCACGGTCAACGCCGTCAATTCTCGCGTCGAGCAGCGCAGCGTGGGCAGCGGCAACAGCAGCACGGCGCAGGTGGTCAATACCAACGTGCAGCAAACCAATGTGGGTTATGGCAATTCCCAAACCGTCATCGCCACTAACGCCGGTAACGTGAAGCAAAACCAAGTCGGAATCGGCAATCAGCAGAAACTGGTGATCGGTGGCGCGCCCGGGCAGAAGGTCACGGCGAACAACATCCAGATGAATCAATCGGGGCTGTTCAATCGGCAGGAGATGCGAATCGGCGGAGTCGCATCGCCGGATGGCCAGAAACGGGAAGTGAAGTCCTCTGGGATCGTGGTCAACCAAAGCGGCTTGCTAAACGAGATGCGCATGAACGTCGGCAATCCTCCGGACGACGGGGCTCGGGCAAAGGCTGGTTCGCCGAGCAAGCCGAAGTAGGCGAATTTCAGCTTGATCCAAGAGTCGTATGCCTGCCCCGATCTGCAGAGGAAAACTCCGACCCCGCCGTTCGCGCTCCATGTGTCGTGCGTCAAGGCCAAGCCGCCAATCAAACATTTTCCTCAAGCGCGGCGCAAGCCGGCTGCCCGCTAACGGTTTCCGATGCGCAGCTACGAATGAGTTACGTCCTCAGTATTCGTCGCGCTGAGCATCAACCCCCTTTTGCGCGCGAGGAGTTGGAACGCTTGGCGCGATCCCATGAGGGCTGGGTGCTCGATCAGGACGTGCTTTCCTGGAGCGATGGCAAGGGAAGAAACATCGAGTTATTCGTTGATTGCCGCGAACTTCGCGCGGATCGAATTCCAGCGGACGTTTCCGAGCAGGCGCTTGGTCTTCTCCAAAGCATTGCGAAGGAGTTGGAGGCGCGTGTGATTGGCGAGGAAGGCGAAGACCTGGCCGAAGACGAGACACCGCCGCGCTCGCGAGGGGCGACCTGGTTTGTCCTGCTTGGCGGGCTGGCAGTAGTCCTTGCAACGCCGTTCGTGCTGCTGCTGGCGCTGCTGCGCATGCCCGGGGTGCTCTGGAAGGCGAGGAAGATTCTCAAGTGAATTCAAACCGGCAAGTTTCTTCTTGTCTGCTCATTTGAGCTGCACAGTTCGGGCCAGCGCTTTGGCGCAGTCGAAAGTGCCAGGTGTTTTTGGGAACATGAATGGGGAAGGCGGGGCCATGGTGGAACGACCACCAAGCCGGCACTCAAGGTCGATGAACCTTACAAGTAAACCGGTGGCGCGTGCTAAGATCGCCCCATTTGATACAACAACGAGGGCGTCGTATGGGAGCGTTTTTTCGTCGATGGCTTGGAGCTATCGTCTGTGGCGTGTCGGTGCTTTCGCTCGCAGCCCCTGCCGATGCGGCAGAGACGAACTGGCGTGCGATTGCCGAAGGTGACCTTCAGTTCATCCATGACACCCTGCGCGAAGCGCACCCTGGCTACATAGACCAGAGTGCCGCAGGGGAAGCCTTTCGCGTTTGGCTTGAGGAAGGGCTGCGGGAATCGCTCAAGTGGGCGCAGCGGGTGCGCAGCCGCAGCGAAGTAGAAGCCGTGTTGCGCTTTTACGGCAGCGGCTTTCGCGATGGCCACCTGGGCGTCGGCACGGACACGGACCTTGCGCAGAGCGATTGGCGGACGACCGGCTGGCTGGTAGTTTGGCGCAATGGCGGGTATTTCGTTTCGCAGCATCTTCCCGGCAAGAAAGCGAATCTGCCGCCTATCGGTTCGCGCGTTCTGAGTTGTGACGGACTCGCTCCGGCGAAACTGCTCGAAAGAGATATTGCGCCCTTCTTCGATCGCCGAGTGGAGCTCGAAAGCGTGGCAGGCCGCTTGGCAAACCTTTTGACCCTGCGTTCGAAAGCTCTTACGCCCTGGGCCAAACCCATGAAACATTGCGTGCTGGCTCTGCCGACCAACGAATCTCGCAGCTACCGTTTGCAGTGGCGCAAGCTCGATGCGATGCCAGACGGAGCGAATGAAGGCGCGGAGCGCCCGACGATGGGCATAGTCGAACTGGGTAAGGGCCGCTTGTGGGTGCACGCCTCAAACTTTATGCTGGACAGCAAGGATCTCGAAGACTACCGGAGCATGCTCGCGCGACTGCGGGCTTTGCGCGAAGCGCAGCTCGTGGTGTTCGATCTTCGCGGCAATACGGGCGGGGACGCCAGCCTGGGGACGGCGCTCTTGGAAGCTTCCTTGGGTGCAGACGCTGTGGCGCATTACCTTCAGCGGAGCGCTCAGGGACGGGCCTATGCGGAGTACCGGGTCAGCCCGGTCGCACTCAAGGTGTTTTCCGAGCAAT
Source organism: uncultured Alcaligenaceae bacterium (assembly GCA_964517465.1). Lineage (GTDB taxonomy): Bacteria > Pseudomonadota > Gammaproteobacteria > Burkholderiales > Casimicrobiaceae > JACPUX01. Next base: position 85,986 of record CAZFEK010000008.1, read on the forward strand.
ATATCCCGATGATTAAGCAACTCCATGGCGAGAAGAGCGACCGCTACACAGAGATAAGCCACCAGCGCGACCGAATGCAAGATGCTCTGGCGCAGGGTAAGGCGTGGCTGCGGCAATCATGGGTCGAGCCACAGCGAGAATCAGAACGCCCCGAGCCCAAGCTCACTGGACCGCGCTTGGTCGTCGTGACCGACGCCCATTGTGCTAGCGCCTGTCTCGACTTCGTCGACACTGCGAAGGCTTTGCCGGGAATCAGGCACCTCGGCAGGTCGACCAGTGCGGATACCGTCTTTCTCGAAAACGGATTCGCGCGCCTGCCCAGCGGCGTGGGAAGGCTGTACTTTCCCTTCAAAATCTGGCGCGAGCGCCAGCGCGGCAACAACGAACCCTATGTGCCCGACGAGGTGTTTCCCGGCGATATCGGCGATACCGCTGCGGTTCGGAAGTGGGTGCTCGAACGCATGGGTGAGCGCACCGGTATGCCAGACACCGCCACCGGGGCCTCGCGGTAGTCGGCGCCCCTGGCCGCGAAGAGGTTGGATCTCATGGCCGGCACAACATTCGCGGGCAAGCCCGCTCCTACAAAAACCTTGGCGCGGATGGATAGGAGCGGCCCTGGCCGCGAAGGGGTTAGATCTCATGGCCGGCACAACATTCGCGGGCAAGCCCAATCCTACAAAAACCTTGGCGCGGATGGGTAGGAGCGGCCTTGGCCGCGAAGGGGTTGGATCTCATGGCCGGCACAACATTCGCGGGCAAGCCCGCTCCTACAAAAAC
>CAZFEK010000008.1:86862-91976 GCA_964517465.1 uncultured Alcaligenaceae bacterium
CTTGGCGCGGAGGGGTAGGAGCGGCCTTGGCCGCGAAGGGGGATGATTTCATCGCCACATGGGTCTGGGTCGGATACCGCCCGGAAGGCAGAAGATGTTCGAACCTGGAATCTACGGTACGGTATGCAGGCCCTGCCAACGTGCGCAAGCAGGTTGGTGGGGTGTTCGTGATGGTGCCCCCGATTCACTCGATGATGGGGAGGCCCGGACTTGACTTCCCCCTGGCGTATTCTGTAGTGTGCATGTGCTGACCATGCACATGAGGGCATATCGATGGCTACCGCTACCGAACGAATCCCGGTTCTTGTGACTGCGCGCGAAAAGGCCTTGATCGCCAAAAAGGCCCAGGACGCCCGCCTGTCTATGGGCGAGTTTCTTCGCCGCGCCGCGTCTTCGTTCCGTCCGAACGAAGACGAGAAGATGATCGAGGGCCTGATCGACCAGATGCAGAAGACCACGGCCCAGGCCAGCGCCGCGATCGATGAGGCTTTGGCGTTCGTCGACGCCTCGAATGCGCGCATCGTCGCCATGGAGAAGAAGCGGGCGCGCTGATGGGCATCACCGACAAAATGTGGGATGCGATCACGACCGTCATCAAGATGAACGACAAGGTGGAGCGCATGGCAGGCACCGTCAAGTCGCAGCAGCAGAAGATCGAGAATCTGACCGAACGGGTCATTCGCTTGGAAACCGCGCTGGAGATTGCCCTGTCACGGCCCCTGGTCGGCCCTAGCCCCCGCAAGCAACTGCAACACAAAGATTGACTGGCGAAGATGCTATCTCCCGTCCTAGCTGATAGGGATTGCGCGAGCTCGCGTTCGAGAGAAACCATCCTCAAACAGCACCCAGGTCCGGCTTTTCGACTCCTTGTTCGAAGCGGGAAAGTGGAACGGCTTTTTCGCGGATTGGTGCACGACGCGCGTGCGTTACTGGCGCGCGATCGGGTGTACCTTACGCGCTTGAGCGCGCTCACGCGGTTTCAGCTTCCTCGCCTACTCGTGTTTTTAGCCTGCCATGTCCCTACGTTACCGCTTCACCTTCGAGCCTGACTGGCGTGCAGCGCCTATGGCCTTTTGGGTTCATGTCCCCACCGGCGCGGTTCCCGGTGAATGCGAGCCCGCGGCGCCGCCCAAGATTCCCCGGCAGGGTTATGCCTTCCTCCGTTGCGAATTCCGGGAACATGAATTGGTATTTAGCTCGCCGGCCCAGCTGGCCCATTTCATCGACGTGCTCGCAAGGAAGCCGCTGCCGACATCGCGGCAACTGTCGGCGGCGCGGGGAAGCACGGTGGGGCCGAACGGCCATTGGCTCAGCCGCTTGCCGGCCGATTTGAAGTCACCCCGAACGAGGGAAATCCTGGTCCGCGATCTTGAAGCACTTTGTCAGCGCTTGCTTCTGGAGCGCCCCTGCGCCGAACATCCCCTGCCCAGCGCATGGCCCGTATCGGTGGAGCAAGGGGCCGGCGGGGCGGTTTCCTCGAAAATCCAGCGTTCAGAAAGGCGATCATGAAAACCCATAAACGCACACTGCTGTTCCTGATGCTCACCCTCGCTGCCGCGCCGGCTTTGGCCCGCAAGGACTGCGCCGAACTGAAGGCGGAAATCGACGCCAAACTGCAGGAAAAAAAGGTCGCGCACTATTCGCTGGAGGTGGTCGAGGCCGACAAGGCGGGGGACGCCAAGGTGGTGGGCAGTTGCGACGCCGGGGCGAAGAAGATCCTCTATCGCCGCGAGAAAAGCGAAAAGCCGGCGAGCTGATCGCGCTCGGCCGGCTTTTGGCGTTTTTGCCCGAGGGATTAATCCGGCACGACCGCCGTCACTTCGATTTCCACCTTGGCGCCCACTTCCACCAAGCCCGCCACTTGCACCGCGGTCATGGCAATCGCGTAGTTGCCGATGAGTTCCTTGAACACTTTGCCGATGTCGCGATTGGCGGCCATGTATTCGTCTTTGTCGGTCACGTACCAGGTCATGCGTACGATATGGCTGGGCTGGGCGCCGGCTTCGGCGAGTATGGCGACGATGTTGGACAGGGCTTGCCGCACCTGGGCGACGAAATCCGCGGAAACGACTTCGCAGCGCTCGTCCCAGCCGACCTGGCCGGCAACGAAAAGCATTCGGCCGCGAGCGGCGACGCCGTTGGCGTAGCCCTTGGGGCGAGGCCAGGTGGGCGGTTGCAGAACTTGGTGAGACATGGGTGTTCCTCCTCGTGGAAAAATCAGGACTGAGCCGCCTGCAAGACTTCGCGGCCGATGATCAACTGCTGCACTTCGCTGGCGCCCTCGTAGATGCGCAGGGCGCGAATTTCGCGGTAGAGCCGTTCCGGATCGTGGCCTCGGGCGACGCCCAGGCCGCCAAAAATCTGTACCGCGGCATCGATGGTTTTTTGTGCTTCCTCGGTGGCGTAGAGCTTGGCCATGGCCGCTTCGCCGGTGACCCGGTGCCCTTGGTCGCGCTCCCAGGCGGCGCGATAGGTCAGCAGCGCCGCGGCGTCGATGCGCAAGGCCATCTCACCGAGTTTCACCTGGGTCAATTGGAAATCCGCGAGGCGCTGCCCAAACATCGGCCGCGCTTGCGCTCTTTGCGTGGCCAGCGCGAAGGCGGCACGCGCAAAGCCGTTGGCGGCGGCGGCCACCGAACTGCGGAAGATGTCCAGGGTGCGCATCGCGAGTTTGAAGCCTTCGCCGGGTGCGCCCAGCAAATTGGCGCGCGGCACCCGACAGCCCCGAAAGACGAGCCGCGCCAAGGGGTGGGGCGCGGTGACCGTGATGCGTTCGGCGATCTCCAGCCCGGGCGTTGCGGCATCGACGATGCAGGCGCTGATGCCGCGTGTGCCGGTTTCGGTGCCGGTGCGCAGGAAGAGCACATAGAAGTCGGCGATGCCGCCGTTGGAAATCCAGGTTTTCTCACCGTCGATGACGATCTCGTCGCCGACGATTTCACCCCGGCAGGCGAGCGCTCCGACATCGGAACCCGCCTGTGGTTCGGAAAGCGCAAAGGCGGCAATTGCCTCGCCCCTGGCGACGCGTGGCAGGTAGCGGGCTTTTTGCGCGTCGCTGCCGGCCAGCGTGATGGCGCCCGAACCCAGGCCCTGCATGGCGAAGGCGAAGTCGGCCAGGCCATGATGCGCGGCCAGGGTTTCGCGCATGAGGCACAGGCTGCGGGCATCGAGCCTCTCCGCGGCGCCGCCCCAGGCGTGCCCGCCCACGGTGTGGCGCAGCCAGCCGGCCTCGCCCAGGCGGCGCACCCAGGCGCGGCATTGGCCGTCGATATCGTTTTCGTCGTGACTCAAGTCTTGGCCGGCGAGCCAGGTTTGAAGGTCCGCCACCAGTGTTCGGTGAGCGTGGTCGAAGAAGGGCAGACTCAAAAAGCGCGGCGACATGAACAGCCTCAGTTGCCGGCGAAAGCGGGTTTGCGCTTGGCGGCAAAAGCTTCGTAAGCGCGGCGGAAATCTTGTGTGGCCATGCACAGCGCCTGGGTCTGGGCCTCGGCTTCGATCGCTTGATCGATGCCCATGGTCCACTCCTGGTGCAGCATGGTTTTGGTGAGGCCATGGGCGAAGGTCGGGCCGCAGGCAAGCTCCGTCGCCAGCGCCTGGGCCGCGGCCAGAAGCTCATTCGGCGCGGCGAGGCGATTGAAGAATCCCCAGGCCAAACCTTCTTCGCCGCTCATGGCGCGGCCGGTGAGCAGCAGTTCCGTGGCGCGCCCTTGGCCGATCACGCGCGGCAGCAGATTGCAGGCGCCCATGTCGCAGCCGGCGAGGCCGACGCGGCTGAACAAAAACGCGGTCTTGCTGCGCGCGCTGGCGAGGCGCAAATCCGCGGCCAGGGCGAGCATGGCGCCGGCACCGGCGCAAACGCCATCGACCGCGGCGATCACCGGCTGCGGGCAGTGTTTCATCGCTTTCACCACGTCGCCGGTCATGCGCGTGAACATCAACAGCTCGGGCAGAGGCAAGTCCACCAGCGGCCCGATGATTTCGAACACGTCGCCCCCGGAACAGAAGTTCTCGCCGGCGCCGGTGATCACCACGGCCTTGATGTCGCTCGCCTGGCGCAGCAGCGTGAACAAATCGCGCAACTCGGCGTAGGAGGCAAAGGTGAGCGGGTTCTTTCGTTCTGGCCGGTTGAGGGTGAGAGTCGCGACACCTTGCGCGACTTCCCAAAGGAAGTGCTGGGCGCGATAGTCGGCGGCGCCGCGCGTGTTGCCGGCGAGAAGCTGCGGATCGGCGGTTTTGCTCATGGAAGCTCCTTTTGCGTCCGGGCGCTCAAGGCGAGGCGCAGGCGCCCCAGCTGCTGGTAGATGGCGTCGAGTTCGCCTTGCCCAAGTTCGTCCAGCAGATCGATCACCCAGGCTTCATGCACCGCGGCGATGCGCTGGAAGCTCTTTTTGCCCGCGGGTGTGAGCCTGAGCAGAAAGGAGCGGCGATCGCGGGAATCTTCGTCGCGCGATACCAGGCCTTCGGCCACCAGTTCGTCGGTGAGCAGGGTGACATTGGCGCCTGTGACCATGAGGTAGCGCGATAACTGGCTCATGCGCAGGCCATCGGCATGGCGATAGAGCTGGGCGAGGTAATCGAAGCGGGCGAGGCTCATGTCGAAGCGCTCGCGCAGGCGCTTTTTGATTTCTCTTTCGATCTGGGTGCAACACGACAATAGCCGCAGCCACACCCGCAGCGCCAGGTGGTCGCCGGCCTGGGAGCGCGCTTCGTGGCCGATTTGCGCGTCGCCCAGCAGGCGGTGCAGGTCGCGTGCGCCGTGGGCGCGCGGCGCGGTTTTGCGCACTTCGCGGGCCGCCGCGGGGCCGTCACCTTGGGCGCTTTCCTGCGACCGGGGGCGGGCCGGCTTGGCGGGCTGCGCCCGCTTCGGTAGCGCGCTCGCGCTTCTACGGGCGGAGCTTGTCATGGTGCTTCGGCAAGCTGCCGCTCGCGGGCGAAGTTGCGTTCGAGCTGCGTTTTGGCGGCGAGGTATTGCTTGGGCCAATCGAGCGCGGTATAGCCGATGCGGGCGGCTTCGGTGAGCGTCCAGGCCGGGTTGGCCAGATGCGGCCGGCCGATGGCACAGAGGTCGGCCCGGCCGGCGGCGATGATGCTGTTGACGTGGTCGGCCTCGCTGA
>CAZFEK010000009.1:0-90815 GCA_964517465.1 uncultured Alcaligenaceae bacterium
ACATCGGCGGCATCGAGCACGCCATTTTGCATCTTTTGTACTCGCGCTTTTGGACCAAGGTGATGCGCGATCTGGGCTTGGTGAAATTCGACGAGCCCTTCACCAATCTGCTCACTCAGGGCATGGTGCTGAACCACATTTTTTCGCGCAAAGGCGAGAAGGGCGGCATCGGCTACTTCGCGCCGGACGAAGTGGAAGTGGCGCGCGACGCCGAGGGCCGCATCACCGGCGCGGTTGCCAAGAGCGACGGAAAGGCGGTCGATTATGGCGGTGTGGGCACGATGTCGAAATCGAAACGAAACGGCGTTGATCCGCAAGCCCTGATCGAGCAATACGGCGCCGATACCGCGCGCCTCTTCGTGATGTTCGCCAGCCACCCCGAGCAAACCCTCGAGTGGTCCGACGCGGGCGTCGAAGGCGCCTATCGTTTTTTGAAGCGCCTGTGGGCTTTTGCGCAAGGAGCCGAAAGCGCGCTTGCGGCAAGCCCGCAGGTGATCGCTTGGGCCGAAGCGCCCGCGCCCCTGCGCAGCTTGCGGCGCGAAATCCACAAACATCTGGCCCAGGCCAATTACGACTACACCCGCATGCAGTTCAACACCGTGGTTTCGGCCGGCATGAAAATGCTCAACGCGCTCGAAGACGCGCCCAAGGAGGGCGGCAGCGACCTTGGCGAAGTGCTGCGCGAGGGTTTGTCGATCTTGTTGCGCGTCTTGAATCCGGTGGTGCCGCATATCACCCATGCGCTTTGGGCGCAGTTGGGGTTCGCGGCGCGCCACGGAGAGCTCATCGATGCGCCTTGGCCCAAAGTCGATGAAGCCGCGCTGGTGCAGGAAACGGTAACGCTGGTACTGCAGATCAACGGCAAGACGCGAGGCCAGATCGAAGTGCCGGCCAGCGCCGATCAGGCGGCGATCGAAGCGGCGGCCACTTCCAGCGCCGAATATCAGCGCCACGCCGCAGGCAAGGCGCCGCGCAAGGTGATCGTGGTCGCCGGGCGCCTGGTCAACGTCGTCGCTTGAGCACCGGTAAGATGGCGAGCGCCCGCTTTTCGCGCCGTGCGGCTTTGGCTGCGCTCCTGGTGCTGCCGGCGGCCGGCTGCGGCTTTCGCCTGAGGGGCGAGGCGCCCTTGCCTTTTGCCAAGGTGTTCATCGCCGGCGGGCAAGGCACCCCGCTTTATCCCGAATTGACTCGCCGCCTGCGCGGAGAGGCAGGGGTGAAACTCGCCGCTGCGGCCGAAGAAGCCGAGGCGATCCTGGAAATCGTCGCGCTCAGTTTCGACAAGCAGGTGCTCACCATTTCGGGCGGCGGGCGGGTGCGCGAGTTCTTGCTCACTTTGCGAGTCCAGTTTCGAGTGCATGATGGCAAAGGCGGAGAGTGGCTCAAGGCCACCGACATCAGTCTGCGACGCGACTTCTCCTTCAATGACAGCCAGGCGCTCGCCAAAGAAGCGGAAGAGCGCGCTTTGGTGCAAACCATGTACGCCGACGCGCTGGAGCAGATGATGCGCCGCTTGGCATCCGCCCGAAAACCCGAGGCCTGATGCAGCTCAAGCTCGCTCAGCTCGCCTCGGACCTGAAGCGGCGGCTGTCACCGATCTACCTGCTGCACGGCGATGAAACGCTCTTGCAAATCGAGGCAGCGGATGCCATCCGCGCCGCGGCTCGGTCGGCCGGTTATGAAGACCGCCAAGTGCTGGTCGTGGAAAGCGGCTTCAAATGGGACGATTTCGTCGCTTCGCATCAGAACCTTTCGCTTTTCGGCGGCAGGGGCGTGATCGACTTGCGTCTGCCCACCGGAAAGCCCGGGGTGGAAGGTGCCAAACAGTTGGAGGCCTATGCCCTGCGCCCGAGCCCCGACCATCTGCTGCTGATTTCCGCACCCCGCCTCGACCGCGGGACGCAGGAGGGCAAATGGTTCAGCGCCCTTGATTCGGCCGGGGCGGTGATCGCCATACCCACGCTGGAGCGCGAAGATCTGCCCGCCTGGATCGCGGCACGCCTCGCGGCCAACGGCCAGAAAGCAAGCCAAGACACCCTGCAAATGCTGGCCGACCGTTGCGAGGGCAACCTCCTTGCGGCCCAGCAAGAAATTGCCAAACTCTCGCTGCTACTGCCGCCTGGCGAAGTTTCCCTCGATGCGGTTGAAAAAGCGGTGGCCCGTGTTGCCCGATATGACATCGTGCAGTTGTCGGAAGCCATGCTTTTGGGGGAAACCAAACGCTATTGCCAAGTGCTGGCAGGGCTGGAGGCCGAAGGCGAGGGCGCGCCGCTGATCGTCTGGCAGCTCTCCGACGACTTGCACGCCTTGTGTCATGTGCTGGCGGCAGCGCGGCAGGGAACGGCCATCGCCCAGGCCATCCGCAGCGCCCGAGTGTGGGGGCGTCGCCAAACGGCCATGGAAGCCGCAGCGCGGCGCATCGAGCCCGCGCTGCTGGGGCAGCTGATTCCGGAAATCGCCAGGCTCGATGCTTTGGCCAAAGGCTTGGGCAAAGATGAGATCTGGGGCGCGTTGCGCAACTTCGGCCTGCAACTCGCGGGAACGGGGCGGGCCGTGTTGCGTCCGCTTGCGGTCTAGTTTCTGGAAGCGGTTTTCGAGAAACTCGTTTCTAACGGGTTAGGCTCCGCCCAGTTGCAGGCTGCTGGAATGAGCGCTTTCGAGTCGGCCCGCCTTATGGATTTCGCCCACGTAACTCGCGCTGCGACCATCTTGAGCGATGCGGACCACCAGCTTCAAGAGGAGGTTGGGAGTGCCCATTTCAAAGGTTGTCGGTTCGTTGGCGCGGGCGACCAAAGTCGGTTCGGCGATGATCTTTTTTGTGTCGAGATCGGTCACCACTGCCTGTATGAGGTATTGCCCGGCTTTTTCGCCGGGCATGACCTTCACCGCCGTTGCCGGCCGGCTCGCTTCCCAGACAAGCGGATCGAAGGACCCCTGCGCCCAAGCGAGGACAGGAGCGAGAAGGGCGATGGCGAAAAGCGCAACTTGGGCCGGCATGGTCGTCTCCTTCTGAGCGATCGGCTTAGAGCGACTTGAACTCTAGCCCAGGCACCGCAAGAGATCAATCGCTAAGTCGCGCCTGGACTCCAATCTCCATACTTGGCCTGCAGCACCGCCAAGGCCGCGAGGCCGGCGGTTTCGGTGCGCAGCACGCGCGGGCCGAGGCAAACTTTGGCGAAACCGGCGACCAAGGCCAGGTCGAGTTCACGCTCGGCGAGGCCGCCTTCGGGGCCGATGAGGATTTCCACCGCGAGAAGTTTGGAAGGCCAGGCGGCCAGCGGCGTCGTCGCCTTGGGCGAGAGCACCAGACGAGCCGCTGTTGCCGGGCGGGCGAGGCGAGCACTCAAAGTCTCCGGGGCACAGAGTTCTGGCAAACGATTGCGCCCGCATTGCTCGCAGGCGCTGATGATCACGTTTTGCCAATGCTTGAGCCGTTTTTCGGCGCGTTCCTCGGAGAGCTTCAGCACGGCTCTTTCGGTGGCGAGGGGCACGATGCGGGCGACACCCAATTCCACCGCTTTTTGGATGATCCAATCCATCTTGTCGGCGCTGGCAATGCCTTGCAGCAAGGTGATCGCGAGCGGCGACTCGCAATCTCGCTCTACGTGCGCGACCAGGGCGGCGCGGACGCCGCGTTTATCGAGCTGAGTGATGCGCGCCTTCCATTCCCCCCCGGTGCCGTCGAACAAAGTGATCGCATCCTCCGGCGCCAAGCGCAAGACGCGCGACACATGATGCGCCGCGAGGTCCGGCAAATCGACCTGGGCTCCGGGATGCAGCGTAAACGGGCAGTAGATGCGCGGCGGCGCTTTCATGGCGCAGGATCGATGAAGTCCAGATGCAAGTGTTCTCCCTGTTCGCGAAAACCGATGCGCTCGTAGATGGCGTTGCTGACTGGATTGGCGGCATCGGTGGAAAGAAAACAGGCCCGTCGCGGCCGTGGATCGTCGGCCCCGTGCAGCATGAGCCGTCGGCTCAATTCGGCCACCAGAGCACTCGCCCACCCTTGTCGGCGCGCATCCGGGGTGGTGAACACCGCGCTCAGCCGCGCGGTGTCGGGTTGCAAGAGCGTGTACGCCGCCATCGCCACCGGTTCGGGCGCGCACCACAACACTACGCCGCGTCCGGGCAGCGGGTGCTCGACGGCCTGAAGCAGGTCGATCGCCCGGCCCTGGGTCCGCGTTTCCTCGCGAAAACCTGTCCACCAGCGTTCCACGAACGGCAGGTCCGCTGCGCCGGCTGGGCGCATGATACCGGGACTCACCGCCGGCAGCGGCAGGGTGTAGAGGGCCAGATGCTTGAGCTGATGCCGAGGGCGCGGTTCGATCGGAAAGAGGGCCTGATAGGATTGCGCAAAAGCGCGGGCAGCCGCCGGTGAGCCGACGACGCCGCTGGGGCGCAAGCCCGATTCGACCAACTCCCGAGCCAGCAGATGCAAGGCCGGCCGGTGGCAGCCGCCCAATAACACGCCTCCCTCGCGCCCCATGGTTGCGGCCAGCACTACACCGCCCCCGGCATCTACAGTGACGTAACAATCCTCGGCGTTGCGGTCATCATCGATGGCGCGGCGCGAGGCGAAGGACAGCAGCAGGTTATTGGCTGATTCCTCGCGCCTGAGCCAGGCGTGAGATGCCGCGAGGAATTCGCGAGCAGAGTCGTGACGGCGCAGCAGCACGGCAAGAAGGTGGTCTTTGGGAGATTCGGTTCATTGTGCCACAGATGCGGTGATGGACTCTCAGGCAGCTGAGCCAGCTCAAGAACCGCTGCCCTCAGAACTTCATCTGTCGGGGCAGCCAGGTCACCAGGTCCGGCAGCCACCAGATCAAACCGACCGCGAGGATCATCAGGAGAAACATCGGCAGCGTGTGTTTGGCGACCCAGGTTACCTGCTTGCCGGTCATGCCTTGCAGCACGAAGAGGTTGAAGCCCACGGGCGGGGTGATTTGCGCCATTTCCACCACCAGCACCAGGAAAATGCCGAACCACAGGAGGTCGATGCCGGCGCGTTCCACGGTGGGGAGGATCACGCCCATGGTCAGCACCACCATGGAAATGCCATCGAGGAAACAGCCCAGCATGATGTAGAACACCATGAGCGCAATGATCAGCGCGAAAGGGCTCAAACCCAGCCCGCCGATCCACTCCGCAAGATTGCGCGGCAGCCCGAGGTAGCCCATGGACAGCGTGAGGAAGGCCGCACCCGTGAGAATGAGGGCGATCATGCAATAGAGCCGCGTGGCGCCCATCAGGCTGTCGAGAAAAGTCTTGCGGCTGAGCGCGCCTTGCGCCGCGGCGATGGCCAGCGCGCCGACCACGCCCAGTGCCGCGGCTTCGGTCGCGGTGGCGATGCCGACGTAGATCGAGCCCAGCACCAGGCCGATCAGCACGAGCACCGGAAGGATGTGGCGCGACGCGGCGAACTTTTCGCGCAAGCTGGTGTGGTGGGTGATGGCCGGCACCTTCCCGGGGTTCAGCAAGGCCCAGACCACGATGAAACCCGAGAACAGTGCCGCGAGCAGCAGTCCGGGAAAAACACCGGCGATGAACAACTGGGCGATCGACACATTCGAGGTGACACCGTAAACGATCATGATGATCGAGGGCGGAATCAGCAAGCCCAAGGTGCCCGCGCCGGCCAAGGTGCCGATGGTGATGTCTTCGGGATAGCCGCGGGCCTTGAGTTCAGGCAGGGTCATTTTGCCTATGGTGGCGCAAGTGGCGGCGCTGGAACCCGAGACCGCGGCGAAAAGCGTGCATCCCAGGATGTTGGTGTGCAGCAGTCTTCCGGGAATACGCTCCAGCCAAGGCGCCAAACCGCGGAACATGTCTTCGGACAGGCGCGTACGAAAGAGGATTTCCCCCATCCACAAAAATAGCGGCAAGGCGGTGAGCGTCCACGACGACGCCGAGCCCCAGATGGTGAGCGCCATGGCGTCGCCTGCCGGCCGCGCGCTGAAGAGCGCCATGCCTACCCAGGCCACGCCGGCCAGAGCAAGCCCGATCCACACCCCGCTGCCCAAGAGGGCAAAGAGCGCGAGGATCAGGAGAAAGGCGATCCAGCCGTCCATGGCTTACTCGTGATGCTGCGTCTGCGCCGGGCCGTGTCGCTCGCCGGCAAGGTAGCGCAAGAGGGCGTCAGCCAGTGCGATGGCCAGCACCACGGTCCCCAGCGCCATGCTGAGCTGCGGAATCCATAGCGGTGTCGCATCGGTGCCGGTGGAGGTATCGTGCAGCTCCCAGGACATCCAGGTGAGGCGCAGGCTGAACCAAGCCAGCAGCAGCGCCAGCGCCAGGCCGGCCACCAGGGACCAAAGTTCCAAGGCGTGCTTCAGTCGCGGTCCGGCGTGGTCGAGCACGAGCCCCACGCGAATGTGTTCGCCATGTCCCAGGGTATGCGCCAGCGCGAGAAAGCCGGCGCCGGCCATGCAATAACCGGCGTAGGCGTCCGTGCCGGGAACCTGAAAGTGCAAGAGCCGCGAGACGATGCCCAGGAGCACCATGGCGAGCGTGCCCACCATACACAACGCGGCGGCGTAGCCGGCGAAGAGATACAGCCGATCGAGCGCGCGGCGCATCACCGCGCGCTCCGGCCGCAGCAAGGCAAAAACACCGGCTTACTTGCGATACGCTTCGACCGCCTTGCGGCCGGTGTCACCGGCCTTGGCGAGCCAGTCGGCGAGCATCTGTTCGCCCACCTTGCGCATGTCGGCCGCGAGCTGCGCCGAGGGCGGCTGCACATTCATGCCCTTTTGCTTCAATTGGTCGAGGTACCAAGCAGTCTTTTCCTGCGACAACTTCCAGCCGCGGGTTTCGGCGTCCGCCGCGGCTTTGAGCACCGCCGCCTGGGTGGTCTTGTCCAGACCATCGAAGGCTTTCTGGTTGACGATGATCGCGTTCTTGGGCAGCCAGGCCTGGGTGTCGTAGAAGTTCTTGACGTGTTCGTAGGTCTTGGTGTCGAAGCCGGTGGCACCCGAGGACATGTAGGAATCCATCACGCCCGTAGCCAAAGCCTGCGAGACTTCCGCGGCCTGTACCGTCACCGGCTGGGCGCCGACCAATTCGCCGATTTTGGCGGTGGCGGGGCTGTAGGCGCGCCACTTCAGGCCCTTCATGTCGACCATGCTGTTCAAGGGCTTCTTGGAATAAATGCCTTGCGGCGGCCAGGGCACGGTGAATAGAAGCTTGATGCCTTGCTTGCCGAGCAGTTCTTCCAACGCAGGTTTGGCAGCTTGGTGGAGTTTCAGCGCATCGGCATAAGAGGTGGCCAGAAAAGGCACGCCGTCGATGCCGAAAAAGGCGTTTTCGTTTTCGAAATTGACCAGCAAAATTTCGCCGGCCTGTGCCTGAGCACCTTGCACCGCGCGCTTGATCTCCGGGGCTTTGAACAGCGAAGCGCCGGCATGCACGGTGATCTTGAGCTGGCCGTTGGTGGCCTTGTCCACCTCATTGGCGAACTGCTGAATGTTCTCGGTGTGGAAGTTGCTGGCCGGATAGGCGGTCGGCAGGTCCCACTTGGTCTGTGCAAGGGCGGCAAAGGGTAGGGCGGCGACGAGGGTCGCGGCGAGCAACGAACGGACGTTCATGGTCTTCCTCCTCCGGAAATGGGCGCTTGGACTTCTTGTCGGCGGCAGCCACTTTTTACCACAAAGGCCGACCGGGTGTAATCCGGGCGACAGCGAATGGCGCCTCGGAGGGGGTAAACTCGGCGACCTGGCGGCTGCTCGGCGCCGCGGACTTTTGAGGAACAGTAGACATGGCATTACAGAATATCGGCGTCGTGGGCGCCGGCACCATGGGCAACGGCATCGCTCAGGCCTTTGCCCAGGCGGGCTTCGCGGTCACTCTGACCGACGTGGCGCAGGGCGCCCTGGACAAGGCGCTGGCTACCATCGCCGGGAGTTTCGATCGGCTGATCAAGAAAGAGAAAATGAGCGCCGAACAAAAAGCCGCCGCCTTGGCGCGTATTCGCACCAGCACGGCGCTTTTGGCACTGAAGGACAGTGACCTGGTGATCGAGGCCGCAACCGAAAACCTTGCCCTCAAGCTCAAGATCTTCCAGGAACTCGATGGCCTGCTGGGCCCGGGGGCCATTCTGGCCAGCAATACTTCATCGATTTCCATCACCAGGCTTGCGGCTGCCACGGGCCGAGCCGAGCGGGTGATCGGCATACATTTCTTCAACCCCGTGCCGCTGATGGCGCTGGTGGAGCTGATACGCGGGCTGCAAACGTCCGAGGCCACCTATGCCGAAGTGGAGGCCGCGGCCAAGGCGGTGGGCAAGACGCCGGTGCAGGTGAAGAACAGCCCGGGTTTCGTGGTCAACCGCATGCTCTGCCCGATGATCAACGAAGCGATTTTTGCGCTGGGCGAAGGTCTGGCAACGGCAGCGCAGATCGACGAGGCAATGAAGCTGGGCGCCAACCACCCCATCGGCCCGCTGGCACTGTGCGACATGATCGGCCTCGATGTCCAGCTCGCGGTGATGAACGTGCTCTTCGAAGGATTCAAGGATCCCAAATACCGCCCCGCGCCGCTGCTGGTGGAAATGGTCGAGGCGGGCTACCTGGGCCGCAAGAGCGGGCGCGGTTTTTTTAGCTACGCCTGAACCTGGAAACGGCGCCGTGGATTGCACCCGCTGCGGCGCGTGCTGCGCCTTTTATCGGGTGGATTTTCATCGCCTCGATGGCGACGATGTCCCAGGCGGTTTTGTCCCAGTCGCCTGGACGCTGCCGCTCAACGCGAGCCTCCTGCGCATGCGCGGCACCGACGCCTTTCCGCCGCGTTGTGTGGCGCTCGCCGGCGACCTGGGGCAAAGGGTCTCCTGCGCGATCTACGCCGACCGCCCCGGCCCCTGCCGCGAACTCGAAGCGGGGTCCGAGGCCTGCCTCAAGGCGAGGCGGCGGCATGGCATTTCCGAGCCGCCAGCCGGCTGACCCCACTCAAGCCACGACCACACGATTGCGTCCTTCCTCCTTGGCACGATAAAGCGCGCTGTCGGCGCGGCCGATGAGGCGATGGAAGTCGCCGCCATCTTCGGGAAAGGTGGCGACGCCGTAGCTCGCGGTGAGCGTGGCGCCTTGGCCGATGGAAATGCCCTGGGACTCGATGGCGTGGCGCAGGCGCTCGGCGATTTCCCGCGCTTCGTTCTTGCCGGTGTCGGGCAGAACCGCGAGGAACTCCTCGCCGCCATAGCGCGCCAGGTGGTCGCCGCCGCGCAGAACGCGCCGCGTGAGCTCAGTCACCGTTTGCAGCGCCATGTCGCCGTATTGGTGGCCCATGCGGTCATTGAGTTCCTTGAAGCGGTCGAGATCGAACATCAGCACCGACAAGGGCCGCCCGCTGCGCAGCGCGCGCGCCAGCTCGACGGGAACGATGTCCTCGAGGGCGAAGCGGTTCATGCTGCCGGTGAGCGGATCGGTGCGGGCCTGGCGTTCGAGTTGCTCGGAAAGTGACTCGGTCACCATCCAGACGCAGCCGAACGAAGCCAGGATCAGCATTACGAAAATCGACAGGAAGGCCACCGTCTGCGCGGGGGTGCTCTCGAGCAGGGCCTGGGGCGGCGCATACACCGAGATGCCGGCGCGCAGCAGGCACATGGCGGAAAGCTGCGCAAAAGCCGCGGCGGTAAACCAGTGCGAATAGCGCAAATGGCGCGGAATGTCGCGTACCAGCACCCAGGAGGTCGCGGCAAGCGGAATGGCGTAGACGATGGAGGCGCTGATGATGCGGGCCTGAAAGTCCGGCCGCACGTAGACGTAGTAGGCGAGCACCGGCAGCAGCACCGCCAGGAGCGCCGGGCTGAGCCAGCTCATGCGCCCAGGTTGGCCGCGCACTTGCATGGCACCTTCGAGAAACAGCCCCAGCGCGATCACCAGCAGCGCATTGCCGACCATGACCGAAAGCGCGTCGCTGATCTCGCCACGCAGGGCGAAAAGCAGAAAGCTGTTGGCGGTCAGCGCAAAGGCCGCGGACCACCAGCGCAGGCCTTGCAGCTTGGGCTGGCTGCGCTGGGCAAGGTACATGCCCAGCGAAAACACCACCGCGAAGACCAGCACACAAATGATCAGCGTGCGGATGTCGAGCAGCATTGTTCTTCACGTTCTGGCCGCGGGAGCGGCCTCTCCACGGCTTTATACACGCAGCGGCGAGCCGACGCCAGCGGCTCACCCAGGGCGCTGGCGGCGGGAAAGTGTAGAGGCGGGCTGGATCAGCGTTTCGCGGGCAGAGTTTCGTAGAGTCCGGTGATCGTGTTCATCACTTCGAGCAGGCGCTCGCTGGTGGTGGCGACGTGCAGCGCCGCAGTTTTTCTGTCACCGGCGCCTCGGCCGAGGGCGTTGTCGAAGAACATCCACTGCTGTTTGCCCAGCTCCAGTTCTTCCTTGATGGCGGTGGTATTGATGCCGGCGCCGCTCATCTCTTGCAGTCCGGACACGAACTCCCGCCGCGCCCTGTCGAGTTCCTCGGCGCCGTTTGCGGGCGCCACGTTCCAACCCATGGCCTGGTAGAGCTTGGCCATGCGCTGCGAGAGCATGCGCTGCCGCCCGGCGACGTTGATCAGGCGCGCCTCGGTGGTGCCGGAGTGTTTCTCCAATTGCACCGTGCCTTGATGGGCGAGGCCCAAAACCTCCTCGCTGATCTCCAGCACCTTGCGCGCGCCTTCTCGGCTAGGCTTGGCGCCCACCAGAACATCCTTGTAGCCCAGCCAGGAACGCTCCAGAGCGAGGTAGGTGCCGCGGATTTCGGGCGTGGGCGCGAAGTTCTTGAGTTCCACCAGTTGCCGGTCGAAGAGCGCGATCGAGGCGTCGAGGATGCGTTTGGATTTCTCACTCTCGATTTCCTGCCCGATCTGCAGATAGGCCTTGGCCATGCGCTGCGAAAGCATGCGCTGCCGGCCCGCCTTGTTGACGGCGGAACCGATGTCGGCGATTTGCGCCAGGGCGGGGGCTGCGGCAAGCGCTAGGAGAAGGGCGTAGAAGGCGGCGAGGAAGGTTGATGGGCGTTTCATGATGGTGGTCTGAGGGCGCAGGAGAACGGAAGGTCGATGCCGTCTGTGACGGCAGGTCATGCCTTGGCCGAATCCGGAAATTCCGGAAACGACGCGGCGCAAGGAAGTGGCAAAAAGACCCTGCCCGGCGTTTTCGCAATTGTCTGCAAGCTAGGCAGGGAAGGCCCAAACTAAGGTGCCACTGTTCCGGCGCTAGGCCTGGAGCGAAGCCTAAGGCAAGCGCGACGCCATGCTATTGATGACGGTCAAAGATTGTCTGGTGATCGGAGGAATTCGCGTCAAACCGCGGCCCGCTGCTGACGCGCGCGGCCGCGGCCCTCAGCGCTCGAATTTGACCGATAAAACGATCGAGGTCTGGGTGCGCTCGATGCCTTCGTTGCGGCCGATCTGGTCAAGGATGGCGTCGATTTCCTGGGTGGTTTCACCCTGGATGACGGCGAGGTAGTCGAACCCCCCGGAGAGCGCATACACCGCGGTGACGAAGGGTATGGCCTTGAGCGCGCGCACCACCTTTTCCGCCTGCTTGGGGTTGACCGCCAGGAGCACATGCGCGGTGATGCGCCGGCGCAGGACTTCGGTGGCGAGCTTGACGGTGTAGCCGGCGATCACGCCCGCTTTCTCCAGGCGCTGGAGACGCGATTGGACGGTGGTGCGCGACACGTCGAGGCGGCGCGCGAGTTCCGCCGTGGACATGCGCGCGTCGGCCTTGAGCAGCGAAAGCAGGGTCTGGTCTTCGGGTTTCATTTCGGCAAAACGAATGGTGTAGTCGGCGAAATGTCAGAAGACTACCACTATTTAGCCGAAATGCCAGCTTCAATTCGTCAAGACGGCGCGGGAAAATGTGCGCATCGCATCTTCTTCCCAAAACTCCGAGGAACACGCCATGCCTACCAAACTCACGCTACTTGGCGCCGGCAAGATCGGCCACGCCATCGTCAACCTGCTCAACGCCACCGGCGACTATGAACTCACCGTCGCCGACCAGGACCGTGGCCGCCTGGCGGCGCTCGCCAAACGCGGCGTCAAAACGGTCGCGGCCGACATCTCCCGCGCCGAGGTGCTGCGCGATCTCCTGGCCGGCCAGGACGTGGTGCTTTCCGCCTGCCCCTTTTACCTCACGCCGGTGATCGCCGGCGCGGCGCGCGAGCGCGGCGTGCATTACTTCGACCTCACCGAGGATGTGTCCAGCACCCGCCAGGTGAAAGAACTGGCGCGCGGCGCCAAAACCGCCATGGTGCCGCAGTGCGGCCTGGCGCCGGGCTTCATTTCCATCGTCGCCAACGATCTGGCGCGCCAGTTCGAGCGCCTGCGCGAGGTGCACATGCGTGTCGGCGCCCTGCCCATCTATCCCACCAACGCCCTGAAGTACAACCTCACCTGGAGCACCGACGGGCTGATCAACGAATATTGCAACCCCTGCGAAGCGATCATCGACGGCGACCTGCGCGAAACCCTGGCGCTGGAAGAGGTCGAGCATTTCTCGCTCGATGGCATCGCTTATGAAGCCTTCAACACCTCGGGCGGCCTGGGCACCTTGTGCGAAACGCTTTCCGGCCGGGTGGAAAACCTCAACTACAAGACCGTGCGTTACCCCGGCCACCGCGACATCATCAAGATGCTGATCCGCGATCTGCGCCTGGGCCAGCGCCGCGATCTCCTGAAAGACGTGCTGGAGACCGCCATTCCCATCACCCTGCAAGACGTGGTGCTGATTTTCGTCACCGTCTCGGGCTGGCGCAATGGCCACTTGGCGCAGCAGACCTACGCCAAAAAGATCTACAGCCAGGAAGTCAACGGCGAACTGCTCTCGGCCATCCAACTCACCACCGCCGCGGGCATTTGCACCATGGTCGACATGATGCGCAGCGGTGATTTGCCGGCGCATGGTTTCGTGCGCCAGGAGGATGCCGATTTGGGCAAATTCCTCGGCAATCGGTTTGGGAAGTATTACGCTTGACGCGAGGTGCGAGCGGCCTTGGCCGCGAAACCGATCATTCGCGGGCAAACCCGCTCCAACACCGGTAAGCTCGCGAGTTTTGGTAGGGCGGCCTTGGCCGCGAAAGAGACGTTTGCAACGCCCTGTGCCGCGTTCGCGGGCAAGCCCGCTCCGACACAGGGGTGGGAAAGAGGCCGGACGGTTCGACCCCGGCCAGGAATCGTGCAGTACGCATTGGAACGAGGAGTCACCATGGAAATCAGCACATTGCTGGAAGAGTTGGGCGTGGACGTCGCGGCGCACGAAGGCCAAGGCATCGTCGCCCGCTCGCCTATCGATGGGGCGGTACTGGCGCGGCTCGCCGCCGAACCGCCGGCGCGAGTGACGGTGCGCATGGATCGGGCGCAGGCCGCTTTCCTGGCCTGGCGCGCGCTGCCGGCGCCGCGTCGGGGGGAACTGGTGCGTCTCTTCGGCGAAGAACTGCGCCGCCACAAGCAGGCGCTGGGCCAGCTCGTGACCATAGAAGCGGGCAAGATTCTGCAAGAGGGTCTGGGCGAAGTGCAGGAGATGATCGACATCTGCGACTTCGCGGTGGGTCTTTCGCGCCAGCTCTATGGCCTCACCATCGCCTCCGAGCGCCCTGGGCATCGCATGATGGAGACCTGGCACCCGCTGGGTGTGGTGGGCGTGATCAGCGCTTTCAATTTCCCGGTTGCGGTGTGGGCCTGGAACGCGGCGCTCGCTTACGTCTGCGGCAATAGCGTGGTGTGGAAACCTTCGGAGAAGACCCCGCTCACCGCGCTCGCCACCGCCGCGCTGTTTCGCCGCGCCGTGGCGCGCTTCGGACCGGAGGCGCCCGAGGGTTTGCTGGAAGTCGTGCTCGGTGATGCGCAAGCCGGCGAGGCCCTGCTCGACGACGCGCGCCTCGCGCTGATCAGCGCCACCGGCTCCACGCGCATGGGCCGTGCGGTCGCGACGCGGGCCGCGCCGCGGTTTTTGCGCACGCTCCTGGAACTGGGCGGCAACAATGCCATGATCGTGGCGCCTTCGGCGGATTTGTCGCTCGCCTTGCGGGCCATCGTCTTCGCCGCGGTGGGCACCGCCGGGCAGCGCTGCACCAGCTTGCGGCGCCTGTTCGTGCATCGCAGCGTCTACGCGCAAGTGGTGGACAAGGTGCGGGCGGCGTATAGCAGCGTGCGTGTGGGCGACCCGCTGGCCGAAGGCAACCTGGTCGGCCCGCTGATCGACGCAGCGGCTTTCAAGGGCATGCAAGACGCGCTCGACCAGGCGCGCGGCGAAGGCGGCAAAGTGTTTGGCGGCGAGCGGGTGCTGGCGGAACTCCATGAAGACGCCTACTACGTGCGCCCCGCCCTGGTGGAAATGCCGGGGCAAAGTCCGGTGATGTGCCACGAGACCTTCGCGCCCATACTCTATGTGCTGGCCTATGACCGGCTGGAAGAGGCCATCGCTTGGCAAAACGCCGTGCCGCAAGGCTTGGCGTCAAGCATCTTCACCACCGACTTGCGCGAAGCGGAAGTTTTTCTCTCCGCCCAAGGCAGCGACTGCGGCATCGCCAACGTCAACATCGGGCCCAGCGGCGCCGAGATCGGCGGCGCTTTCGGCGGCGAAAAAGAAACCGGCGGCGGGCGCGAATCCGGCTCCGATGCCTGGAAGGCCTACATGCGCCGCGCCACCAACACCATCAACTACAGCGGCGCCTTGCCCTTGGCCCAGGGGATACGCTTCGATTTCTGAGGGTGACCGCCGCCAGCCCGCTCAATACGCGGAGCGAGGCCGGCGCGAGCGTCAGCGTGGCCCGGCGGGAACCGTGAGCCCTCGCGCCACGGCGGGCCGGGCGAGGAACTGCTCGAGGGCCCGCTGCACGTTCGTGAAGCGCTCGAACTCCACCAAGGGCCCAGCCTCATAGTAGGCGACGAAATTGCGCACCCAGGGAAACACGGCGATGTCGGCGATGGTGTAGACCTCGCCCGCCAGCCAGGGGCGCGTGGCGAGCTGCTGGTCGAGCACGCCCAGCAGGCGGCGGCTTTCAGACACATAACGATCGCGCGGGCGCTTGTCCTCCCACTCACGCCCGGCGAACTTGTGAAAGAAGCCGACCTGTCCGAACATCGGGCCGACGCCGCCCATCTGGAACATCAGCCATTGCAGGGTTT
Source organism: uncultured Alcaligenaceae bacterium (assembly GCA_964517465.1). Lineage (GTDB taxonomy): Bacteria > Pseudomonadota > Gammaproteobacteria > Burkholderiales > Casimicrobiaceae > JACPUX01. The sequence continues at coordinate 15,113 of CAZFEK010000009.1, forward strand.
CGTAGCGTTTGGCCGGATTCATGGGCAGAAGCTGGCCGGTTTTTTCGGCGAGGTAGATGAGTATGGCGCCGGATTCGAACAAGCCCAGCGGCTCTTGTCCAGGTCCGTCCGGATCGATGATGGCCGGGATCTTGTTGTTGGGATTGAGTGACAGGAACTCGGGCGACATTTGCTCGTTGCGCGCGAACTCGACCCGATGCGCCTCGTAGGGCAGGCCGATCTCTTCGAGCATAATCGACACCTTCACGCCGTTGGGCGTGGGCAGCGAATAGAGCTGCAAGCGCTCCGGATGCCGCGGTGGCCACTTGTGGGTGATGGGGAAGTCGGCGAGCGTCCGTTGGCTCATGGTGTAGGTTCCTTGGGTCGTGCTGGCAAGTCAGAGTGCCGCTATTACCTTGAATTCGGCCCGGGCGCTCCTACCAAACCTCGGCCTGGCGGGCGGAGGCTCGGCGGCTTTTCATCGCCGGTGCCTGGCCTCAATCGCTGCCGCAATCCGGGCAGACTCCGGTTTCGCCGGCGCGCGGGCGCTGGCAGGTCGGGCAGCGAACCTCGCCGTGGTGTTCGTCGTCGGGGTCGTCGGCGATGCCGCGCAGGTGTGCGACTTGGCCCGTCGCCAGGCAACGGAAGGGTTCGCCCGCTTGCGCGGGAAAGCTCACCTCCCCCGCGCCGTGCAACTCGCGGCAGGTGCCACACCAATAGACGATGATCATCGCCGCGCTACTTCGCTTGCGGCAGGCCCAGCAAAAAACCGGCGATGCCTTCGCTGGACATCGAGCGCGCGCTGGCCAGCTCGCCCGCGGCGGTGGCGGCGAGCACCTTGTCATCCGGAGCAATCACCGCCACCGCGGGGATGCCCTTCTTGAGCGGCACGCCGTAGCGCTCCGCGAGATCGGTGTTCCGATCGAAGCGACCGACATTGACCTTGACCACCTGGTAGCGCGCGGCCAGCTTGGCGGCCAGTTCGGGCTTGGCCATTTCGGATTCGAGGACGCGGCAGTCCTTGCACCAATCGGCGCCGAAAACCAGCAGCACGGCGCGTTGGTCTTTCTTGGCCTGTTGCTTGGCGGCCGTGATGGCCGGGGCCGCGGCCTCGGGTGGATCGTAATCGGCGAAGGCGGACGTGGCGGCAAAAGCGGCACACGCAAGAACGAGCATTGCGCCCAGCGGGGGTAGAGTCTTCACCATGTCCTCCTCAGACGCGTTCGACGACCAAAGCGATGCCCTGGCCCACACCGATGCACATGGTCGCCAGTCCATAGCGGCCCTTGCTGCGGGCGAGCTGATAAAGCGCGGTGGTAACGAGGCGCGCCCCGCTCATGCCCAGCGGATGCCCCAGGGCGATGGCGCCGCCTTGCGGATTGACCTGCGGCGCGTCGTCGGCCAGACCCAGGAGGCGTGTCACCGCCAGGCCCTGCGCGGCGAAAGCCTCGTTCAATTCGATCACGTCCATGGCCTCGATCTTGAGGCCCAGGCGAGCAAGCAGCTTCTGCGTTGCGGGCGCCGGACCCATGCCCATGATGCGCGGTTCCACGCCGGCGGTGGCCATGCCCGCCACGCGCGCGCGCGGCGTCAAGCCATGGCGCTTCACCGCCGCTTCGCTGGCGAGCAGCAGCGCGCAGGCCCCGTCGTTGACCCCGGAGCTGTTGCCCGCGGTCACGCTGCCATCTTCGCGCACGATGCCTTTGAGCTTGGCGAGTGCTTCGAGGGTGGTGTCGGCGCGCGGGTGCTCATCGGCATTCACACTCACGGTCTTGCCGCGGCCGGCGGGCACTTCGACCGCCACGATCTCTTCGGCGAAATGCCCCGCGGCCTGCGCCGCCGCGCAACGCTGCTGGCTGCGCCAGGCGAAGGCGTCCTGATCGGCGCGGGCGACCTTGAATTCCTCGGCCACGTTTTCCGCGGTTTCGGGCATGGAGTGAATGCCAAAGCGCGCTTTCATCACCGGATTGACGAAGCGCCAGCCGATGGTGCTGTCCTCGATTTTGGCGCTGCGCGAAAAGGCGCTGTCGGCTTTGGCCAGAACGAAAGGCGCGCGGGTCATGCTTTCCACGCCCCCGGCAATGGCCAGATCGATCTCTCCCAGGGCGATGGCGCGCGCGGCCGTGCCCACGGCGTCGAGCCCCGAGCCGCAGAGGCGGTTGATGGTCGCCGCCGCCGCGCTCACCGGCAGGCCGGCGAGCAAGAGCGCCATGCGCGCGACATTGCGGTTGTCTTCGCCGGCCTGGTTGGCGCAGCCCAGGAGCACCTCGTCCAGCGCCGACCAATCCACCGCCGCATTGCGCGCCATCAGGGCGCGTATCGGCGTGGCGGCCAGATCGTCGGTGCGCACATTGGCCAAAGCACCGCCGTAGCGGCCTATGGGCGTGCGGATGGCGTCACAGATGAAAGCGTCGGGCACGGCAGGATCTCCGCTCTTTGGAAGGTCGCATTCTAGCGCAGGGAGCGCGGCCCGGGCGCTAGAGAAGGCCCCGATCATGGCCGCGAGTCGCTTGACTGCGCTGCGCGAGGTTCTTTAGCATATCGAGGGGTGGCATTGGAGCGAGCACCATGGCCGCTCCGACCGCGGCCCTAGGCCTAAATCAACCGACGCGTGGACTTGTCTCATTGAGCTGCTCGCGGCCCCTGGACGGATGGCCACTGCTCTTACAGCCAGCAATTCGATGATCTCCTCTGCCAACTTGGGATCGGCGCCCTGGGTGTGCCGGCCGCCATCCGCACGGTCGTCCTGATCGGCAGCACCATGCGCGGGCGTCGCGAGGACGAGTGTTTTCTTTGTAACCGAGCAATTGCCCCAGTGGGCTCACATGAAGAGGAGGCATCCGTGGATATGCTCGTTTTCCTGGGCGCGCTGATTTGTCTGGCGCTTGCCGCGGTGGTGGGCTGGTCGGTAGGCCGTGCGTCCCCCCCTCCGGTGGCTCTTGGAATCGCGGCCGCCAGCGGCTTCGCTGCCGTTTCTTCCTGGATGCGATACCGGGGGACCGTTTGGGCGAATGGGAGCTCCTCATTCAGCGTGCAGTTCGATCATTTCTTCCAGCGGCTGGGGCTGATTACCATCGGCACGTTGACGGCTACGCTCACCGTATTTCTCCTGATCGGGTTCCTGCACCGGCTGATCACGCGCAAGTGATGGCGCTTCAGGACGCGCGCCCGGATTGGCGAGCACGCGCGATCGCTTCCATTCGACCAAAGTTCTAAGACGCACACGGCGGCGATCGACTCACACCTGCCGGCGCCACTGCACCACCCGAAAGCGGTTGGCGACGTAGGCCGAATCGGTGAGTGAGGCGTTGGCCGCGGCGTTCATGCCGGTGCCATGATAGTCGCTGAAGGCGGCGGACTGACTGACATATACGCCGCCGGTGAGATTGACGGAAAGCGAGACACCCACTTCTTGGGCCAGGGCGATGGCTGCTTCTCGCACCGCGTCGCGAGTGGTGTAGAGCGAGAAGGTCAGGGCGCCATGGCTGGCCACCGCCTCGCGGGCAAGACGCAGGCTGTGTTCGGTGTCGTCGGTGGCGATGACGAAGGCGATGGGACCGAACCACTCGCGCATGAAGATGTCCGCCTGGTCGGCGCTGAGTTTCAGCAGCAGCGGCGTGCGCACGCGCGCCTCGGGGTATTGCGGATGTTTCAGGGTCAGGCTGTCGCAAACCAGGTTGCCCAGGGATCGAGCCATGTCGATGCGCGAAACGATGGCTTGGTTCTGGATGGCACCCAAAACTTCCACCGCACGGGCCGGGTCGCCCAGGAGTTTGCCCAGGCCTTCGCCCAAGGCGGCGGCCACTTGTTCGAAGCTCAAATGTCCCTCCGGGGTGTCGATGCCGGCACTGGGCACGTAGATGTTCTGCGGCGCGGTGCACATTTGTCCGGAGTAGAGCGAAAGCGAGAATGCGACGTTTTTCACCAGTCCAGAGAAGTTGTCGGTGGAGTCGACGACGATCTGGTTTACGCCGGCTTTTTCGGTGTACACCACCGCTTGGCGAGCGTGGGTTTCCAGCCAGTTGCCGTTGGCCGGGCTGCCGGTGAAGTCGATGATTTTCACTTCGGGGCGCAGCGCCAGGGTCTGCGGCGCGGGATCGCTCGCGTCGTGCGCATAAAGCGTCACCAAGTTTGGATCGAATCCGGCTTCTTGCAACACCGCGCGGGCCGTCTTCACCGTGATCGCCAGCGGCAGGATGGCTCCGGGGTGGGGTTTGACGAGCACGGCATTGCCGGTGGCGAGATTCGCAAAAAGGCCGGGATAAGCATTCCAGGTGGGAAAGGTGCAGCAACCGATCACCAGCGCGATGCCCCGCGGCACGAGGTGATAGTGTTTCTCCATGCGCAGCGGGTCGCCCTTCGCCTGGGGCTTTTCCCAGAACGCGTTTCTGGGGATGCGTGAGGTCTCGCGCCAGGCATAAGCGACCGCTTCAAGCCCGCGATCCTGCGCGTGCGGCCCGGCCGCCTGGAAGGCCATCATAAAGGCTTGGCCGGTGGTGTGCATGACCGCGTGGGCGATTTCGAAACTCTGCTGGTTGATCCTTTGCAGGATCTCCACCGAGACTCCGGCCCAGGTCTTGGGTCCGGCGGCGGACCAAGATGCCTGGGCTTTTTTCATCGCCGCGAGCAAGGGTTCGATGGCCACTTTGGGATATTGAATGCCGAGCGCAAAGCCATAGGGGGACACTTCACCGCCGACTTTTCCGTCGGCCCCCGGCAAGTCGAGGGCGAAGGGCCTGCCCAGTTGCGCTTCGAACGTCGCCTTGCCGTTTTCGGCGGCGTGCTCGCCGTAGATCTTGGGGCTCGCCGATTCCGGAAAGACGCTGTAATACCCGCGATGGTCGCAAGCGTTGGCAGATTCTTGTATGAGCACTTGGTGACGCAGGAAAAGAGGGTGTTCCACGGTTTTCTCCAATCAAGCCAAATCAAAATCGACCACCACGCGGTCGGTGAGCGGGTAACTCTGACAGCACAGCACATAGCCGCGGGCGAGCTCGTAGTCTTCAAGAGCGTAATGAGTATCCATTTCCACTTCGCCTTCGGTCAGCTTGGCGCGGCAGGTGGAGCAAATGCCGCCTTTGCAGGAATGCGGCAACTCGATGCCTTGTTGGGCGGCGGCATCGAGGATCGTGATTTCGCGCGCCATGCGAAAGCTGCGGCGCTGGCCGTCTAACACCACCACCACCTCGCTGCCCGGCGCTTGTGCTGCGGGGCCTGCCACTGCGGGCCGCCGCTTGGGCGCAGCGGCAGCGACGAAGTGCTCCGCCTTGATGCGTTCTTTGGGGTAACCCGCTGTTTCCAGCGCACCCAGTACCGATGCCATCATCGCTTCGGGTCCACAAACAAAAACGCCGTCGATGTCCTCCAGGCGAACCCAACGGGCAAATAAGGCGGCGCACTTTTCGCCATCGATGCGGCCGTTCAGAAGTTCGAGGTCCTGGTGTTCCCGGCTCATCACGAAACCGAGTTGAAAGCGCGTGAGATAGCGGTCTTTGAGCTCGCAGAGTTCGGCGCGAAACAGCGTCGTGCCGTGGGCCCGATTGCCGTAGAACAGCGTGAACTTCGATCGGGGCTCCTTGGCCAGCGCAGTCTTGGCGATCGCCATGATCGGCGTGATGCCGCTGCCCGCGGCAAAGGCAAGATAGTGGCGCCCGGCTTCGGGGTTTGGTTGCAGGGTAAATCGGCCTTGCGGCGGCGAGACCTCGATGCAGTCGCCCACGCGAAGCGCCTCGTTGGCCCAATTGGAAAAGGTGCCGCCGGCGACGCGTTTGATCGCAACGCTCATGCGAGATTCATCGGGCGCGGAACAAATCGAATAGGGTCGTCGAATTTCTTCGCCGTCGATGGTGGTGCGCAGCGTGAGATATTGGCCGGCCTGGAAACGAAAGGGTTCGGCGAGTTCGCTCGGCAAATCGAAGGACAGCACCGTCGCGTCGCGTGTGGGGCGATCGAGCGCGGCGATCCTCAAGGTGTAAAAATCGTTCATCGATGGGGCTTGAAATAGTCGAAGGGCTCGCGGCAATCCTCGCACCGCCACAGCGCCCGGCAAGCCGTGGCGCCGAATTGCGCCAAGCGGGTGGTGTGGGCGGATCCGCAACGCGGGCAGTGGGGCGGGGCGCGGTCGCTGGGCGGGGCGATGCCCCAGGCGCGCAGCTTCTCCCGTGCCGCGGCGCTCAAGTCGGCGGTGGTCCACGGCGGCGAGAGTACCAGGCGCACTTCGAAGCGGCGAATGCCGCGGTCGGCGAGGAGCTGCTCGACCTCTTTTTTGATCGCATGGGCGGCCGGGCAGGCGGAATAGGTCGGGCGAAGGGCGACGCACAGCGTTTCGTCCCGCCAGCGCACCTCATGCACCATGCCCATGTCGAGCAGCGACACCACCGGAATTTCCGGGTCGGTGAGCGTGCCGAGCCAGCCGCGTACTTCGGCCGCACTTGGGCGGGCGGGCGTTTCTACCATTGCTGCCCCGGGTGCAGGCGTTCCAGATACTGCATTTCCGCCAGAAGGTAGGTCAGGTGCTCGCTATGTAAGCCTCGCCGGCCCCCAGATTGATGCCAGCCAGCTTCGGGCAAATCGAGCGTGGCTTCGGCGAGCGTGTCGAGCACCGTAGCGCGCCAGGCGAGCCGCAAGTCAGCGTGATCGACGGCCACACCATCGCGCGCCAAGGCCTGTTCGATCGCATCGCTTTCGAATAATTCGCCGGTGTAGGGCCATAACCTCTCCAGCGCCGTAGCCAAACGGCGGTGGCTGAGTTCGGTGCCATCCCCCAGGCGCAGCATCCATTCGCGGCTGCGCTCCAAATGGTAAGCGGCTTCCTTTGCGCTTCGTTCGGCAATGGCGGCCACGCGGCCGTCGGTCGAGCGGGCCAGGGCGCGCATCAGCGGCAGGTGCCAGGCGTCGAAGAGGAATTGGCGGGCCATGGTGTCGGCGTAATTGCCGTTGGGCTGTTCCACCAGCAACAAGTTGCGAAATTCTGGTGCATCGCGCCGCATAGCGAGCGCGTTTTCATCGCGGCCCTGGGCTTCGATTTCGCCGGCGAGCGCGAGCCAGAGGCGGGCTTCGCCCAGGTGGTCCAGGGCGACGTTGGCCAGCGCGAGGTCTTCTTCCAAAATCGGGCCTTTGCCGGTCCAAGCCGAAACGCGCTGGCCGAGGATGAGCACGTTGTCTCCCAGGCGCAGCAAATACGCGAACAAGGCGTTTGTCGGCTTGGTTTCCATGGTCAGATATGCTTCACTTCCTCGGGCATGGGGAAAAACGTCGGATGGCGGTAGGGTTTGCTCAATGCAGGCTCGAAGAGCGCAGCTTGGTCATCGGGCGAGGTGGCGATAATGTCGGCCGATTTCACCACCCAGATCGAGACCCCTTCGCCGCGCCGGGTGTAAACGTCGCGCGCGTTGGCAAGCGCCATCGCGGCATCGGCGGCGTGCAGACTCCCCACATGTTTATGGGCGAGACCCTGCTGGGAGCGAATGAAAATCTCCCACAGCGGCCAGTCGTTCACGACTGCGCTCCGAGTGCCGCCGCTTTGCGCTTGGCGGCGTGTGCGCTGGCCGCTTCGCGAACCCAGCGGCCTTCTTCCCAGGCTTGGCGGCGGGTATCCAGCCGGTGGCGGTTGCAGGGTCCATTCCCTTTTACGACGCGAAAGAACTCATCCCAGGGGATGGGGCCGAAATCGTAATGGCCGCGCTCGTCGTTCCAATGCAGATCCGGATCGGGAATCTTGAGGCCCAGATAATCGGCCTGCGGCACGGTCTGGTCGATGAATTTCTGGCGCAATTCGTCATTGGTGAAGAGTTTGATTCGCCAAGCCTTCGATTGAGCGGTGTGGGGCGACTGTTCGTCGGGCGGGCCGAACATCATTACCGAGGGCCACCACCATCGATCCAACGCTTTTTGGGCCATATCTTTCTGCGCCGCGCTGCCGTGGCACAGGGCGAGCATGAGGTCATAGCCCTGGCGCTGGTGAAAACTTTCTTCTTTGCACACGCGAACCATGGCGCGGGCATAGGGACCATAGGAACTTCGACACAGGGGAATTTGATTCATGATGGCGGCGCCGTCGACCAACCAGCCGATGGCGCCGACATCGGCCCAAGTCAAGGTGGGGTAGTTGAATATGCTCGAATATTTTGCCTCTCCCGCATGCAATTCTTCGATCAGAGTCTCGCGCGCAACGCCCAGCGTTTCCGCGGCAGCGTAGAGGTAGAGCGCATGGCCGCCCTCGTCTTGCACTTTGGCCAAAAGGATACACTTGCGGGCCAAATTGGGCGCGCGCGTGATCCAATTGCCTTCGGGCAACATACCCACCCATTCAGAATGGGCATGCTGTGAAATCTGGCGTATCAGGGTTCGCCGGTAGGTTTCGGGCATTTCATCCCGCGGTTCAATTTTCTGATCGGCATCGATTCGTTGCTGAAAATTCCACTCGGATTCAGACAATTCTTCTGGTCCGCGAAGTCGCGTGGCAACGGTTTCTACCATCTGAGCATACATTTCCTCGTCCTCGGCAAGAAATCGAGACCAATGCGGCCTCGCCTAAACATGATACAGATCAAGTTTGTCAAAAGTCAATTGTGTATCATCATCACGCCCACACGGGTGTTACAAAATCTCAAAAAGTGGGTAACATAACCGAACGGGGACTTCTCAAAGCAGGGGATCAACATGAAGAATCGACGTTTGCAGGAATGGATCAACGCTCGTTTGCGCGCGGAGCCGCCACGGGCCAAATCGCTCTTGGTGACGATCTGGGGTGATGCCATCGTGCCGCACGGCAGCGAGGCAGCGCTATCGAGCATCATCGATCTGGCCGCGTCATTTGGTGCCAGCGATCGCTTGGTGCGCACCAGCATCTTTCGCTTGACGCGCGATGGCTGGCTCCTGGGCGTGCGTGATGGCCGGCGGAGCTATTACAAGCTGACCGCCGACGGCAAACGCAAAGTTGAGCACGCCTATCGAAGGATTTACAGTCCGCCGGCGACCAGCTGGGATGGCAACTGGCTGATCGCCATCATTCCGCCCAACACCATGATGGAAAAGCCGCGCGACAATCTGCGCCGGGAACTGGGTTGGGAAGGTTTTGGCATTCTTGGCCCAGGGCTATTCGCGCGGCCGGGCGGCGACCGCGACACGGTGATGGACATCATCAAGAGCTTCAAGGCCGTGGACAAGGTCGTGGTGTTCAACGCCAAGGAACTTCCCGACGGCAAAAGCGCTGGCGCGCGCGAATTGGTGCGCGAGTGCTGGAATCTGAGCGCCTTGGGCAACGCTTATCGGATTTTCTTGCGCCAGTATACGCCGGCACTGAAGCTCTTGAGCGAAACCGCCGATCTCGACCCTGAGCAGGCTTTCACCGCGCGCATTCTGGTGTTGCACGCCTTCCGCCGCGTGCTCTTGAAAGATCCGCAACTGCCCTCGGTGTTGCTGCCTCAGGGCTGGCCCGGCCTCGCCGCGTACGAGCTGACGCGCGAGATCTATCGCGTCACGCGCGACGCCTCGGAGCGGCATCTGCAGAATATGGTCGAAACCCAGCGCGGACCTTTCCCCGCGGAAGACTCCGCTTTCAAGAAGCGTTTTGTTCGCTAGCCGAGTGGGAGTCAACTCCTGCCGCTCGGGAGCGGCAGGAGCGCAAACCAAGACCCTGGTCCAATCTGGAGGTCTTTTGCCCGATCGCGGCACAGGATCTCACCGCAAAGCACCCTGAGCGGGCGCGAAGTCGGCTCAAGGGTGTTCCGATACCTGCCGAAAAGCCTCCTATGGACTCTTGTCAACCCATGGGGAGGGACGCTACTCGCGGTCTGCAGCCGCCTCGGGCGACACAGCGCGGCCGCTCCCGTGCGTTGAGCGGCGCGCAGGGGAGGCTTGCCCGGTGAGCCAGCACTACCTGCGGCCCCTGTTTGCACCTAGAAGCGTGGCGGTTTTTGGGGCCAGCGCCGGGCGGCAATCCTTGGGTGGAGTTGCGCTGGCCAACCTCGTGGAAGGGGGCTACCCAGGCGGAATCTATGCGATCAACTTGCGGCCCCAGGAGATTCCGGGCCGACGGCTTTACGGCTCGATCGAGGAAATCGGCGAAGCGATCGACCTGGCGGTAATCGCGACGCCCTCGGAAACCGTGCCTTTGGTCGCAGAGGCTTGCGGCAAACGCGGCGTGAAGGCGCTGGCCATCCTGTCGGCAGGTTTCGCGGAAGCCGGGCCGCGCGGCGCGTTTCTCGAGCGAGCGGTGCTCGCTTCGGCCAGCCGACACGGCATGCGCGTTCTGGGCGCGAAGGCGCTGGGCGTGGTGCGCCCGGGTTTGGCGCTGAATGTTTCCGCGGGGGGCGGGCAGCCTGCGCCGGGCGATCTGGCCCTGGTTTCGCAATCGGCGGCCGTTTGCGCCTCGGTGCTCGATTGGGCGCACACCAACGACATCGGCTTCTCCACCATCGTGTCGCTTGGCACGGGCATGGACCTCGATTTCGGCGATGTCCTGGATTTTCTGGTCAGCGACGCGCAAACGCGCGGCATCCTGCTGCACGTGGAGCGCGTCCGCAATGCGCGGCGGTTCATGAGCGCGCTGCGCGCGGCGGCCCGGGTGAAACCGGTGGTCGTGGTGAAAGTAGGCCGCCATGACGAACTGCTGGGAAGAGCCTTTCGAATCGAGGCGGGCGCGCCCTCGGGCGATGAGGTATTCGACGCGGCGATCGCGCGCGCTGGGGCGGTGCGAGTGCGCACCGTTGGCGATCTGTTCTCGGCCGCTCGCGTCCTTGCCGGCAATAAGCGGCCGGCAGGACTTCGCCTGGCGGTGGTTGCCAACGGCAGCGGACCCGGAGTACTTGCGGCTGACCGGGCAGGGGACCTGGGTTTACAGCTTGCCGGCCTTGGGGCATCCACGATCGAGGCCTTGGATCTCACCCAGCGTGCCGGTTGGTCCAGGCGTAACCCGCTCGACCTCTTGGGTGATGTCTCGACCGAGCGCTTTGCCAAGGCCTTGGAGATCTGCGTTGCCGATCCCGAGGTCGATGGGCTGTTGGCGATTCTTTGTCCGCAGACCATTACCGATCCGCTGCGGTTGGCCCAGCGCATGATCGAACTCGCGGCGAAAAGCGATAAGCCGATACTGGCCTGCTGGATGGGCGAGATTCAAGTGCGGGAGGCGCGCCGCTTGTTCACCGAAGCGCGTTTGCCGAGTTTTCGCGCACCGGAAGCGGCCGTCGAAGCGTTTGCCGCCCTGGCGCGCCATCACCAGAACCGCATCAATCTGATGCAAACCCCGGGGGCTCTTTCGCATCAGCCCAGCCCCGATCTGGAGGGTGCAAAACTCATTATCGAAACCGCCGTCGCCGAAAGGCGCGAAGAGTTGAGCGGGCTCGAGGCCAAGGCCCTGGCGGCTGCATTTCGCGTTCCCATCTTGCCCTATATGGTGGCGCGCTCGCCGACGGAGGCGCTCCTGTTTGCCGAGCAGATCGGTTTTCCGGTCGCGATGAAGATCCTGGGCAGCGGGTTTGGATCCCGCGGCCAGTGCGGCGGCATCATGCTCAATTTGGCCAGCGCCCAAGCGGTCCGGACGGCTTACAACGACATGCATACGGCGGTCTTGTCCAAGTATCCGCAGGCGAAGCTCATTGGCGTCAGCATCGAGCGCACGCTGAGCTTGCCTAACGCGCGCGAACTCTCCATTGTCGTTGCTTCCGATCCGGTGTTCGGGCCGGTCATCAGCCTCGGCCTCGGCGGAGCGCATGCGCGCTTGGAGCAGCGCCGCGCGGTCGCACTGCCGCCGCTCAACTCCTCTTTGATCGACAGCCTGTTGGCGCAGGAAAACATTGCGGCCTATTTGCAGGTTTCGGAAACGGCGCCGCAGATCGACCGTGCTTCTTTGTGCGCCTTGTTGGAAAGGGTTTCGGAAATGGCCTGCGAGTTGCCCTGGATGCGGCGCATGCAATTCGATCCCTGCTTGGTCGACGCCGGCGGGGTAAGGGTGCTCAATGTGCGGGTCGAGGTCGCGCAGCACTTCGCGGGGGAAAACCGCTACCGACACATGGCGATCTGCCCCTACCCGGTCCACTTGCTGCGGGAATGGCAACTTTCGGACGGAGCCGCGCTTTGTATAAGGCCGATTCGTCCCGAAGACCGCCAGGGCTTGCAGGTTTTTGTGCGCGCCCTTTCCGATCAAAGCCGATACCTGCGATTTCAATTGAGTCTCAACGAGCTCACGCCCGCAACGCTGGCCCGATTCACGCAAATCGACTACGACCGCGAAATGGCCCTGGTGGCGCAGGTGGAAGCGGCCGGCGAGCGCAGCCTCATCGGCGACGCCCGGTACACCGTCAACCCCGATGGCGAATCCTGCGAGTTCGGCCTGGTCGTGGCCGAGGACTGGCGTCAGCGCGGTGTTGCCGGGAAGCTGATGCACTGCCTCATGGATGCGGCGCGCGCAAGAGGGCTGCGCTCGATGCGGGGCGAAGTGCTGGTGGAAAACGAAGCCATGCGCCGCTTGATGTCCAGCCTCGGGTTTGTCGAACAGTCCGGAGCGGATGACGATCTGGTCGAGGTCGTCAAGACGCTTTGAGCGGATCTCAGCTCCCGCGACGGGGTGGCGCTTGCCGCAGCTGGGTGGCTCCCGGGCGGCCGCGAAGTGAATGGCGCCGCGCGTGGAATACGCTAGCGAATGCGGCCGCCCCCGCCCGTTTCCCACGGGTCGCGGCGCATCGCCTCGGGCTTGGGCTTGGCGGGGTAAAGTCGGTCGTAGAGCACCGAAAGGGCCAGAAGCTCGGTGTATACCTGGGGCGGAAAACCCTGACGGCTATTGCGGTCGGTCATCAGCAGGTTTTGGAAATATTGCCGCGCGGTATTGGGTTCGCCCCATAAAGCCACGATGCGCTCGATGATTTGCGGATACTGCTCGGATAGCCGCTGCGGATAGTGCTGCTCGTGTCCCTTGAGCAGGGCGAGGAGGCGGGAATCCTTGAAGAAGGATTCACTCGCTTGCGGTTTCAGACTGCTCAAATAGTTGTCCATGTGGCACCTCAGAGCGCATCATTTGGGCGACGAAATTTCGACCAGCCTGGCGGCGTTTGGTTTCCACAGAAGGCCGGTCGGCGTGGATTGCCGGCGCCATTGTGCCGAGCGCAGCAGGCGCCGGCAAGGGAAAATTGCGCTTTTGGGCGGGGTATCAGACTTGCGGCGGAGCCGAGTCGATGAACGACGGGCGCTTGGAGAGCTTTTCCGCCAGCCGCGCGAGATTGGGGTAGTCCTCGCGCCAATTCAGCTCAGGGTAGCGAAAATCGAGGTAGCCCAGCGCGCAGCCGGCGCAGATATCGGCCAGCGTGTAGGCGTCGCCGGTGCACCAGGCTTTGTCGCCCAGATCCAGCGACATGGCGCGGGTGCCCAGCTCGACTTTTTTTTCCTGGCGTTCGATCCACTCCGGACTCTGTTGCCTTGCGGCGCGCTTGCGTTCGAGAAAGATCGCCGCGACCGCGTCGCAAATGCCGTCGGCGAGGGCCTCCCAGCGGCGAACTTGGATGCGCTGCCGATTGGGTTCAGGGATGAGGCGGCTGACCGGACTCACCGTGTCCAGATATTCCACGATCACGCGGGAGTCGTATACCGCGGTGCCGTCTTCCATCAACAGGACGGGAATCTTGCCTAGCGGATTATGCTCCGAGACCTTGCTGGCGGGTTCCCAAGGCGAATCCACCACCAGGGTGTACTCGATCTTTTTTTCGGCCAGTGCGACGCGAACCTTGCGGGCGTAAGGGCTGGTGAGTGAGGCGAGAAGTTTCATCTTGGTTTCTGGAAGAAAAGCGGCGGCAGTATAACATATTGCGTCGCACCATCGGCTTTGCCCAGGCCCCTAAGGGAGCTTGCAAGCGGCCATGGGCGCGGTTCTGGGGCCGGTTTCCGCGCATGATAAAATAGCCAATTTCAGCATGGCTGCAACGATGACAACGGCCGCATTTTCCCCGCTATTGGCGCTTTCTCCGCTCGACGGCCGCTACCACGGCAAGGTCGCGGCGCTTTCCCAGCACTTCAGCGAATTCGCTCTGATGCGCTATCGCGTGGAGGTCGAGCTGGCATGGCTCATCGCCCTGGGCGATGAGCCGGCGATTCCCGAGGTCCCGCCTTTCGGGGCGGAGACCCGCAAGGCAATGGCGGCGCTGGTGCGGGGTTTTTCGGTCGCCGATGCCGAGGCGATCAAAACCATCGAGCGGGAAACCAATCACGACGTCAAGGCGGTCGAATACTGGCTCAAAGAGGCGCTGGCCGGACAGTCGGAGGTCTCGCGGGTGTCCGAGTTCATTCACTTCTCGTGCACCTCAGAGGATATCAACAATCTTTCTCATGCCCTGATGCTTAGGGAATCGCGGAGCGCGGTGCTGGTTCCGGCCTTGCAAAAGATCGCCGATCAATTGCGCGCGCTTGCCCACCAGCATGCCGACCTGCCGATGCTGGCGCGCACCCACGGGCAAGCAGCGACCCCAACCACGCTGGGCAAGGAGATGGCCAACGTTGTCGCCCGCTTGGAGCGGCAAATCGCCGCGATAACCCAGGCGCCCTCCTTGGGCAAGATCAACGGCGCCACCGGCAGTTTTAATGCGCATATGGCGGCTTACCCGGAGGTGGATTGGGAGGCGCTCGCTCGGCGAGTGGTGGAGGGTTTGGGCCTCGCCTACAATCCGCTGACGACCCAGATCGAGCCGCACGACTATATGGCGGAATTGTTTGATGCCTACGCGCGGGCCAATACCATCTTGATCGATCTCGATCGCGATCTGTGGGGCTACATTTCCTTGGGCTATTTTCGCCAGAGGCTCAAGGCCGGTGAGGTGGGCTCCAGCACCATGCCGCACAAGGTCAATCCCATCGATTTCGAGAATTCAGAAGGAAACCTCGGTCTGGCCAACGCGCTTCTGCGCCACTTGGCGGAGAAGCTGCCGATCTCCCGCTGGCAACGCGATCTCACCGATTCCACCGTGCTGCGAAACATGGGGGTGGCCTTGGGATATTGCCTCTTGGGTTATGTTTCGTGTTCGCAAGGCTTGGGTAAGCTCGCCGTCGACCCTGAGCGTCTCGCCGCTGATCTCGAAGCCAATTGGGAAGTGCTGGCGGAGCCCATTCAAACGGTGATGCGGCGCTATGGCGTCGCCAATCCTTACGAGCAGTTGAAAGACCTCACCCGCGGCAAGAAACTGTCTGCTGCCACTTTTCACGCCTTTATCGATACCTTGGATTTGCCCGAGGCGGAAAAAGCTCGGCTCAAAGCGCTCAGCCCGGGGAGTTATCTGGGGATGGCAGCCACGCTGGCGCGCCGGGTTTGACCTTGGCGGGGCTGTGCCCGCCGCGAAAACCAAACTGCTTCGCGCGGCCCGGATAGCGCCGGTCCCGCAAGCCCTGCCTTGGGCGGACGGGCTTTCTAGCGCTTGATTCTCAGACGGCGAGTTTCCTCACCGCGGCAAGCACTTCCTCGGCGTGACCGGGCACCTTGACCCCGCGCCATTGCTGCGCCAAACGACCTTGAGCGTCGATCAGGAAAGTGCTGCGCTCGATGCCGCGCACTGGTTTGCCGTACATGTTCTTCATTTTGATCACGGCAAATTGCGTGCAAAGTTTCTCTTCGGCATCGGACAGAAGCGCAAACGGAAAATCGTACTTGGCGCGAAAGTTCTCGTGGGATTTGATGCCGTCTCGTGAAACCCCCGCGATCACGCACTTCAGTTTGGTGAACTCGGGGTAGAGCTCGCGAAAGGCGATGCCCTCGTTGGTGCAGCCCGGGGTGCTGTCCTTGGGGTAGAAATAGAGCACGACCGGGTGTCCGCGATGTTCGGACAACCGAAACTCGCGGTTGCCGGTTGCGGGCAGCGAGAAATCGGCAATGGCGGATGACATATCCTTCCTCCTCATGCGGTGAGCGGTGTCGCCATGGGCGGGGCGGCAGCAAAAGCTCGATCTTCGATCGTCGCGGCGGGCGCCAGAAATTCCTCCCCCTGCAGCAGCAAGGCTCCCGAACGTCCGGGAATTTCGCCCCAGAGGAGCTCGTGCCGCGGCAAGTCGGTGGGCACCTGGCGCTCGAACAGCCGGCGCAAAGCGACCGCGGTGCGCCCTTGCGCCTGCCAGCCTTGCATCAGCCGTTCGAAAACAGGAAGAAGTTTCTGTCCTTCGAGCTCGGCGTGCAGCGTGAATACGTGGTCGCGCTCGGGCTCAAGCGCGGTGCGATCGAGGAGGTGTTCCGCGACGTTGGCTTCGGTAATCCCGTTCAAGCCGATCAATTCGTCGAGTGTGGGCAAGGTGGTTGGAATCTGCGGGCAGTGGATGACTTCGGCCCGCCATAGCGGCAGAAACGGGCTGCAACCGCGGCAATCGGAGGCGTAATCGAAGCCCAGGCGTTGGGTGAGCCGCAAAGCCTGGGCATTCATTTGCCAGCCGGCGGCGCCATGCACGCGCGGCGCTTCGCCAAAAATCGCGGTGAATCGTTCCACCGCTTTTTGCATTTGTGCCAGAGTCCAAGCTTCGTCGGCATGCGCCACGCCATCCTGCCATTGCACATGGTCCCAACAATGCACGCCCACTTCGAATCCGGCGTCGCGTGCGGCAAGCATTTCTCGCCGCGCGGCGCGACCGATATCCGGTCCGGGCAGCAAGGTGCCATAAAGCAGGGTCTTCAAACCGTAATGTTCGAGCACCGAGGTTCGGCCCACTTTGTTCAGAAATCCGGGCCGAAAGGCGCGCCGAAGGGCGCGCCCGGTATGATCCGGGCCGAGGCTGAACAAAAAAGTGGCGCCCGCGCCGCGGCGCTGCAACGCCTCGATCAAGCTCGGAACACCCTCGCGGGTGCCGCGCAAAGTGTCCACATCAATCTTGAGGGCGATGCGGCCGGGGGCCAGGCAAAGTCCTTCCGGGTGCTGCGGGGTGGGCGGTGCGGCCTCCCCGGCCGTCTCGGAGCGCATCTTGACGCTCAATCGACCAAGCGGCGCGCTTGGGCGACATCGCCCCGGTAGGCGTCGAAAATCCGGCGCAAGGCTTCATCCATCCCCACGCTAGGGCTCCAGTCCAGGTCGCGGGCGGTGTTGGCGATTTTAGGAACTCGGTTCTGGACGTCTTGGTAACCTTTGCCGTAATAGTCGTCGGCCGTGGTGTCGACGATTTGGACCTGGTTTGCGCTGTCGCGGTATTCGGGGTAGCGCATCGCCAGCTCGAGCATCATGGTGGCGAGCTCGCGCACCGAGTAGTTGTTGGCCGGGTTGCCGATGTTGTAGATCTGGCCGCTGGCCACGCCGTTTTCGTTGGCGATGATTTTCATCAGCGCCGCGATGCCGTCGTCGATGTAAGTGAAAGCGCGC
Organism: uncultured Alcaligenaceae bacterium; assembly: GCA_964517465.1. Lineage (GTDB taxonomy): Bacteria > Pseudomonadota > Gammaproteobacteria > Burkholderiales > Casimicrobiaceae > JACPUX01. Next base: position 32,401 of record CAZFEK010000009.1, read on the forward strand.
TTCTGGGTGCCGCCGTCCACCAGCTTGATCGGTTCTCCGCGCACGATGTGCCCCAGGAACTGGGTGATGACGCGCGAGCTGCCTTCCTTGGGCGTGTTGATCGAATCGAGTCCGGCGCCGATCCAATTGAAGGGCCGGAAAAGCGTGAAATCGAGACCCTGCTCCATGCCATAGGCCCAGATGACGCGGTCCATCAATTGCTTGGCGCAGGAGTAGATCCACCGCGGCTTGTTGATCGGCCCGAGCACCAGCTCGGACAAATCGGGATCGAATTCCCCGTCGCGGCACATGCCGTACACTTCCGAAGTCGAGGGAAAAATGATGCGCTTCTTGTGTTTGACGCAGGAGCGAACGATCGGCAGATTGGCCTCGAAGTCGAGTTCGAATACGCGCAGCGGCTCGCGGACGTAGGTGGCCGGCGTGGCGATGGCCACCAAAGGCAGCACCGTATCGCATTTCTTGATGTGATATTCGATCCACTCGCGATTGATGGTGATGTCGCCTTCGAAAAAATGGAAACGCGGTTCGAGGAGCAAATCGGCGATGCGCTCGGTCTGCATGTCCATGCCGTATATTTCCCAGTCAGTGCTGGCGATGATGCGCTGGGAGAGATGGTGGCCGATGAAGCCGTTGACGCCGAGAATCAGGATTTTTTTCATGCGCGCAAGAGCGCCGCGGTGATCGGGTTCGGCGCAAACTGTAGAAGGCGAGATTCTACCCCTTGGGGCAGGACTCGGCCACGCGAGCGAGTGCCGTCGCGTCGAGTGCGGGCAGCAGAATGCTCTCTTCGAGGGCGAAGTGGGCGGCGAGTTCGGCCGCATACCCTAGGCCGCGCTGCTTGCGCGCCCCCACTCAGCCTCGCTAAGTCGGCCTTGGCGCCCTGTTTGGCTTGCCTGGCGAGGGACGGCACGGACTGATGGCGGCGCGATAGCGGCTGAGTTACCGGCCACGCGCCGTCAGCTGGGCAGCGGCAGCGGCGCCATGCCGTAGCGCTTGGCGAATTCGGGCGCCGATACCGGCAGGCCGGCGATTTCAAGCGCCAGCAGTTCCAACAGACCGCCGCCGCCGCAATGCGCCAGGAGGCGGCCGTCCTGTACTTGCAGTGCGGGCACCAGGCTCGCGGGCTTGGTGGTGTCCCGGACACGGGTGCGCAGGATTCGCGCGCGGGAACCGGCCACCGATGTGGTGGCCCCGGGGTAGGGCGGGGCGACAGCGCGCACCAAATCGTGAATCGATCTGGCGCTTTGTTGCCAGTCGATTTCGCCGTCTTCGGGTTTGCGTCCGCCGAAATAGGATCCCGCGCTCAAGTCTTGAACCCGGCGCGGAGCGGTCCCGGCGATCAAGGCGGGCAGCACCTCGTAGAGCGCCAGTTCGGCGGCCACGGTCACTTTGTCGAAAACTTCCTTTGCCGTGTCATCGGGCAGTATCGGCACCGCGCGCTGGGCCACGATGTCTCCGGCATCGGCTTTGGCGGTCATGTAGTGCAAGGTGGCCCCGGTTTCGGTGGCCCCATGGATGACCGCCCAGTTCACCGGAACCCGGCCGCGGAACTTGGGCAGCAGCGAACCGTGCATATTGAGCGCGCCGCTCTTGGGCGCGGCAAGCAAGGCTTCGCCCAGTAGATGGCGGTAATAGAAAGAAAACACGAAGTCCGGCGCGAGATCGACGACTTGACGCACCAGCGCCTCGGCATTGGGGTCTTGCGGCACGACGCAGGGAAGATTACATTCGGCCGCCACCTTGGCGACGCTGTCGAACCAAATCGTTTCTTGGGGTGAATCGGTGTGCGTGACCACCAGCGCCACCTCGACCCCGCGGGCGAGCAGGGTGCGCAGGCAGCGCACGCCGACATTGTGGTAGGCGAAGACGACGGCTCGGGCCAAATCAATTCCCTTCGTCGGGGGGCGGCTGCTCCAGGACCGCCCGGATGACGAAACGCGGCCGGTTGCGCACTTGCTGGTAGATGCGCCCGACATATTCGCCCACCAACCCGATGCCAAAAAGCAGAATGCCGATGAGCAAGAAGGTGATGGCAAAAAGCGTGAACACACCTTCCGCCTCCGGGCCAACGACCAGCCGGCGTGCGACGAGGTAAATCACGAAAACGCCGGAGAACAGGCTCAAGATGATGCCGAAAAGCGAAAACATCTGCAGCGGCACCAGTGAGAAGCCGGTCACCAAATCGAAGTTCAGCCGGATGAGCTTGTAGAGCGAATACTTCGATTCTCCGGCGGAGCGCTCTTCGTGCCCGACCACGACCTCCGTGGGAGAGTGGGCGTAGGTATAGGCCAATGCCGGGATATAGGTGCTCACTTCGCGGCTCGCGACGATGGCGCGGACGATGTCGCGGCTATAGGCGCGCAGCATGCAGCCCTGATCGGTCATTCGAATCCGAGTCAGACGCTCGCGCAGCCGGTTCATGGCTTTGGACGCGAGATGCCGCCAGAGGGTGTCTTCGCGGGTGCGCCGAATGCTGCCCACGTAGTCGTGGCCTCGATCCATGGCTTCGATCAGTTTGGCAATGTCTTCCGGCGGGTTCTGCAAATCGGCGTCGAGGGTGATGATGCGCTCGCCCCGGCAGTGTTCGAAGCCGGCCATGATGGCCATGTGCTGGCCATAGTTGCCGTTGAACAGGATAACGCGGGTCACCTCGGGGCGGGCGAGAAATTGATCTTTGAGCAGTGCTGCCGAGCGGTCGCGGCTGCCGTCGTTGATGAAGATGATTTCGTAGCTCGTGCGCAAAGCGTCGAGCGCGGGATAAAGTCGCGCAAAGAGCGCGGCCAGCCCCGCCTCTTCGTTGAAGACGGGGATCACCACCGAGACTTGGGGTTCCTTCATCGCCGGTTCTCCGCCAAAACCTTGGTGACGGTTTGGCAAACGCGCTCGACGTCGCTGAAACTCATGCGCGTGAATAAGGGCAGGGTCACGGTGCGGGCGCCGATGCGCTCGCAATGCGGGAAATCCCCTTCGCGATAACCGAAGCCGCGGTATAGCGTGGCAAGGTGCAGCGGCTCGTAAGAGACACCGGTGCCGATTCCTTGCTGCTGCATACGCTCGCGAAACTCCGCCCGGGAGATGGACATTTGCTCGAGCGGCAGCAGCGGCGCGAACAGGTTCCAACTGTGCCCGGCCTCATCTGCCGGATGCCCGCGGCAAGGCAGCTCACAAGGCGGATCGGTCTGCCAGCAGCGGAAATAATGCGCCACCAGTTCGCGCCGCCGGGCGTTGAACTCTTCAATGCGGGCCAACTGGCCCAGCCCGACGCGGGCGTTGACATCGGGCAGGTTGAACTTGCCGCCGGCGACCGCCACGTCGCGGGTCTTGTCCGGCTTGGGAGTAATGCCGTGAAAACGCAAAATCTCGATTTGCCGCGCTTCTTCCGGCGTGTTGACGACCAACGCCCCGCCTTCGATGCTGGTGAGGTTCTTGTTGGGGTGAAAACTGAACACGGTGATATCGCCAAAGCTGCCGATGCGCTGGCCGCGCCAACTCGATCCGATCGCCAGCGCGGCATCTTCGATGACTCGAAGCCGGTGTTTGCGGGCCAGTTCGTAGAGCGCGTCCATGTCGACCGGGAGCCCGGCGAAATGAGTGGGCAGAATTGCTTTGGTGCGCGGCGTGATGGCCCGCTCGCAAGCGGCCAGATCGAGGTTGCGAGTGGCCGGCTCGACATCCACGAAGACCGGCCTGGCTCCGACCTTGACGATCATGTTGGCGGCGGCAAAAAAAGTTTGCGCCGAAGAGATCACTTCGTCCCCCGGGCCGATTCCGCAAAGCTGCAGCGCCACCTCCAGCCCGGCGGTAGCCGAGGTCAGGACGCGCGTCGGACGACCTCCGAAGTAGTCCGAAAGCGCCTTTTCGAAGTTCAGCACTTGGGGGCCGGACGCGATCCATGCCGAGCGCAAAACTTCCGCCACCCCGGCGATCGTTGTTTCGTCGATGTCGGGGCGCGCGAAGGGCAAAAAGGGCAGCTCACTCATGGCGAAATCAGGCCTCGCGTGCGACCAGGTAAACGCCGATGACGATGAAACCCATACCCAGCCAGGCCGTTGACGTAAGGGGCGTTTCGCCGAGAAGTTTCCATGCTGCCAAGGCGTTGATGACATAACCGATGGATAGCATGGGATAGGCCACACTCACCGGCACGCGCGAGAGCGCCATGATCCAAACCACCAGGCTGATGGCATAACAGGCAAACCCGCCGATGAAGCGCGGTTCGGTGCCTATGGCCCAACTCATGCTCCACCAGTTCTCGCGCGTGAAGCTGATCACACCCAGGGTCTGCGTCCCGGCTTTCAGGAAGAGCTGCGCCGCCGCATTGAGCAGCACGCCCAACAAAATGAGTGCCAAGCTGCCCCAGCTCATCGCTTGGCCACGATGGTGAAGCGCGGATTAGACCCCAGCACGCGATGCGCCAGCCCATGCCTTGCCAAAATGCCGTAAGCCTCAGTTTGCACCAGCGCGTAGGCCTGCTCATGCTCCCGCCACCGGGCCGCGAACTCATCGAAGCGTGCGATCCCGCTTGCGGGTTCGAGGTCGAGGCCGAGCGAAAACTCGTCCCGATACTCGACCAGGGTTACCGTGCGCCGAAGATAGAAAGGGAGGGTCTGGTCGTAGGTCAACACGCTGTAGAAGGGCAGGTCGGCCCGCAGCGGGCCTTCTTGGCTTTGAATGTTGCGCACGAGATGATACGACGATTTCACCGGCGACAGCGAATCGTGCCCCAAAGCGGCCAGGCTGGACGCCAAAAAACCGGCCAAAGCGAGGGCCAGCACGCTGGCAACGAACCGCTGCACCTGGGCGAAGACGATCGCCAAGAAACCGCCGGCGGCAAGGCACAGGCTCGCCGCTTCGAGCCAGGGCACATAGTGCTGGTACAGGGCCAGCGGCGCGTCGGCGCGGGACTGGATACTGACTTCCTCGGCCATGATGAACCCGGCTACCCCCAGGGCGGCCAGCGGCAGGGCCAGCACCCCCAAGGCCGGGGTTTCGGTCTGCGCGATGCGCTTGGCGAGCAGCAGAGCCAGCGCCGGAAACATCGGGAGTATGTAGGACGGCAGTTTCGAGCTCGAGAGGCTGAAGAAGACCAGGAGGAAGACCGCCCAGATCACCAGCAATCGTTCGGGGGAGAACTCGTCTGCTTTATTCAGGCGGGGCCACCAGCCCCAGAAGTAGGCCAGGAAGTGCGGCAACCAAGGCAGCAGGCCGGCAGCCAGCATAGGCAAGAAATAGTGCCAGGCCCCTTCGCGCTGATGGCCCGGCAGCAGGTAGCGCTCGAAGTGTTCGTGGATGAAGAAGAAGCGCGCGAACTCCGGATTGGCTCGCGCGCACAGCAGGAACCAGGGGGCGGCAATCAGCAAAAAGAGTCCCAGGCCGCGAACGATCTCCAGGCGTTTCCAAAGTGCCCAGTTGCGGCAGATCAGGCTATAGAGCAGCAGTGCCGTCCCTGGGATGACCAGTCCGACCAATCCCTTGGAGAGCACGGCCAGCGCCATGCCGACCCAAGTTGCGAGCATCCACCGCCTTTGCCGGGACGAGCCCGCGGGTGCATGCTGTCCCAAGATGAAGGCGCAAAGCGCAAGCGTCAGAAAAGCCGATAGCCCCGCGTCGAGCGAGAGGTAGTGGCTGTTCACCACGTGCCAGCTCATGCTCCCCAGCAAGGCGAAGGCGATCACCCCTGAGGCTTCGCCCCATAGTCGAAAAGCGGTGTAGCCCACCAACAGGACAGCGAGAAACCCGGTGAGGGCCGGCCAGAGCCGCGCGGCCCAGTGCTTTTCGCCAAAGGTGCGAAAGGCGAGCGCAGTGGCCCAATACTGCAGGGGCGGCTTTTCGAAATATTTGAGACCGTTCAAGCGCGGCGTGACGAAGTCGCCGGAAACCGCCATCTCGCGGGCGATTTCTGCATAGCGGCCTTCATCCGGGCGGATCAGTTTCCGGTAATCGAGCGTGCCGAACCAGATTCCGGCGAACAAGAGCAACAAGGCAAGCAGCGTGCGCCGGCTTGGGCTGGGCATGAGGGGGCAAACGCTCGACGCGCTGGGTTGAGGGATGGGCGAAGCGCCCGCATTCTATCATCTCGTGGCACCTTGACCCTTCCCCGCCCGCGCCCTTACCATAGCCTCATGTCTCTCCCAACAAACCCAGTGGCCTGTTGTTGTCGGATCGGTCGGTGTTCCCGGCGGTCGCAGGCTCGCGCGCGCTGAATCTTCGGCGTAAAGTCAACGGAGTCCACGGCCGCCGTAAGCAAAACGGCGGCCTTTTTTATTTTTGTGCATCGGATCTTTCATGGAACTGCAGCTCTACGACACCTATACCCGCAGCCAGCGGCCTTTCGTGCCCATTCATCCCGGCGAGGTGGGTTTGTACACCTGCGGCCCCACGGTGTACGACTATGCCCATATCGGCAATTTGCGCACCTACCTCTTCGAGGACGGCTTGAAGCGGGTGCTGAAGTGGAACGGCTACCGGGTGCATCATGTGATGAACATCACCGATGTGGGGCATTTGGTCTCCGATGCCGATACCGGCAACGACAAAATGGAAGAAGGCGTCAAGCGCACCGGCAAGACCGCTTGGGAGATCGCCGCGCTATACACCGAGGCCTTCCGGGCCGACATGAAGGCGCTCAACATCGAAGAGCCCGAAACCTGGTGCCGCGCTACCGACCACATCGCCGAGCAGATCGCCTTCGTGCAGGATTTGGAGGCCAAGGGTTTTACCTACCGCACCGGCGACGGTATTTATTTCGACACCGCGAAGCTCTCCGACTACGGTTACCTCGGACGGCTCGATACCGCAGGGCAGGAGGCCGGCATACGCGTCGATTTGGGCGACAAACGCCACCCCACGGACTTTGCTTTGTGGAAATTCAGCCCCGAGAACGAAAAGCGGCAGATGGAATGGCCTAGCCCCTGGGGCGTGGGTTTTCCCGGCTGGCATATCGAATGCTCGGCGATGGCGCAAAAATATCTGGGCGACCTGTTCGACATTCACTGCGGCGGTGAAGACCACATCAAGGTGCACCACACCAATGAGATCGCGCAGACCGAAGCGCGCTGCGGCACGCGCTTGGCGAACTATTGGCTGCATGGCTATTTCTTGCAGCTCAACCAAGCGAAGATGGCCAAAAGCGCGGGCGGTTTCTTGCGCGTGCAGACTTTGATCGATCACGCTTACGATCCGCTGGCCTATCGCTACCTGTGCCTCACCGCACATTACCGCACCCAGCTCAATTTCTCCTGGGATGCACTCGACGCGGCAGTCACGGCTTTTGAGCGGCTGCGTTTGGCGACTTTCAAGCTGGGCTCGGCCGGCGCACCGGACCCCGGCTTGGTACAGCGTTTCGCCGCCGAGATCAATGACGACCTCAATTTCCCGCGCGCCCTCGCGCTCGCTTGGGAAGTGTTGAGAAACGATCTTCCCGATGCGGTCAAGAAAGGCACGCTGCTCAAGTTCGACGAAGCGCTGGGCCTCTCGCTCGCCTCGTGGATGCCGCGCGAGGAAGAGGCGCCGACCGCAGTGCAAGAGCTCGCTCGAGCGCGCTGGGAGGCCAAGAAGGCAAAAGACTTCGCCGCTGCCGACCGACTGCGCGGCGAGATTCAGGCCGCCGGCTGGGAGGTGGAAGATCAGCCCGGCGGCTACAAGCTGAAACGTTCGCGCTGAACGGCGCCGCCGGCCTCTCCAGGCAAAAAAGAGCGGATCCGGGGGGCACATCGTGCCGCGGCGGATCCGCCATGGGGACCCACGTCGAGGAGAGTCATTCGGTGGGTAAGAAAGCGGTCACTCGGGGACTTGGGCATAACATCCTGGCGGCTTCGGCCGGATTCGCCTGGCCTTGCCTTTGGGCGGCCAGCATTTCGCTGACCGGACGCTAGTCCCGCCCGCTGGCCCGCATCCCGAACCGGTCGCTGGGGCTCACTCCAGCGCCCCGCAGGATTCTCAAGCAAAACCCGTTCCGTCAATTACATTGTCATTGAATTCCAATGACAATTGCATAGATGGTGATGGTCTGGAACTGCCGCAGGGGGGCAGGAATGGCGTTTTTGCGGCGCCGTTTCCGCCGCCTGAGCCGGTCCATCCAGAACCAAAGTGGATCGCAGAACGCCGCGTTTTGCCCGCTAATCTCCGGTGGGGAGTTTCCCGCCTTGGGCGACCACCACTTGCTGCACCAGATCAGCGACCGAGCGCGCGCCGAGCTTCTCCATCACCCGGGCGCGGTGCACTTCCACCGTCTTGATGCTGATGTCTAGGCTGTCGGCGATGATTTTGTTGAGCTTGCCGGCAACCACCATGTCCATCACCTCGCGCTCGCGCGGCGTGAGGCTGGCAAGCTTGTGCTGCGCCTTTTCGCGTTCGGCCCGCTCCAGGCGCTGGCGGGCATCGAGGGTCAGGCAACGCTCGATGATTTCCAGAAGATCATTTTCGGCGAAAGGTTTCTCGATGAAATCGACCGCCCCCTTTTTGAGCGCGGCAACCGCCATGGGCACTTCGCCATGGCCGGTGATGAAAACGATGGGCAAAGTCACCGCCGCGGCATTGAGCCGGTCATGCAGTTCCAAGCCGCTCATGCCCGGCATGCGCACGTCGAGAATCAAGCAGCCCGGCCGCTGCGCGTCGTAGGCGGCGAGGAAAGCTTCGCCCGAGGCATAGGTGGCGACTTTGAAGTCCATCGATTCGAGCAGCCAATGCAAAGAATCCCGCATGGCTTCATCATCGTCGACCACGAAAACGGTGGCATCGAGTCGGGACATGATCAGCTCGCGACTGGCAGCGTGAACCGGAAGACGCTGCCGCCCTGGGGATTAACTTCTACCCACAGCCTGCCTTGGTGCAGCTCGATGATCGACCGGCAGATATTGAGACCCATGCCCATGCCCTCGGCTTTGGTGGTGTAGAAGGGTTCGAACAAGCGTGCCATGGCTTCTTCGCGTATGCCCGAGCCGCGATCGATGACGGCAACCGAGACCCAATCGGAGCCGGTTAACTCCGCGTCGAGCTTCAAGATTCGCAGCGACGGCGGCGTGTTGTCCATGGCGTCGAGTCCATTGCGCACGAGATTCAGGAGCACCTGCTCGACCATGATGCGGTCTGCCAGAACCAAGGGCAGGTCGGCCGGAACGTTGAGCACGATGCGCGCGCCTCTTTTGCTGGCGGCGTTTTCCGCGACGCTGGCGGCTTCTTCCAGAATATCGCCGACCGCCACCGGCGCTTTCTGCGGTTCGCTTTTTCTGACGAAGTCGCGCACCCGGCGGATGATCTGGCCGGCGCGTTCGGCTTGGGCGCTGGCCTTTTGCATGGTGCGCAGCAGTTCCTCGCGATTGAAACCCTCGCTTCTGAGGCGGCTGACGCAACCCATACTGTAGTTGGCGATGGCCGCGAGCGGTTGATTGAGCTCGTGAGCGAGCGTCGAGGCCATTTCCCCCATGGTGATCAGGCGCGAGGTGCGCTGCAGACGCTCCAATTGCTGACGGCTCATTTCCTCCGCCAATTTGTGTTCGGTAATGTCGGTTGCCACTTCCATGCGCACGTTGCGGCCATCCACCCATTTGATCGTGCGGGCGCGCAAATGGTACCAGCAGCCGTTGACCGGGTGCTGGATTTCGGCATCGACGCTGGCCTCGGTGCCGGCGGCGACGTCACCCGGAATTTGCTCGCGCAAACACTCCCAAGGACTCAGGCTTGTTTCGACATGTTCCGGCTCACAGCCAAAAGTGCCGCGGGCGGAGCGGTTGGCGTAATAGAGCCTGCCGTCGGCCAGATCCGCCACGGTCACGGCCGCGTCCAGGCCGTCGAGCACGGCGACGAAGCGCTCGTGGGAGGCCTTGAGCGCCTCTCGCGAGCGCTTTTGCTCGGTGATGTCGGTAATCGAAGCCATCCAACCGGTTTGTTTGCCGTCTGCGGCGATGAGCGGCGAGGCATAAACGCGCACGTCGAAGCGTTCGCCGTCGGGGCGCATGAAAACCGCCTCCATGCCCGAGGCCGGGGCGGTGCCGGCCAGCGTTTGCTCCAGACAGCGCCGATCGATCTCTTCGGCTTCGGGAGCCCAATAGGGGAAGGGCGGCCGGCAGCCGATCAGGTGCGCTTCGGGAAGACCCACCATGCGGCAAAAAGCCTGATTGACGTAGGTGATGCGGCCTTCGAGGTCGGATGCGCGCATGCCGGTAAGGATGGAGTCCTCCATCGCCTTGCGAAACCCGTAGGCCGCGGCAAGCGCCTGTTCGTTCTCCTTGCGGTCGGTGATGTCGTGCGCCACCGCAAAAAGTAAGCCTTCCTCCACGGCCGGATTCACCGACCAGAGCAGCCAGCGGTAACGCCCGTCGGCGCCGCGGCAGCGGTTCTCGAAATAAGTCGAAGGTTCGCCGGTGGACAGCTTTTTCAGCTCGGCCCGGGTTGCTTCGCGATCATCGGGGTGCACCAGATCCAGGGTGGGTTTGCCCAGGAAAGATTCGCCGCTGTAGCCGAGGATGCGCTCGAAAGCGGGGTTGACGCGGCGAAAAGTGCCATCGAGCGAAAGCACGCAAAGCATGTCCAGCGACAGATTGAACAAGCGGTCGCGCTCTTGTTCGGCGGCGCGGCGCCCGCCCATGTGTCGGCGCAACATCCAAAGGCTCCAGATGATGGTGACCGACAAGCCCAGAATCAGCGCCGTCAGCATCTGCTGCGCAAAGCGCGATTCGGTGCGCAAGGACGTGACCTGCAGCTTCAGGCCTTTGCCCAGCGGCTCGAAGGGAATCTCCTGGGTCAGGGCGGGATCATCCAGGGTTGCGCCGGCTCGGGTGCCCAATAACTTTCCTTCGCGGTCGATCAGGGCAAGCTGGTACTTGTCGGTGAACCACGGCGGCGCCAGATGCAGCAGCAGGCCCGATACGCTGTAGGCGCCGGAAAAAGTGCCGCGGAAGAGTTTGTCTTCGTAAATTGGAACGTGAATTTCGATGGTGGCGCTGCCGTCGGCGCGTTGTGCGACTTCGCCATAAGGCGCCTCGGGTCGGTCGGGCAGGAAGGGGTCACTGTAGGTCGGGCGCGCCGTTTCGCGCGCCCGGCGAAAGGCGTCGTCGGAGGGGCCTCGCGGCAAACGCTCCCCCACCAGGCGAGCAGTGGTTTCGAAAGGGGCCGACCAGCGGATCAGGGTGTTTTCGCCCACCCAGACGATGTTTTCCAACTCCGGGTTGTTGGCCATGTGCTGCGAAGCGCGCAGCAAAAACGAGTCCGGATCCAACGTGCCCTGCGCCATTTCATTGGCGAATTGGGTGAGAACTTCCTGGTTGGCTTGCAGATGCAGGCGTATGGTCTGCTCCGCCCATTGAATGTCGCGCACCAACGCCGCGCGCTGTTGTTCGGTCTCTTGCCGATGCAGCACATAAACCAGCGCGCCCATGGCCAGGATGAAAGAAACGACGGCGACGTTGGGTAACAGCCAAATCGCGGTGCGGTCGAGCGGCCGCCGGCCCCCGGCGGTGACGGCGGTCGGCTGCGGTCCCTCAGGCATTGCTAGTTCCGGGCCGCGACCTTCTTGCGTTCCAGCAGGCTCTTCTTTTCGTCCTCGTCATATGCATAAACCACTCGCCCGTTGCGCACTTCGCCCATCACCGGCATGTTCAGCGTGATCGCTTCGTGATCTGTCGAACTAAAAGGCCTATGGTAGCTGGTTATGACCCCATAGACGGGTTTCTGCAAGTCCTCGAGGGCAAGCCGGAGTTGGTTTCCATCGGTGGACTTGGCCTGGCGCAGCGCGGCAAAAAGCAACCACATCGAATCATACCCCTGGGCGGCGGAAACGGCCGAGGCCATGCGATCGACCCCATAGGCGCGATGATAAGCCATGATGAAGGCGGTGCGCCGCAGGTTGTTGGCTTCTTCGATGAAGGTTTGGGGCATGCGCGCGCCATCGGCATTTTTGCCTGCGGCCTCGATGAAATTGGCCAGAGACAGCGTCCAGCTTCCGGTGATGGGCACCTTCCATCCCATCGCTGTTCGGTCATTGGCGAGGGCTGCCAATTCGGGGCCGATGCCATAGGTCAGGAGAATCTGAGCGCCGGCTGCGCGAGCGCGAAGCAGCTGCGCGCGCAGGTCCCGATCGCCGATGTTGAAGGATTCCACGGCCACCGGCTGCACTTTGCGCTGGGCGAGGGCTCGCTCCAGCATCTCCTTGCCCTGCTGGCCATAAGGCGTGGCGTCGTGAAAGATCGCCACTTTGGTCAGCCGCCGCCGCTCCACGGTGTCGACGACGATCATCTCGGCTTGAATGTGGTCTCCGGCTGAATTGCGAAAGACAAAGTTCTGCGCGTGCTGCGGCGGCAAGAACTGGCGGGTGATGATGGCGCCGGTGGAGACATTGTTGATCACCGGAACGCGCGCCTCCTGGTACACCTTTTGTGCCGCCAGCGCGACCCCGGTGTTGATGAAGCCCAGTGTGGCAACCACCTTTTCCTTTTCCACGAGTTCCCGGCTAATCTTGAGGCCGATCTCCGGGTTGGCCTGGTCGTCCCTTTCCACGAGCTCGATCAGGCGGCCATCCACGCCGCCGATGTCGTTGATCTCCTTGGCCGCCAAGCGCACGGCGTCGCGCATGGAAAGACCCATGGGCGAAGAGCCGCCGGTAAAAGGCCCGGAAACGCCGATTCGGATAGGCGCCGCGGATTGCGCGCCGGCGACAGGGGCAAACAGAAGAAGCAAACCAAAGAACAGGGCGCGCATGGGAGGTCTCGAATCGGGGAGGCGCCAAGGAAAACACAGGCCGCCAAGCGCAAGAAATGCGGGATTTCCCTAACCCCGCGCCCCTGGCGGCAGCGGGCGAGATTGGTTATGGTTGCCCTGGATCGCGTCGAGGAGTCGTCACCAGCAATGGAGGCAGTGTTTTTGCCTCGCAGGACATGGAGAGGAACGATTCCCGGCGGCGTTACCGAGGAGGAAACACCGGGTGAAAACGCGCGCCTCTGTGCGAGCTTTTTTTGTTGCGCTGCTGTGCTGCGGCTTGGCGCGAGGGACGGAAACGCCCATCCGCATCGGCGTTTCCGGGCCTTTTACCGGCGGCTCTTCGCCCATGGGCATTTCGATGCGCAATGGCATCCGCCTCGCCGCCGAGGAGATCAACGCGCAAGGCGGACTTTTGGGCCGTCGCGTCGAATTGGTGGAGCGCGACGATCAGGCCAACAACGAGCTGGGACGGAGGATAGCCGAAGATTTGGTCAAACGCGAAGGTGTCATCGCCGCCGTCGGCATCGTCAATACCGGCGTGGCGCTGGCCTCGCAGAAGGTGTATCAGGAAGCGCGTATTCCGGTCATCAATGCGGTGGCCACCGGAAGCATCATCACCCGGCAGTTTCGCCCGCCGGAGCATCCGGACAACTATGTGTTTCGCGTTTCGGCCAATGATCTCATTCAGTCGGCGATGATCGTGCGCGAGGTGGTGGAGCGCATGGGCAAAACGCGCCTGGCCATCCTCGCTGACTCGACCAACTATGGCCAGCTCGGCCGGGCCGACGTGGAGCGGGCGCTCAACGCGCGGGGACTGGTGCCGGTGGTGGTGGAGAAATACAACATCCGGGACCTCGACATGACGCCGCAGTTGCAGCGCGCGCGCGCGGCGAACGCCGAAGCGGTGATCACCTATGGGATCGGTCCGGAACTCGCAACCATCGCCAACGGCATGGCCAAGATGGGCTGGCGCGTGCCCATCGTCGGGAGCTGGACTTTGGCCATGGAAAATTTCATCGAGCGCGCCGGCCCCAACGGCAACGGTGCGCGTATGCCCCAGACCTTCATTCAAGCGCCGGACACGGAAAAGCGCAAATCCTTCATCGTTGCTTACCAGAAGCGTTACAAAGTGCAGCGCATGTCCTCGGCCGTTTCCGCCGCCCAGGGCTATGACGGCATGCTGCTGCTGGCCGCGGCCGTGCGCCAAGCCGGCAGCACTGAGGGGCCGCGCATTCGTGAGGCCCTGGAGAACCTGCAGGCGCCGGTGGAGGGGGTCATAGCGCTTTACCAGCGCCCGTGGACCCGCGAGGATCACGAAGCGATCAAACCGGAGATGGTGGTCATGGGGGAAGTAAGAGATGGCCGCGTCGTGCGGGCCGCGACTCACTAGTCTCTTTGGTTCCGGCTTGGCCGGCTTAAGTTGAAGGGCGGCGGCTCGTCGGGGTCGACGTGCACGTCGATCAGGGTGGGCCGCGGGTAGGCCAGTAGATCGGCCCATGGCAGCGCCTGAAAGCTCATGCGATCGCGCACGCGAAAACCCTCGATGCCGAGGGCGCGCGCCTGCATGGCGAAATCCACCGGGGGCAAGGTGACCGCCGTTTCCGGCAAACCGGCGCGCCGCTGCAGGTGGCGAACCATGCCATAGGCGCCGTCATTGAGCACGATCAAAATGAACGGAAGCTGTTCGACGCGGGCCACCGTCAGCTCCTGGCTGCTCATCAGATAACTGCCGTCTCCAGTGAGGCAAACCACCGGCCCGTCTTGGCGGGCTCTGGCCATGCCGATACCGGCGCCGATCGCCCAGCCCATGGGGGAGAAATCGGTGGTCACCTGTAGCCAACTGCGGTGGCGGGTGCGCCTTTCAGGCACTTGCTGCGGCGGCGCCGAAGCAAGGCGCAGGGGCGTGCGGCGGTTGCGTATGGCCAGGCTGTGCACCGCCCAGGCGGTGCAGCTACCGGCATCGGCAACGACCCGGGTCCCGGGCGGGCAGAAACTGGAGAGCGCTTGCAAAACTTCCTCGTGAGCGATCGGTGCGCCCGGTTCCAGGCGCCGTTTCGCCGTTTCCGGTCCGAGAAATAACGGTCCGGCTACCGGGGCAGGCGCGCCGCCTTGCAACTGGACCAGCCCCTCGCGCATGGCGCGCGCAATTGCGCCCAAATCACCTTTCACCTGCAAGCGCGCCATCGGCGCATGCAGGAAGTGCTCCTCGCAGTCGTCGATTTGGATGAGGCGCGCATTGAGAAGCAGTGACGATCCCCCGCCGGTATTCCATTCCGTGAAGCGAGCGCCGAAGCTGACGATCAGATCGGGCTGGCGCTCCAGAAGTCGGGTTGCGCAGAAGTGGCCGCCAAAACCGAATACGCCGGCAAAAAGGGGATGGCGAGGATCGATCAAGCCTTTGGCATGCGGGAGGGTGACAAAGGGCTGGCCGATTTGTTGCGCCAGGGCGACGATGGCTCCGGCGTCACGGCCGCAGCCGCTGCCGATGACCCAAACCACGTTCGTGGCGGCGGCGATTTCTTCGATCACGCGGTCCAGCGCCGGCAGCGCATCGACACTGCGGGCGGCGAGCAGAGCCGGCAATGCAGCTTCGGCCTCGGACGCTGGCTCCCGCATCATGTCCACCGGGATGGAGAGGTGAACCGGACCGCGCGGGGACTGCTGGGCGCGCAGAATTGCCGCTTTGAGTTTGGGCAGAAGCTGCTCCGGGTGGGTGACCAGGGTGTCGTAACGGGTGCAGGGCCGAAGCATGGCAATGGCGTCGATTCCGGCGCAGCTCGAGTCCTGGAACGCGCCGCGGCCATGGGTGGCCTGGGGCGGCTGTCCGGTAATCACTAGCAGCGGGATTTCGTTGGCGTAGGCGCAGGCCACGCCGGTGATGAGATTGGTGATCCCGGGGCCGGTGGTGGCGCAAACGACGCCCAGGCGACTGGTCTCGCGCGCGTAGCCGTCGGCCATGAAGGCGGCACCGCATTCATGGCGCGCCACCACGGCGCGCGGCCCGCCAACCTCCTCGCTGCGCGCCAGTGCTTGGAACAAAGGGTCGATGGCGGCGCCGGGAACGCCGAAGACATACTCGACCCCCAGCTCGGCGAGGCAGGAGACGATACGATCGGCAAGCGCGCTCGTCCTTGCGTAGGGGGCGCGCGCTTCATGGAGCGAGGTAGGCAGCATCTTCTTTCTCCTAAGCCGGAAGTGCCGAAACCAAATAGGGCCGCCCATAGGCAGCGAACGGCGAACCAACCCTCGTACTAACAAGGGCAGAAGCCCCTTGTGCATCCCCCGCCAGGAACCGGGGGGCGCGTCCCCACGCAAATCCCCCAAGACCGGCGCTTCGATTCATCGCTGCTCCAAGAGTGCGAAAACCTGGAGCGTCGGTGAGAAGAGGAAGTCCCTGGACACCCTCATGTCTTATGACAGTGTAATGGAATTTTATGACAAAGCAATAGCCCCGAGGCGCGAGCAGCCCGGGGGAAGCTTGAGCGGATAAGACCAATGCTGCAGTGCAAATAACAGGTAGAATTTCACTGCAACTCTCCCCCGTCGAATCCTCTCCTTTCCGAGACCGAACATGCGCAAAATTCGCAGTCTGCTGGTGGCCAACCGCAGCGAAATCGCCATCCGCGTCATGCGTGCCGCTGCCGAAATGGGCATGCGCACGGTGGCAGTTTTTTCCAACGAAGATCGCTTCGCGCTGCACCGCTTCAAGGCCGACGAATCCTACCTCGTCGGTTCGGGCAAGAAACCGATCGCGGCTTATCTCGACATCGAAGACATTCTCCGCGTCGCGCGAGAGGCCGAAGTCGATGCAATCCATCCGGGCTACGGCTTCTTGTCCGAGAACCCCGAGTTCGCCGAAGCCTGTGCGCGAGCAGGTATCGTATTTGTAGGCCCCCAACCGGAGGTGATGCGCACGCTGGGCAACAAGGTCGCGGCGCGGGAATTGGCGCAACGCGCCGGCGTTCCGGTGGTGCCCGCCACCGGCGCTTTGCCGCGGGACTCCGAAGAGGCCAAGAAACATGCCGCGGCGGTCGGTTATCCGCTCATGCTCAAGGCGAGTTGGGGCGGGGGCGGGCGCGGCATGCGGGTGATCGAAACCGAAGCCGATTTGGCGCCGATGATGGAAGTGGCGCGCCGCGAAGCGCTGGCGGCCTTCGGCAATGACGAGGTTTATCTCGAAAAGCTGGTTCGCCGCGCCCGGCACGTGGAGGTGCAAATCCTGGGCGACACGCACGGCAATCTGGTGCACCTCTTCGAGCGCGATTGCACCGTGCAGCGTCGCAACCAGAAAGTGGTGGAGCGCGCTCCGGCGCCCTATCTCGACGAAGCGAAGCGCGCCGCGCTGTGCGGCGCGGCACTGCGTCTGGCGCGAGCGGCCCATTACACCCATGCCGGCACGGTCGAATTTCTGATGGATGCCGACACGGATGAGTTCTACTTTATCGAAGTCAACCCGCGCATTCAGGTCGAGCACACGGTGACCGAACAGATCACCGGGGTGGACGTCGTCAAGGCGCAACTGCGCGTCAGCGAAGGCGCCAAGATCGGTGATGCCGATTCCTACGTGCCGCGGCAGGAAGAAATTCGTTTGAATGGCCACGCTTTGCAGTGCCGCGTGACCACGGAGGATCCGGAGAACGGCTTCACCCCGGATTATGGCCGCATCACCGCTTATCGCAGCGCGGCCGGTTTCGGGATTCGGCTGGACGGAGGGACGGCCTATTCCGGCGCCGTGATCACGCCGTTTTATGACTCGCTGCTGGTGAAAGTCACCTCCTGGGGACACACCTCAGACGAAGCCATCGCGCGTATGGATCGGGCTTTGCGGGAGTTTCGCATCCGCGGCGTATCCAGCAATTTGCAGTTCCTGGAAAACGTCATCGCGCATCCCCTGTTCAAGAGTGGAAAGTGCACCACGCGCTTCATCGATGAAACGCCCGAGCTGGTGCAATTCCAGGCGCGGCGCGATCGCGCGACGCGCTTACTAAATTTTATCGGCGACGTGGTGGTCAACGGCAATCCGGAGATGAAAGGGCGCAAGCCGCCGCAGGCCTGGATCGATGGCCATTTGGCGCCGCCCAGCAAGCCGGATTTGGATTTGCTGCGGCCCATCCCGCCGGGCACTCGCGACCTGCTGAAAACTTTGGGTGCCGGCGGATTTGCCGAATGGATGAAATCGCAACAGCGCGTTTTGCTGACCGACACTTCCATGCGGGATGCGCACCAGTCACTTTTTGCCACCCGCATGCGCACCCGCGACATGCTGGAGGTTGCGCCCTATTATGCGCGCCACTTGCCGGAACTGTTCTCGCTCGAATGCTGGGGCGGCGCCACCTTCGACGTGGCGCTGCGCTTCTTGAAAGAAGACCCCTGGGAGCGCCTGGCCAAGCTGCGCGAAGCCGTTCCCAACATTCTTTTTCAGATGCTGCTGCGCGCCTCCAACGCGGTGGGCTACACCAACTATGCCGACAACGTAGTGCGCTACTTCGTGCAACAGGCGGCCAAGAACGGCATCGACGTCTTCCGCGTTTTCGACTCCCTGAACTGGGTGGAGAACATGCGCGTGGCGATGGACGCGGTGATCGAATCCGGCGCCATTTGTGAAGCGGCGATCTGTTATACCGGCGATTTGTTCGATGCCGCCCGGCCCAAGTACAACTTGAAGTATTACCTCGATCTGGCCAAAGAGCTGGAGAAAGCGGGCGCGCATGTGCTGGGCATCAAGGACATGGCAGGCGTGTGCCGCCCCCGGGCGGCACGCGAACTGGTGCGCGCGCTCAAGCAGGAGGTGGGCCTGCCGATTCATTTCCACACCCATGACACCTCGGGCATCGCCGCGGCCAGCGTTTTGGCGGCGGTGGAAGCGGGTTGTGATGCCGTCGATGGCGCGCTCGATGCGATGAGCGGGCTGACCTCGCAGCCCAATCTCGGCTCGATTGCCGCGGCGCTGGAAGGGTCGGAGCGAGATCCCGGCTTGAATGCGGACGCGATGCGCGCGGTTTCGCACTATTGGGAAGGAGTGCGCCGCTATTACGCGCCTTTCGAGGCGGAAATGCGCAGCGGCACCTCGGACGTTTATCGCCATGAAATGCCCGGCGGTCAATACACCAACTTGCGCGAGCAGGCGCGAGCCATGGGTCTGGAACATCGTTGGCCCGAGGTAGCCAAGGCGTATGCCGAGGTCAACCTGCTTTTTGGCGATATCGTCAAGGTGACGCCCACCTCCAAAGTCGTTGGCGACATGGCGCTTTTTATGGTGGCCAACGACCTGCGGCCCGAGGACGTGCGGAGCCCGGCGCGCGAAATTGCGTTTCCCGAATCGGTGATTTCTTTGTTCAAGGGCGAACTCGGCTTTCCGCCGGACGGGTTTCCCAAGGACTTGGAACGCAAAGTGTTGAAAGGCGAGAAACCGCTGCCGGGTCGCGCCGGAGATTTCCTGCCGGCGGTGGATCTCGAAGCCAAACGAGCCGAAGCCGCGCACGCGCTGGGGCGCAAGTGCTCGGACAATGACCTCGCTTCGTATTTGATGTATCCCAAAGTGTTCAAGGACTACGCCGAGAGCCACAAAAGTTATGGCGAGCTTGCGGTGCTGCCGACTCCTGCGTTTTTTTATGGCCTGCGCAACCGAGAAGAGATCTCCATCGACATCGATCGTGGCAAGACGCTGATCGTGCGCCTGCAAGGCCATGCCGAGCCCGACCCCGACGGTTTGGTCAAAGTGTTTTTCGAGCTGAACGGTCAACCGCGACTCATACGGGTACCCAAGGCGGGCCTCGCCACCGGCAAAACGAGGCCGCGTGCCGATGAGCGCAACCTCAATCACGTCGGCGCGCCCATGCCCGGGCAAGTGGTCACCGTGGCGGTGAAGTCCGGGCAGAAAGTGCGCCGCGGCGATCCTTTGGTCTCGATCGAGGCGATGAAAATGGAGTCCATGCTCACTGCCGAGCGCGATGCCACCATCGTCCTGGTGCACGTCAAGCCGGGCGATGCGGTGAATGCCAAGGACTTGTTGCTCGAATTGTCCTGAATTGGTCCTCCTATTCCGCCTTTCGCTTGGCACCTGAAAGGCGTAGGCCCGACTCGCGCCGGTCAGCGGCGGCGATAGTGCCCGTCTTCGACCAACACTTGCCCGGACTTCAAGAGGCGCTCGAGATGTTTACCCATGATGGCGCCTTCGCCCCATTCAAAAAACGCCTTGGGTTCGCGCGGCTTGCGGTACACCAGGCAGGCGGCGACGATCTCGTCAAGGCTGCGCGGCTGCGCGAGGAATTCCAGAAGTTTGGCTTCGCGCTCGTCGATGACCGCACGATAGGCGGCAAAAGCTTCGCCGGCGTCGCCCAGGAACACGCCGTCTTCGTGGCTGGTGAGCCAGACTTCGGCGGGGTAGCTCGCGAGCTTGTCCAGCGAGGCGAGGGTGAGTTCGATGGAGCTGTCCCGATCGCCATACCAGGGGCCAAACCGCGTGAGATCGTAGTCGGCGAGGAACATCACCCGCGGCTCGCGAAAATAGAAGGCGGTGTGGCCCGGCGTGTGGCCCGGCGCCGCGATGACTTCGGCGTGACAGCTCCCCAGATCGATCACTTCTCCCGGCGAAAAAAACGCGGACGGCAGGCGCGGCTGGAAATGGAAGTCGCGCGGCAGCACTTCACGCCAATAGTCTCGATAATCCTCGCGGGTGATGCCATAAGCGTCGAGAAAGACTTCGATGCCGCGTAGCGCCGGCGCATCGGCGGACATCATGCGCAAGGGCAGTCCGGCGAAGAGGTCGAGATGGCTGAGGTGGTCTTCATGCCAGTGGGACAACCAGACTTCGCGTACCCCGGGACCGGCGAGCAAGTCGCGGTAGGCCGTGGCCTCGGCTCCGGCGTCGATCAGCACGCCCGCGCCCTCGACGTAAACCGAATTCGACGCCGGATAGCGGCCGCGGTTGCCTCCGGGGATAAGCCGGATCGGCCCAAAACGAGGCGTTTGCATGTTACTCCCGGGGGCGATCGACCGCGCGGCTCAATTCGTGCCGATCGGCGACACCAAGTCGCCCGTAGATCGAACGGGTCTGAGTCTTGAGCGTGGTTTCGGAAATCTTCAACGCGCCGGCGATGTCGCGCAGTGCCTCGCCCTGGTGGAGGCGCCGCGCAACGGCCAGTTCCCGCGCCGAAAGGCCGTGTTGCCGGGCTAATTCGAGGAGGCGCTGGGCGGCGGTAATACGGCGCTGGATTTGCACCGCATACAAAGTTCCCGCTGCCGCGTCCGTGCCGCCTAACGCCCGAAGCTCGATCCGGAAGATGCCGTTCCTGAGTTCCAGGCGTGAGCGCGGCGGCGCGATGCTGCGGGCGGCGGGCAGCAGGCCGCGCAGCCAGTCCTGGACGGCCCCGGTGTGCGACCAGCGGAAATCGGCGGCGAGTAGCGCCAGAAAACGTCTGCCTTGGGCGCAGGCATGCCGCAATTCGCCCCGCGCGTCGAGCAAAAGCAAGGCGGCTGGCTCACCGTCAGCGGAGATTAAGGCGGAGTGGGTGGCTCTGGAGGCGGTGAACACTGGCCGGAGCATGTCACGGATGCGCCTGGCCCTTTGCTGTTCGCTTGCGGTGAAGCGGCCCCGGCCGGTGGCGAGGGAGCGCTCCCGGGCGCAGGTGAGGATGACCCTCTCACCCGCCAGGTCGAGCGGCAGGTTGAGAAAGCTGCCCAGGCCCAGCGGTGCGATCACTTCGTGGTAGACCGGCCGGCGCTCCATTTCACCGGGCGCCAGTGCGAAAACCTCGCCGTGTTCCAGGCGTTGCCGCGTGACCGTCTGGTATCGCGCCTGCTGACTGCGGTAGTCGGCGAGGTAGGCCTCGATCGCCGCCGGCGACCAGGCCCGGTCGGCATGGAAGGCGGTCAGTCCGGCATCGGCGCCATACCAATGAATGGCATAGGAATCGATGCCCAACACCGCATCGAGCTGCGGCCCAAGCTCCGGCAGGATTTCCGGCAGGCTCGCGGCGGTGGCCTCGAGGCGGGCGAGGTCACTCAAAGGTCGGCGCGGCGTGCTCATGGGGCAAGGCTTTGGGTGGGAAGGAAAGCTGCTTCGTTGCGGTCCGGCGAAGGATAGTTCAGGGGCGCCACGGGCATTTCTCCTCCCCAGGGAGGATGTTGCGCCTGCCGCCGCAGGGCAAACTCCGCATCCTTGGAGCAAGCGCCTGGGCGGGTCGATTTGACCACAAAGCCCAGGTCTTGCCTATTCGGGTTGCCCGATGCAACCCCCAACGATCGAGGACCATCATGCGCAAACTCCCGTTTTACTTTCTTGCGGCACTGACCCTGTTGCCGTCCCTCGCCCTGGCCTCGGGCTATGGCGCCATCGCACTCAATCGGGAAACGGGCCGCTACGGCTACGCCTATAACCAAGGGTCGCGTGCTTCCGCGGAGTCGGTCGCGCAAAGCCATTGCGGCTACAACTGCACGCCCATTGTCTGGTTTGCCAACGGCTGTGCGGCCCTGGCGCAGTCCGGCAATCGCTTCGGTGCCGGCGTCGCACAAAGCTCGCCGGTGGCACAGCGCAAGGCGCTCAACACCTGCGGCGTCGGTCGTTGCCGAATCGTGTTGAGCCAATGCAGCGGCAGTTACTGAGGAGAACCTGATGAATCGCCGTATCTACTTGGCCCTGGCCCTGGCCCTGGGCTTGTGGTGCCCCCTTGCCGTGGCCGCTCCGCGTCTTGCGCTGGTTCCCGGGGCGTCGAGCTACGACACCCAGGGTTTTGTGCGTATCGCCGGCGAAATCCGCAATGAGGGCGACGAGCCGGTCTGCGCGCCGGGTGTCGCGGTCGTCCTGAACGATGCCGCCGGTCAGACGCTGGGGGTCAAATCCCTGGTCACCCTCACCCAGCAGGAATTGGGTCGGCGGGCGAGTGACGGTGTCTTGGCCGCGCGGTCCTGGGTGCTGCCGGGCGAGACCGTGCCTTTCACTTATCGGCGCGACCGCAGCAAAATCTCCGGCACGCCGGCCGCCCATCGGTTGGAAGCGCTGGGACGGGCCTGTTCGACCGCGCCACCAAAGCTTCTGGTCGAGCAGGTGCAATTCGGCCAGGACCGGGTGGCCGGTTTCTTGCGCGTGAGCGGCCTGGTGCATAACACCGGCAAAACCGCCTGTCGCAGCGCCAATCTTGCCATCGGCCTGTACGACGCGACCGGAAAGCTCCTGGTGGCGGAAACGACCTCGGGCGTCGACCGGGAATTGACCGACTTGCCGGCCGGATCGGGAAGCGAATTCTCGCGGCGTTCCCTGCCGGTGCCGGCGGGGCAGCAGGTGGCAGTGGTCAAGGTGTGGGGCAATTGCCGGCTATGAAACCTTTCCGCGGTGCCGGGGGCATCCTCGGCTTCACCGAGCTGCGCGGGCTCGCCGCCGGTCTGGTGTTCCTGCTGGCCGCCGCCGCTGGGGCGGCCGATTTACCCGCTGGCGCTGGGGGCAAGCTTTCGCCCGGGGCGGTGCGCCTTGCTATCCCGATCTACGGTTCGATTGTGCAGATGAGCTTGCCCGCAGGCTGGAAGCTCGCGCACGAGCAGGCCAGCCAGGTCCAATACCTCTCCGAGTACCTGCCTGCCGGACAGCGCCTGGAAAACTGGCAGGAGATGATCACGGTGCAGGGGTTTCGGGGCTTGGGTGAACGCGCCGGCATGAGCCGCAAAGTGTTTCTCAGGCGCATCGCCGAGGGCTTCAATCAAACCTGTCCCGGCCAGGTGTTGGGTTTCAGTTTGGGTGAGCGCCAAATCGACGGCCGGCCGGCCAGCCTGGCGCTGATGGGCTGCGCCAGCCTGGGCGGCAAGCTCGCTCAGCCGGAGCGCAGCGAGTTCGCGCTGTACATCGCCTTCACGCTTGGGTCCGACCTGGTGCTGATCCAGAAAGCGCGGCGCGGGCCTCGTCTGGCGCCCGACCGGCCGCCTCTGCAAGGGGCCGAGCTCGAGGCGTTCTGGACGATGTTGCAACCGATACGCGTGTGTGCCGGTTCGACCGGCAGTCCGCGCTGTCCTTGAGCTTCAAAGCGGCTCGGCAGCGGTGCGCCAGCTCCCCACCAAGGCAGGGCGGGTATCATCGACGAGGTGGACGGCGAAGTCTTGCCCCTTTCCCGCAGCGCGAGGCTCTTGCCGCAAAACGACCTCGCGGTCATAAAAAACCGGGCCTTTGATCCATAGGTCGAGCTGCTGCGGCAGGTCCGAGGGCGCGGCCAGATGCGCCATACATTGCGCAAGGACGCGCTGCGAATGGGCAAACGCGGCTGGAAAACCAAAGCGCCGCGCGTACCCGTCCCACTGGTGGATGCCGTTGTAGTCGCCCGTGATGGCGCCGAACTGCCAACGTTTTTTGCCCTGCACCCGCCAGTTTGTCGCGGTGCCGCGGTCCTGGTCGAGCTTGGGCGAGCCGGCCGGCGGACCCAGGTTTTCCCCCTGTTCGCTGGGCGGCCCAAAGCGTCCGCGGTAGTAGAAAGTCACCACGCTTTCCCAGGCACAGGCGTCGCCTTGATACATGGCGGTGTGCAAATCCACTTCGATGGCCTTGTCCAGCACGCGCCAGGCGGCCACGCGCGTGTCCAGATCGTACGCGTCGCCGATGCGCAGCGGTCGGTGAAGCACCAGGCGGTTGCGCACCTGCAGGGAATTCCAGATTGCCAGGGGCCATTGCGGGTGCGTGACCACAACCATCAATTGCCGAAATCCGCTCACGTGCGGCAGCAAAATGCCCAGGCGGTCCAAGCCGGGAGGGTGGTCGTGGTCCGCGACTTCTTGCACCAGGCGCAGTTCGTCTTCGGAGACCCGAAAGCCTTTCCAACGGACTTTGATATCCGGGAAGGCACCTTGCTTGCGCCACCCGGACGAGGGGCGAAACGCCTGGAGCATGAAATGCAGCGCCGAGGGGCGGGCGGTATAGACGATGTGCTGGGTTTTCATGGGGAGTGACTCAATTCGGAGTGTCGATTGGTTGAGCTTCTTCGATGCCCAGCGCGCGCCAGGCGGCATCGCCCAGCTGGTCGATCGCCACCCGCGCCGGAGCCGATTTGCGCCCCGCCAGGCGACCGCGCACGTATTCGTGCGTCGGTCCCAGCAATTGCGCCATGAACAGATCCGCGGGCAGGGCCCGTAGCCGGCCGCCGGCAACGGCAGCGCGCACCCATTGTTCCAGGGCAAGGAAGAAGTCCCGGTTGAGGGCATGAATCTCTTGTGCTTGGGCTGCGACGCTTTCGGTGTGCCGCGCCGCTTGCAGGAATCTCGCTTGCAAGGGGTGGTGCTCTGCCCACTGGACATGGGCCGCGACGAAGGCGCGCAGCCCCTCGCGCGCACCCATTCCGGGCGCGAGCACCCGCCCAAGGGATTTCTGAAAATCCGACAAGCAATCGAGGTAGAGCGCCACCACGATGCCCGCCCGGTTGCCGAACAAGTGGTACACGCTGCTGACGCTCGCGGCCGAACGGCTGCAAACGTCTTCGATGGCGATACCGTCGACCCCGTGATCGGCGAAGCAGGCCAGGGCGGCGTCGAGAATGTCGCGGCGACGCGCCGCGGAACGGGCTTGCAGACTTTCGACGGGACGCAGATTCATGGGGTGGCGCGAATACTGGAATAACTTTCCAGTAATGTAATTGAAAAAACATTCCAGTTCAACCGCGGCAGCGGCGCATGGCTCTGCGGAGCGAAAGCTTGCGGCTCTGAGCCCCTACGCAGCCCTTGAACTTGGCGCTTGGTTTGCCGAGCGCCTCGCTTGCTTCGGGGAACCCCGGCGCAAGCCTTTCGCCGGCGAGGGGTTTGGTTCAGCGTTTCTTTGGCGCGAAGAAGCGGCAAAGAGCGACCCTGGTCGCCGCCGGAGTTCAAGCGGGGTAGGTAACGCGGTGGTTTTTCAAGAGGCGTCGCGCGAGGCCGGTACGCGCTGCGGCGAAGCGGTTTGACGCCGCCGGCAGGTTGCCAAAACTGGCGGCGGTGCGCTCCGTTTTCGGGTTTTCCTGAGGTGGTATATAAGATATCATATATAAGACTCGCCGCCCCGGGGGCGAGGCCGCCGCGATCGGAACCGCCGCAGCTTGGCACTGTCACTGTGAAACTACGACGACGGAACGCGCGATGGCAAAATTGCTGCTTTTGCGCCACGCCAGATCTTTGGAAAGGAAACGATCATGCTTGAAGCCTATCGCCAGCATGTTGCCGAGCGCGCCGCGCTGGGCATCCCGCCGCTGCCTCTGTCCGCCGCCCAGACCCGCGATCTGGTGGGTCTGCTGAAAAACCCTCCCCAAGGCGAGGAAGCCGCGCTGGTCGAATTGGTGACCTACCGCGTGCCGGCCGGCGTCGACGACGCGGCCGAGGTCAAGGCGCAATTTCTTGCCGCCGTCGCCGCCGGGCGCGAGACTTCGCCCCTCATCACCCGTG
This sequence comes from uncultured Alcaligenaceae bacterium, assembly GCA_964517465.1. Taxonomy (GTDB): domain Bacteria; phylum Pseudomonadota; class Gammaproteobacteria; order Burkholderiales; family Casimicrobiaceae; genus JACPUX01. Next base: position 58,477 of record CAZFEK010000009.1, read on the forward strand.
AGCGTGCGACCGAACTCCTGGGCACCATGTTGGGCGGCTATAACGTGCGCCCGCTGGTCGAATTGCTGGACGACGCCAAGGTGGGCACGATCGCGGCCAAAGGTTTGGCGCACACGCTGCTGATTTTCGACGCCTTCCCCGAAGTCGAAGCCAAGGCCAAAGGCAATGGGCCGGGTGCGGCCAACGCCCAGCGCGTGTTGCAAAGCTGGGCTGATGCCGAATGGTTCACCTCGCGCCCCGAAGTGCCGCAGGCGATGAAGCTCACGGTGTTCAAGGTGAGCGGCGAGACCAACACCGACGACCTCTCGCCCGCGCCGGACGCCTGGAGCCGCCCCGACATTCCGCTGCATGCCCTGGCCATGCTCAAAAACCCGCGCCCGGGGATCGCACCCGACGAAGCCGGGAAAGTCGGTCCGATCAAGCAGCTCAACGCCCTCAAAGAAAAGGGCAACCTCATCGCCTACGTGGGCGATGTGGTGGGCACCGGTTCGTCGCGCAAATCGGCCACCAACTCGGTGCTCTGGTTTACCGGCGAAGACATTCCTTTCGTGCCCAGCAAGCGCTTCGGCGGCGTGTGTTTGGGCAACAAGATCGCTCCGATCTTCTACAACACCATGGAAGATGCCGGGGCGCTGCCGATCGAGCTCGATGTCGCGCAAATGGACATGGGCGACGTGATCGAACTGCAACCCTATGCCGGCAAGGCACTGAAGAACGGGCAGGTGATCGCCGAATTCAAGGTGAAGTCGGAAGTCATTTTCGACGAAGTGCGCGCCGGCGGGCGCATTCCGCTGATCGTGGGCCGTGGCCTCACCGCCAAGGCACGCGCCTCGCTCGGCTTGGCGCCCTCCAAGCTCTTCCGCGAGCCCACGCAACCGGCCGACAGCGGCAAGGGTTATTCCCTGGCGCAGAAAATGGTCGGTCGCGCTTGCGGCGTGACCGGCATTCGTCCGGGCACCTACTGTGAGCCGAAGATGACCACCGTCGGTTCGCAGGACACCACCGGTCCGATGACCCGCGACGAACTCAAAGACCTCGCCTGCCTCGGTTTCTCGGCCGACCTGGTCATGCAGTCCTTCTGCCACACCGCGGCTTACCCCAAGCCGGTCGACGTGAAGACGCATCGCGAACTGCCGGGTTTCATCACCCAGCGGGCCGGCGTGAGCCTGCGCCCGGGCGATGGCGTCATCCACTCCTGGTTGAATCGTATGCTGCTGCCCGACACCGTGGGCACGGGCGGCGACAGCCACACCCGCTTCCCGATCGGTATCTCCTTCCCGGCCGGTTCGGGCCTCGTGGCCTTTGCCGCCGCCACCGGAGTGATGCCGCTCGACATGCCGGAATCGGTGCTGGTGCGCTTCAAGGGCGAAATGTTGCCCGGCATCACCCTGCGTGACCTGGTCAACGCCATTCCCTACTACGCCATCCAGGCCGGCTTGCTCACAGTGGAAAAGAAGGGCAAGAAGAACATCTTCTCCGGCCGCATCCTTGAAATCGAAGGTCTGCCTCAGCTCAAAGTGGAACAGGCTTTCGAATTGTCGGATGCTTCCGCCGAGCGTTCTGCCGCGGCCTGTACCGTGCGTTTGGATAAAGAACCGATCATCGAGTATCTCAATTCGAACATCACGCTCCTGAAATGGATGATCGCCAACGGTTATCAGGACAAGGCCACCCTGGAGCGGCGCATCAAAGCCATGCAGGCCTGGGTCGCCAAGCCCGACTTGTTGGTCCCGGATGCCGATGCGGATTACGCCGCGGTGATCGACATCGATCTGGCGCAGATCAAGGAGCCGCTGGTCGCCTGCCCGAACGATCCCGATGACGTCAAGCCCTTGTCGGCGGTAGCCGGCACCAAGATCGACGAGGTTTTCGTCGGCTCCTGCATGACCAACATCGGCCACTTCCGTGCCGCGAGCAAGCTGCTGGACGGCAAGAGCGACATCCCGGTGCGCTTGTGGATGGCCCCGCCCACGAAGATGGACCAGCAGGTGCTCACCGAGGAAGGCCATTACGGCGTGCTCGGCCGGAGCGGCGCGCGCATGGAAATGCCCGGCTGCTCGTTGTGCATGGGCAACCAGGCGCAAATCAAAAAGGGCAGCACGGCGATGTCCACTTCCACCCGCAACTTCCCCAACCGTCTGGGGCTCGATACCAATGTGTTCCTCGGCTCCGCCGAGCTGGCGGCGGTCTGCTCCTTGCTGGGACGCATTCCCACGGTCGAGGAATATCTTGCCCACGCCGGTGCGCTGAACAAGCAGGCCGCGGAGGTCTATCGCTACATGAATTTCGACCAGATCAAGGCCTTCCGCGAAGTCGCCGACAGCGTTTCGGTTTGAAACCCCATCCCCTGCTTCGCCCTAGGCGAAGCAGGGTTCCAAGCGACCCCTGCGCCGATGGCGGCCAGGGGTCTTTTGTTTTGTTGCGCAAAACCTGGCGCCGCGGTATGGGCATCCTCACGCCCCTTCTTTTCTGGCGGGAAAGAGGCAGGGGCGGCGACCGGGTTTCAGGTGGCGGGCGCCAGGCCCCGGCCGGATAAATCTCTTCGGGCAAGTCGTTCGCCCGCTCCGACTGCATTTCGATCCGGCAATCCGCAGTTTTATCGCATTGGCATTGAGGGCGGGGCTTGGCTTCCGTATCTTTGCGGCATGTTTGATTTCACATTGCCTAGAGGAGCACGATCATGAACCGCCTGCCCGTTTGGAACCAAGTCGCCGTGAAAGACAACGCCGGTTTTGCAACCGTGCTTTGGACCGCACTGGGGCTTGGCACTGGCGCCGCGGTGCTTGAGTGGGCCGAGACTCCGGTGGTGATGCAAGTGCTCGCCGAAGCTGCCCAGACGGCGGCGCGCTTGTTGGCGTAACGAAACTCCTACTCCCTCGGGCGGCACACCCCTGACCGCCCTCCTCCAAGCCCCGGTTTTAGCCGGGGCTTTTTTTGCTTCTTTTTTGGCGTGAACGCCGGTCCAAGCCCGACGAAATAGGCGCAGGAGGACAAAAGGCAAAGACGGGGGTTCCCGCAATTGTCGACATTTTTCGCTTATTTTTTGTTTCGGGCGACTCAAAAATTCATCGAGGCGACGGATTGCGCCAGAAATGCCCCGATCGATTCGAGCCCTTGTGCGTTTTCTGCTGGAAAGGTTTAGAATCGCGCCTTTCTTTTTGCGACCACAACGACCCCTGGATCCGGGGGATCGACGGAGGAGTGCATGAACTACGCTGAACAACAGCGGCAGCCAGGCAAGCATGCGGTCGGATTTACCGTAGTCATCATCTTGCATGTGGTGATTGGCTACGCCCTGGTTAACGGCCTGGCACGCAAAGTGATCGAGGTCGTGAAAGCGCCGCTGGAAACCAAGATCATCGAAGAGGTCAAGAAGCCTCCGCCCCCTGAGGTGCCGCCCCCGCCGCCGCCGAAGATGGTGCAAGTGATGCCCACCTTTGTGCCGCCGCCGGAAGTGCAGATTCAGCAACCCATCATTCAACAGCCGGTCATTTCCAATGTGACCGCGGTCGCGCCGCCGGTGTATGCCCCTCCGGCGCCCCCAGCGCCTCCGGCGCCGCCGGTCGCAGCGGCGCCGCCCAGCGTCGGCGTCGCCTGCCCGAATTCCCAGGAAATCCGCAAGGAAATCAACTATCCGATCAAAGCCCGCCGGGAAGGCATTCAAGGCGAAGTACTGATCGAATTCACCGTTACCGCGTCGGGATCGGTGAGCGCCGTGGACGTGAAGTCCTCCTCGCATCCGATTTTCAACAGCGTTTCGGTCAGCGCGGTGCGACAGTTCCGCTGCACGCCCCAGCCGCGAGACATTCGCGTGCAGGTGCCATTTGTCTTCAAGCTTACCGATGATTGAGCCTCCCTGCGGCGAGACTGACTAGTCTTGCCCCGGCCGGCTCCAGGTATTACGAATCGCCCTTTCTGAAATGTTCTGATTTGATTGGAGGAATCATGACCCTTTGCAAACGATTCACCGCGCTGCTACTGGCGGCCTTTGTCTTCTGCGCACCGGTGGCAACCGGCGTGCTGGCCGTGGCGCAATCGGCGCAGGCCCAAACCGCGGCGCCTGCCGCCGCACCTGCCGCCCCCAATACCAACGGCGCGGTGAGCAAGGAAGTGGTGGACAACCCCTACGGTCTGGAAGCCTTGTGGAAGCAGGGCGACTTCGTTTCCAAGGGCACGCTGGTCATTCTGGTGATCATGTCCATGGGTAGCTGGTATATCCTCATCGTCAAGCTCTTCGAACAGGCCAAGCTGCTGCGCGAAGCCAAGCAAGTGGATCAGGGCTTCTGGGAAGCGGGCTCGATCAAGCAGGGTATCGAGAACTTGAAAGAATCCAGCGCTTTTCGCTTCATCGCCGACAGCGGCTTGCAGGCGACCAGCCATCACGGCGGCCTGCTGGGCAATGTCGATCTGAATACCTGGGTGACCATGTCCATCCAGCGCGCCGCCGAAAATGTGGGCAACCGCCTGCAAGATGGCCTTGCCTTCCTCGCCACCGTGGGTTCCACGGCGCCGTTCATCGGCCTGTTCGGCACGGTTTGGGGCATCTACCACGCCTTGACCGCCATCGGTATCGCCGGCCAGGCCTCGATCGACAAAGTGGCGGGTCCGGTGGGCGAAGCGCTGATCATGACGGCATTCGGTTTGGCCGTTGCGGTTCCGGCGGTGCTGGCCTACAACTGGCTGGTTCGTCGCAACAAGGTAGTGATGGAGCGCGTGCGTTCCTTCTCCGCCGATCTGCACTCGGTGCTGCTCTCCAACGCGGGCAAGAAGTAAGCGCCGGTTAATCAACCCCATTTGACGGGAGTTTGTCATGGGAATGAGTGTAGGTCCGAGCGAAGGCGAAGACGAAACCATTTCGGCGATCAACACGACGCCGCTGGTGGACGTGATGCTGGTGCTCTTGATCATCTTCCTGATCACCATTCCGGTGGTGATACAGACAGTGCCGGTCGATCTGCCCAAAGAGCGCAATGTCGTCACTCAGACCAAGCCCGAGAATATCGTGATCTCGGTGAGCAAGGACGGCGACATTTTCTGGAATCAGCAGCTCGTCGCGGACACCGACGAGCTGTTCGAAAAGCTCAAGGTCGAAGCGGTCAAGATGCCGCAGCCCGAGGTGCACATCCGCGGCGACATGAATGCGCGCTACGAATCGGTAGGGCGGGTGGTCTATACCGCCCAGCGCGCAAGCATACTGAAACTCGGCTTCATCACCGAGCCGCCGATGAAGCACTGAGCCGGAATTCGGCAGAGAGAAGGAATAGCTATGGGTATGAACGTAGGCCAGGGCGGCGGATCTTCCGAGCCGGAAGTGATGCTGGACATCAACACCACGCCGCTGATCGACGTGATGCTGGTGCTCCTGATCATGTTGATTATCACCATTCCCATTCAAACACACGCGGTTAAGCTCAACATGCCGGTGGGAAACCCGCCGCCGCCGGTGAAACCGCCCGAGGTGATCCAGATCGACGTCGATTTTGACGGCGCCATCATCTGGAATGGCGTGTTGGTGCCCGATCGCAACGACTTGGAAGCGCGTTTGGCGCAAGTGGTAGCCCAGGCTGACCAGCCCGAAGTGCATTTGCGCCCGAATAAGCTGGTGCAGTACAAATCGGTGGCTTTGGTCATGGCCTCGGCACAGCGTCTCGGCGTTACCAAGCTTGGGATCATCGGCAACGAGCAGTTCGTCAAGTAGCGATGGCGATGCCGCTGTAGGCAAGGACAGCGAGTCTTCTGGAGACGCAATTCATGGCAAGTTCTGGCTTTCTCAAGCGACTTTTTGCCACCGCGGTGCTCGCGGCGGGCGCAGCTTTTTTGCTCCCCGCGACGGCAAGCGCCCAGGAAGCGGTGCGTCCCGAAATTGGCAAGCCGCTCAAAGCGGCGGGCGACTTGCTCAAGGCGGGAAAATTCAAAGACGCCCTGGCCAAGATTCGCGAAGCCGACGGGGTCGCCAACAAGACCGGGTACGAAAACTATCTGCTCGAACGCATGCGCGGTTCGGCCGCTGCGGGCGCGGGCGACAACGCGACCGCGATCAAGGCTTTTGAGGCGGTGTTGAGTTCGGGCAAAGCCCCTGCGGCGGATCAGCTCGTGATTGCCGACTCGCTGGCGCGTTCCTATTACAATAACCGCGATTACGCCAACGCCATCAAGTGGGCGACCAAATATTTCAAAGATGGCGGGACCAACGCGCAGGTACGTACGCTGCTCATCCAGTCCTATTTCCAGAGCGGCGATTTCGCCAATACCGCAAAAGAGGCCCTGATCGACATTCAGGCCGACGAAAAGGCCGGCAAGGCGCCGACCGAAGAAAAGCTTCAGCTTCTTGCCAATGCGTATTTGCGGCAGAAGAACAATACGGGCTACGTCGCCACCATCGAAAAGATGCTGCACTATTACCCGAAGAAGAGTCTTTGGGCGAACATCATTTCCCACTTGCAGCGCAAACCGGGTTTTTCCGATCGTTTGGCGCTGGACGTCTTTCGCCTGCAACTGGCAACCGGCAATCTTTCATCCACCAGCGACTTCATGGAAATGGCCCAGCTTGCCTTGCAGGCCGGGTTTCCGGCGGAAGCCAAGAAAGTGGTGGACGAGGGCTATACCAGCGGCGCCTTGGGCAAGGGGGCGGACATCGATCGGCAAAAGCGCCTGCGCGAACTGGTCGAGCAGCGCGTTGCCGAGAACAAGAAGTTGCTCGACAACGGCGCCGAAATCGAAAATGCGAGAGCGGCAAAAGAGGGCACTGCCCTGGTCACGCTCGGGTACAACTATGTCACCGCCGGCCAGGCGGCCAAAGGTATCGCCTTGATGGAAGAGGGCATCAAGAAAGGCAATCTCAAGCGTCCCAATGACGCCAAGTTGTGGCTCGGCGTGGCGCTGATCCAAAGCGGCAACAAAGCCAAAGGCGCCGGCGTGCTCAAGGCCGCGCAGGGCCAGGATGGGGTGCAGGACCTTGCCAACCTCTGGACCATATTCGCCCGCTAGAACGGTTTTCTTCTCCTCGACATGCCGGGGGGTTAACACCCTCCGGCTTTTTTTTATGGAGCGCCGACAACGAAGGAGAAGTGGCGCTCGCCGCTCGCTTCGCCCGCGGGGTCGAAACTGCGCTCGAAAAACTCGATCTTGCGGTCGTTGCCCAGGGTCAGCACTGTAGCGCTTCGCGTGCCGTAAATGGGGCTGACGATGAACGCTGCGGCCAGCAGGCGTTCCCACTCCAGGCTGATCCCGGTCGACGGCAGCAGGTGGTCTTCCGGGCGCTGCGGGTCGCGCAGCAAGTGAAAAAGCGCCTCCACATCGCCGTCTCCCCGATCGAGCCAATCGACCATGCGGTTCTTGCTCCGATGCAGTTTCGGCCAGGGGGTGTCCAGCAGGTGATTGGATAGGCCGTAAACCCCGGGCGGCAGGGCGCGACAGCCGCCGTCCCGGTTCGAAAGGTAAACCAATTCGTCGCCGTCGCCGGCGACCAAATTGAATCCGTCATATCGATTCGCGTCGCCGAGATGCCGCAAAATGGTCTGTTCAGGGCTCGCGGAACTCTGCAGCACTTCGCTCACCAGCAAGCCGCGCGAACGCTCCCCGCGTTGAGGCGTGCCACCTTCTCGGAAATTGGTGAGCAAAGCGAATCGTCCGGTTCGGGTACAGCCGAGCCAAGTGCCCCCGGCCACGAGATCTTTGCCGCCGAGTATTCCATCTGGCCACCATTGTGCGGGCGCGGTAGCGCGAGCATGAAATTCATCGCGGTTGGCGGCGATGACCAGGGGCAAGCGCGGGTGCGCGCGCCAGGCGATCAAAGCCAGGCACATGGAGTAGGTCTCATGGCAGGCGCTTGGCGAGGCAGTCGAGATAAAACACGGCGTCGGGCGGCTGGCGCAGACGTTGTGCCTGCCAAAGCGTCTCGCCCAGGCATTCCAGAACGGCGTGTTGCGCGGCATGTTCGTCGCCGCAGGCAAGCAGACGCTGGTACTGTGCCCGTATGCCCTTGGGCTGGTCGATGGCGAGCTGCTCGGCAACGGCCAAGTGCAAGGAAAGATGCAAGAAGGGGTTGAGTTCGCCGCCCTCGGGACCAAAATCGCGATCGAGGTGGCGATCCGATTGCTCCACGAAGGGTTGGTATTCGGGATGCTGGGCCAGTATCTCGGCCACCTTTTGTTCCATGGGCGTCAGCGTTTCGCCGCCGCGGAATTTGCGCCACGATTCGCAGAAGAATCGGCGTGCCTCTTCTCGGGTGGGATCAAACATGGGCGTCTCGCGGTGAAAAAAGCGCCAGCGTCGCACCGTAGTGCAACAAACGCGCTCCCCGGCTTCCCGGCACGATTTCGCCGCTGCCGTAAAGGCCCAGCAGCGGCAAATGTGCGAAGCGCTCGCGCACGAGTTGCCAGTCGCGGTCGTGCCCGCCATAAAACCCCGCTCCGCGCCCGATGCAGGAAAACATCAAGGCGAACTGCGGCGACGGAGTGTCGGGCACCGCCAGGAGTTTGGCGCGCAGCTCGGCCTCGGCCCCTATTGGATCTCGAAAGGCCCAGAAGACGCGCGTTCCCGGCTGCACGCGACGGGGCAGCGTCACCGCGTCTTCCGCGGCATTGGTGGCCAAGACGGGAAGCATCTCATAGTTGCCGCTGGCAAGCGCATCTTGGGGTTCTTCGTCGCTGATGCAAGCGAAAAGCCTTTGCAAGTTGAAGCGGCCGTTCTTCACTTGGGCGCTGGGCAGCAGGCGTAGGAGGTTGCGCCACAAGGGCCGACCTTGGCAGCGCAGAATTTCTGATTCACGCACCTCGTCGATCGGCCAGGAGGGGGTGAAAGGCGTTATGCCCGGGGCGACGATGAATTGCGCCTCTCCGCCCAGTGGCACGCTCACGATTTGGTTTCTCTGCAGGCGTCCGGCCGACCAAACCGAATAGCTGGCGGGCGCATGCGGTTCTCCCAGCAGCGCGCCGAATGAGTCGGCGGACGCTGAGCTTTGGGTCCGAAACGCTTCTGGCGCTGCCAGCATCAAGCTGAAACTCGGGGAATCGGCACCGTTCGGCGCGAGATGGTGTTCGTCGAGAACCAAGGCGGCGGCCGCTGGAGCGTCCAGCACCCACTCGCTCTCGGTGAAGATCCCCGGGGCCACGCCACCCGCCACCTGCAAACACTGGCTCACGCGGGCTGCCGCCTTGACCGCTTCGGCCGCGCAAGCCGCCAAATGGGGCGTGAGGTAGAGCAGCACTTGCGCGGGCCGGCTGAGCCCTGCGCGGCGGCAAGCTGCCTCGACCGCGGCGGCGGCCAGTTCGGGCACGGCGCGCGGTGCATGAACGAGAGCGCTCGCGCAGCTCATGGCGTCTTCTCGGTGTACTCGCACCAGCGAGCGATACGGCACTCGCTGCACTTGGGTTTGCGGGCCACGCAAACATAACGTCCATGCAGGATGAGCCAATGATGTGCATGCGGCAAAAATTCCCTGGGCACGATTTTCAACAACTGCTCTTCAACGGCCAGGGGCGTGTCGCCATGGGCGAGACCGGTCCGGTTGGCGACGCGAAAGACATGAGTGTCGACGGCGATGGTCGGTTGACCAAAGGCCACATTCAGCACCACGTTGGCCGTCTTGCGACCGACGCCAGGCAAATTCTCCAATGCTTCTCGGGTGTGCGGCACCTCGCCCTTGTGTTCGCGCAGCAAAAGAGCGCAGGTGGCGAGAATATTCTTCACCTTGCCGCGATAGAGGCCGATGCTCTGCACGTAGGGCGTCAAGCCCGGTTCGCCCAGTTCGAGTATGGCCGCGGGGGTGTTGGCGGCCGGAAAGAGCCGGGCCGTCGCTTTGTTGACGCTGGCGTCGGTGGCCTGAGCCGAAAGTACAACCGCCACCAGCAGTTCGAAGGGGGTCTGGTAATTGAGCTCCGAGCGCGGGTGAGGATTGGCTTCGCGCCAGGCGGAAAAAATGGCTTTGCGCGCGACCGGAGTCATTTCCTCAGGCCGCTTGTGGAGCGCGTTTGGGCAAAGGTCGGGACCGGGCACGGCGTTCGTCGATCCAGTTCTTGCCGGCAATCAGCAGCCCCAGTCCAATGAATGCGCCGGGCGGCAGGATGGCGAGCAGAAACCCCGGGTAATCCTTGCCCAGCACCGCCCACGCCGAGGCCTTCGGGAGGACGAGGTCGATGCCGCCCAATAGCGTGCCCATGCCCAGGAGTTCCCGCATGCCGCCGAGCACGGCCAAGACCAGGGTAAGGCCCAAGCCCATCATCAGCCCGTCAAACATGGAAGGGAGCACCGGGGTCTTGGCCGCAAAAGCCTCCACCCGCGCCAGCACGATGCAATTGGTCACGATCAGCGGAACGAAGATACCGAGCACCAGATAGAGTTCCCTCAGATGCACGTTCATCAGCATCTCCACCACCGTGACCAGCACCGCGATGATGACGATGAAGATGGGGATGCGGATTTCGTTCGGGATCAAATGCCGAACGAGCGCCACGCCGCCGCTGGCCACCGCCATGACCAGCGCCGTGGCGAGCCCCAGAGAAACGCCGTTGACTATGCTGGTGCTGATCGCGAGCACCGGGCAAAGGCCGAGAATCTGCACCAGGCCGGCGTTCTGGCGCCACAGGGCGTCTTCCGTGATCTTCGCGTAGCGCGGGGTGTCGTCGTTCATGAGCGGCTTTCCGAGTAAAACTTTGCCGTATTTTGCCGGTAGTAGGCAAGCGCTTTGCCCACGGCTTTGACCACCGCTCGGGGGGTGATGGTTGCGCCTGCGCGGTATTCGAATTGGCCGCCGTCTTTTTTCACGCGCCAGGCATCCTCCGGTAAGGCGGGAGAGGGACCTTCGAATTGGGCGATCCACTTCTTCTCGGAGCGATCCTTGCGCGGCTCGATATAGTCGCCCAGGCCAGGCGTTTCGCGGTGGGCGATCACGCGCACGCCGGAAAGGGTTGGGCCATCGGGCATCTCTAATACGGCAACGAGCAGTTTGATGCGCCCGCTGTAACCATCCGGCGCGATCACCGTGAATACTGCTCCCGCGCGCTGACCGCCTTTGAATGCGGCGCGGGCGATGGTGGTTTCCTCGGTGCCCAACTCCGGGGTCGCGGGGAGCAAAACCCGGCTGGCCACGAGATCGTTGTCGAAGCTCCCTTGGGGCAGGACTTCGGCAATCTGGGCCAACTCCGCGGCGATCTCGTTCCTCTTCACTTCGTCGCGCGTGGCGTTGTAGGACGCGGCGAGCAATCCGGTGCCCAGCACGGTGAAGGTCAGCATCACCAAAGCGGTGCGCAAGCTGTGGCGCGCGGCGCCGCTCATTCCCGGGTCCTCTTCGGTTCGTTCTTATGCCCGAAACTGGGCGGCCGGGTGCTCATGTCGATCAAGGGTACACAGCAGTTGCCCAAAAGCACGGCAAATGCCACGCCGTCCGGATAGCCGCCGAAGACGCGAATGACGTAGGCGAGCATGCCGACACCGAGCCCAAAATAGATCTGCCCTCGCCTCGTCGTGGGGCCGCTCACCGGGTCGGTGACGATGAAAAACGCGCCGACCATGGTTGCGCCGCTCGCCAAATGGAACAAGCCGCTGGCATAACGCGCCGGATCGATCCCATGAAGGATAGAGGCGAGCAAAAACAGGCCGCCCAGAAAACTCACCGGCACATGCCAGCTGATGATGCGCCGACCCAGCAAAAAGGCGCCGCCCAGGAGGTAGGCAGCGGCCAGCCACTCGCCGCCGATGCCGCCCACGGGCCCGAACACACCTTGCGTTGCGCGAATGCTCGCGACACTTTGGTGCAGGGCGAGCTGGGTTTTCAGGGTATCGAGCGGAGTCGCCATCACCATCGCATCGGGCAAGGCGCCGGCAAAGGGCAAGAGCAGTTGCTCAGCCATGCTCGGCGGAAGGCTCAGCAGGCCGAGGGGTGCGGGCCAGCGCGTCATCTGCGCCGGAAAAGCGACGATCAGCACGGCGTAGGCGACCATCGCCGGGTTGAAGGGATTGTTGCCCAGGCCGCCATAAAGATGTTTGGCGACAACTACGGCAAACATCACGCCGATGCCGTTGATCCACCAGGGCAGAGTCGGCGGCAGCGACAGCGCGATCAGCCAGGCGCTCACCACGACCGACAGATCGCCCAGATAGGGCCAGGCGGGCAGTCCCCGCGCCTTCAGCATGAGCGCCTCGGCAAGAAGAGCGACGAGCGTTGAAACCAGCAAAGCGCTGACGATGCTCCAGCCGAAAAAATAGATGTACACGGCCACGGCGGGCAGCAGGGCGACCAGCACCTGGCCCATGATCACTTGCACCGACGGGGCATCGTTGATGTAGGGGGAGGCGAGGGCAGAGCGCGGGGCAGGCATTGTCAGGCGTGATCGTGTTTTTGTTCGGCCAGTTCCTTTAGCCGAGTGCGGTGTGCTTCGAGCTCTTCGGGGCTGCTGTGCGCCGGGTCCAGCGCCGGGGCGGTGTGCGCCATAGCCTCCTTTTGGGCCCGAGCGCGGGCGATGGCTGCATCGGCGGCGGACTGCGATTCGTCGGCTGGTGCGACGACCGGCGGCGGGTGCGCTGCGGCGGTTTTGGCGGCGAGACGTTCGGCGCGTTCCAGTTTTTCGCGGTCCAGGCGCGCCGAGCGCGCCTCGTGCCGCTCGCGCGCCTCATCGGCGGCACGCTTCTCGCGCTCACGCGCCCAAATCTCGCTCTTGGCGAAACGGAAGTAGGACACCAGCGGAATATGGGAAGGACACACATAGGCGCAGGCGCCGCATTCGATGCAATCGAATAGGGCGTATTCTTGCGCCTTGCCAAAATTGTGCGATTTGGCGAACCAGTGCAGTTCGTGCGGCGTCAACTCCGCGGGACAGGCCGAAACACAGCGCGTGCAGCGGATGCAGGGCATCTCCGGTTTAGGCGGCGGGAAAAGCGCCGCCGACTTGGCGATGACGCAGTTGCTGGCCTTGACCACCGGTACGTCAAGGCTGGGGAGGTCGAAGCCCATCATCGGGCCGCCCATGATGTAGCCCGTGGTTTGGGGCATTTTCCCGGCCAGCGCGAGCACGTGGGAGAAAGGCGTTCCCAGCGCCACCTCATAGTTGCGCGGTTCGCGCACATTGCCGGCAACCGTGACGACGCGGTGCGTCAGGGGCTCGCCGCGTTCCAGCGCTCGCCAAACGCTGCTTGCGGTCGCCACGTTGAAGCACTGCACACCCAACTCGGTGGAGCGCTGGCCGCTGGGCACTTCGATGCCGGTTAATACGCGTATGAGTTGTTTGGCTCCGCCACCGGGATAAATAGTGGGCACCGCCATCACCTCGGCTCGACTGTCGCATCGACGGACGGCTTCGGCCATCGCGGCGAGCGCCTCCGGCTTATTGTCTTCGATGCCGATGATGATCTGCTTGGCGGGCAAAAGTGCGGCCATGATCTCGGCGCCAGCGACGATTTCCACGGCCCTCTGGCGCATGAGCAAGTCGTCACAAGTGATGAAGGGCTCGCACTCGGCGCCGTTGATCACCAAAGTGTCGAGTGCGCGGGCGGCTCCGCAGAGCTTGGCATAGGTGGGAAACACCGCCCCGCCGAGCCCCGCGACGCCCATGCGACGCAAATGTGCGAAGACTTCCTCGCGCGGCGCGTTGCGCCAATCCAAGGTCTGCGGCGCGACAGCGCGGTCGCTGCCATCGGGCTCGATTTCGATGCAAAGGTCGGTGAGTCCCGACGGGTGCGGCATGAGCGCTGGGCCCACGCTGCGCACCTTGCCCGAGCAGGGCGAGTGAATGCCGACGGAAATGCGCCCCTGCGCTTCGCCGAGCAATTGGTTGCGCAGGACGGCATCCCCAAGTTTTACCACCGGTTTGGCGTGATTACCGATGTGCTGGTGCAGGGGCACGAAAAGCAAGGGGGGCAGGCCCGCCGGCGCAATCGGCAGCCGCGTCGAATCGGCTTTGTTTTCAGGCGGATGCACACCGCCGAAAAATCGGAACAGGCGGGCCATCTCAGGAAGTCGTCTCGGCGGGCGTTTCGGCTTGGGCTGGCGCGGCGATGCTTGCGGCGCTCTGCGGCGGTTTCCATTTCCAGGTGCGCAGGGTTTCGGGTATGGGCATCATTTCGATGCAGTCGACGGGGCAAGGAGCGATGCACAACTCACAACCGGTGCATTGTTCCGGCACCACGGTATGCATTTGTTTGGTGGCACCGATGATCGCGTCCACCGGACAGGCTTGGATGCACAGTGTGCAGCCTATGCATTGATCCTCGATGATCACTGCAACCGCTTTGGGCCTTGGTTCGACGGCCAAAGCGACGGGTTCGACCCCCAGGAGTTCGGAGAGTTTGGCCACCCCTTCTTCGCCACCGGGCGGACAGAGGTTGATTTCGGCCTCCCCCGCGGCGATGGCCGTGGCATAGGGCTTGCAGCCCGGGTAGCCGCACTGACCGCATTGGGTCTGGGGCAAGATGGCATCGATCTTTTCCACCAGCGGGTTCTCTTCCACCCGGAACTTCACCGCGGCATAACCCAAAATAGCGCCCAAACCTACGGCAACGGCGGCCATCACCAGAAGGGCGGAGATCATTTCACGAGCCCCGCAAATCCCATGAAAGCAAGACTCATCAAGCCGGCGGTGATCATGCCGATGGCCGTGCCGCGGAAGGGCTTGGGCACATCGGCGCCTTCCAGGCGCTCGCGTATTCCTGCGAAGAGCATCAACACCAGCCAGAAACCCAGAGCGCCGCCCAGGCCGAAGAACAGCGACTCAATGAAGTTGTGTTTCTCCTGCACGTTGAGCAGCGGGATGCCCAACACGGCGCAATTGGTGGTGATCAGCGGGAGATAGATGCCCAGCACCTGATAAAGCACAGGGCTCGTCTTGCGCACGAACAACTCGGTGAATTGCACGATCGCGGCAATCACCACGATAAAAGACAAGGTGTTGAGATAAGTAAGGTCCAGCGGCTGCAGCACCCAGGTGTGCAACAGATTGGAGGCGCCGGCCGCCAGCGTGAGCACAAAGGTCGTGGCGGCGCCCAGGCCTAGCGCCGTTTCCAATTTTTTGGAAACGCCCATGTAAGGGCATAGGCCAAGAATTTTCACCAGCACGATGTTGTTGACGAAAACCGTGCCGATGACGATGAGGAGGTAATGGGAAATCACGTTGCGCTGCAACAAAACTCAAGGGCGGATTATCGCCGAGGGCGCCATGGCGTTCAACCGTGTTGGAGGCATATCTATATGTTTTTTTGAGATTCCGGCCTGGGCAAGGGGAAGGGCGGCAGC
The DNA here is from genome assembly GCA_964517465.1 of uncultured Alcaligenaceae bacterium. GTDB lineage: Bacteria > Pseudomonadota > Gammaproteobacteria > Burkholderiales > Casimicrobiaceae > JACPUX01. The sequence continues at coordinate 73,700 of CAZFEK010000009.1, forward strand.
AGGCGGCCGCTTCTGCAGCGATACACCGGAGGCATTGCGGGGCGCTATGCCGGTATCAGGTCTGCTTGGGCGAAAGTGGTGCTGCTGCTAGACTTGGGCAAGAACTGCGTAAGACCTGCGCCCCATGCCCACTTTGCCTCCTCGCCCCCTGATGCAGCGTTTTGGCGCGGCCGTTCTGCGTTTGATCGGCTGGCGCCTGGTGCTGGCGCCGCCGCCGCCCAAGGCGGTGATCATGATCTATCCGCACACCTCGAACTGGGATTTCGTGATCGGCATGTTTGCTCGCTGGGAGGCGAACCTGGAAATTCATTGGGCAGGCAAGGATACGATCTTTCGCAGGCCGTTCGCCGAGCTTCTGAAGCGCTTGGGCGGCATTCCGGTGAACCGCCGAGAGCGCACTGGTTTCACCGGCCAAATGGCCGCGGAATTCGCCCGGCGCGAAAAGTTCTTGTTGGTCATCGCCCCCGAGGGCACCCGCAAGCGCACTGAATATTTGAGATCCGGCTTCTACCATTTGGCGCTGGCCGCGCAGGTTCCTCTGGGATTCGCCTTTTTCGACTATGCTCGCAAAGAACTCGGCATTGCCGCTTACATCGACCTCAGCGGCGACGAAGCCAAAGACCTCGCGACCATCGCCGCGTTTTATGCCGACAAGCGAGCCTGCCGGCCCGAAAAGGCGGGAGTGCTGCGCTTCAAGTCTGCCGCGGAAAGTTGATTCGGCGCCCGCCGGCGTCGACTCGCGCCCCACCGAAGTCGTTTCGTCCTCGCCGTCCTTGCCCCTGAGCCAGCGGGCAGGCACCATGGCAGGCGCCTGAGTTTCGTTTCTCTCCTCCTATGATTCCACCCGTTTCCTCGCCGCCCGCAACGGCGGCCCCCCCGCAAGGCACCGAAAACTGGTTCCGAGAGATGTGGCGCGAGCTGGTTTGGGCGCTTGCCATCAACACCGCCATTGCAGCTTTTCTCAACATTCTGGTGTTCCGTGGCAATGGTTTTTTTGTCAACTTCGTCTTCTCTCAAAGCATCGGTCTGACGATCTACTTTCTCATCGTCGTCCTGCGCCGGTTGTTGCCCATGCACCGGGCTTGGTTGAGCTGGATCGTGGCAGTGCCTCTGGGGTTCTTTGCGGGGATGAGCTTGGCGGCGCTGCTGCTCGACATCCCGCAAGCCGCAATCTGGCGTTCCATGAGCAACAGCTGGGTTCAGGCGCTCGCGGTATCTGCGGTGTGCACGCTCCTGACCGGGTATTTCTTTTGGTCGCGCGAGCGCATCGCCGCGGAACGCGCGGCCGCGGAACACGAGCGCAGCCTGGCGCTGGAGCGCGAAAAGCAGGCCCTGGAAGCGCAATTGAAAGCCTTGCAGGCGCAAATCGAACCCCACTTCCTGTTCAACACCCTGGCCAATGTCGTGAGTCTGATCGAGCGCGACGGTCGCCAAGCGCGGCGCATGCTCGAAGATCTGATCGACTTCTTGCGCAGCTCGTTGACGGAGTCGCGCACGCGACAAACCACGCTGGGAAGGCAGGCGGAGCTCTTGGAGAGCTATCTTCGTCTACTGAGGATACGCATGGGCGAGCGCTTGCGCTATCGAATCGAGGTTCCGGCCGAAGCGGCGGGCGCCGTGCTGCCGCCGATGCTGCTGCAGCCATTGGTGGAGAACTCCATCAAACACGGCCTGGAGCCGAAGATCGAAGGCGGAGAGGTGAGCGTTGCAGCCCAGACCATGGGCGGCACGCTGCAAATCACCATTGCGGACACCGGCACGGGCCTGGGTGAGGGCCAGAGCCAAGGCCAAGCCGGTACCGGGGTGGGGCTTGCCAACGTGCGCGAGCGATTGGCGGCGCTTTATGGCGCGGGCGCGACGCTGGAGTTGGCGCCCAATTCCCCCTGCGGTTTGAAAATCACCCTCTCACTGCCTCTGGAGTACTCATGAACCCGTGTGCTTTGATCGCCGATGACGAAGTGCATCTCGCCCAATATTTGCAGGATCGCTTGCGGGATTTGTGGCCCGAATTAGAGATTCTGCCGCTGGCGAAAAACGGCCCCGAGGCCCTGCGTGCTTTGGAAGAGAACGAACCCGATATCGCCTTCTTGGACATCCGCATGCCCGGTCTCACCGGGCTGGAGGTGGCTCGGCGAGCCCAGGGCGCGGCCCATTTTGTTTTTGTCACCGCCTACGACCAGTATGCGGTGGAAGCTTTTGAAGCCGAGGCGGTGGATTATCTGCTCAAACCGGTGACCGAATCGCGCTTGGCGCAGTGTGTGAGCAAATTGCAGCGGCAGATCTGCGGAAATTCGCCGCCGGCAAGCGAGACCCAAGCCCTGTTGGCGCGGCTGGCACAGCTACTGCCGGAGTTGGCGGGTGGAAAGGCGAGCGCAGCTGGCGGCTCCTATTTGCGCTGGGTTCGCGCGGCAGTGGGGCAGCAAGTGCAACTGGTACCGATCGACGAGGTGGTCTATTTCCAAGCGAACGACAAATACACCAGTGTAATGACCGCCGAAAACGAGCTCTTGATTCGCACACCGCTCAAGGATCTGTTCGATCAACTCGATCCCGAGCGCTTTTGGCAAATCCACCGCGGCACGATCGTCAACGCTGCCCTGGTCCTCGGCACCGGACGCGATTTTCGCGGCAGAGTCGTGGTGAAACTCAAGTGCAGAACCGAAACTCTGGTGGTGAGTCGCGCCTATCTGCATCGGTTTCGCCAGATGTGATTGGACACGCAGACGCTTGCGGCGCGAGGGGATCGACCTTCGCGCGCGGCGCTTGCCGGGCGGGTGTCCGGGTCGCGCTGCCTCAAAAATTCTTGACCCGGAAACGGCCCTCAGCCTATAATCCGCGTCCTCTTCCTCGATAGCTCAGTCGGTAGAGCGACGGACTGTTAATCCGCAGGTCCCTGGTTCGAGCCCAGGTCGGGGAGCCAAATATAGAGCGGCTTGCAGCGATGCAAGCCGTTTCTTTTTGCGCCCACGCGCTGGACGAGGTTCGGCATCGACTCGGCGCGTCTTCGTGCGCTCGCGGGGGCAAATCGGCGTGGATTTCGCCGCCGCTCAGCGGTTTGGTTTCGCGGCTACGGGCGCCGCTGTCATCGACCCTCGCTTGGTTCGTCCTTGCACTGCCCCGGCAGGGCATGCGGACCTTGGACAAGGCCTAGGGCGAACCTTCCTGTTCGAGCACGCGATAAAGCGGCGCGCTCATGAGCACTGGACGGATATCCAGGCGCACTCCAAATACGCTGTAGATTTCAGCGCTGTACTCTCCGGCGCGGTAAGCCGTGGTTTCCGCCAGGTGGCCAAAGCGAAACTCGAAACCGGTCTGTGGCTTGTCCGCGCTGCCCAGGTCAAAGGCGAGCCCAAGCACTTCAGCTGCCGAAGTTTCGGCGACCTGGGCGAGCAAGCGCGGGAGCACGCTACGACCGAGCACATCGGCGTAGTTGGCAGCTTCTGCGGATTCTTCCTTGCTCGCCGAGCGGCGCGCTTGCACCAGCTCGCCGCGGGCGGATTTGGCGGAAATAGCCTTGCGTTTGGCGAGCAGGTAGCGGTCTCCCGAGTCGAGATAGCTCAGGCGCGCGTTGCGCACGCCCAGCGGTTCGACTCGAAACGGCGGCTCGACCTGGGTGAGATCGATCAACACCGCACCGGAATTGCCGATGATTTCGATTTCGCCGTTTTGCAGCACCGCCGCGGCGTCTTCGTCGACACCCAGGCCCAGCGAATCGCCCGTTTTCAGCATGGCTGCAATCAGGCGCGCAAAACGGCCCCGCACGACGAAGTGCTGATCGACGAAAAGGCCTCGCGGAACAAAACCAAGACCGGGGGCGATGTCCTTGCCCTTGCGAAGACCGGTACGCAGCATCTGCAGCGTTGAGCGCGGTTCGCTGAACATGGTCTCGCTCATCATCGCCGCACCGGCGCTCGTTCCGGCGATCACCCCGCCGCGGGCATGAAGTGCGCGGATCGCGTCGAGCATGGGCGTGGCCTGCCCCTGGCCATCAAGCAAAGCCTGGGTGATGCGCGCCTGCTCGCCGCCGGTGAAAAATATCCCGCTTGCGCCAGCAATTTTTTCCACCCAGGTACGGTCGCGCGCAAGGCTTCGATAATCGGAATTCTTGAGCGCAGGGGCAAGCGGCACGACGAAGGCGTCGGCGCCATGGCTGCGCAGCAGTTGCGCGGTTTTGGCGCCGGCTTTTTCCGGCTCTGCGGCGGCGGCAGGAAACACGGCGATGCGAGCGCCTGGCCCTCCCGCCAGCGCGACCACGCGGCTCCATATTTCGTGGGTGTTGGCCCGCAAGGCGCCGCCGATGATGACTAGCGGCCCGGGTGGCAAATTGTTCGCTTGGGCGCGGGCGGGGTTGGACAACAAGGCGATTCCGATTCCGAAGACCATGACCAGCCGGCAGAGCGTGTTGCTAGACATCAGTATCCTTGGCGCGCTGCCCGCCAACGCCTGGAGCCGCGCGAGCCGAGGTGACGATCGCAGTCCTCGGCTCGGCACTTGCCTTCCGGTGCCCGTCCGCGGCAGCGCGCTACTTGAAGCGATAGGACAGCGACGCAAAAAAGGTTCGACCGCGCGGATCAGTGTAGCTCGGGTCGTAGCCCGCAAGGAAGAAGTAGACTTGGTTCGAGACCGGCGGGTGGGTATCAAACAGGTTCTTCACGCCGGCTCGAAGCTTGAGATTCTTGCCCAGCTGATACGACGCGGTGAGATCCCACAGCGCGTAGTCGGACACCCGGCGGTAGCTCCCGTCTTGCAGCGGCTGCTGATCGCGGTGACCGCGATAGAAGGTCTGCGACAGCGTGGCGCCGAAAGGGCCGTAGTCATAGTTGAAGCTCAAGAGATGCCGCCAGCGTTGAATGACTTGATCGTTGCTGAAGAGACCCACGCCATCGGTGTAATTCGACCCGGCCCCGGCTTGGGACTTGAAATCGAAGATATAGGTGCCGGACAGATTTACGCCGAAGCGGCCGATGGCGGTATCGGGAAGCCGCAGTTCTATGCCCAGATCCACGCCCGAGGTCTTGAGCGCAGCGAAGTTTTGCAGACGCGAATCGACCGCGGTGATCGGCCCGGGAATCCCCGCCAGGGCTGGATCGGCGGAATCGCGGATCAGATACTGCGCAAAGCGCACCGGGTCGGCGAAAAAGACGCCCTCGGGACTGGTGATCACGTCTTTCTTCTCAATGTGCCAAACGTCGACCGTGGCGCTGACCATCTTGCTCGGTTCAAAAACCATGCCCAGAGAAATTTGCTTCGACTTTTCCGGCTTGAGATCGGGGTTTCCGCCGGTCCACTTGTCCGGCTGAATGCCGCAGTAGTCCGGGTTTTGGGTGTTGTCGATGGTGCCGTTGTTGACGCAGCCCAGGGGGTCGTCATAGATGCCGTTGGTCTGGCCTATGCGCGAGGGTTGGTAGAGGTCGGTGAGCGAAGGCGCGCGGAATCCGCCGCTAAAAGAACCGCGAAAGACGAGTTGTGGCGCGGCCTGGAAGCGCAATCCGAATTTGGGGTTGGTGGTGTTGCCGGCGTCGCTGTAGTCGTCGATGCGCAAAGCCACTTGCCCTTCCAGAGCCTTCGAAAAGGGCAGGCTCATTTCGGCAAAAAGCGCGCGCACGTTGCGGCTGGCGTTGAAAGGCGTGGCTGCGCCGTCGCCGCGGATCTCGCCGGCCTGCAGCAAGGCTGAAGGTTTGAAGTCCATCGATTCGCGGCGAGCCTCGAGACCCAGGGCAAGCTGCGCGTCGCCGCCGCCCAGGGCAAATAGCGGGCGAGAGAGTTTGAGGTCCCAGGCATTGGTCGTGGCGCTGGAATCGCGGGCGCGGTCGTTGATTTTCGTGCTTGCCAGCAGCGCCGATCCGGCGGCATCGGAACTGCCGAAGGGGTTGATGCGGCCGGTGAGGAAGGCGGCATTGAATGCCGTGGTGGCGACGTAACCGTCGACATAGGCATCGACGGCATGGTTGGTGCTGTGATTGAAGGCGGTGTCGTAATCCCATCCGAACACGGTGCCCTGCGCTCCAAGCAGCAGGCGCTGGGTGGTGCTATCGACTTCGTTGGTTCGCCCGCCGGCTTCCTGCAGCCGCAGGTTCACGCGCAGCGGCCCGCTCAGGCCGAGCGAAGTCGGGTAATAAGGCCCGTCGGCGGGGTAGTTAAGGTTGGTGATGGTCAGCGGACTGATGCGATAGCGCGTCTTGGTGTTCGAGTAAAGCAGTTCGGCAAAAAGCAGGTGCTCCGGGGTCAGCGCAAACTGGCCGCGGCCGATGAAGCCGAAACGCTTCGAGGCGGGAAAGATCTCGGTGTTGTGCATGTAGTCGTACAGGCACGCGTTTGGCCCGACGAAGCTGGTCGGTGCGTAGATCGTCGCCGGCGGGTTGCAGTTGGGCGCGCTGGGGTTGTAGCGCCCCCCGGTCGGACTGCCGTTGGGTCGCGTCCGGCGCACATTGGCGGGAAAAGTGTTCGAACTTCCGACATCGAGGTTGATGTCCGGCTGCCACACCGAGCCGATCCAATCTCTTTGCGTGGAACGAAGCTCTGTGCTGTCCTGGTAATCGAGCACGCCGAAAACGTTAAAGCGGTCTTTGGCGAGGTCGCCGATGCCCCCGGAGATCGTGGCGATGGTCTTGTCCGCTCCCCCGTCCTGGGTTCGAGCGGCGTAGACCGAAAGATCCGCGCCGCGGTAATCTTTGCGAGTGATGAAGTTGATCACGCCGCCGATTGCGTCGGTGCCGTAGATCGCGGAAGCTCCGTCCTTGAGCACTTCGACGCGGTCGATCGCAGCCGAGGGTATGGAGTTCAGATCTACGCCGCTGCTGCTGCCGGGCGAGGCAAAGTTGGCGATGCGTCTGCCGTTGAGCAATACCAAAGTAGAAGAAACACCAATGCCGCGTAGGTTCGCGCCGTTGAAACCGCGCTGCCCGGCGATGTCAGAGAAGCTCGCGCCGTCCGTGAGCGCCGCGGCATTGGCGGAAATCTTGGTGAGGAGCTCGGCGGCAGTGGTCACGGCGAGCTTGTCGATCTCCTCTTTGCGGATTACTTGCACTGGAAGCGCAGTCTCGCCGTCGATGCGCTTGATCGACGAGCCGGTAATCTCCACGCGCTGAAGGACTGCGGCTTGCGCGTCGGGCGGTGGGGCGGTTTGTGCCAGAGCGCTTTGACTGGCAAGCGTGAGCAGGGCGCCCGGGCCCAAGGCGAGGGCGAGGCCGCGGAGCAACATCGGCAGCCGGCGCGAAAATGCAGTATGTGGTCGTGACATCTGTAAGCTCCCTTATGCCGGACAAGCCGGAACAAAAACCGATTGCCTGCCGGTCGCAAACGGCGAGCAAGTCCTCAAGTGAACCAGGGGAGAAGCTCCTTGTTCGTCCCCCGCCAGGCGCAAGCGGGCGCCTGCCCATGTGCATCCTCCAAAACCAGCTCTTCGAGTCATTCCTTCTCCAAAGGTGTGAAGTTCTGAGACCCCGGTGACCAGAGGTGAAATCGTTTCCCCCGCGACAGCAGAAGGCCAGCTCCGCTCGCAGCGCTCCTATTCCGGCCTGTCGAGGCCGGGTTCAATCGCCTGGCCCGGCGCGACCGGGGCGTCCTCGGGCGGCGCTGATGAAGAGCCTGCCCAGGATGCTTGGTGAATAAGTGTACAGAAATTTACAGCAAAAGCAAGAATGAAAAAAATTGTTCAAATTCGGTCGGGAAAATGCGACTGTCCGGCTAGGACAGACGGGGGGTGAGCGCGGGGTTACCGACTCCGGGGTTTCTTGCCGGTTGGGCGGCGCAGGGCCTCGCCGCCGTAGAGATAGGCGGAGATGGCGTCAGTCAGTTTGGCGGCTTGTTCGACATTGCGCCGGCTGGACACCATGAAGGTGGTGACCAGCGCTTCGACCACGACCAGCGCGGCCGAGAGGCTGCTCGACATCACCGGATGTGTCGCGGGCGCCAACAGCAGGTGGTCGGCAAGCGGCGCGAGGGGGGAAGCGGGTGAATCGGTGATGGCGATGACCGTGGCGCCGCGGCGCCGCGCGTATTGGGCGAGGTTGATCGCGTCGCTGGCGTAGCGGGGAACGGAAATGACGATCAAGGTGTCGCCGCTGGAGATATTCATCAGTCGTCCGGCAGCGACCTCGGTTCCGCCGAACTCCACGACATTGGTGAGCTGGTTGCAAAAGGGCTGAAGGTCTAGGGCGAGAATGGCCGCGATATGTGCGGAAAGACCGAAACCCAAAGTGTAGACGTGGGCGGCATGCGCGATTCGCTCAACCGCCGGGCGAAGCTGCTCGCCTCCCAGCCCCTGAGCGGCGGCGCGCACGTTGGCCAGCGTCGTCTCTAGCCCCTCGATCACGGGGCTGCGCTCCCGCGAGGGGCGGCCTTCGATCGATTGGCGGAGCTTTTCGACCGGCTGCAGCATGCGCTGCAGGGTTTCCGCAACCGCGTGGCGCAGCTCGGCATAGCTTGCGAAGCCGAGAGTCCGAGCAAAGCGCGAAAGCGTCGCCGTGGAAACGCCGGCGCGGGTCGCCAGTTCCTCTATGCCCAGCGCAGGAATTCGCAGCGGATTGCGCAAGAGATAGTCGGCGACGACGCGATTGGACGCGGATGCCTCGCGCTGCAAATCCAGCAAGCGGGCGCCGAGGGGCGAGCGGGAGAAGATCAGCTCGGGGGTAGCCCCCGTCGCAGGCCCCGAGGCGGCGGGTTGAGCGGGTTTGGTCATGAAAAAATATTTTCAGGATGTGAATAAATGAAAAACTATGCTACATTGTGCACCGGCCGAGGGATCGGGTGCAAGGTTCCCGGCGCGATCGATTGGAGGAGGAAAGGATGCTCGTGCGCGCAATGCTGTTTTGGCTGGGAGTTCTGGTGCTGAATGCCGCGGCTGCCCAAGCGCCGGATTGGAGGAAAATCCGAATTGGCGTAGAGGGAAGTTATCCGCCGTTTTCGATGATCTCTGCCGAGGGCAAGCTTACCGGCTTCGACATCGAACTCGCCCTCGCGCTGTGCCAAGAGATGAAGGCCGAATGTTCGCTGGTGCAGCAGGAGTGGGACGGCATGATTCCCGCCATCAAGGTCAAGAAATTCGACGCCATCGTCGCTTCGATGACCATCACTGAAGAACGCCGCCGGGTGCTTGAATTCAGCGACCCCTACTATGACATTCCCTCGCGCTGGATTGCCCGGTCCGGCGTTTTCTCGGATACCCGGACAGCGAGTCTCAAGGGCAAGCGCATTGCCGTGATTCGCAATTCGCCGCGGGCGAAGTACTTGGCCGAAAATTACCGCGACAGCGAGCTGCTTCTCGTCAACAAGGAGCCGGAGGTTTATCTCGAATTGGCCGCGGGGCGCGCCGACATTGCTTTCGGCTCCTCGGTGGTCTCGGAAGAGGTTTTCCTCAAGCGCCCGGCGGGCAAAGGCTACGCGCAGGTCGGCGAGATGGTCCGCTTGGGCGGCGGCAGCGGCGTAGGCATCGCCGTGCGCAAGGACGACATCGTTTTGCGCGACCGCTTCAACGCGGCGCTCAAGTCGATCAAGGCCAAGGGCGTCTATCGCCAGGTGGCCGCCAAATACTTCGATTTCGACGTTTCCGGCGATTCGCACTGAGGCGGGCAGATCGATGCTCTATGGTTATCTGCCGGCGATGCTCGGCGGCTTGCTGCTCACCCTGGAACTTGCTGCCGCCTCCCTTGCGATCGCCATCGTTTTTGGCCTCGTCGGAGCGGTGGCGAAGCTCTCTGAGTCCCCCCTTGCGCGCCGCCTGGCGGGTATCTACACCACGCTGATACGCGGGCTGCCCGAATTGGTTTTGATGCTCCTGGTGTTTTATGGCGGGCAGGCGATACTCAATGAGGGTGCGCAGGCGCTGGGTTTCGAATATATCGACGTGCCGGCTTTCGCGGCCGGCGCCTTGACGATAGGCTTCATCTTCGGCGCCTATTTCACCGAAACGTTTCGCGGCGCGATCCTGGCCATACCGCGCGGACAAATCGAGGCGGGTCTGGCCTTCGGCCTCGGCCGATGGCAGGTGCTTCGGCGCATTACGCTGCCGCAAATGATTCGCCACGCCGTGCCGGGTGTTGCCAACAATTGGCTGGTGATGGTCAAGGCCACCGCACTGGTTTCTATCATCGGCCTGGACGACATGATCCACCGCGCCAACCTTGCTTCGGCGAGCACGCAAAGACCGTTCAGTTTTTATGCCTTCATCGCTATGGTGTATCTCGCCTTGACGACGCTCTCGGTTTTGGGGCTGCATTTCTTGGAGCGGCGTTATTCCCTGGGCGTTCGGCGCGTCGAGTTCTGATCATGTTCGATTTCGCGCTGATTCTGGCTGCGCTGCCCAAATATTTCGACGGCATGCAAGTGACCATGCTGCTCATGGTTCTTTCGCTGGCAAGCGGCTTCGCACTTTCTGTGCCGCTTGCAATTGCGCGTGTCTCCTCTCGGCCTTGGCTGGCCATGCCGGTGTGGTTCTTCACCTATGTGATGCGCGGTACGCCGCTGCTGGTGCAGCTCTTCGTGGTGTATTACGGTTTTGCCCAGTTTGATCTCTTGCGCGAATCCTGGCTCTGGGCCTGGTTCAAGAATGCCTGGTTCTGCGCCTGGTTTGCGTTCACGCTGAACACCACCGCCTATACTACCGAAATCTTTGCCGGCGCCATCCGCGCCACTCCGATAGGCGAGATCGAAGCGGCGCAGGGTTTTGGCCTGAGCGGGCTGACCCTCTACCGGCGCATTTTGTTGCCCTCGGCGCTGCGACGCGCGCTGCCGCAATATAGCAACGAAGTCGTCGGCATCATGCACGCAACGGCGATCGCCAGCACGGTTACCCTGGTGGACATCACGCGCGTTGCGCGCGACGTTTACGCCGAGTACTTGCTGCCCGCAGAGGCCTTTGGAACCGCTGCCGCATTTTATTTCGTGCTGACTTTCGGTTTGGTCGGACTATTTAAGCTTGCCGAGCGGCATTGGCTACGCCATTTGCGCGCCGACAGCGTTGCCCGGCCGGAGGTCATCGCCGATGCGCACTGAGCGTCTGGCCCTGGGCGGCGGCATGCCCGGAACACGGCGTGAAATCTTCGTGCTGCGCTTCGGCAATCCGGGCGCCCGGCCCTTGGCCTATTTGCAGGCGGCCTTGCATGCCGACGAGCCTCCGGGTCTCTTGGTGATGTACCACCTTCGGCGACTGCTCGAAGACCTCGAGGCGCGCGGCGAAATGTTGGGCGAGGTGATCGTGGTACCCGCCGCCAATCCTATCGGGCTCGACCAGCGCCTGCTGGGTTCGGCGGTCGGCCGCTTCGCGCTCGATAGCGGACAGAATTTCAATCGAGGTTTTCCCGCGCTGGGAGAGGCATTGCTGGCGCGCCTTGGCGGCCAATTGAGGGGCGACCCGGAAGCGAACCGCGAGCGGATACGCCGGGCCATGCTGGAAGAACTTGCCGCGCGCCAAGCGGTGAGCGAGGCCGAGGCACTCAAGCTCCAGCTGATGCGCCTTGCATGCCCCGCCGACATCGCGCTCGATTTACACTGCGATCATGAAGCCGTACTCCACCTCTATACCCACGTTATGCTCGAACTCGAAGCGGAGCCTTTGGCTCGCTTGCTGGGCGCCCAGGTAGTGCTGCTGGCAGAGTTGTCGGGCGATGATCCTTTTGACGAAGCGCTGAGTCGCCCCTGGTTTGAGCTCAAGCGTCATCATGGTTCGGAAACAATCGCCGGCGGCTGCTTTTCCGCGACCGTGGAACTGCGGGGAGAAGCCGAGGTGGACCACGATCTGGCGCTGCGTGATGCGCAGGCTTTGTGCGATTTTCTGCGCTGGCGGCGGGTACTCGCCGGCACCGCGCCGCGCCTACCCGAGCCGCTCTGCCGAGGCACACCACTCGCCGGCTCCGAACCCATCGTCGCGCCGGTAGGCGGGGTGGTGGCATATCATCGCGCGCCGGGGGCGCAGGTGAGCGCTGGGGATGCCATTGCTGACGTGGTCGATCCGCTGAGCGGTGACCTGCATACCGTGCGTGCCGGCGTGTCCGGAATTCTCTACGCGCGAAGCGCGCGGCGCCTCGCGCGGCCCGGCGACCGATTGGCAAAGATAGCGGGCACCGCTGCCTTCCGAACCGGGCCGCTCCTGAGCCCATGATCACTCATTCTCGTCTCATCACTCATGACTGCATTGCTGGCTGAAAACATCGTCAAGCGTTTCGGTGACAACGTCGTGCTGCAGGGACTCACCGTGGCCGCGCAGAAAGGCGACGTCATTGCCATGATCGGCTCTTCCGGTTCCGGCAAAAGCACCTTTCTGCGCTGCCTCAACCTACTCGAAAGACCCGACGCCGGGCGCATCGTGCTCGCCGGTGAGGAGTTGCGCCTGGCGCCCAATGGGCGCGGCGTGCTCGATGCGGTCGATCCGAGGGCCTTGCAGCGCTTGCGCAGCCGGGTGGCCATGGTCTTTCAGCATTTCAACCTCTGGGCGCACATGACCGCGCTGGAGAACGTGATCGAAGCTCCGATGCAAGTGCTGAAGATTGCGCGCGCCGAGGCAGTCGCCCGCGCCGAACACTACCTCGAACGCGTGGGCGTGAGCCATCGGCGGCTGGCCTATCCAGCGCAGTTATCCGGAGGAGAGCAACAGCGAGTGGCGATTGCGCGGGCGTTGGCGATGGAACCCGAAGTGATCCTGTTTGACGAGCCCACTTCGGCGCTTGATCCTGAGTTGGTGGGCGAGGTGCTTCGGGTGATGCGCGGTGTCGCCGAAGAGGGACGAACGATGATCGTCGTCACACACGAAATGGGCTTCGCACGTGAAGTGAGCTCGCGCGTGATCTTTTTGTTTCGCGGCCGCATCGAGGAGGAGGGGCCGCCGCAGGAGACCCTGCTTCACCCGCGGAGTGAACGGCTGCAATCTTTCCTGGCCAGCGCGCAGCGCTGAAGCTCGCGCTCAGCCTTTGCAGTGGTCGGCGACCCAGCGCTGAAGATCGGCTTTGCGCCGCGCGAGCTGCTTTTCGTCCAGTAGCACGCGCTCGCCCTGCTCGTTGATTCGAGCGCCCACTACTCCTTTGTCGATGGCGATCAGCTCGCCGCGCCACTGGCCGCAGTTGGCTTGAGATTCGGCCTTGCGGGCCGCTTCCTCGGCGTCTTTTTTGGCTTGTTCGGCTTCGTTTTCGCGCGACTTCTGCAATTTCTGGCGACGATCTTCGAGCGATTTGGCTGCACCGGGATCAGCCGGTGGGGGCGGCGCGGCCAGTGCCTTGCTTTCCTTGGCCGAGGCCGGTGGGGGGGTGTCGGAATAAACGACCTTGCCGTTTTCATCCACCCATTTGTAGAGTCCGGCCGCCAGGGCATTGCCGGCACACAACAAAAACAGAGTTACGAGCAGCCTATTCATTGCCTCTCCACCATCCTTGCGGTTTGGAGCGCAACATAGCCCATGTAATGCGAAGCGTCAATCGGCGCGGGTTTGCGCCGCCGGAGCGGTTTCCGTATAATTCGCCTTTGCGTGTAGGAGTTTTTCCATGCCAGCTACGCGTGTCGTACAAAAGGCACTGACCTTCGACGACGTTCTCCTCCTCCCAGCCCATTCCACGGTCGTTCCTCGTGAAGTCAGCTTGAGAACCCGGCTGACGCGCAGTATTTTCCTCAATGTGCCTTTGGTATCCGCGGCCATGGACACGGTGACCGAGGCCCCGCTCGCCATCGCCATGGCGCAAGAAGGCGGCATCGGCATCATCCACAAGAACATGACGCCGAAACAGCAGGCCGCGCAAGTCGCCAAGGTTAAGCGTTTCGAAAGCGGCGTGCTGAAAGACCCGATCACCATCGGTCCGGAAATGACGGTGCGCGAAGTGCTCTCGCTTACCCGCCAGCATCGCATTTCCGGCCTGCCGGTGGTGGAAGGAGCTTCCCTCGTGGGTATCGTGACCAACCGCGACCTGCGTTTTGAAACCCGTCTCGATCAGCCGGTGCGCAACATCATGACGCCCAAGGACCGCCTGGTCACCGTGCGCGAGGGCACCAGCACTGAAGAAGCCAAGGCGCTGATGCACAAACATCGCCTCGAGCGCGTGCTCGTGGTGAACGATGCCTTTGAGTTGAAAGGTCTGGTGACGGTCAAGGATATCTTGAAATCCACCGAGCACCCGCTGGCCTGCAAGGACGAACACGGCCGACTGCGCGTCGGCGCGGCGGTCGGCGTGGGCGAGGGCACGGACGAGCGCGTGGCGCTTTTGGCCGAAGCCGGTGTGGATGTGGTGGTGGTCGATACCGCGCACGGGCACTCCCAAGGCGTGCTCGACCGCGTGCGCTGGGTGAAACAAAATTTTCCAGAACTGCAAGTGATCGGAGGCAATATCGCCACCGCCGAAGCGGCGCGGGCTCTGGTCGATCATGGCGCCGACGCGGTGAAAGTGGGCATCGGGCCGGGATCGATTTGCACCACGCGCATCGTTGCCGGCGTCGGCGTTCCGCAAATCACCGCGGTGCAGAATGTCGTGGACGGTTTGAAGGGGACGGATGTGCCACTGATCGCCGACGGCGGCATACGCTATTCGGGGGACCTTGCCAAAGCCGTTGCGGCTGGTGCCCATGCGGTCATGCTGGGCGGCATGTTTGCCGGCACCGAAGAGGCGCCCGGCGAAATCGTTCTGTACCAGGGGCGTTCCTACAAATCCTACCGGGGCATGGGCAGCTTGGGCGCCATGCAGCAAGGATCGAGCGACCGCTATTTCCAAGATGCCGAGATGAACGCCGACAAGCTGGTGCCCGAGGGCGTCGAGGGTCGCGTACCTTACAAGGGCAGCGTGGTCGCGGTGATTCATCAATTGCTGGGCGGCCTGCGCGCCAGCATGGGCTACTGCGGCTGCCCCGGTATCGAGGAGATGCGCACCCGCACCCAATTCGTGGAAATCACCACCGCCGGCATACGCGAATCGCACGTGCATGACGTGCAGATCACCAAGGAAGCGCCGAATTATCATGTGGATTGAGGCGCAAGCCCCTAGCCCCTAGCCCCTATGCTCCCCAAAATCCTCATCCTCGATTTCGGCGCGCAGTACAGCCAACTGATCGCGCGGCGTGTGCGCGAGGCCAAGGTGTATTGCGAGCTTCATCCCTATGATGTGAGCGAAGCTTTTGTCCGCGAATTTGCGCCCGCGGGCGTCATTCTTTCCGGCGGACCCAATAGCGTCACCGAGAGTGAGACGCCGCGCGCGCCGCATGCAGTGTTCGA
This sequence comes from uncultured Alcaligenaceae bacterium, assembly GCA_964517465.1. Taxonomy (GTDB): domain Bacteria; phylum Pseudomonadota; class Gammaproteobacteria; order Burkholderiales; family Casimicrobiaceae; genus JACPUX01. The sequence goes on from CAZFEK010000009.1 coordinate 88,881, forward strand.
ACTGGGTGTACCCGTGCTGGGCATCTGCTACGGCATGCAGACCATGGCCGCGCAACTGGGCGGCGCCGTGGAAAGCGGCAAGGTGCGCGAGTTCGGCTATGCCGAAGTGCGCGCGCGCGGGCACTCGCGCTTGCTCGAAGGGATCGAGGACAGGCGCAACGCCGAGGGGCACGGCTTGCTCGACGTGTGGATGAGTCATGGCGACAAAGTGACGGCCCTGCCTCCCGGTTTCAAGCTGATCGCCGGCAACGAAGCGACCCCGCTTGCCGGCATGGCGGATGAAGCGCGACGCTTCTACGCGGTGCAATTCCATCCCGAGGTGACGCACACCAAACAGGGCAGTGCGATTCTCAAGCGCTTCGTGCATGAAATCTGCGGCTGCGGCCAAGAGTGGAACATGCCCGATCATCTCAACGAAGCCGTGGCCGCCATCCGGGAACAAGTGGGCGACGAGGAAGTGATCCTCGGCCTCTCCGGTGGTGTCGATTCTTCCGTCGCGGCAGCGCTCATTCACCGCGCCATCGGCGACCAGCTCACTTGCATTTTCGTCGACACGGGCCTTTTGCGCCTCGATGAAGCCGAGCAGGTGATGGACACCTTTGCCCGGCACCTGGGCGTGAAGGTGGATATGGTCGACGCTTCGGCGCGTTTCCTGAGCGAGCTTGCCGGCGTCACCGATCCCGAAGCCAAGCGCAAGATCATCGGCCGCGAATTCGTGCACGTGTTCCAGGATGAAGCCGCCAAACTGCCCAAAGCCAAATGGCTGGCGCAAGGAACCATTTATCCCGACGTGATCGAATCGGCCGGCGCCAAGACCAAGAAGGCGCACAACATCAAGAGCCATCACAACGTCGGTGGCTTGCCTGAGACCCTGCATCTCAAACTCCTGGAGCCTTTGCGCGATCTGTTCAAGGACGAGGTGCGCGAACTCGGCCTGGCGCTGGGCCTGCCGCGTGAAATGGTCTTCCGCCACCCTTTTCCTGGGCCGGGTCTGGGCGTACGTATCCTCGGCGAAGTGAAGCGCGAATCGGCCGACCTCCTGCGCCGCGCCGACGCCATTTTCATCGAAGAACTGCGCGCCGCGAAAGACACCGATGGCGTGAGTTGGTACGACAAAGTGGCCCAGGCTTTCGCGGTCTTCCTGCCGGTGCGGTCCGTCGGCGTGATGGGCGATGGCCGCACCTACGAAAACGTCGTCGCCCTGCGCGCGGTGCAGACCACCGACTTCATGACCGCCCATTGGGCGCATTTGCCCTATGAGTTGTTGGGCAAAGTCTCCAACCGCATCATCAATGAAGTGCGGGGACTCAATCGCGTGGTGTACGACATCTCGGGAAAGCCGCCGGCGACGATCGAGTGGGAATGATTCGGTAGCGTTTCACAGGGTCCCACAACGACCCGCCAACCGCCAGAGGCCCTTGATTTTTCAAGGGCCTTTGTCTTTTTGTCGTCCCATGACGTGCATACAAATCCCACACTTTTCAACGGTAAAAATGACGGTATAGTTTGGGGTGTGCTGATCAGCGAACCGTTTACCGTCTTGATGCTCTGACGGTAAACGCGAATCCCGTGGAGGACAAGGCTATGGCCCTGAGCGACATGAAACTGAAGAACCTCAAGCCCCAGGAAAAGGCTTACAAGGTTCCAGACCGTGACGGCATGTACGTAGTGGTGTCGCCAAAGGGCACCGTGACCTTCCGCTACGACTACCGCTTGGCGGGCCGGCGCGAAACTCTTAGCTTGGGCCAGTACGACGAGTTCCAAGCCAGCCAGCCCAAGCGTGATCCAGAGACCATCAAGTACGGCGATCCCTTGTCGCTGGCCGATGCGCGCGAGCTTCTGGCGCGGGCGAAGAATACCGTCAGCCGCGGCGAGTCGCCGGCGCGAGACAAGGCTGACGGTAAACGGGATTTGCGGGAATCGGGCACCTTCAAG
>CAZFEK010000010.1:0-88928 GCA_964517465.1 uncultured Alcaligenaceae bacterium
GAACCTGTAACCCCCAGCTTAGAAGGCTGGTGCTCTATCCAGTTGAGCTACGGGCGCTCGGTCGGGCGACAGAAATTCGAACTCTGGTCGGGGTGGAGAGATTTGAACTCCCGACATCCTGGTCCCAAACCAGGCGCGCTACCAGGCTACGCTACACCCCGAATCGACGATTATCGCTTTTCGCCACCCGCCGGTCAAATTGCAGTGAGTTTCTGAGTTTCTCGTTTCTTCGCGCCGCTCTATTGATCTTAGAATCCCTCGAAGCGCACGCGGGCAGCGCGCGAGGTTTTGCAGGCCACCGTGAGCGGCCGTCGCTAATCTCAGGGAAGGCTTGGTGCGTCTAGCTCAAGCGCCCCCCAGCTTTGCAGGGGGGCAGGCGAACTTGCACCGGGTCGGAAACCGGTGATCAGTTTGTTACCACATGAGTAAAGGTCGCCGTATTGGAGGCGCCGCCAGGTCCGGAGCAGTTGTTCAGAAAGACGTGAGTCCCTGGAACAGAGGGCGCGGCAGCTTTCGACCCGGACGTGCCGGTTGCCCAAGGATTGCTCGTGGGAAACTGCCAAACGCCATCTAGCATCTTCGTTACGGTACATGATGTGGCTTGGCTCGAACTCCAATTCACGGTAAAGGATGTACCGGGGGGCGCCGATGGGCTGGTGCCGTTAATGTAGGCCGAAGGTCCCGAGCCAGAAACACAACTCGTGCTCCCGCCGCTTCCGGAGACCATTTTTCCCGCAGGGCAGGTTACGGTATGCACAAATGAGGAAACGTTTGATAATCCACCTGGGCCGCTGCACTGCATGAAGAAGACGTGTGTTCCTGGCGCCGCGGGGTTGACTACTCTGTTCCCGGATAGGTCGGTAGCCCAGGGATTGGAAGTGCCGAACTGAACCACGTCGTTCAAGGTTTTCGTGATTTGGCAGGTTGTCGCGTTGCTAGAATTCCAGCTTATCGTGTATGGGTTGCCGGAGACCGTGCTGGGCTGGGACTGTGAGATTGTTGCCGAAGGCACTCCACTCGCAGTTCGTTCAATTCGCACGTTATCGACAAACACGGTTCGGTCCTCACTGTCGACACCCTCCAGAGCCAACACATGAGATCCACTCTGCCCAATGGAAAAAGCGACGCTCAGCGCCTCAAAGTTCGTGCCAGCCGGGACTAGTGTCGGTCCAACTTGAGTTCCGTCAACCCGAAGTCGCAAGGACTGCGAAAAGGGACTGACGCAGCACGCTCTTTGGGCCGCCGAGAAGCTCACCAGATAACTTCCTGCGTCCAATGAAACGCTCTGCGAAATACTGCCCTGTCCTTGAACAAAGGCTGTCTGGGAGCCCTCCGGAGCGAATGCCCCACCCCAAGCGCTCCCATTGCCTTGAACTCCGCTGTTGACGCTGAAAGTCCAGCCCAGCCCGACTCCGCTGGGATTGTACTGATACCCGCTACCAACAGCGGGCGTTTCGAACCCGCCATTCACCAGGCTGCCCGATACGGCATTGACCACTTGTAGCAGCGCCGTGCTGGTCGAGGTGGAGTTTCCCGCATCCCCGGAATACGCCGCCACGATGCTGTGCGAACCTGCGCTGAGTGCCGTGGTCGTACACACCGCGTTCTTGGTGTTGCCGGTGCCACTGAGGCTTACGGCGCCGCATCCCGCAAGCGTCGTCGTCCCTTCCTTGAAGATCACTGTTCCCGTGGGGCTCGCTCCACTGACGGTGGCAGTGAGGCTGATTGATGCGCCCTGAGTTGCTGGGTTTGAGGAACTAGCCAGCGCGGTGCTGGTCAGCGTTTTAGTCGCGAACGCCTGCAGACCATTAAACCGGAAGCCGAGCGAATGATGTGGAATGCCCGTCTCCGTGGTGATCTCTAACCCATCAATAAACATGTCCCCTTCTTCATTAACGCCCTCGATCGTGAGTTCATGTGCGCCTCCGTCTGTCCACCCGAGGTCGATCAACGACTCCACGAAATCCGTCGAGCTGCCGTTGATGATTGTGGCGGCCCCATTCGGCGCAATGACACGCAGGGCTTGAGCAGGGGAGTTAGCCCTCTTGGCCGTCCACAAGCGCAAAGTGTACCGCCCGGGCTCAAAGTTAATGGTCTGGGATATCGCCGATTTCCCCTGGATAAACGCAGTTTGCGCTCCGTGCGGCGCATTCTCTGCTCCAAACGCACTTCCGTTGCGCTGAAGGCCGCTGTTGACAGCGCCGTTTCGGTTGGTAAATACCCAACCCGCGTTCTGGGGGGAATAAACCAGCCCTTGGGGGGCCAGTTCAGGCACCAGTTCAGGCACCTCAAAGCTCCAATTTAAGATCGTAGGGATCGCAGGATTCGGCGGGACATTGACCTCACCGATGATGCCGAGCCGCGCGAGCACAAAATTCGAGGCATTGCAGATAATCGAGTTATTCTCGGCCACGCAAGGCAAAGGCGAACTGTTCAAAGACGAACTGTATTTCCTGAAGACTTCAGACATGATACTCTCGAATTGGCTCCGTGAGATAGAGATTCTCACTTTTCGTGGCGCGACAGTGTAGGGCGCGCTGCCGTTTGGTGAGGTGCCAGGCTTTTCCTCAAGGTATCCGCCTTCTCCGGCACCAAGAAAACCAGTTGGTCGGAATCCTACGCCGAAATAGAAAATCTGTTGGGCCGGATCGTAATCTGCGTGACCTTGGCTCATTGCGCTTGTGCCCCGGCTGTCATAGAGCCCAATGTTCAGCATCAATCTGGTCTTGTAAACTGGGTCAACGAAATAGGCGCCCAAATTCACCTGGGCGCTGGCGAACCGATTGGTCGGGTAGGGGTCGGAGGTCTTGATTTCAAAGTCATCCACCTCAAGTCTTACCCCCCCCCTTCCGATGCGAAAGGCGCTGTGAGCCCAGTGTTCCGGCAATCGTGAGGGTTATTGGGGTCGTCATAAAGTGCGCACAGCTCCCCGGAGAAGTCGGCGTTTGGACCACCATAGAAGCCTATCGGATCTTCGGCAGCCCAGGTGTTGAGAAACATTCCAACCTGCCTATCTAGCAACTCCAAACCGAAGGAGTTATCGTAGCTAGGAGTTACGTTGGCGTTTGCTCGCCAGAATACCCCCTGCGCTGTGCCAATGAATCCCGTTTTCCCCGCGTACGGATCTGGATTCCCCGCGTACGGATCTGGAGAAGTAACGCTGCCAAAGAAGGTGCCAGCTAGCCTGACATCCGATTTGAACACTTTGAAAGCTTGGCCTTGGCAATTCGGTTCCTCCTGCCCCAACCATCCGCGAGCTACTGCCCGCGCGCACTCCTGATTAATGACCTCTGGGCTCTTAATGAGGGACACCTCGCCAACTTGCGAAAAAGCTCCGCAACCGTAAGCAAACATAATCGATGCAATTACCAGCAGAACGCTCTTCGACTTCATTACTCCTCTCCTTCGATTGCAAGCTGCGATCTCGGTTGGCGGCAACTGATCCGGTGGGTACCATATGCTTTGGACCCAAGCTCATGTTGCCAGATAGATATTCTTCTAGACCTGCGCGCCAGAACTTGCCGTTGTGCGCTTCTTGCTACGGATTCTGCCAGATTTCGGGCTGCTTTGCTCGTGAGATTGCAGTTCGTCAGCGAAACGCCAAAGCCGGATGGAGGCGCGCCCGCTCACCGCGGCAAGACAAGGACAAAGCGGGTCTCCCGTTCCGCCGACGCGGCGAGGCGCAAGTCTCCGTCATGAGCCCGAGCAATCTCCCTTGCCAGAGCCAGCCCCAGGCCCACGCCTTCCCTTTGCCGGCTTCGCGAGGGATCGGCGCGAAAGAAGCGCTCGAAGATGCGTTCTCGGTCAGCGACGGCAATTCCCGGACTGGCATTGGAAATCGCCACTTCGAGGTGGCTACCTGCGGATCTCGCGGCAATCTCGACCCAACCCGCTGGAAGGTTGTACTTGATGGCGTTACTGATGAGGTTTTGCAGGAGCTGGCGCAGGAGATCTGGGTCCGCGCGCAGACTCAAGCCCGGAGCAATCGCTTCCCGGACGCTGATGTTCGGCGCTAGCAGGCGCGCATCATCGGCAAGTTCGCTCAGCGCCCGGCTCAGATCAAAGGTCTGGCGATGCACGCGCAGCCCACCGGCGTCGGCCTGCGCCAGCAGCAGGAGCTTGCGCGAAATCGCCGACAGTCGCCGCACTTCCGCAAGCAGGCCGCCCAGCGTTGCCTGAATGGCACTGCCCGGTTCCACCTGCTGCAGCGCGCGCTCGATTTCTCCCTGCAGGATCGCCAGCGGCGTCTTGAGCTCGTGCGCGGCATCCGCGGAAAAGCGCGAGGCCTGCAGAAAGCCTCGCTCCAGGCGTTCGAGCATGGCATTAAAAACGGTGATCAACTCCTCGAACTCGCGGTCCTCCCGAGCACTGGCGACCCGCTCCGACAAGCCCTGCGCAGTGATGCGCCGAATGCTTCCCGAGAGTCGTCGCAGCGGGCGCAGCGCCCGGTCCGACAGAAACCATGCCCCCAAGGCAATCAATACCAGAGCGACCGGCAGCGCGAGGAAGAACCCATTGCGCACCGCACCCATGGTGTCGTCCACCACGCCCAAGTCGATACCCAACACCAGCCGCCGCTCCGGGGCGGTAAAGACCGCAAGGCGCCAGCGTTTTCCTGCGGCGGGAAGCGTGAACCACTCGGGCGGATCGAGCGGCGGCCGGACCCGCAAGCCCGGCGGGAGACGAGGATCCGCCTGAGCCAGGGTCAAGGATACCGACCGCATCTCACCATGCAGATCGCTCCTGGGGATTGGCGCCGGGTGTCCGTCAGGCGGCCCCGCGTCTCCTCGCCGAGGTCTTTGCAGCGGGGCCAAGTCGCCCGGTTCGTGCACGGGCGGCCGGAGCCCGCGCCGCTCCGGGGGAAACCCTGGAGGTCTCGGGATCTCACCGCCCCCGCGCCAACCTTCTTCTCGCTCGAAAGGTCCGCCGGGCGGACGCAATCCTGGGCGACGATCCCCCGGGGGCGGTCCGCCGAAGAACGGCGCGGGGGCGACCTGATCGGATCCGGCCCTGCGCGGCTGCGGCGTGGGAACACGCTGCAAAGGCGCTACATCATCCGCAGCCCTAGACCCGGGCGCCGGAGGCGGAGTGGCCGCCGAACCGCCCGCCTCGTCGGGCCGTTTCTCGCCGCCGGCGGCAGCCCCGCCCAATCTCCTGGGTTGGCTCTCATCCCCGTTGAGCCGGCGCGCGGACTCCGGATCAGCAAACCGCTCGGATGAAGGGGGGCCCCAGGGCGGGGGAGGAAGGGGCGTAGCCGGCGGCAGGGGTACCTCCAGGCCCTTGGGCCAATGCGCCGAGCGATAGCGCACCTGGTTGCCCGAATCCAGTGCCAGGATCAAAACGCGATCGCGCTGCCCAGAGGCCTGGGTTTCGGCGAGGATTACCTCCAAGAGCCCCCAGTGCCCCGGCCCCTCGGGCCGGCCCAGCTCGCGCAAACCCCGCGCCGAAAGATCGTGATCGAGCTTCAGGAGCTCCGTCTGGCGTATCGACCACCAGGCCATGGCTCCGAACCCGGCCGCAGCCACGCCGGCGGCAAGCATGGACCACAAGGCCATGCGTAAGCGGAAGGAGCGCAACAACATGTCGGAGTCAAGATTCCTTGCGCAACCGGTAGCCCACGCCGCGAATACTCTCGATCACGGAAGCGCCTTCGGCGGCGTCGATTTTGCGCCGCAAGCGTTGCACGCAGGCATCGACGAGGTTGGTATTGGGATCGAAGTCGTAACCCCAGACGTGCTCCAGAATTTGCGTTCGTGTGAATACGCGCCCCGGCGAACGCATGAGGTATTCGAGCAAGGAAAACTCGCGATTGGTCAGTTCGATCACCCGCTCCCCCAGTCGCACCTGACGCTCGATCCGATCCAGACACAAGCCTCCCAGACGCAGCAGATTGCTCCGCTCGCCGCTGACGCGCCGAGCAACGGCGTGGATGCGCGCGATCAACTCTTCGACGTAAAACGGCTTGGCAAGGTAATCGTCAGCCCCCTGATTGAGCCCCTCGATCCGATCATCGAGTTCGTTGCGCGCCGTAAGCAGAATTACCGGGGTGGCATTGCCAGCGCGGCGCAGCCCTTTGAGGATGGACAAGCCGTCGCGCCCCGGGAGCATGATGTCGAGCAAGATCACGTCGTACACGCGGTTGCTGGCATAAGCATAACCTTCGTCGCCGCTGCCGCAGTGATCGACGTTCATGCCTTGCTCGCGCAGCCCGGAACACACGAAGCCGGCGATGCGCGGCTCGTCTTCGACCAATAGCACATTCATGGGCGCGATGGTAACGCCGAAGCAAAGCGGCGTGCATGATATTTCTGTCATCATCGAAGTGGTCTTCCGGTCATCCACAGGCGGTGCAATGGCATCCGTCGCCGCGACTCCGCGGCCCCCTTTGGAGAACCCTCATGCCGCTTCTGCGCAGCTTGCAATGTACTCAGGAAGGCTTCGCTTTCGATCCCGAGAACGGCACGGCCTACCTTCTCAATGCGACCGGTCGGCTGGCCTATGAAGCGCTTGTTGCGGGGGAATCGATCAGCGCCGTCGCCACCTTGCTGGCACAAAAATGCCTGATCGAAACCGCCACCGCGGAGCGCGATCTGCGCGACTTCGTGGAGCGCCTGGCGAGTTATGAAGTATTCGCGGACGCGCCATGAACCGCCCGATCATCGCCCTCTCAGGCATCAACGCTGCGGACAATCCCGGTCCCGGAACCGGTGTGGCCCGCAGCCTGCTCGAAGACCCGGCGTTGCGCCCGCGCCTCCTGGGTCTCGCCTACGACGCCATGGAACCTGGGCTCTACATGGATTGGCTGTTCGAGCATTCTTACCTCATGCCCTATCCCTCGGAAGGCGCCACCTCCCTGATCGAGCGTTTGGAACAGATCAAGTCCGGCCCGGGCCTTGATGGCGTGATCCCCAATCTCGACGTCGAGCTTCCGGTTTATCTCCAAGCTCAAGCGGCGCTCGAGGCGCGGGGCATACGCTCTTTTTTGCCCACGCTGGAGCAGTTCCGCTTGCGTTCCAAAGAGCGACTCCCCGAGATCGGCGCATCCATCGGCGCCGAGGTTCCGGAGACGATCGCCTTGACGCGTTTCGAGGATCTGACCGCGGCCTGCGCGCAGTTCGGCTTTCCGCTGATGGTGAAAGGGCCTTTCTACAAAGCCTATCGCGTCACGAGCCTCGAAGAAGCCCAGAGACGCTTTCATCAGCTCGCCGCGGAGTGGGGGTTCCCGATCCTGCTGCAACGTTGGGTCGCCGGAACGGAAGTTAACCTGGTGGGAGTCGGCGACGGAAACGGCGGCGACTTCGGCTTGGTGGCCGTCAAGAAGGTTTGGGTCACTGAGCTGGGAAAAATCTGGACCGGTGTCACCATCCAACACCCCGCGCTCACCGACGCGGCGCGCGCTTTCCTGGGCCATTACCGCTGGCGCGGCCCCTTTGAAATCGAGGCCATCGCAAGCGCCGACGGCCGCCTCAAACTGATCGAAGTCAATCCGCGCTTTCCCGCCTGGGTTTATCTCGCCACCGGCGTGGGGGTCAATCTTCCGGCCGCTCTGGTGCGCGCCGCCTTGGAATTGCCTCAGGAGCCCAAGGCGGAATACACCGCGGGCAAGCTCTTTGTGCGCTACACCTATGAAATCGTTACCGATCCCGCACCGATGCAGGAGTTGATGATCAACGGCCAACGCTCGCGGCCGGAACACGCGGCTTTTCATGCTTTGCCCCAACTTCGGAGTAACCATGTCCATCCCCTATGAACCGCCCTTCATTCAGCGCCTCGAATCCGGCCACATGAACAAATTCGGCGGCCCCGCGCCGCTGCGCCGCAAGGTGCGCAGCGAAATCGCCGGGGCCTCCGTTGCGGAATTGGTGGCGCGCTTCGGTTCGCCACTTTTCGTTTTCGACGAAGCTGCGCTGCGTCGACGCTTCCGCGCCGTCCGAGACGCCTTCGCCACGCGCTACCCCAAGGTAGTCATGGGCTGGTCCTACAAGACCAATTACCTGCGCGCCATTTGCGCGGCGCTGCACGACGAGGGCGCCTACGCCGAGGTGGTCTCCCGCATGGAGTACGAAAAGGCCAAGAACCTGGGCGTACCTGGCGACCGCATCCTCTTCAACGGGCCGAACAAGTCGCGGCTCATGCTCGAAACCGCCGTGGACGACGGCGCCGCCATCCACGTCGATCATCTCGATGAGATCCTCGATCTCGAGGCCATTGCCCAGGCGCGCGGGCGCAAGCTTTCCATCGGCCTGCGGCTCAACCTCGACGCCGGCATTCAGCCGCAGTGGTCGCGCTTCGGCTTCAACCTCGAATGCGGGCAGGCACTACAAATCGTCGAGCGCATCGCCCGCGCCGGATGGCTCAAGCTCGACACCCTGCATTGCCACATCGGCACCTTCATCCTCGACCCTTGCGCTTACGGCCGGCAGGTGAGCAAGATGCTCGGCTTCGCCTACCAAATCGAAGATCGCTTCGGTTTTCGTATCGCCACTTTGGACATCGGTGGCGGCCTGCCCTCGAAGAACCGTCTCAAGGGCGTCTATCACGCCGCGGACGTGCTTCTGCCCTCCTTGGATGAGTACGCCGAAGCCGTCGCGTCCGCGCTGCGCGCGGGTCTGCGCCCCGGACATCAGCCGCGGCTCGTGATCGAATCCGGACGAGCGGTCGTCGACGAGGCCGGCAGCCTCATCGCTGAAGTCCGTGCCGTGAAGCGCCTTGCGGACGGCACCCGCGCCTATGTGCTCGATAGCGGCGTCAATCTGCTCTTTACCTCCTATTGGTACCGCTTCGACATCGCGCTGGCCCGCCCCCATGCCGGCCCCTGCGAAAACTCGGTGCTTTATGGCCCGATGTGTATGAACATCGATGTCGTCGACGAGGGTCTGCCGCTGCCGCCGCTGCCCCGCGGCGCCCACCTCGTGATCTCGCCCGTGGGCGCCTACAACCCGACGCAATGGCAACAATTCATCGAATATCGCCCGGCGGTGGTGATGATCGGAAGCGCTGGCGAAATCGACCTCATTCGTGAAGGCGAAGACCTCAGCGACGTCGAACGGCGGGAGCGGCTTCCCGCGCGCCTGAATACGAGCGCGAGCGGCGCAGCGCAGGTGCTGAAGATGAACGCACGACGCCGCGGCGCCTGAGATGATCGGCACTCCATCACCGCCGCCGCATCGCGGGCAGGGCTACGGACTGCTGGCCTTACGCCAAATGCGGGCCTGGGCCGGCGCCGCCGCGGAACTTTTGTTCTTGGGCGGCGGCCTCGCCGGCACGGTGATTTTCCTGGTGCTGCTTTGGCAGCCGCAGGCGGCGCTGTGCGGTGTTCTGGCCCTCGGCGCCGCCTGGTTCACCGCACGGTTGACGCAACTCGACGACCAAGGACTGGTGCGCAGCGTGCCGGCTTTCAACGCGCTCTTGGCCGGGCTTGCGGTGGCTCACTATTGGCCCGACACCGCCCTGGCCTACGCTTGGGCACTTGCCGCGGGCGCTGCCGTGCTGCTCCTGTCCCATGCGCTGATGGCCATGCTCACCGATCGCAGTCAACTTCCGGTGCTGAGCCTGCCCTTCGTCGGCTTGAGCTGGATGCTGCATGCCTTGGCGCCCAGCGCCGCGAGCCTGGCTTGGTCTGGCGAAACCGCCGCTCCCACGGCGGTCGCTCAAGGACTGCAAGCGCTGGGGGGAGTTCTTTATCTCCCGCAAACCGCCGCGGGAGCGGTTCTGGCGATCTTGATTCTGTGGTATTCGCGGGTGCTCTTTCTGCTGGCCTGGCTGGGCTACGCGCTGGGCCTGAGCTTGCACCTTGCCTTGGGGGGCGGGGCCCAAGATGCCGCGCTGTTCAACTATCCCTTGGTGGCGATGGCGATCGGCGGCTACTTCTTGCTTCCATCCGGGCGCAGTGTCGTTCTCGCCGGACTGGCGGTGGCCTGCTGCGCGGTGTTGCTGGAACTCCTGGCCCGGATGCTCTCCCCCGCGGGGCTGCCGGTGCATGCCCTGCCCTACAATTTGGCAACGCTGCTGATGCTTGCCGCGTTGGGCCGGACCCCTGGGAATGAACTGCGCCGCGAATGGCGCACTACTCCCGAAGCGGCGATCGAAGCCGCGGTGCGGGAACGAGCGCGCGGTGAAACGCCGACGCTTGGCCTGCCCTGTTCGGGACGCTGGATGGTCTGGCAAGGCTTCGACGGTGCCTGGACCCATCAAGGCCCGTGGCGCTACGGCATCGATTTCGTGGTCGTGGGCGACGACGGCTACAGCTTTACCGACACCGGAACGGAACTGCGGCATTACCACAGTTGGTTGCAGCCCGTGCTTTCCCCCTTGCGCGGAGCGGTGGTGGCGGCTCGCGGAGATTTGCCGGACTCGCCGCCGGGAGTCGCCGACACCTTGAACAACTGGGGCAATTACGTCATCGTGCGCGATGACCGCGGCTTCTTCGTCGAAATCTCGCATCTGGCGCAAAACAGCCTGACCGTGGTGCCCGGCATGCGGGTGGAGCCGGGAGATATGCTGGGCCGCTGCGGCAACTCCGGCTATGCGATCTACCCTCACGTGCACCTGCAGGTTCAGGGGAACGGTGAACTCGGGGCCGCCACCCTGCCCTGCCGGTTCCTGAGCAGCGATGAGCGCGGCCGCATTGCGGCGCGCACTCCGCGGCAAGGTGAAGTTCTCGAGGCGCTGCCCGCCCTCAGCACTGCGGGCATCGACTGGCACCTGGGCGAAACCTTTCATTACCTGGAAGTCGGCACCCGGCGCGCGGCGAGCTTGGTCGTGCGCGCAGCCGAGGATGGACGTCTGTTTCTCGAAGCGCCCGGGGCCCGCCTGTGGTTTGCGCGCGACGGCTTGGAGTGGCGGCTACTGGAGTACGAAGGCGAGCATCCGTTCTTCAGCGCGCTCGCCCGAGCGCTGCCTGGGATGCCGCTCTGCCTGGGCGCCGGCGCCTCCTGGTCGGAGTGCGTGCCGGTGAGTTGGTGCCTGCGCGGCTGGCGCCTGGTGCTCGCGCAAGCGGCGATGCTCTTTCACCGTGGCTATGCCCGGGCAAGTTATGAGGCGCGATGCAGCTCTGCCGAGCATATCCAGTTCAGCATCGCGCCACCCCTTGGGCCAAGTCTTGAAGGCGAGGTCCACTTCGACCACAACGGCCTCTTCGCCATTCGCGTCGGTACCCAACGCTGGCGTCGCGCAGCAGCGGAGGAGATGGCCGCCTATGAATCCTCACACAACCCCTGGTGGCCGCTGGCCGCTGCAAAAACGGAGCCCTCCTGATGAAAATCCAACTGCTTGGTACCGCCTTCTTCTTCCTGCTCATCGCAGGCGAGGCCCGCTCTGCAGACCCCTGGCGCGAATCCTACGCGCTCGAAGCAGCCGGCCAATATGCGCAAGCGGCAGCGCGCATCGAAAACCAGTCCCGGGCCAGCGACTTCGCGCTGTTGCGCCTGGCCTACCTGTCCTATCTGCAAGGTCGCCATGACGAAGCGGTTCGCGGCTACCAACGCGCGCTCGAGGCGAACCCTCAATCGCTCGACGCTTCTCTGGGCATGATGCTGCCCTTGATGGCCCAAATGCGCTGGCGCGCCGCCGCGGATCAGGCACGACTGGTCCTTCAGTACTCGAACTGGAACTACACCGCCCATGTCCGCCTGCTGGCATGCGAGGAGGCCGAGAAGCAGTGGAAGACACTTGCCGACCACGCGCGGGAACTCACGCGCCGCTACCCGAGCGACGCCACGGCTTGGGTGTACCTCGCGCGCGGCGAGTTCAACTTGGGCAACCGCAAAAAGGCCGCCGAGGCCTACGCCCGGGTCTTGCAGATTTACCCGGATCACGTCGAGGCGACCAAGTTCAACGCCCCGTAGAGCACCCTTGCCCGCCGCCCCGCGCCGTCCGCCTGAAGCTCGCCTCGAGCGACGGGGCCGGTTGGCGGGTTTCGTCCGTTTTTTGATCAAACGACAATACGAATGATTCGCATTTGGTGAATTCGTGTTAGTATAGGCCTCGCTCCCGTACATTTAACCCGAAAGACCCTGATGAAAACCGCATCCACCCTTGCGCTCTTTGGCTACAGCCTGGCGGCATGCAGCCTCGGCTTCGCCGCCGAGCCCGAACTGAATCTCTACTCGGCACGCCATTACCAAACCGACGAGGCGCTTTATGCCAACTTCACCAAGGCCACCGGAATTCGGATCAATCGCATCGAAGGCAAGGAAGACGAGCTGCTCGAGCGAATCAAGAACGAAGGCGCCAACAGCCCCGCCGACGTCTTTCTGACCGTTGATGCGGCGCGCCTGGCGCAGGCCGACGGGCTGGGTCTGTTCGCGCCGGTGCAATCGAAGTCCTTGGAAGATCGTATCCCGGCCAATCTGCGCACCGCCAACTGGTTTGCTTTTTCGACCCGCGCCCGCGTGATCGTCTACAACAAGGCCACGGTAAACGGTGCCGACGTGCAAAACTACGAGGATCTCGCGCAAGCGAAACTCAAAGGCAAAATCTGCGTGCGCTCGGGTGCCCACCCCTACAATCTCTCGCTAGGCTCGGCCCTGATACAGCATCTTGGCGAGGCCAAAACCGAAGAGTGGGCCAAAGGACTGGTGGCCAACTTCGCCCGCGCGCCCAAAGGCGGCGACACCGACCAGATCAAGGCGGTGGCTGCAGGAGAATGCGGCGCGACCATTTCCAACACCTATTACGTCGCCCGGCTGATGCGTTCGGAGAAAGCCGAAGACAAAAAGGTGATGGAGCAAGTTGCGGTGATCTGGCCCAATCAGAAGAGCTTTGGAACGCATATCAACGTCTCCGGCGGCGGCGTGCTCAAGACCGCACCGCACAAAGAAGCGGCGGTCAAGTTTTTGGAGTACCTCGCCAGCGACGAGGCGCAAGTTTATTTCGCCAACGGCAACAACGAATGGCCTGCCGTGAAAACCGCCCCCGCGCGCAATCCCGCGCTGGACACCTTGGGCAGCTTCAAGGCCGACGGGATCAAGGTGGGTGATCTCGCGAAAAACATGGCTGCGGCCCAAAAGGCTTTCGACCGAGCCGGGTGGAGATAAGCGCCCGTTTTCCTTCGCTATTGCTGGGTCGCGGCGGCTCAAGGACGTCGCCGCTCAGCCGTTATCGCAGATACGAGCATCGGCACAAGGAGCTCGATCATGGCGACGACGGTTTCGGCCAAAGTAATGACCATCACCGCGCCCACCTTCATCGGCGAGGCAGTTTGGCGCAAGCGCGGCAGCAAATGGACCTGCATCGCGGCCGGTCCGGTGCTGAAGTGGATGGTCGGCAAGCCCTACCCCGAGGTCTGGCGCTATCTGCAGCGCAAGCACTGGCGTGTTGCCTGGCGCTGATCACGGCCGGTCAAAACGCCGCGCGATCTGCCGCGTAATCGCGACCAGAGGCAGGATGCCTACCGCAACGATCGCCAATGCGGCGGTCGACGCTTCGGCAAGGCGCTCGTCGGAAGCGAGCGTGTAGGTCTGCGTCGCCAAGGTATCGAAATTGAAGGGGCGCATCACCAGCGTCGCGGGCAATTCCTTCATGACGTCCACGAACACCAATAGCGCCGCAGTCAACAAGCTGCCTCGAAGCAGCGGCAAATGCACTCGCCGCAGCATCTCGCCCTGATTGGCGCCAAGCGATCGCGCCGCATCATCCATGCTCGGAGTGATCTTGCCGAGACTGGCTTCCACGGTTTGCAGCGCAATCGCCAAGAAGCGCACCAGGTAGGCAAATACCAGTGCGGCTATGCCCCCGGTCAGCACCAGCCCGGGGTTGCTGCCGGTGAGGGCCGTCCATTGTGTAGCGAACCAATTGTCGACTCGCGAAACGGGAATCAAGACCCCGACGGCAATGACCGAACCGGGCACGGCATAACCGAGAGCCACGCAGCGATTCAC
Organism: uncultured Alcaligenaceae bacterium; assembly: GCA_964517465.1. Lineage (GTDB taxonomy): Bacteria > Pseudomonadota > Gammaproteobacteria > Burkholderiales > Casimicrobiaceae > JACPUX01. The sequence goes on from CAZFEK010000010.1 coordinate 13,881, forward strand.
CAGATGTGTGGCGGGGTGGCGAGCGAGGCGCGCCGCATAGGCGAGCAAAGAGGCAAGCAACACAGCCAACATCGCGGTTAAGATTGCCAGACTAAAACTGTTGCGGGCAAGCTCCAGAAACCGAAACCCGAACTGGGCATCCCCGTCGCTCAGCGCCATTTTCGACAACAGGGCCGCTGGCAAGACAAATCCCAGGCACAAGGGCAGGAGGCAGGCCGCAACCGCAAGGCCAGCGCGCCCCGCCCGCAGTCGATGTCCCGATGCCGGACGATTGCGACCGGTGGTATTGTGGAATCGCGCCCGGCCCCGGCTGATCTTTTCCAGCACGAGAACCAGCACGACAAAACTCAGGAGCGCGGCCGAAAGCTGTGCCGCGGCCACCCGGTCGCCCAGCGAGAACCAGGTGCGGTAAATCGCCGTGGTGAAAGTGGGTACGCCAAAATAGGCCACCGTCCCGTAATCCGCGAGCGTCTCCATCAGCGCCAGAGCCGCGCCAGCCGCGATCGCCGGCCTGGCCAGGGGAAGCGAAACCCGGAAGAACGAACCCCAGGGCGTGAGCCCGAGGCAACGCGCCGCCTCCAGCATGCCGCTGGCGCGCTCCAGAAAAGCCGTGCGAGCAAGCAGATACACATAGGGATAAAGCACGGCAGAAAACATCAGCACCGCACCACCGAGGCTGCGCACTTCCGGGAACCAATAGTCGTCCTTTCTCCACCCGGTGGCTTCGCGAAGGACGGTCTGCACCGGCCCCACGAACTGTAGAAAATCGGTGTAAACATAGGCCATCACATACGCCGGCATCGCCAGCGGCAGTACCAAGGCCCACTCGAACAAGCGCCGGCCGGGAAAATCATGCATGGTCACCAACCATGCCGGTGCCACGCCGAAGACAACCACCCCCAGCGTGACTCCAAAGCACAGGCCCAGCGTATTGCCGAGGATTTCGGGCAGAATCGTCGCCCACAAGTGAGCCCAGGTCGCTTGCGTGCCGCCGGCAAACAGGTTCAGGGCGATGCTGGCTACCGGCAGGGCGAGCAGCGCACCCACCAATAGGGCGGCCAGCGTCCAGCGGAAATTGGCGACGTTTGCCGGCCGTGCCGCCATTGCGATGGACGGGGTCACGCGCAGGTGCGCCGAAACGCGGTCTCAAGCATAATGAGAATTGTAATCGATTGCCTGCCCATGCTCGAAATTTCCAACTTGCGCCTCGCCTATGGCGCTGCCACCGTCGTCGACCAACTGAGCCTGACCTTAGACCAAGGCGCCATCGGCTGCCTGCTGGGGCCTTCCGGCTGCGGCAAGACCACCGTTCTTCGAGCGATCAGCGGCTTCGAACCGGTCCTGGCCGGGGAAATCCGACTTGACGGAAAAACGGTTAGCGGCGTCGGGCATTTGACTGCGCCGGAAAAACGCCGCATCGGTATGGTGTTCCAGGACTATGCGCTCTTCCCGCATCTTCGCGTCGCCGAAAACGTCGCCTTTGGGCTGCGGAATCTCGACGCAGCGGAGCGGGAGGCGCGCACGCAAGATCTGCTTCGCCGCGTGGGACTCTCCGAATCGGGCGCCAAGTATCCCCATGAACTCTCGGGAGGCCAGCAGCAGCGCGTCGCGCTGGCGCGCGCCTTGGCTCCCCAGCCGCAGCTGATCCTGCTCGACGAGCCCTTCTCTAATCTCGATGTCGATCTTCGCGAACGCCTTTCGCTCGAAGTGCGAGAGATCATCAAAGACGCCGGCATCACCGCAGTGCTGGTGACCCATGACCAGCACGAGGCTTTTGCCGTTGCCGACTGGATCGGGATCATGCACGAAGGGCGCATCCAGCAATGGGACACGCCCTACAACCTCTATCATCGCCCCGCCAATCGATTTGTTGCGGACTTCGTCGGACAGGGCGTGTTCTTGGCGGGCGAGGTGCTGAACCCCAAGGAGGTGAGCATCGAGCTCGGGCGTCTTGCGGGGCGTATACCCACGGATTGCAGCGCCGGATGCGCCCGCTGCGGCAAAAGCTGCCGGGTATCTGTGCTGCTGCGCCCGGACGACGTAGTTCACGACGACGCTTCGGCGATTCAAGCCGAAGTGGTTGCCAAAGCCTTCCGGGGCGCGGAGTTTCTTTACACGCTGAAGCTTCCCAGCGGGCAACGCGTGTTATCGCTGGTGCCCAGCCACCACAACCACGCCATCGGCGAGCAAATCGGCATCAAGCTCGATGTCGATCACGTGGTGGTCTTCCGCGACGTCTGAATCCTCGCAAAGCCGCTCGCCCAGCCGCTTCCGGCTAACTTGGCTGCGCGTCGAATCCGGCTTTGGTGATCGCCGTGACGATCGTCTCCGCGTTCACTTGCCCCGGATCGAATTCCACTTCAGCGCCGCCGGGCTGTAGCGTTACCGTCGCTTCACTCACGCCGGGAAGCGCCTTGATCACGCGCGTGACGCTCGCTGCGCACCCGCCGCAAGTCATGCCTTGAACCGCAAATTTCTGACGCATGCCACACCTCTCAAACGAGCGGCGGCTTCCAGCGCTTCAAGAGCAGTGCGCTGGTTACCACCGAAACCGAACTCATCGCCATGGCGCCTCCCGCCAGACCCGGGCTGAGATAACCCAAGGCGGCCAGGGGGATGCCCAGCGCGTTGTAAACGAAAGCGAAGAACAGATTTTGCCAAATCTTGCGCACCGTGGCACGCGATAGTGACATCGCGGCGAGCACGTCGGTAAGTTCGTTGCGCAGCAAAGTGACATCCGCAGTCTCGAGCGCGCTACCCGAACCAGCGCCCATGGCAAAGCTGACGTCGGCTTGGGCCAAGGCAGGAGCATCGTTGATCCCGTCCCCGACCATGCCGACGCGCAGTTTTTCAGCCTGCCACTGCCGAATCGCGGCTGCCTTGTCTTGCGGCAAAAGCCCGGCGCGATATTCGGTCACTCCGGCCGCCTTGGCTATCGCCGCAGCAGTCGTCGCATGGTCGCCAGTAAGCATCACCACGCGCGTGCCCTGGGCTCGCAAGGCGGAAACGGCGCGGGCCGCGCCGGGGCGAAGCGAGTCTGCCAAAGTGAGCCACCCCAGCAGCGTTCGGTCCGCGGCAACGCCGACTACGGTGTGTCCTTGCGACTGCCAGCCGGCGCTCGTTTCATCCGCCAGCGCCACGCCCTCCGCCCGCAGGAACTGCGGCGAACCCAGCCTCAACACCAGGCCCTTCGCACGCCCGACCACCCCTCGGCCCGGCTCGGTGCAGAGCTCGCTCACGGTCTGCGGCTCGATCCCGCGGCGTTCAGCTTCCGCGAGCACGGCACGGGCCAGGGGATGAACCGTTCCCGCTTCGAGCCCGGCGGCGAGCTGAAGCAGATCCGTTTCCGACACGCCGGATGTCGGATAGACGCCTAAGATCCGGGGCGCGCCCTCGGTAAGCGTTCCGGTCTTATCCACCACCAGCACATCGACGCGCTGCGCGTGCTCCAATGCGGCCGCATTCTTGATCAGGATGCCCGCTTGTGCGCCTCGCCCCACACCGACCATCAGCGCCGTTGGGGTCGCCAGTCCCAAGGCGCAGGGGCAGGCAATCACCAGCACCGAAACCCCATGCACGAGCGCCGCGGAAAAATCGCTCGTCCACCCCCAAGTGGCCAGCCAGGTAAAAAGGGCAATACCCAATACCACGGGCACAAACACCGCCGCCACCTGATCCACCAAACGCTGGACCGGCGCTTTGGAGCCCTGAGCCGCGGCCACCATCCTCACGATGCCGGCCAGCAAGGTCTTGCTGCCCACCGCAGTCGCGACGCAGCGCAAACTCCCGGCATGATTCAACGTCCCGGCGAACACCTTGCTATTCAGGCCCTTCTCGACCGGCAGGCTCTCGCCTGTGAGCATGGACTCGTCGATGCTGGATTGCCCTTCGCGCACTTGGCCGTCGATGGGAACGACATCACCGGCGCGAATCACGAAGAACTCGCCCGGCACAATCTCGGCCACCGGAATCTCCTCGATACGCCCATCGCGTTCGCGCTGCACGGTCGCCGGTTGCAGGCGCATCAAACTCGCCAAGGCCTCCGCGGTCCGCTCCCTCGCGCGCGCTTCGAGAAGCTTGCCCAGCAGCACCAAGGTGACGATGGTGGCACTGGCCTCAAAATAGAGATGCCCGCCCGGCGCGTCAGCCAGCCAGGCATAGATGCTGAAGGCGTATGCGACCGAGGTCCCCAGCGCCACCAGCACGTCCATGTTGGTGCTGCCTGCCTTGAGGCTTTTCCAAGAACCCGCATAGAACCGCCATCCGGCCCAAAACTGAACCGGCGTGGCCAGCACGAACTGAAGCCAGGGCGGCAGCATCCATTCGTGCCTATCCAAGGCCATGCCCAGCATGGGCAGCAACAAAGGCAAAGTCAGCACCAGCGCCACCCAGAACTCGGTGAGCGCGACCTTTTCTTTGTCCGGCTCCTTCTCCGCAAGCGAACCCGGCCCTTCCGTCATCGCTTCGGCGCCAAAGCCGGTGGCGCGGATTTGTCCAAGGATGGCGGCGAGATCCGCCTTTGCGGGATCGAAGACCACATGAGCGGTTTCGGTCGCCAAGTTGACCGCCGCATCCATGCCTTCATTGCGGTTGAGCACCTTTTCGATGCGCGCCGCACAGGCTGCACAGGTCATGCCAGTAATGCGCAGGTCTACCGCGCTCGACAGCGCCGGGTTATCGCCTTCGGCCATGGCGGAAGCCCTCGTTCAAACACCTAGTGACCCTGCCGACACCGATTCGTTTCGCCGAACCGCCGCGCGCCGTGGCTGCGCTCGCGGCGGCGGCGCTCAATCGATTCGGCGCAGCTGCGGAAAAAGTATGACATCCCGAATCGACGGGCTGTCGGTCAAGAGCATCACCAAGCGGTCCACGCCTATGCCTTCGCCCGCAGTGGGCGGCAAACCATACTCCAAAGCGCGAATGTAGTCCGCGTCGTAGTGCATGGCTTCCGCGTCACCCGCCTCCTTTTGGCGCACCTGCTCCATGAAACGCGCCGCCTGGTCCTCGGGGTCATTCAATTCGGAGAAACCGTTGGCCATTTCGCGGCCGGTGACGAAGAGCTCGAATCGGTCGGTGATTGCCGGGTTGGCGTCGTTGCGCCGTGCCAAGGGCGATACTTCTTGGGGATAATCGATGATGAAAGTGGGCTCGAAAAGCTGCTCTTCGGTGGTCTCTTCAAAAAAGAGCAACTGCAGTTCTCCCAGCGTGGCGCCGTGTTTGATCTCCACCTTGCGCGCCGCGAGCTGCCCGACCAGGAAACCCGCATCGTGCAACTGTTGCGCATTCCATTGCGGGTTGTACTTGGCGATCGCCTGCGGCATGGTCAGGCGATCGAAGGGTTTGGAGAAGTCCATGCTCCGGCCCTGGTAGCTCACGATCGCGGTTCCGAGCACCTTCTGCGCCACTTCACGGAAGAGATCTTCGGTGAGATCCATGAGATAGCGGAAATCCTGGTAGGCTTCGTAAAACTCGATCATCGTGAACTCCGGATTGTGGCGAGTGGATATGCCCTCGTTCCGAAAGTTGCGGTTGATTTCGAATACCTTCTCCATGCCGCCCAGCACCAGGCGCTTCAAATAGAGCTCGGGAGCGATGCGCAGATAAAGCTCCATGTCCAGCGCGTTATGGTGAGTGACAAACGGGCGCGCCGCCGCCCCCCCGGGGATGGGGTGCATCATCGGCGTTTCGACTTCGAGATAACCGCGCCCGACAAAGAACTCGCGTATGCTCTGCAAGATGTGCGAGCGCATCTTGAACACCCGCTGCGCGTCGGGATTGGTGACGAGGTCGAGATAGCGCTGGCGGTATTTCTGTTCGGTATCGGTCAGACCATGGAACTTCTCCGGCAGCGGCCGCAGCGCCTTGGAGAGCAAGCGCAAGCCCGTGGCATGCACGGTAAGCTCGCCGGTGCGGGTCTTGAAAAGGTGGCCCTCGACACCGAGAATGTCGCCCAAATCGTGATGCTTGAAAGCCTCGTAGGCTTCTTCGCCAATGGCATCGCGGGTGAGATAAACCTGCAAGCGCCCGCTCATGTCCTGCAAGGTCGCGAAACTCGCCTTGCCCATCACGCGTTTCAACATCATGCGACCCGCAATCGCAACCGAGTTCTTCTGCGCTTCCAGCGCCGCAGCCTCTTTGGCGCCGTGCGTTTCATGAACCTCGCCCGCCAAGGCGCTGCGGCGAAAGTCGTTGGGATAGGCATTGCCGCGCGCGCGCAGCGCCGAGAGCTTGGCCCGACGCTCAGCCATGATCTGGTTCTCGTCGAGCGGGGCGGCAAGGGTGTTGGTTTCAGTCATGAGCAGACCCAGAAGTGAAAAAACGGGGCATCAAACGCCTTGCTTCAGGCTGGCGGAGATGAAATCGTCGAGGTCGCCGTCGAGCACGGCTTGGGTGTTGCCGACCTCATGGTTGGTGCGCAGATCTTTGATCCGCGACTGATCGAGCACGTAAGACCGAATTTGGTGCCCCCAACCGATATCGGTCTTGGAATCCTCGACCTTCTGTTGTTCGGCTTGGCGCTTGCGCAATTCCAGTTCGTAGAGCCGCGATTTCAACATCGCCATCGCCTCGGCCCGGTTGCGATGCTGCGATCGGTCATTCTGGCACTGCACCACGATATTGGTCGGCAAGTGGGTGATGCGCACCGCCGAATCGGTCTTGTTGATGTGCTGCCCGCCGGCGCCGGATGCCCGAAAGGTGTCGATGCGCAGGTCGGCCGGATTTATTTCAACCTCGATCGAATCGTCCACCTCCGGATAGGCAAAAACGCTGGCAAAGGAGGTGTGACGCCGGGCGTTCGAATCGAAAGGCGACTTCCTCACCAGCCGGTGCACGCCGGATTCGGTGCGCAAATACCCGTAGGCGTATTCCCCGTTCACCTTGACCGAGGCGCTTTTGATCCCGGCCACTTCACCGGGAGATTCCTCGAGGACTTCGACGCCCCAGCCGCGGCGCTCGCAGTAGCGCAAATACATCCGCAACAGCATCGCCGCCCAGTCCTGCGCTTCCGTGCCGCCGCTGCCCGCCTGAATGTCGATGAAACATGGACTCGGATCCATCGGGTTGCTGAACATGCGGCGGAACTCCATGTCTTCTACCCGGTGAGCGATCTTGCCCACGTCAGCCTGCACTGCGAGAAGCGTTTCATCATCGCCTTCGCCGCGGGCCAACTCGAAAAGACCTTCGGAGTCCTCGAGCCCAGATTCAACCAAATCGATCTGGGTGACCACAGCCTCCAGGGCTTTCTTTTCTTTGCCCAATTCCTGGGCTCGCGCGGCCTCGCTCCAGACCGAAGGGTCTTCTAGTTCCCGGCTGACGACGGCCAGGCGCTCATGTTTGCCGGGGTAGTCAAAGATACCTCCGCAGTTCGCCGCACCGCCGGCGCAGATCGGCGAGCGTATTGGCGATGAGATTGAGCTGTTCGGCTTCCATTTCCTGCGCACCCCGCAACGTCTAAGTCAGCCCTGTATTATACGCGATACAGTCCCGAGACCGTTCGCCAAATCCCTGAAAAATCGCAGCTTCGTCCTAGCAGCGCCCTTTGCTTCTTGCTAGAATTGCTCCATTTTGTCAGCGATCAAGCCCCTTATGACCGGATTCGCAGCTCTTATGCTCCCACGGTTTTTGCGCCGAGCCGGCACGCTGCTCGCCTCCTTCGCTCTGTGTTTCGGCCTCGCCGGCCCAGCCGCAGCGCAGGACTTGCAGGATGTTAACCGGCTGATCAAACAGGGACACCATGCGCAGGCCCTGGACAAGCTCAACGCATATCTCGCAGGCAAACCCAAAGATCCGCTCGCGCGTTTTCTGAAAGGTGTGGTGCTGACCGAACAAGGCAAGACCAACGAAGCGATTAGCCTCTTTCAGGCGCTGACCGAGGAATACCCCGAACTGCCCGAACCCTACAACAACCTGGCGGTGCTCTATGCCGCCAAGGGCCAATACGAAAAAGCCAAGGTCGCGCTGGAAATGGCGATCCAAACGCATCCGAGTTATGCCACCGCGCACGAAAACTTGGGCGACATCTACGCCAAGATGGCCAGCGCGGCCTACGACAAAGCCCTGCAGCTCGACAAGAGCAATAAGTCGGCCGAAACCAAGCTCGCCTTGGTGCGCGATCTCTTCCCCAACGGCAAACCCGGCGGCATCCGCGGCACATCGGCCAAGGTGACCGCAGGGCCGGCGGCGGTGAAAGAGCCGGCGAAACCCGCAGCGAGCGCGGGGCAGGCCTTGACGCCGGAGCCATCACCCGCCGCAACGGCAAAGACCACGCCGCTTTCCGCTGCTCCCCCGCCGGCCGCGACGCCGGTTCCTCCCGCCCCACCGCCGGCGAAAGTCGCCTCTGCCGACCTCAAGCCAGTTGCGGCCGCGAATGACAACGATGCGGTGCTGGCAACGGTCCAGGCCTGGGCCAAAGCCTGGTCGAGCCGAGAAGTGGAAACCTATCTCGGCTTCTACGCGGCCGGGTATCATCCACCGGGTGAAAGTCACGATGCCTGGAAAACGCAGCGGCGCGACCGGATACTCGCCCCCAAACAGATCAGCGTGACCATTCAAAACCCCAAGGTGAACTTGGTGGATGCAAGCCACGCCAGAGTGAGCTTCAAACAAGACTATAAATCCGACCGCCTGTCGACCGTCTCCAGCAAGTCCATGAGTTTGGAGAAACAAAACGGTCAGTGGCGTATCACCCAGGAGCAATCGGGCAAGTGAGCGCCTGGCGCAAGATTGCGCCTGCCGGGGGCGGGCGGCTGTCCCGTCTACTGCTCGCCAGTTTCGGCCTTAGCTTGGCTTCAAACGCCCGAGCCAGCGAAGTCGAGCCCATGCTCTTTGGCGCGCTACAGGATATCCAGGCCAGTCGCATCCGGGCCGCCGAGCAGCAGGTGGACGAGCTACTGCGCCGCTTTCCCAATTTCCGCCTGGGTCACCTGATCAAAGGCGATCTCCTGTTGGCACACGCCCGCCCGCTTTCCAGTATCGGCGAGGGAGTCTCCGCGTCGACGGCACGCCTCGAAGAGCTGCGCGCCGAGGCGATTCAGCGGGTCAAACACGGGTGGGAGCCGCCGCCCGCCGGCACGCTGCCCCGTGTGGTTTGGCAGCTCGCACCGCAAGAGCGGCACTTGTTGGTGGTTGACACGCGCAGCTCACGCCTGTTTCTGTTCGAGAACCGAAAGGGCGCGCTGATGAGGGTCACCGACTATTACGTCAGCATCGGCCGCCTTGGTGCAGGCAAGACGCGGGAAGGCGACCAAAAGACCCCGGTGGGGATTTACCACACCACGGGAAGCATCTCCCCGGCCCGTTTGACTGATTTCTATGGCAGCGGCGCTTTTCCGCTCAGTTATCCCAACGAATGGGACCGGCGCCAGGGCCGCAGCGGCCATGGCATTTGGCTGCACGGAACGCCCAGCGACACCTACAGCCGCGCGCCTTTTGCCTCCGACGGTTGTGTGGTGCTGGCCAACCGTGAACTCGAGGATCTCGCGGCGCGACTGGAGGATGCGTCGGTGCCGGTGATCATCGCACCGGGCATCGAGTGGGTTGAACCGGCCCGAATCGAGGCCCACGCCGCAGAGCTGGGACGCGCTTTCGAGGCTTGGCGAGCCGACTGGGAGTCCCTGGACACCGAGCGCTACCTCGCTCACTACGCGACCGACTTCCAGACCCAGGGCAAGGGCCTGGCCGCCTGGCAAGAACACAAGCGCAATGTCAACGCGCAGAAGTCGTTCATCCGCATCGGCATCACCAATCTTTCCGTGTTCCAGCATCCGGACCGCGACGACTTGGCGGTTGCAAGCTTCGACCAGGATTATCGGAGCGATCATCTTTCCAACCAAATGCGCAAAGAGCAGCTTTGGCAGAAGAAAGAAGGACGCTGGCAAATCATTTATGAAGGCCCGGCAGCGCCGGCGATCACCGCTGTGGCCCAGGCGCGCAGCGGACTGATCAAAGTCGCGGCCAAGGGCTCGCGCAAACCCCCAAAGACCAAAAGGAGTTGAAGTATGAAGTTCGTGCAGTTACTTGCCGGCACAGCCCTGCTGGCGGCAAGCAGTATCGCATCGGCTGCGAATCCCCAAGTCGAATTACAGACCACGGCCGGCAACGTCGTGCTGGAACTTTATCCTGACGCGGCGCCCAAGACGGTCGAGAACTTCCTCGGCTATGTCAAGAGCGGCCATTACGCCGGCACTCAATTCCACCGGGTGATCAAAGGCTTCATGATTCAAGGCGGGGGCTTCACCGCCGACTTCCAGCAGAAGCCCACCCAGGCGCCGATCAAGAACGAAGGCGAATCCAGCGCCAAGGCGGGGCTCCTCAACCTGTCCGGCACCATCGCCATGGCGCGAACGCCGGATCCCCATTCCGCGGCAGCGCAGTTCTTCATCAACGTCGCCAACAATGCGCCGCTCAATTACACCGGGCCGCAGAACTGGGGATACACCGTGTTCGGCAAAGTCATTTCGGGCATGGATGTGGTCAACAAGATCGCCGAAGCGCCCACCGGCTCTGGCGGCCCCTTTCCGCGGGACGTTCCCAAAGACAAGGTGCTCATCGAAAAGGCGACGCTGCGCGCCGCGAACAAATAGGACAGCCATGGTTATCCTGCACACCTCGCTCGGCGACATCACGCTCGAACTCGACGCCGCCAAGGCCCCCGCTTCGGTAGAGAATTTCCTGCAATACGTGCGCGAAGGGCATTACGACAACACCGTTTTCCACCGGGTGATCGACAACTTCATGATCCAGGGCGGCGGATTTGCTCCTGGCATGCGCCAAAAACCGACTCGCGCGCCTATCGCCAACGAGGCACAAAACGGGCTTCGCAACGAGCGCTACACCATCGCCATGGCGCGCACACCCGACCCGCATTCAGCCACCGCGCAGTTCTTCATCAACGTCGCCGACAACGCATTTCTCGATTTCCGCAATGCCACGCCTCAAGGCTGGGGTTACTGCGTGTTTGGCAAGGTGACTGCCGGCATGGACGTGGTGGACCAGATTCGCGCCGTTAGAACAGGGTCGCGCGCCGGGCATCAGGATGTGCCGGTCGAGGATGTGACGATCCTGCGCGCCGAAGAGACCACGGTCTGAGAGCGCACCTGGCGTCGCCATGATGCGGTTCCTCTAGCCGCAGCACGCGGGCCCCGTGGCGACGCTTTTCGTTTCCGATCTGCATCTGGCGGCCCAGCGGCCGGAACTGGCTGAGGCCTTTCTGGCTTTTTTGGGTGGCCCCGCCCGGCAAGCAAGCGCGGTTTATGTGCTGGGCGACCTCTTCGACGCCTGGATAGGCGACGATGATCTCGATCAACCCGAATGGCAGCCGGTCTTCGATGGGCTGCGCAAGTTAAGTGATTCGGGCGTGGCGCTTTCGATTCAGCACGGCAATCGCGACTTTCTGCTCGGCCCCGCTTTTGCTGCACGTTGTCGCGCTCGCTTGATGCCCGAGGTCGAAATCGCCACGATCGAAGACCAGCCAACACTGCTGCTCCACGGCGACCAGCTTTGCACCGATGACCGCGCCTACCTCGCGTGGCGCAAAGAGGCGCGCAATCCGGCGTGGCAAGCGCGGTTTCTTGCCCTGCCCCTTGAAGAGCGCCGACAACTCGCCGCCGACCTAAGAGCGACCAGCATGCTCGAAAAGGCCGCCAAGCCAATGGCGATCATGGACGTCAACGAGGCCGCCGTGAATGCTGCGCTGCGCGCCGCCGCGTGCACGAGGATGATCCATGGCCACACCCATCGACCCGGAAGACACGAGCACTCAGTGGATGGGCGGTGCTGCGAGCGCTGGGTCTTGGCGGACTGGCGCCTACCTGGTGGTTACTTGCGCTGCGAGGGTGAGGCGGCAACGCTGATTCCCTGGCCAGCCGATTCTTGAACCAGTTGCCTCAGGCCGGCACCGACGCATCGAGCGCTTGCTGAAGATCTTCCAGCAGGTCTTCGGAGTCTTCAATGCCCACCGAGACTCGCACCAAAGAATCGGCGATGCCCATGCTGGCGCGACGCCCTGCCCCCATTTCGAAGTAGATGGTGTGAGCCACCGGGATCGCCAGCGTGCGCGTGTCGCCGAGGTTACTCGACAGAACCACGAGCTTGAGTCGATCAAGAAAAGCAAACAGATCGATCTCCGGCGCCAGTTCAAAGCTCAAGAGTGCGCCGTGGGCACGAAAGAGCTGCGACGATCTCCGATGCTCCGGGTGTTCCGGCAGCCCCGGGTAATAGACCTGCGCGACCGCGGAATGCCGCGTTAGGAACTGCGCGAGTAGGCTTGCATTTTCACAGCAGCGAGTCATGCGCAAGGCGAGCGTTTCTGCACCCACGGCGAGATGGTGGGCTGCCTCGGGTCCGAGGCTCGCACCGAAGTCGCGCAAGCCCTTCTTGCGGATTTGGGTGAGCCCCCAGAGCAGCGGCTTCTGCTTGCGGTAGCTATCGCTGATGTTGGGAAAGGCAGTCCAATCAAAAAGCCCGGTGTCGGTCACGGCGCCCCCCAGCGCATTGCCGTGCCCGCCGATGTATTTGGTCAGGGCATTGACCACCAAACTCGCGCCCACATCTCGCGGCCGGAACAAAAAGGGGGTGGTGAGCGTGTTGTCGACGATGTAGATCAAGCCGCGCGCTGCGCAAAGCTCCCCGATTGCCTGGAGGTCGGCGACTTGAGTGCGGGGGTTGGCAATGGTCTCGACGAACACCGCTCGCGTTTCAGGCCGCAGCGCAGCCGCGACGTTGTTTTTATCGGTGGCATCGACAAAGCTCACCGCCATGCCCTGCGCCTCAAAACTGTTGAAAAGGCTGTTGGTATTTCCGAAGAGAAAGGCGCTGGAGACGAGGTGGTCTCCCCGTCGAAGGAGAGCGAACAGGCTCGTTCCAATCGCGGCCATGCCGGTGCCCAAGCACACCGTCCCGATGCCGTCTTCCATGGCGGTGATTTTGGCCTCCAGCGCCGCCACTGTTGGATTGGTCTGGCGGCCGTAGACATAGCCGCTCGCTTCGCCTTGAAAAACGCGGGCCAATTCGCGGGCGTCCTTGAAGCCGAAGGCCACCGAGTTATGCAGGGGTTTGTGAAGCGAGCCGTGCTCCGTGCCGGCGAGGCGATCCGAGTGCAGGATGCGTGTGGTGAAACCGCAATTCTTCATGGCATACCCAGAAAAACAAAAACCCGCCAGCAACGCCAAGCGGGTCTGAAACCTTCGCTTTAGCTGGATTTATCGAGCGCCCGCAAGCTGACGGTCAAATCGGCGCAGTAGCGAAACCTTATCGCTTCGATAACCAATCGTCAAGACCAATCACCCGGTTGCCAGCAAGCCCTCGTCCCTGACCTCTTCATCCCCATCGCCGCCGCGGGAGTGCTCACGCCCGCAGGCGAGGCTGCTGAGATAATCCGCAGTCACATCTCCGGTGATATAGCAGCCGTCAAAACACGAGGCCTCGAAATGGGCAAGGCGCGGATTGGCTGTGCGCACCGCCGTCTTCAGCGCCTCGATGTCTTGGTAGATCAAGAGGTCGGCGCCGATTTCGCGGCAGATCTCGGCTTCATTGCGGTCGCTGGCGATGAGCTCTTCGCGCGTGGGCATGTCGATGCCGTACACGTTGGCGTAACGCACGGGCGGAGCGGCCGAGGCGAAATACACTTTGCGCGCTCCGGCATCGCGCGCCATTTGCACGATTTCATGGCTGGTGGTGCCGCGAACTATGGAATCATCGACCAGCAGGACCACCTTGTCACGGAATTCCACCCCCACCGGATTGAGCTTCTGGCGCACCGACTTGCGGCGTATGGCCTGGCCCGGCATGATGAAGGTTCGTCCGATGTAGCGATTCTTCACGAATCCTTCGCGATAAGGCACCTTGAGTCGCTTCGCCAGTTCAAGCGCGGAGGGCCGACTGGAATCGGGAATCGGGATCACCACATCGATGTCTTGCGCCTCGGGCATCCGACCGATCTTCTGCGCCAATTGCTCGCCCATGCGCACCCGCGTCTCATACACCGAGGTGCCGTCGATCATGGAATCGGGTCGAGCCAAATAGACGAACTCGAAGATGCAGGGATTGAGGGAAGCGTGCTCCGCGCACTGCCGGCTTTCCATACGCCCGAGAAAATCGACCAGTACGGCCTCGCCCGGCTCGACGTCGCGCACGACCTCAAAACCCAAAATATCCAAGGCCACCGACTCCGAAGCGATCAGGTACTCGCTCCCGCCCAGACTTTCTGCACGGCCTATGATCAGCGGTCGAATGCCATAGGGATCACGGAACGCGAGCAACCCATAACCGGCAATGATGGCCACTACGGCGTAGGCCCCGCGGCAGCGCCGGTGCACCCCGGCCACGGCGTCAAACACGGCCTCGCTGTCGAGTCTGCCGCGCTGCCGCGCCGATACCTGCAGTTCGTGGGCAAGGATGTTCAGCAGCACCTCGGAGTCCGATTGGGTATTCACGTGGCGCAAGTCGAGACGAAAGAGCTCCTGGCGCAGGGCTTCGCTGTTGGTGAGATTCCCGTTATGTCCCAGAAGCACGCCGTAGGGCGAATTGACGTAGAAGGGTTGCGATTCCAGCGCGCTCGAAGCCGAACCCGCCGTGGGATAACGCACATGGCCGATGCCCGCATTGCCCACGAGATCCCGCATGTGGCGGGTGCGGAAAACGTCGCGCACCATGCCCTTGCCTTTGTGCATGTGAAACATGCTCCCGGCGGCGGTGGCAATGCCCGCGGCATCCTGCCCGCGATGCTGCAAGGCGAGCAAGCCGTCATAGAGCAACTGGTTGACTGGCGTGTGGGCCACGACCCCGATGATTCCGCACATCCCCGCACCTCTTCGCCTCGCCGGCAACACAAACCCGGAACACGCCGCCACCGCGGCGCTCCGCAGCCCCGTTCTCAGTTCGCCTGAAACTTGAGCCGCTTGTTTACTTCCTGCGGCAGCAAGGGCCGCAAACCCAGCACCGCCTGCTGCAGATAGGGCGCCAGGAGCGACTCCCGCCACCAGCGCTCTTGGGGCAGCTTGGTCAACCCGGCGACGAACACCAGCACCAGCACCACCAGCACGCCGCGCATCAAACCAAATATTACTCCGAGGCCGCGGTCAAACCACCCCAGCCCCGCAGCATGCAAGAGTTTGTGCAGGAGCCACCCCAGAAGCGCGGCAAGAATCAGCACCGCGACGAGCACCACCACCATGCCCAGGAGATACCTGACCGCGGGGTTCTCCAAGGACTTTGGCAGGATCGCGCCCATCTCGCCCCCGAACATCACCGCCGCCACGAGGGCAACCACCCATCCCAGCAGCGAAAGAATCTCGCGCACCACCCCGCGCCAAAGACCCCAGAGCGCGGAGGCCATTACCAGACCGATGACTAAATAATCAAGTACCGTCATGCGCACCGATCAAGACAATGGCGCCACGATGCCGCTGTGGCCTTTGGCTTTGAGCTGCGCTCGGACGCCATCCGCCGCATCGCGGCTGGGGTAGGGTCCCACTCGAACACGATGGAGTTTCTCCTTGCTGGTCTCGATACGCTCGACGTAGGCCGCAAAACCGGCCGCCTTGAGGCGAGCCTGAAGCTCCTGCGCAACCTTGGCATCGGTGTAAGCCCCGAGCTGAACCACAAACCCCGAATCGGCTGATTTGCCAGAAACTGTAGCGCCAGCCGCGGCCGGCTTGCTTCCGTTCTTTGCCGCCGCCGGCTTACTAGTCGCCGCAGCACTGGGTGGCGCTGCCGCGGCCGGTGAATCCGCTGCCTTGGGCGCCGCCTGAACCCCGGGCGCTGGCGGCTTAACCGCTTCAGCGCGCGTTTCCTGGGTCGCCTCCGAAACTGCAGCAGCCGCCTTGCCCTCGGCCCTGCCAGCAGAAGGCAGAGTTTCACTTGGTTTGCCCGGAGCGGCCTCGGGTTTGGACTCCGGCTTCGGCACCGGATTTGCGCCCGCCGGTTCGCCACCGGCGGATTTGGTCGCCGAGTCCGTGTTGGCCGAAAGCTGGTTGACGAATTTGCTGCCTTCGACCGCAGGAATCAGGATCTGCACATCTTGACCCAAAGGCTTGGGTTCGCTTTCCAAGAACAGAGGAACGATCACCGCGGCAGCCAGGGCCAGAACCGCCGCCCCAACCAGGCGCCGGCGGGCCCGGCGCTTCTGTTCATCGACCAAGTCCTTGCGGTTTTCCGGCATCGGCTTACGGTGTCCCAGATCCTGCTCGCCAGCTCATGGCCGCGGCAACGGTCAGGAAAGACCCAAAAACGATAATTCTATCAGCTTCCCCTGCCCGCTCCCAGGCGATGGCACAGGCGGCGGGAACCTCGCCGACCTCGCTGATCGCGTTCTCGTTCACCCCTGAGGCAAGGAGCGATTGGCGTAAAACCCCACAATCGGCGCCGCGGGGTGGCGGCAGTTGACACAGCAGCCACCGATCGACACAGGGCCCCATGATCTTCGCCACCGCGGCGATATCCTTGTCACACAACATGCCCCACACCGCCAGGGTTTGCCGGCCTGCGACGCGAGCGCCGAGCGTCTGGGCCAAAGCGCGCGCCGCTTGAGGATTATGCGCGACGTCAAGGATCATCGCGGGTCGCCCAGGCAGCACCTGGAAACGTCCCGGCCAGCAGACTTCGATGAGTCCGCGTCGCAGCGCACCGCTATCCACGGGTAGCGAGCCGGCTAGCCTTTCCACCGCAGCCAGCACGGTCGCTGCGTTGTCCAGTTGGTAGCGCCCGCGCAGCGCGGGCCATGGCAACGCAAAGCGTCGTTGTCCTGGCCCGAGGTAATTCCACTGATCGACCAAGGGCTCGGCGGAAAAATCGCGCCCCGCTACCCAAAGATCGACACCCAGTTCCTCCGCCACTTGGAGGACACTTCGGGGCGGATTCGCATCACCCAGGACGGCGGGCTTCCCGCGGCGAAGTATCCCAGCTTTCTCTCGTCCTATGGCTTCGCGGGTGTCCCCCAAATATTCGGCGTGATCGATGTCGATTGCGGTCAGCACCGCCAGATCGGCATCCAAGAGGTTCACGGCATCGAGCCGCCCCCCCAAGCCCACCTCCATTACCCAGACATCGAGTTGCGCGCGCGCAAAGAGCCAAATCGCGGCCAAGGTGCCGAATTCAAAATAGGTCAGCGGCACTTCGCCTCGCGCCCTCTCCACTGCGGCGAAGGCGGTGATCAAATCTTCGTCGCCCGCGTCGTGCCCTTCGATGCGAACCCGTTCGTTATAGCGCAGCAGGTGCGGCGAGGAGTAGAGTCCGGTGCGGTAATGCGAAGCCCGATAGACCGATTCCAGCATGGCGCAAGTGGAGCCTTTGCCGTTGGTGCCGGCCACTGTAATCACGGGACAGTTCGGCTGCGCGCCAAGGCGCCGATACACCTCGCGCACTCGGTCCAGGCCCAGGTCGATGGCTTTGGGATGCAGCGTTTCGAGATAAGCAAGCCAGTCCGTCAGCGACCGCATCGCCGCTTCCCTCGCGCCAGTCCTCAGGCCGCCGGGGCCGGCTGCTTTTGCAACAAAGTAAGCAATTGCGGCAAACGGTCCCGAAGTTGGCGCCGATCCACGATCATGTCGATGGCGCCTTTCTCGAGAAGGAACTCGGCGCGCTGAAAGCCGTCGGGCAGTTTCTCCCGCACCGTTTGCTCGATCACGCGCGGACCGGCGAACCCGATCAAGGCTCCCGGTTCGGCGATGACCAAATCACCCAGCATGGCAAAGCTTGCCGAAACCCCGCCCATGGTGGGATCGGTAAGAATGGAGATGAAAGGCAGGCCGGCCCGGGACAGCTGCTGCAGGGCGGCTGTGGTCTTGGCCATCTGCATCAAAGAAAACAGTCCTTCTTGCATGCGCGCGCCGCCGCTGGCGGCAACGCAAACGAAGGGCAGATGCTGCTCGGCGGCGGTGGCGACACCACGCACGAAGCGCTCGCCCACCACCGATCCCATCGAACCGCCGAGAAACTCGAATTCAAATACCGCCACCACCAGCGGCACCGTCTTGACCGAGCCTTGCATCACCACCAGGGCGTCAGTTTCGCCGGTCTCTTCGGTGGCTGCGTCGAGACGATCGGGATAACGTTTGGAGTCTTTGAACTTCAGGCTGTCGATGGGGACCACTTCGGAACCGATCTCGAACCTGCCCTCGGCATCGAGCAATTGATCGATTCGGGCCCGCGCCCGCATGCGATTGTGATGATTGCACTTGGGGCAGACATAGAGGTTGTTCTCAAGATCGGTGCGATAAAGCACGGCTTCGCAAGACGGGCACTTGACCCACAAGCCCTCCGGAACCGCCTTCTTTGCGCCGGTGGACGATTTGATGCGCGGGGGTAACAGCTTTTGAATCCAGCTCATGGTTTCCCTCCATGGTTTGGCGGCGCGTCCAGCGCCCGGCGTATGCCGGCGAGCCATTCGCGCGCCCGCGTTGCTTCTTCGCCCGGCGGCGCTTGGTCGATCTCCTGCACCAGGCGCGTGCCGATCACGACGGCCTCGGCATGGCGGGCGATGGCCCGTGCCGTTTCGCCGTCGCGGATGCCAAAACCCACGCCCAATGGCAGGGCGACATGGCGACGTATCTCGGCCAAGTGCCTCGCGACATCTTCGGTATCGATATAACCGGCTCCGGTCACTCCTTTGAGCGAAACGTAGTAAACGTAGCCGCGCGCCAAGCGCGCCACCTCATCCATTCGTTCCGGCGCGGTGGTCGGAGCAAGCAAATAGATCGGCGCAATACCTTTGGCGATCAGGGTCTCCGAAAATCCTTGGCTCTCCTCCGGCGGGTAATCGACGGTCAAGACCCCATCGACGCCCGCCTTCGCCGCGGCAGCAATAAAGGCATCTGTCCCCATGGCCTCGATAGGGTTGGCATAGCCCATCAGCACCACCGCGGTACGCTGATCGTCGCGCCGGAAAGCCTCGACGACGGCGAGCACCTGCTTGAGGCTCATGCCCTGCGCCAGCGCTTTCTCCGAAGACCGCTGAATCACTGGACCATCAGCCATGGGATCGGAAAACGGCACGCCCAATTCGATAATGTCGGCCCCCGCTTCCACCAAGCCGAACATCAGGGGAAGGGCCAAATCCGGTCGCGGGTGGCCGGCGGTGACAAACGGAATCAGCGCCGTGCGCTGCGAGGTTTTCAGCCGCTGGAAGACTTCGTTGATGCGATTCATAAGCTCATGCCGCAAGCCTGGGCGACGGTATGCATGTCTTTGTCGCCCCGGCCGGAAAGATTGACGAGCAGGATTTGGTCAGACGCCATGCTGGGCGCCAAACGCGCCGCATGCGCCAGCGCGTGGCTAGACTCCAGGGCAGGAATGATGCCCTCCAGCCTGCAGCAATCGTGAAATGCCTGCAGGGCCTCGGCATCGGTGATGCTGACATACTGGGCTCTATGGGTGTCTTTCAGCCAGGCGTGTTCCGGGCCCACGCCGGGGTAATCGAGGCCGGCGGAAATCGAATGCGTTTCGATGATCTGCCCGTTGGCGTCCTGCAAGAGATAGGTTCGGTTGCCATGCAGCACCCCAGGGCTGCCGGCGCTGAGCGAGGCCGCATGCCGGCCGCTGGCGAGCCCCTCGCCGGCCGCCTCGACGCCGATCAGTTGAACGCGCTCGTCCTCGATGTAGGGGTAGAAAATACCCATCGCGTTCGATCCGCCGCCCACGCAAGCGATCACCGCGTCGGGCTGGCGACCGGCGACTTCCGGCATCTGCGCCAGGCACTCCTGTCCGATCACCGACTGAAAATCGCGCACCATCATCGGATAGGGATGCGGGCCGGCTACCGTGCCGATGATGTAGAAGGTGGTTTCCACGTGCGTTACCCAATCGCGCATGGCCTCATTGAGCGCGTCTTTGAGCGTCTTGGAGCCCGACTCGACCGGAACCACGGTGGCGCCCAAAAGCTTCATGCGGTAGACGTTCGCCGCTTGGCGCTTCACGTCTTCCGAGCCCATGTAGACGATACATTCCATGCCGTAGCGCGCGGCCACGGTCGCAGTGGCCACACCGTGCTGGCCGGCACCCGTCTCGGCGATCACCCGGCGTTTTTCCAGACGCCGCGCCAGCAGGGCCTGACCGATGCAATTGTTGACCTTGTGCGCGCCGGTGTGGTTGAGGTCTTCTCGCTTCAGGAAGATCTGCGCCCCGCCTAGGCTCTCCGACCAGCGCCGCGCATGATAGATCGGGCTGGGGCGACCGACATAATGTTTGAGCTCGCGGGCGAATTCCTCGTGAAAGACAGGATCGCGGCGAGCCGCAGCATATTGTTCGCGCAGTTCGTCCAACGCCGCCATGAGCGTTTCGGCGACAAAAACACCCCCATAGGGCCCAAAATGTCCGCGTCGGTCGGGCAGGTCATACTTCGGCATTGCGCACACTCTCAACAAAGGCCCTGATCAGCGCGGCATCCTTGCGCGCCCGGGAAACTTCCACTCCGCTCGAAACATCCACCGCCCAGGGACGAACCTGACGCACTGCGCTTTCCACGTTTTCCGGACGCAAACCGCCTGAGAGCACGAGCGGCAATGGCAACGCGGGGGGAATCAAGGACCAATCGAAACACTCTCCGGTCCCGCCGGGAGATCCTGCGCGATAGCTATCGAGCAGCAGGCCGCGAGCGCAGCCGTAGCGGGAGGCGTATTGTAGCAAATCGGTGTCCGGCCGAACGCGCGCCGCCTTGAGAAAAGGCTTGCCAAAGCCTTCGCAAAACTCAGGCGTCTCGTCGCCATGAAACTGCAGGAGGTCCACCGGAAACGACTCCAGCACGCGTTCCACGATCGCTTGCTCGGCATCGACGAACAACGCAACGGTAGTCAGGAAAGGCGGCAAAGATGCGGCGATCGCCCGGGCCGCGTCGATGCTCACGTACCGGCTGCTGCCCGGATAGAAATTCAGACCGATGGCATCGACCCCCGCCAAAGCGCAGGCTTCGGCATCCGCGGGGTGGGTAATACCGCACACTTTGATGCGAGTTCTCATGGCATGCATAGTCAACTCCCAGGCGAGGCGACTCGGGCATCGCGCCGAGTTTCCGGCAAGCCGAAACAGGCATCGTAATCGCCGCCCAGCAGATAGAGCCCGTGAGGCGCAAAGGTAGGCGCGGCGAGCTCACGGCGGCGGGACGCCAGCACTTCACCGATCCACGCCGGCGGGTGGCGACCATTGCCCACATACACCAGCGAACCGACGATGTTGCGCACCATATGATGCAAAAAAGCATCGGCGGAAAACTCGAATCGCAAACTTTCCCCCTCGCGCCAGATCTCAAGCCGGCGCAAATCACGCACCGGGGTCTTCGCCTGGCATTGCGCGGCGCGAAAGGCGCTGAAGTCGTGCCGCCCTTGCAGCAGAGCGGCCCCCGCCTGCATCGCCGCCAAATCGAGCGGCCGGTGGTACCAGCCCACCGCGCCTTGGTCGAGACCCGGACGAACGGGCGAATTCTGCAGCAGGTAGAGGTAATGTCGCCCTCGGGCGCTGGCGCGAGCATGGAATGGGCTGGCCACCGGCACGGCCCAGCGCACGGCTACGGCGCCCGGCAGCGCGGCATTTACGCCGCGCACCCAGGCGCTCGGGGGCCGCGGCGCGTCACAATCGAAGTGCACGATCTGGAGGCAGGCGTGCACACCCGCATCAGTGCGGCCCAGAGGATGCGTTCGCACCGCCGCGCCGGCGATCTTCGCCAGCGCCGCTTCCAACGCGTCCTGCACGCCACGGCCGCTCGGTTGGGACTGCCAGCCGCAGAATGCTGTGCCCCGGTACTCCAGCCCGAGCGCCCAGCGCTGGCGCCCTTCCATGGCGCGCCAAGTTTCGCTCACCGGCCGATCAGCCATGCCGCAAGGAAAACCGCCAGCGCGGCTCCGCATCCGCAGAGTTCTTCCGCGTTCATTCGCGGAGTTACCGGCACTACCATCGGGGATGGCAACGGCTCCGCGAGCGGCTCGGCGAGCACGGCCCAGCAATCGCGCCCGCGCAAGCTCTCGAGAGCATGAAGTGTCAGGGCCAGGCGCAGCCCTAGCCGCTGGCCGGCACTCCCGAAAAAACCGGCCAGGCTCGAGAAACCGGCCGCTCGCTGCGGCAAGTCCAGCGCCGCAGGAAGCGCCGCGTAGAGCAGGACCACCGCCAGCAAGCGAGCGGTCTGTTGGAGCGCAAACTGCATCCCTTCGCGGCTGGGGAGAAACTCGAACCAGCCTTCCAAGAGCGGGCGCCCGGGTACCGGCCAGGCCACGCAGGCGAGCGTGGCCAAAAACAACCATTTGAGCCGCCAAATCTGTCCCATTGCACGGGCCGCCATCGGGCGCAAAGGAAATCGCCACCAGCCAAATGCGAGGTAGGACGCAACGGCGACGGCCGCTCCCAGAGGCGGCAAGGCAGCCGCAGCGATGGCACCGAGAAGGAAGGCAAATAACACGGTCATGACTTGCGCGTGTATAACGACCACAGGTGCTGATCATAACGCGGATGGGTCTTGCGCACGCCCAAAAAAGAGCCGGCGGGGGAGACCGCCCGCCGGCTGATGGAGTGTGCCGATTTCAGTGCAGACGATCGAGCATCGTCTGCGCCTCTTTTTTCTGTCCTTCGTCGCCTTCATGCAAAACTTCGCGCAGGATTTCGCGTGCGCCCTCGATGTCGCCCATTTCCTGATAGGCCTTGGCCAAATCAAGCTTGGTCGCGGCATCGTGCCACTGGCCGTCGAGCACTGAGGGGGTCGGATCCTCGAAGGGAATTCGATCCGGGTCGAAGCTGAGATCCAGCTTGTCCAAATCCAGGCCCGCAGTCGTTTGCATCGCCGCCGCGGGAGCAGCAGGCTTGGGCGCGGGCGCCGTTTTGGCCGCCGGAGCAGCTGGCGCGCTCGCGGCCGCGGGCGCCGCAATCTCCATGGCCAATTCCGG
Source organism: uncultured Alcaligenaceae bacterium (assembly GCA_964517465.1). GTDB lineage: Bacteria > Pseudomonadota > Gammaproteobacteria > Burkholderiales > Casimicrobiaceae > JACPUX01. Next base: position 36,740 of record CAZFEK010000010.1, read on the forward strand.
CTCGGGAATACGGATTTCAGGCAACGCGGCGGCCTTGGCCGGGGCTACGGCCGGAGCCGGCTTGAAGCCCGGTTCGTCCCAGTCGAGGTCGTCGAGTTTCACCGTGTCATCCAGGCTGGGCCGGGAAATCGTAGCCGGCGTCTGCGTCGCCGGCGGCTGCGTCGGTGCCACGGTCCGCGGCGCCAATTCATCCAAGCTGAAATCCAGCGCTTCGAACTCTTTTACCGCCGCGACCTCTTGCCCACGAGCCGTGGGCTGTTCCTCGGCCCCCAAAGCAGGTGAGACCGAGAAAGTTTGCGTGCGGTCGGGAGCGAACTTGAGCTCCGGCATTTCCGGCTCGGGCGCCGGCTGCGAAGGCACCAAAGTGTCCGCCTCGTCGGGGACGCTGACCACAGTCGCGATTTCGCTGGCCGCCGAGCCTTCAGGCGCCGCATACAAGGCGTTTTTCGGATCCAGCTGACGCCCCAAGGTTGCCGCCTTCTCCCAGGCCTCGCCCTGACCCTTGCAAACCCCGTAGAACTCTTGCGCCAAGGTCTCGAAGGCCGCCACTTTGTTGTGCTGGGCTTGAATTTCGAGCAGCTTGAGATAAACCTCTTGCCGATTCGGATCCTTCTGCAGCGCATCGCGGAGGATTTCCTCGGCTTGCGCATCGCGCCCGTAAGCCAGGTAAACCTCGGCCTCGGCAATCGGATCGACCTCGTCGGTGTCGATATTACCCAGGCCCTGACGGCTGAAGCCCGTGGTCAGCGAATTGTCGCCGGTATTGACCACCCCACCGCCAGTGTTGCCGAAAACGGTGTTGGTCTTGATGTCGGTGCCGGTAAGAATGCTGTCCTCGTAGCTTGCGGCCGGGCGACGGCGGCGAGCGGCGAGGAAGGCCCAGGCGCCACCGAGCAGAATGATGGCTCCGCCGCCGCCAAAGACCATTACCGGGTCGGCGAAGAGATCCTCGTACCACGCGGGTTCTTCGACCGGTTTCATCGGCGCAGGGGGCGCTTTGGGCGCGGCCTTGGGGGGTTCAGCGGCTTTAGGCGCCTCTGCCGCCTTGGGCGGCGTTTCGGCCTTGGGCGGTTCCGGCGGCGGCGCTTCGGCTTTCGCGGGCTCGGGTTTCGGGGGTTCCGCGGCTTTCGGGGGCTCGGCCGGTTTTGGCGTTTCCTCGGCCTTGGGCGCCACCGGAGCGACGGCCACTTGGGTCGGCGCCGGGCTCGGCACTGGAGCGACGGCCGGAGCGGGGGTGGGCGCCGGGGCTTGCTTCGCGGCTTGCGCGGTCTTCTGCAGATCGGCAAGTTCCTTGTTCTTCAGGTCAACCAGCTTCTGCAGGTCTTTGACGGTCTTCTCGAGATCCGTTACGCGCGCATTGGCTTCTCGCAGCGCGCGTTCAGTCGCCGCATTGTCTTCGGCAATCGCAGCAGCGGCAGCCTTGCCTTTGCCGGTTTTCCCGCCGGCGGCTCCGTCGGCACGGGATACTTTCAATTGATCGCCACTTGGCGCGGCCTGCGCGGTATCTTCCACCGCGGTGGTGATGCGACCGCTAGCCGCGGCGCCGACCCCTTCGCTCTGCGAGGTCGTGGGCGCGCCCGCGACGCGATCGCGGTAAGCCCGCCAATCCGAGGCTTGAATGCGCACCAGTTTGGTGGCCTCGTTGCCGGCTACGGCCGCGGCCTGGTCAGCGCTCGGAACGGCCAGGGTCTGCCCGGTGCGCAGCCGATTCATGTTCTTGCCATCAAACGCGCCCGGGTTGCTTTGGAACAAAACGACCAGCATCTGCTCGAGCGTCACGCCTTCCGGTTTCACCTGGCGCGCGATCTTGCCCAAGGTGTCGCCCTTTTTGGTCGGGCCGTACTGGTCGCCAGCCGCCGGTTCGGGGGCTGGCTTGGCTTCAATCGGGGCGGCGACGCTGGCCGGTGCAGTGGTGGTCGCGGCTGGAGGCGGGGGTGGCTCGACACTCAGGCCCCGCGGCGCGGCGACGGCCGCAGCCACCGGCGCGGGCGCGGGCGCCGGAGCTGGAACGTAGCCGGGGGGGTCGAGTAAAAAGGTATATTCACGCAGCAGTCTGCCGGCAGCCCAATTCACTTCCAATAAGAGGCCGATATAGGGCTCATTGATGGGCTGGGTGCTCGTCAGCTTGAAGCTGGCCTTGCCTTCTTTGCTTCGGTCCAGGGTCACTTTGACGCGCGTCAGCGCCGACTGGTATTCCAAACCGTTTTGGCGATAAGCCGCTGGATCAGCGACCTTGGCCGCCAAACTTTCCAGCTCCTCTTTGGTCGCGGAAACCACCTCGATTTCGGCGACCAGCGCCTGTCCCAGGCCAGAACTGACGACCAGCTTGCCGAGCGCCACGGCAAACGCGGGCACAGGAAGCGCAAGCATTCCCGCCAAAAGACAGTATGAAATGTTCGGTTTGAGCCTCATGCCTTCCCCTGGAGTCTTCTCCTACGAAGCTAAATTAACATCATAGAGTTAGGCTTGCAAGCTAATCCACGTTGTTAGAAACCAAATTAGCCACTTTTGTCACCCCTTGTGTGACCGGGGGACTTCGAGGCGGAGTTCAGACAAAAACCGCGGCGGGTCGGGCTGACCACGATGGCTGGCGTTAGCTCAGGACTGAAAACCCTAGATATTGTGGCCTCCATACGCCCCTCTGCTACGCAAAGAGGCCGCTCCCGAGCTTGCGCTCACGGCGCTTGGCCACACCCTCCGCGCGGCCAATGGTGTTGCAAAGACGCCCAAGCACCAAGGGCAGCGGCGAGGTTTTGCTCCCGCGGAGGCCTACCTGGCACCGTCTCTCGGGCAGTTTCATGCCAATGTCGTCAATGCTCCAACAAAATGCGCAGCATGCGCCGCAGGGGTTCCGCGGCCCCCCAAAGCAACTGATCGCCCACCGTAAACGCGCTGAGGTATTCCTCTCCCATCGCCAGCTTGCGCAGGCGGCCGACCGGCACGGTCAACTTGCCCGTCACGGCGGCCGGAGTAAGTTCCTTGATCGTTGCGTCGCGCTGATTGGGCACCACGCGGACCCAATCATTCGCTTGGGCGATGAGGCCTTCGAGATCCGAGAGGGGAACATCTTTCTTCAGCTTGATGGTCAACGCCTGACTGTGGCAGCGCATCGCGCCGATACGCACGCACAGCCCGTCGATCGGCGTCGGGTGCGCGCTGCGACCCAGGATCTTGTTGCCCTCGGCACCGCCTTTCCATTCTTCGCGGCTCATGCCGTTGCCTAGATCTTTGTCGATCCAGGGAATGAGGCTCCCGGCCAGTGGAACGCCAAACTGCGCCGTGGGGAAACGCTCGTCGCGCAGAATGCCCGCCACCTCGCGATCGATCTCCAGGATCGCCGATGCCGGGTCGTCCAGCAGGGATTTGGCCACTCGATGCGCCTCGCCCATTTGCTGCAAAAGCTCGCGCATGTTTTGCGCGCCGGCACCCGAAGCCGCCTGGTAGGTCATGGCCGTCGCCCATTCCACCAAACCGCATTCGAACAGCCCTCCCAGTGCCATGAGCATCAGGCTTACCGTGCAGTTGCCGCCGATGTAGTCTTTGATGCCGCGAGCCAAGGCCTCATCGATTACCTGGCGATTGACGGGGTCAAGAATGATGATGGCATCATCCTTCATGCGCAGCGTGGATGCCGCGTCGATCCAGTAACCCTTCCAGCCGGCGGCGCGCAGTTGCGGATAGATCGCAGTGGTGTAATCACCGCCCTGGCAGGAGATGATGACCTCCATGCCTTTGAGCGCGGCAAGGTCGCCGGCATCTTTGAGCGGCGCCGTCTCCTTGCCTATGGCCGGCCCCGCGCCGCCCGCTTGCGAAGTGCTGAAGAATACCGGCTCGATCAAATCAAAGTCGCGCTCTTCCTGCATGCGCTGCATCAGGACCGAACCCACCATTCCCCGCCAACCTACCAGACCTACTCGCTTCATTGCTGCACCTGTCTAAGGAGAAATCGCCTCCAATTGCGGGGAACCGCCCTCGCGCGTTTTCTGCGGGTCGAGGTCGGGCTAGCCGGGCGCCCTGATCGCCGCAATCACCGCATCACCCATCGCCACCGTGCCGATTGCGGTTTCCCCGGGCAAGGCAATGTCGCCGGTGCGATGCCCCAAGGCCAGCGCTTTGCGCACCGCAGCGTCGATGCGGCTTGCCAAATCCTCGCGCGCAATGCTGTAGCGAAAAAGCATGGCCAAGGAAAGAATCGTCGCCAGGGGATTGGCTTTGTCCTGCCCGGCAATATCCGGCGCCGATCCATGGCAAGGCTCGTAAAGGCCCTTGTTGTTGGCATCGAGCGAAGCCGACGGCAGCATGCCGATCGAACCGGCAAGCATCGATGCCTCGTCGGACAAGATGTCACCGAAAAGATTGCCGGTAACGATCACGTCGAACTGCTTGGGTGTCCGCACCAGTTGCATCGCCGCGTTGTCGACGTACATATGCGAGAGCACCACGTCGGGGTAGTTCTTCGCCTCATCGGTGACGATCTCGCGCCAGTAAAGACTGGTCTCCAAGACATTGGCCTTGTCCACCGAGCACAGGCGCCGGCCGCGTTTTCTGGCCGCGTCGAAACCGACGCGGGCGATGCGCCGAATCTCCGATTCGGCATAGTGCATGGTGTCGAAACCTTCGGTCTCGCCGGAATCATTCTGCCTGCGGCCGCGAGGCTGGCCAAAATAGATGTCGCCGGTCAGCTCGCGCACGATCAGGATGTCCAGCCCCGCCACTACTTCGGGTTTCAGGCTCGACGACGCAACGAGTTCTGGATAGAGGATCGCGGGACGCAAATTGGCAAACAGGCCCAGCGCTTTTCGTATCCCGAGTATGCCTTGCTCCGGTCGGACCTCGCGCGGCAAACGGTCATACTGAGGGCCGCCGACCGCGCCGAGCAAAATGGCATCGGCGGCCTTGGCCAAGCGCTGCGTGGATTCGGGAAAAGGGTGGCCTTCGGCGTCATAGGCGGCCCCGCCCAGATGGCCGCAATCGAGTTCGATCTTTTCGCCTTCGGCGCGGAAGATCTCCAGCACGCGCACCGCCTGGGTGATGATTTCAGGCCCGATGCCGTCGCCGGGCAGAATGGCAATTTTCATATCAAAACACCCAGGGCTGTTCTGCCTTGCGCCGCTCTTCAAAATCTCGGATGGCATCGGCGTGTTTGAGCGTGAGTCCGATGTCATCCAACCCGTTGACGAGGCAGTGCTTGCGAAAAGGATCGATGCCAAAGTGATAACGCTCGCCGCCGGGCACTGCCACCTCTTCGGCCGGAAGATCGATAGTCAGGCGAAAACCCGGCTGCGCAAGGGTGAGCTGAAACAAGCGATCGACGATCTGGGCGCCGAGGACGACAGGCAGCAAGCCGTTCTTGAAGCAGTTGTTGAAGAAGATGTCGGCGAAGGAAGGCGCAATGACCGCGCGGAATCCGAAATCGGACAGCGCCCAGGGCGCATGCTCCCGGCTTGATCCACAGCCGAAGTTCTCTCGCGCCAAAAGGATGCTGGCGCCTTGATATCGCTCCTGATTGAGCACGAAATTGGGATTGCGCGGCCGGCGTGAATTGTCTATGCCGGGCTCGCCGTGATCCAGATAGCGCCACTCGTCGAACAAGTTGGGACCGAAGCCCGAGCGCTTGATCGACTTCAAGAACTGCTTGGGAATGATGGCGTCGGTATCGACGTTGGAACGGTCGAGCGGTGCGACCAATCCCTGGTGTTGCGTAAACGGCTGCATCTTCAGCTTTCAATCGCCCGCGGCCTTTCGGGCACGGGACCTCAAAACGGGAGCGGAGCGAATGCTTCCTTGACCTAGGCGCTGATGAACAAATCGTCGCCTGACAGACTTACTGACCCGCACTCACTGCGATTTCTCTTCCTTGTCCTTGGATTTCTTGGTCGCGGCATCCTGAATCTTGGACCCCACCTTTTCCACGTCTTTGCCCACGCCCGCAACCGTATTGCAACCAGCGAGCATCCACCCGAACCAGGCGATCAGCGCAGCAGCAAAAAAGCGTTTCATGTCATGCCCTCCTTAAGCGATTTCCCTGACATCGACAAAACGTCCGGCGATCGCGGCAGCCGCTGCCATCGCCGGGCTGACCAGGTGCGTTCGGCCACCCGCACCCTGCCGCCCCTCGAAATTGCGATTCGAAGTCGAGGCACAGCGCTCACCCGGCTCCAGGCGATCGTCGTTCATCGCCAGGCACATCGAACAGCCGGGCTCGCGCCATTCGAAGCCCGCGGCGCGAAAAACGCGGTCCAAACCCTCGGCTTCCGCTTGCGCTTTAACCAAGCCGGAACCGGGCACCACCAGCACCTGGCGCACATTGGCCGCCTTCTGCCGGCCGCGCGCAACGGCCGCGGCGGCGCGCAAATCCTCGATGCGCGAATTGGTGCAAGAACCGATGAAAACTTTGTCCACTTTGATATCGGTAATCGGCATGTTGGGCGTCAGGCCCATGTAGGCCAGGGCACGCTCCATGGCTTCCCGGCGCACCGGATCGCTCTCTTTTTTCGGATCGGGCACTTTGCAGGTGATGCTAGACACCATTTCCGGCGAAGTGCCCCAAGTGACCGCAGGTTTGATGCGCGCCCCATCCAATTCGATGACCCGGTCGAAAACCGCGTCGGCATCGCTCACCAGGGTGCGCCAATAAGCTTGGGCGCGTTCCGCGTCGGCACCCTTGGGCGCCAGCGGGCGGCCTTGAAGATAGGCTATGGTGGTGTCGTCCACAGCCACCATGCCGGCCCGGGCACCGCCTTCGATCGCCATGTTGCAAAGCGTCATGCGAGCTTCCACGGAAAGACCCCGTATGGTGCTGCCCGCAAACTCGATGGCATAGCCGGTGCCGCCAGCAGTGCCGATTTCGCCGATCAGCTTCAAGGCAATGTCTTTGGCGCTGCAGCCGCGCGGCAAGGCGCCTTCGACGCGCACCAGCATGCGCTTGGCTTTTTTCATCAACAAACACTGCGTGGCCAGCACATGCTCCACCTCGGAGGTGCCGATACCAAACGCCAAAGCAGCAAGCGCACCGTGGGTGCTGGTATGCGAATCGCCGCAGACGATGGTCATGCCGGGCAACGTCGCCCCCTGTTCCGGACCGATCACGTGCACGATTCCCTGGCCGGGATCGCGAAACGGAAAATAAGCCTTGGCGCCATAGACGCGAATATTCTCGTCCAGGGTTTCGACTTGGACTCGCGATATCGGGTCGCGAATGCCGTCCTCCCAATCTTTGGTGGGCGTGTTGTGGTCGGCGGTAGCCACCACCGATCCCACTCGCCAGGGCTTGCGGTTAGCCAGTCGCAGTCCCTCGAAGGCCTGGGGGCTGGTGACTTCGTGCACGTAATGTCGATCGATATAGAGCAGCGCCGTGCCATCCGGCTCGGTGCGCACGATATGGCTGTTCCAGAGTTTGTCGTAGAGCGTGAGGCCGGGCATGTTCGGCGAGCAAAGGCAAGAGCGGAAGTGGCAGATTATGACATAAACCCGCTCGATTGTTGCACTGCGGAAACCCTTTCCCGCCAGCGCACAAGCCGCTCTTCCAGCGTGGCAATGAGGGTTTCTCCGAACCCGTCGAATCGTTCGCCCGGCGTCGCCCTGAGCCAAGTAATCTGACGCTTGGCAAGCTGCCGCGTGGCCTCGATGCCTCGCTCGCGCAAAAGGCGCGCGTCGATTTCGCCGGCGAGATACTGCCACGCCTGCCGATACCCGACGGCGCGCATCGAAGGCAAGTTGGCATCCAAGGCATAAGCGGCACGTAACCCGCGCAGTTCTTCGACCAGACCGCCCGCCAGCATGGTCTCGAAACGCCTGGCGATGCGGGCGTGAAGCTCGGCCCGGTCCTGCGGGAGTATCAGCAGAGGCAGAAACTGCAGACCGCCCGCCGCCTTACGTTGACCCTGAAGCTGGGATAGCGGTTGACCGGCAAGCTCCCAGACTTCCAGTGCGCGCTGAATGCGCTGCCGGTCGCCGGGCGTTATGCGCTTGGCGCTGAGAGGATCGACGCGCGCCAATTGCGCATGCAGTGCCGGCCAGCCCAGACTTTCGCCCTCTGCCTCCAGGCGCCGGCGTATCGCCGGGTCGGCCGGCGGCAATTGGGAAAGGCCAGCGCTCAGCGCACGGTAATAGAGCATGGTTCCGCCGGTCACTAGGGGCCAAGCACCGCGTGAAAACACCTCCCGGATCGCCGCCACGGCGTCCTGCGCGAACCGCGCAGCGGAATAACTTTCGGTCGGAGCGACTAGATCGAGCAAATGATGCCGCACGCGCTTGCGCTCGGCGGCGCTGGGTTTGGCCGTACCGATGTCCATGCCCCGAAAAACTTGCGCGGAATCCATGCTGACGAGCTCGAGCCCCAAACGTTCGGCCAGCGCCATCGCCGCCTTGCTCTTGCCGCTCGCCGTGGGGCCGGCAAGCACGGGCACCGGCGGCAACGCGTCTTTGAGGGGAACGGCCTCAGCGCCCACGCTGAAAGAGCCGATCGAGTTCGGCGAGGCTGATCTGCCGCGTCGTGGGCCGGCCGTGGTTGCATGCTCCGGCCCTTTCGGTGGCTTCCATTTCCCGCAACAGCGCGTTCATCTCCGGCAGCGTCAATTGCCGGTGGGCCCGCACCGCGCCATGGCAGGCCATGTTTGCCAGCAAGGCATCTCGGTGTTCGGCCGCCACGCCACTGGTGCCTAGTTCCGTTAGATCACGCAACAGGGAACGCACCAGAGACGGCAGATCCGCCTGGGCGAGCAGCGCGGGGAGCGCTCGCAAGCCGATCATTTGCGGCGAGAGCACCGAAAATTCGAAACCCATTTGGGCCAGAGCCGCTGCATCCCGCTCCACCACAGCAAGCTCCGCGGCATCGACTTTCAAAGCCAGGGGCACCAAGAGCCGCTGCACCGCGGGCGCCGCATCGGCCGCCCGCTTTAGGCGCTCGTAAAGAATGCGCTCGTGCGCCGCGTGCATATCCACGAGCACCAGACCTTCGCGGTTCTGCGCCAAAATGTAAATGCCATGAAGCTGCCCCAGCGCAAAGCCCAGGGGCGCCAAGTCGGCAGCTTCCTCGGCAGGAGTAGTCGAGCGCGCCGCGCCTTCCTCCGGGCCGGGCGCCAATCGATCGAGGTAGGCAAGCACGGGCTCGCGCGCCGACAGCGGCATGGTCTGCTGGACGGGAGCCGGCGACGGATCGAGGGCGCGCACCGCCGACACGGCGCGGGGCGTGGCTGATGCCACAGGCGACACGAGCGACCAACCGGCGAGGGTTTCGCCTCCACGGGCGGCCAGCGCCTTGCCCAAGGCATTGCGTACAAAGCCATAAACCGCCCCGCTTTCGCGAAAGCGCACTTCGCTCTTGGTGGGATGCACGTTGACATCGACCGCATGCGCATCGAGCTCGAGAAAGAGCACACAAGCCGGCGCCCGCTGGCCGTGCGACAGATCGCGTGCGGCCTCGCGCACGGCATGGCCCAGCATGCGATCGCGCACGAATCGTCCGTTGACGTAGAGGTACAAAGGCTCGCGCAAATGCACGCCGCTGGTGGCGATCCACCCGCGAAGCCGAATTGCCGGCGCGGCCTCTTCGGCGGCGCGGGCGCCCTGAACGAATTCCTCTCCCAGCAGCGCAGCGAGCCGCTGCTGGGCGGATTGTGCGCGCAGCTCGCGCACTGCGCGCCCGTTGTGGCTGAGCCGGATAGCCAGTTCGGGCCGAACCAGCGCGATTCGCTTCACCGCTTCGTCGCAATGCCCCCACTCGGTGGCCTCGGTCTTCAAGAACTTGCGCCGGGCCGGGGTATTGAAATAGAGGTCGCACACCGTGATCGTCGTGCCCGGCTGGGCGGATGCCGGCTGCGCAGCGCCGATCCGTCCGCCTTCGGCCTCGATGCGCCAGGCGTGGGGCTCCTCCCGGGTCCTGCTCACCAGGCTCACGCGCGCCACCGCGGCCATACTCGCCAAAGCTTCGCCGCGAAAACCCAAACTGGCGATGGCGTCGAGATCATCGAGCCCGGCAATTTTGCTGGTGGCGTGTCGCGCCAAAGCCAGCGCCAGTTCTTCGCGCGGAATGCCGCAGCCGTCGTCGGCGACGCGAATCTCCTTCACCCCGCCCTCGGAAAGATCGATGGCGATGTCGGTGGCTCCGGCGTCGAGACTGTTCTCCAGCAGCTCCTTCAAGGCCGCGGCGGGCCGATCGACCACCTCGCCCGCGGCAATTTGGCTGATCAGCAGATCGGGCAGCGCCCTAATCGGCATGCGACAGACCCAAGATCCACCGGGTGTAGACGCGGTCAGCCGCCGCCGAGAGCCGGGCAATTTTCGCCTCGAGATCGACTTGCATCACCTCCGGTGTTTGCACTCCGGGGCTGCGCGAATTTGCGATTTCGGAAGCCCCGCTATCACACCAACTGCGAACCATCTCGGCGGTCATCTCGACGTGGCACTGCATGCCGAGGTGTTTGCCCAGCGCGTAGGCCTGATGGGCGCACAGTTCGGACCAAAGGATCAGTTCTGCGCCGTTGGGGATGCCAAAAGTTTCGCCGTGCCAGTGGAAGGATTCGAACTCGCGCAAATCGCCGAACCAGGCGTGACCCTGCGGCGTCGCCGCCACGGTTACTTTGCCCCAGCCGATTTCTTTGTGCGGAGCGCGCGTCACCCTCGCCCCCAGCGCTTTGGCAAGCAATTGTCCGCCAAGGCAGTGACCGATCACCGGCTTATTGGCCGCCACCGCTTCTCGCACCCGCTCGAGAATTTTCGGTATCCAAGGCAAGTCGTCGTTGACGCTCATCGGCCCGCCCATCATGCACAGACCGCTGTAAGCGGCCAGGCTATCGGGCACCGGGTCGCCGGCATCGATGGCGCGTATTTCCGTGGGGATGCGGTTGCGGGCGAGAAAGGTGGCGAAATACCCCGCCCCTTCCGTGGTAGAAAAACGGCAAATCAAAACCGGCTTCATGAACGCGATCGAGGAGGCAGTGGCAACGGCGCCATTGTAGGCGAGAAAACCCGCGCGAGGCGCGCATCGGCTCAGCGCCTTGCGCTCAGCGGTGCTTGGGCCCTCGAATCAGGGCATAGGCCGAATGATTGTGTATGGACTCGAAATTCTCGGCCTCGACCACGTAAGCTTGCACTCGCCGGTCGGCTTCGAGCAAAGCAGAGACGTCGCGGACGGTGTCTTCGACGAATTTGGGGTTGTCATAGGCGCGCTCGGTGACGAACTTTTCGTCGGCGCGCTTCAGAATGCCGTAAAGCTCGGCCGATGCCTGGCTTTCGACGATGTCGATCAACTCGTCGATCCAGATCGCTTCCGCAGCTTCGACCGTCACCGTGACATGGGAGCGCTGGTTATGCGCACCATAGGCGGAAATGCGCTTCGAGCAGGGACAAAGGCTGGTGACCGGCACGATCACCTTGAGGCTGCGGGTAAAGCTCCCGCGGCGCAACTCGCCCACCAGAACGACCTCGTAATCGAGCAGGCTCTCTACGCCCGAAACCGGGGCCGCCTTGTTGCGAAAGAAGGGAAAGCTGAACTCGATGCGCCCGGCGTGGGATAGGAGGCGCTCGCACATGTCTCGCACCAGTCCTTCCAAGTTGACCACACTCACCGGCTCTTTCCAGAGCTGCAAAAGCTCGATGAACCGCGACATATGCGTGCCCTTGACGTGCTCGGGCAGTTCGACATACATGTTGCACACCGCAACCGTCGACATGGGCTCGCCTTCACGATCCACCACCCGCATGGGGTAGCGAATCGAGCGTATGCCCACGTCGTCGATTGAGAGGTTGCGATGATCGACGCTGCTTTGCACATCGGGGATGGGCAGCGCTGCCGGGAGATTTTCGCGCAAGTTCATGAGGCAAGTATAAGCTGGGCCCGGTCTTCGGCCAAATCGCCAGTGCTCTGCGACAAGCTATGCCGCCGGCCGGGCCGCTGCGACCGGCATAAGCAGGTTGCCGAAGCGTTCCCGCACGGAGCGCGCGATGCCCGCCGCATCGAGGCCGCATTGCGATAACAGGAAACCCGGATCGCCTTGAGCCAGGAAGCGATCCGGCAGGCCCAGGTGCAATAGGGGAACGGCCATCCCCATTTCGGCAAGGGCTTCGGCCACCGCGCTGCCCGCGCCGCCCTCGATGGCGTTTTCTTCGACCGTGACCAAGGCTTCATGGGAACGCGCAAGCTCGCGAACCAAATCACGATCGATCGGTTTCACAAAACGCATGTTCGCAACCGAAAGATCGAGTTCCTCGCCCACCCGCAAGGCAGGTGCGACCATGCTGCCAAAGGCCAGCAGCGCCAACCGCGAGCCCTTGCGCCGCAATTCACCTTTACCAATTTGCAAAGCGGCCATTTCACGCACTTCTTTCACCCCCGGACCAACGCCACGCGGGTAGCGCACGGCTGCCGGCGTGCCCAGCCGATGCCCGGTATAGAGCATTTGCCGGCATTCATCCTCGTCCGCTGGGGCCATCACCGTCATGTTGGGCAGGCAGCGCAAATACGACAAATCGAAACTGCCGGCATGGGTGGGCCCGTCTGCGCCCACTAAACCCGCGCGGTCGATCGCGAAGAGCACCGGCAGGTTCTGCAAGACCACGTCGTGGATCAACTGGTCGTAAGCCCGCTGCAAAAAGGTGGAATAAATCGCCACCACCGGCCGATATCCCTCGCAAGCCAGTCCAGCGGCAAAAGTCACCGCATGCTGCTCGGCAATCCCGACATCGAAATAACGCCCTGGAAACCGCTGCGAAAACTCCACCATGCCCGAACCTTCGCGCATGGCCGGCGTAATGCCCACCAGCAGCGGATCTTGATCGGCCATATCGCATAACCAGCGGCCGAACACCTCGGTGTAGGTCGGGGCCGCAGGCTTTTGCTGGATGCCCACTTCGGGATCGAAGCGACCCACGCCGTGATAGAGGATGGGGTCTTCTTCGGCCTTGCGGTACCCATGCCCCTTGCGGGTTACCACGTGCAAAAGCCGCGGCCCGGACAGTTGTCTGAGGTTCTGCAGGGTGGGTACCAGCGCGGAAAGATCATGCCCGTCAATCGGACCGATGTAATTGAAACCGAACTCTTCGAACAAAGTGCCCGGTAACACCATCCCCTTCATATGCTCTTCGGCCCGTTTGGCGAAGTCGCGCATGGGCGGCAGCTTGGACAACACCTTTTCCCCGCCGCGGCGAACGCTGTTGTAGAAGCGGCTCGACAAGAGCTTGGCGAGGTAGTTGTTGAACGCCCCCACCGGCTCGGAAATCGACATGTCGTTGTCGTTGAGGATCACCAGCAAGTTGGCATCCATGGCGCCGGCGTTGTTCAGGGCTTCGAAGGCCATGCCGGCGCTCATGGCGCCGTCGCCGATCACCGCGACGATAGAGCGTGTGCCGCCCTTGAGCTTTTCCGCCACCGCCATGCCCAGCGCGGCGCTGATCGAGGTGCTGGAATGGGCGGTGCCGAACACGTCGTATTCGCTTTCGTCACGGCGCGGAAAACCGGAAAGGCCTCCCCATTGACGCAGGCCCGACATCTGTTCGCGCCGACCGGTAAGAATTTTGTGCGGGTAGGTCTGATGCCCCACGTCCCAAATCACCCTCTCGCTGGGCGTATCAAAGACGTAGTGCAGGGCGATGGTGAGTTCCACGGTGCCCAGGTTGGACGACAAGTGCCCGCCCGTCTTGGCCACCGCGCGCAACATAAAATCGCGCAACTCCTGCGCCAGCGCGGGCAATTGCGCGCGATCGAGCCGCCGCAGATCGGCCGGGGTATCGATGGTTTCGAGCAAGGGATAATTCACGATTGGCGCAACACGATGTAATCGGCCAGCTGCGACAAGCGCCGGGCGGCATCCCCAAAACCATGGAGCGCCGCATGCGCTTCGGCATGCAATTCCGCAGCACGCGCCTTGGCGGCCGGCAGCCCCAAAGCCGTGACGTAGGTGGGCTTGTTGGCTGCCGCATCCTTGCCAGCGGTTTTGCCCAGCGAGGCGGAGGTTCCTTCCGCGTCGAGTATGTCGTCCACCACCTGGAATGCGAGCCCTATGGCTTTGGCGTAATGGTCCAGGCGCTCGCGCTCGGCGGGGCGCAGCGCCCCCCCGCAGGCCGCACCCATCAACACGGCGGCGCGAATCAGCGCTCCGGTCTTGTGGACGTGCATCGACTCCAATTCCGCCACGTTGAGCTCCCTCCCCACGCTGGCCAGGTCGATCGCTTGTCCGCCGGCCATGCCGCGCGAACCGCAAGCGCGGGCGAACAGCGCCATCAACTCGAGGTGCGCTGCAAGCGGCTCGATCTTGGCCTCGGCCACGACCTCGAAGGACAGCGCCTGCAAGGCGTCACCTGCCAGAAGTGCCGTCGCTTCGTCGAACTGACGGTGGCAGGAGGGCTGACCGCGGCGCAGATCGTCGTCGTCCATGCAGGGGAGGTCGTCATGGATGAGCGAATAGGCGTGAATCAGCTCCACCGCCGCCGCCGCCGCATCCGCCTGATCGAGCAGGCCCCCGGAAAGTTCGCAGGCGGCGTAGACCAAGAGCGGGCGCACCCGCTTGCCACCACCAAGCACCGCATAGCGCATCGCCCCATGCAGCCGCAGCGGCTCCACACCCGAAGATGGCAGGACGCGATCGAGCACACGCTCGCTGCGCAGGCGGCAATCTTCGGCCCAGGCTGACCAGGTCGAGCCCGACTCAGGACTCATCATCTTCCCCGGCCGGTGCTGCCAAATCCTTGAGCACCCCGTTCTCCAGGATTTTCACCTTCTGCTGTGCCTGAGCGAGCACGTCTTGGCAGTGGCGCAACAACTCAGCGCCCCTCTGATAAGCCGCAAGCGAGGCTTCGAGCGGCATCTGCCCCCCTTCCATCGCGGCGACGATGGCTTCGAGTTCGGTGAGCGCCTCCTCGAAACTGGGAGTCGCCGCCGAATTGGCGGGGCTTACGAGCGACATGGGCAAGGCAGGGAAAAAAGCGGCTTAGATTACCGGAGGAAGCGCCCGCCGGTCAAATTACAGTCTCGGAACAACAACTCGGAACTTTGTGCCCGCTCTGTTATCCTATGCCCGTAACGCGCACGCGCCCTCACCGGCGCGGCCACCAGCACCCGGGGGCGACTTGGCTTCGACAGGGGTTGCGAAGCAGCGCGGGGCATGCCAAGGCGCCTGTCCTTGTAAAAAACGAGCAATCGCAAATTTAACTGCGAACGACGAAACCTACGCTCTGGCGGCTTAATCCCGCCGGACCTCGCACCGGGTGGCGCATGGCCCGGGTGAGCTAAACCCTCACAGCGAGGTCAGTTTCATGCGCTCGTGCCGCACCGGGTTACTTGATGCGGCATTAAATCTAGGTGACTGGCCAAACCGCAGCCTGCCCTTCGGCGGCGGAGGGGCGAGAGCCAAATGAAGCGGCTAAGCATGTAGTCCCGACTGTAGAGGACCTTTGGACGCGGGTTCGATTCCCGCCGCCTCCACCAATCACTAAAATCCCAACCCTTATCGGTTGGGATTTTTTTGCCCGAAACGCCAGTGTTGGCGGGGTTTAGGGCGGCTTCCTCTTGAGCACGGCCCTGCCGAAGTCGTCAGCTTCGGCTCACTTTCCGCCGTTTTTCTCTCTCTGTTCTCCGTTTGTCTCTTGAGCGTTCACGAGACCATATCCTTATAAATCAATGGGATGAGATGTGCCGGTTTGAATTGGAATCTGCCCTGGAGAACGGAGAAAAAATATGAAATCGCGTCCGCAAGGCTTGGCGGTTGTTGGCGCATTCACCCCGGCTGGCCGTCGCCGGGTTGGCTCAGGATTTCGCGAGCCAGCTTGGCCAGGCCCGGCAGATTCCAGCGGATCGCCATGCCATCAGACTGCAACACAACCCGGTCAACGAGCGTCAGCATCAGGTGCGCCTGTGTCTTGTCGATGAACAAGTGCCATGCCGCATCGAGTCTGCCCAACGCCTGAATGATGCTCGCTTCATCAATGGCAGGGTCATCACCACAATCAGCGAGCAGCCCAGCCAGCAACGTTTGCGGATTGCGGAACTGACCCCGAACGTGGTGAATGACTGCGTTGTGCAATTCGATGGTCGCCAGATTCACTGGTGCAGTGCCGTCACCTACCGCCTTATCGTTGGTGGGCGCAATGTAGTAGCGATAGTGCCGCCCTTGCCTGGGCGAGGATTCAAAGCAGGTAAACGCCCGCCCGTCATGCCAGAACAAGCGACCTGCCAGCGGAAAATCCAGCGGATCACGGTCTTTGTTCGGCACACCCGTGCGACGTGCGCGCTGCGCCATGACCTCATGAACCTGATTCCAGAGCGCCAGATCGACGATTGGCGTGTGCTGGCCACGGTGCCATTCCCCATCGTAATAGACCTCGCCGATGAGTATTCGGTTGTTCAGCAGCCGGTATACGGCATTGCGGTCGAAGGCCTGGCCACCGCGCTTCTTGCCGTCGCGTGTCACCCAACGCTTGGTCTGATAACCACGCTTTTGCAGGAATTCAATCAACTTGCCCATGGAGCCAAAATCCAAGAAGCGCCGAAAAATGTCCGGCACCATGCCCGCTTCGGCATCGACCGCCGCGAGACGCTGCTGATGGTCGACCCGGTAACCCAGTGGCGCGCCATTGCCCTGCCACAGGCCATTGGCACGGGTGGCGGTGAGTTTTTCCCGGGTGCGCTCGCCGATGAGTTCCCGCTCGAACTGCGCCAAGCTGGTCAGAAGATGCAGGTTCAGCCGCCCCTCTGGCGTGGCGGTGTCCAGCGGCTGGCTCACACTGACCAGCCGGATGCCGGGAATGGTGAACAGGGGCAGCAAGATGCACAAATCCTGAACGCTGCGGCTGAGGCGGTCGAGCCGGTGGACGACCACGACATCGATCTTGTCGGATTGCATATCGTCGAGCAGTTGCCGCAATGCCGGACGATTCAGATCACCGCCGGAGTAACCGCTGTCTTCATACACGGATTCGATGGTTTGCCAGTGCTCATGCCGGTGCGCCTCGATGTAGGCGCGGCAGGCTTGGCCTTGCACTTCAACCGACGGCATGCCCGAGTCCAGCCGGTCATCCACCGACACGCGTGCGTATACCGCGCAGCGCAGTGTGCGTGGCGGTGAGATCTCGGGGGCCTGAGCAGGAATATGGCGCATAAACAGCATCACCCCAGACTGCTTCTGCCGCCACCAGCGCAGGCACAGTTATGGTCTTGACGCCATATGGCATTGAATCCATAATTCACCCATGACTTGGACCGTTCTCTTTCACGATGCCTTTGACACGGAGTTCAGCAGCCTGAAAGAGGATCTGCAGGACGAGCTATTAGCGCATGCCCGGTTGCTGGCCGAATTCGGTCCGAACCTGGGACGGCCCACCGTGGATACGCTGAAGGGCTCGCGGCACACGAACATGAAATAGCTACGGTTTTCGTGGAGCGGTCAGGTCTGGCGGGTGGCGTTTGCCTTCGATCCGCAACGGCAGGCCATCCTGCTGGTAGGCGGTGACAAAGGTGGCGCAGACCAGCGCCGGTTTTACAAACGCTTGATCACCGTAGCCGATGAGCGCTACGACGAGCATCTGGGCACCGTGGCCCAGCAGAGTAAGGAGTCCCATCATGGCAAGAAAACTTGATGACGTCATGGCCGCGCTGCCCAAAGAGCGCCAACAACGGGCGGAAGCGCGCGCGATGGAACTGGCCACCCTCAAGGATCTGCGCCTGGCCGCCCAGCAAACTCAGGAGCAACTGGCTGCCACGCTGGGCGTCGGGCAAGACACCATCTCGCGGCTGGAAAAGCGCAGTGACATGCTGCTGTCGACCCTGCGGCACTACGTGGAAAGCATGGGCGGCAAGCTGGAGCTCGTAGCGCAATTTCCGAACCGGCCTCCGGTGGTGATTGAACACTTAGGGGTCGATGCCAGCGCAGGCAGAAAGACGCGCGCCACGGCCTGATCGCCGTTTCACGGCACAGCTTGCGGTCGCCGATTCATATTCGGAATTGCCCTCGGGGACAAATGGCCGAAACAGTGGACTTTTGGCCAAAAACAGGGACTTCTGTTCAGGACGGCGCGGAACTGAACCGTTCCCCGCCCGGTTCCCTGACAAGCTCGTGCCAGCGCTTGGCTGGCACCGAAGGCTCTGGAGCTGCCTCTGCTTCTTTGGTGGCCGCCCCAGCGGCATTGCCCGCCACGCTGTAGGCCAGTTCCCATTCCAGGATCGCGGGCAGCGAAAAGCGCAGGTTGCCGACCAGCATTAGGTGCGGCACGACCTTGCGGTTGCGTTCGGCCTGATCACTAAACAAATGGATCGGCAGCGACGCTGCCTCGGCGATTTCCTTGGCCGAGAGGTAGTGGCGTTCAGCCTCGTCGTCGAGACCCTGACCAAGGGTTGCATCCGGCTCGGCGGGTTTGAACTCCCGATTGATACCGAGCAGCTTCATCAGGTGCTGCGCACTGCGGCGCTCGAATTCGACGATGTCGGCTTCGTGATAACGGACGTGGCGGAACAGCTTGTGCCAGACCGGCCCTTCGCCATCGAGCCGCCAGCGGCGCAGCGTCTTGAGGCTGACCTGCCAGCGGTCGGCGAGGTGTTTTTCGGTCATCACGGGATAGCGCATCTTCTTCTCCATTGCAAATGTCCCCATGACAACCCTGCTCGCCACCGAAGCCAAGCCCTACGGCGTGATGGCAGCGGCGAACCGCTGCAAGCGCTGCCCCTCGGCCCGAGCTTCACCCAGCAACTGGCTCCAGTCGTCTGGCGGATGACCGCTTTCCAGCATCTTGCGAAATACCCGGTAGGCGTCGTCACCGCTCTCGTAGGCGCGTTTGGTGTCTGCGTCGTTGACCCACGCGAATACGTTCACCTTGCTGGGCGCGTGGTAGCGGAAGAACAGCCGGTACTGCTGGAAAAACTTCGCCCGGAACCAATGCTTGTGATCGTCGCCGAGGGTGTTGCCTTGCCGGTATTCCGGTCGTGTCGGGTCTTGCGGGATGACGTCGAATGCCAATTTGGTGATCGCCGCCAGTCGCTTGCTGGCGTTCTTTTTCATGTACCGGACCGGGTCTTTTTGCTTGAAGGCCTCGACCTGCTGCGCCAAGGCTTCAATTTGCGCGAGAAACAGCGGGTGGGCGAAAACCGTCCACCCATGGATGAGCAAGGGCGCGGGGTTGCTGTTGCTCATTCATCTTCCGCCGACAGGGGGGCATCGAGATCGACTTCGATGCCACCGGTCAGGGACTGGAGGCGCTGCACGAAACTGGCATCAATGGCCTGCAGGCGCTCTGGATGGCTGGCGATGTCGCGGGAGAGGAAACCGAGGAACTGGCCAAGCACCGGGTCGTCTTCCTCAGTGGACTCGGCGCGCGTCAGCACGACCTCGCCGCCAGGGCGAATGGTGTAGTGGATCTTGTCGCGCTTGCCCAGTTGGAGGGCGCGGCGCACGGTTTCCGGCACCGTGGTCTGGTAGCGGTCAGTCAGCGTGGATTCGACTTCGAGGGTGGCAGCCATGGCGCTCTCCGGTCAAAAAGATGAATGCATTGACATGGTAATGCAATCGCATTGCCTTGTCAATGCAAGTGCATTGCCTGCGATTGTTGCCATCCTGTCGGTGAACTCGAATGGCCAATGGCTACCAGTCGCCCATCTCGAACGCATCGCCTCTGGTTGTCCTCCTGATCTGGCGGACGTCCACGAAAACGGCCAAATGATCCAAAATCAGGACTGTAGACTTGCGGACGTACTCCTGTTCAGATGACGGACGCGGGTTCGGTTCCGTGTTCCACCACCAATAATGAAACCCCAACCGTTCTGGGTTGGGGTTTTTTCTTGCCTGATCGCGCCGGTTCCCGCGTACCCGGGCGGGTTCCTGCGGAAGCCTGCGGACTGCGCCGGTCAGCGTCTCGGCCCGTTCCGGGCCACATGCCACTCTCTCCTGGCCATTCCTTGCTCCCACCTCGCTCCCTGAAACCGGCCCGAAGTCCGCAAAGGCCACAAGTCAGCGCCCTACAGATCAAAGAGTTACGCGCGGATGAATCAAACGGTTGGATTACAGCATCGGATAGCAAAGGGAACACGAGCACCTTCCCTGCGAGTCATCGCACTTGCAGTTTGTCAGAAACTCGCATATATTTTCGTACATGAACACGACGACCAAGACTGCCGAGCTGATTCGCCAGCGCATCGAGGCGATGCCGATCGGGGAGCCTTTCACCCCAACGGCATTCCTGGAGTGCGGCACGCGTGCGTCCGTCGATCAGACCCTCTCCCGCCTCGTCAGGGCAGGGTCGATCGAGCGCGTGACGCGCGGTGTCTTTGTGCGCCCCGAGGTCAGCCGTTTCGTCGGCAAGGTTAGCCCCTCGCCGCTGAAGGTGGCCGAGACCGTCGCCAAGACCACTGGCGCCGTCGTCCAGGTTCACGGTGCCGAAGCGGCGCGTCGGCTCGAACTGACCACGCAGGTTCCGACCCAGTCTGTATTCGTGACATCCGGCCCGTCGAAGCGCATCCGCGTGGGGAAGATGGAGATCCGTCTGCAGCACGTCTGCCAGCGCAAGTTGGCCCTGGCGGGTCGGCCCGCCGGGCTCGCGCTTGCGGCAATGTGGTACCTCGGCAAGACGGAAGTAACGCCGGCTCTCGTCGAGAAGATTCGACGCAAGCTGGGATCGAGCGAGTTCGAGGCGCTGAAGTCAGCCACCAGCTCAATGCCCGCGTGGATGAGCGACGCCATCTTCCGGAGCGAGCGGACGGCCGTTCATGCCTGAGTCCTTCCTGCACCTGCAAGCTCAAGAGCAGTCCCAAATCTATCGGGCACTGGCTCCTCAGCTTGCCCGCTCGCCCGTCGTACTGGAAAAAGATGTCTGGGTCTGCTGGGTGCTGCAGGCCCTGTTCACCATGCCCGGCCGACTGCCAATGGCCTTCAAGGGCGGCACATCACTCTCCAAGGTGTTCGGAGCAATTGCGCGCTTCTCCGAGGATGTGGACATCACGCTCGACTACCGTGGCTTGGACGGCTCCTTCGATCCGTTCGCTGAAGGCGTCTCACGCAATCGGCTGAAGAAATTCAGCGAGGATCTCCAGTCTTTCGTGCGCGATCATGCTCATGGTGTTGTGGCACCGCACTTCCAGAAGACACTGGCAGCCGAGTTCGATGCCGGCGCATTCCAGCTTGAAGTCAGCGATGACGGCGAGCAGTTGCGTGTGCACTACCCGACTGTGCTTGAGGCGCCGGGGGAGTACGTGGGCAACAGCGTCCTGATTGAGTTCGGTGGCCGCGACATCACCGAGCCGAACGAAGAGCATGAGGTACGTCCCGACATCGCCGAGCATGTCACTGCACTCGATTTTCCTCGCTCGAAGGTCAGCGTGCTATCCCCGGCACGTACCTTCTGGGAAAAAGCGACGCTGATGCACGTCGAGTGCCAGCGCGACGAGTTCCGTACTGGCACCGAGCGCCTGTCACGCCACTGGTACGACCTGGCCATGCTGGCCGATCTTGTCCATGGGAAAGCCGCTGTGGCCGATCGCGCTCTGCTCGCGAATGTCGTCAAGCACAAAAAGGTCTTCTACAACGCGAGCTACGCCAACTACGACGCATGCCTGACCGGGCAGCTCAGGCTCATTCCGGAAGATGCTGCACTGGCCGCCCTGCGCGATGACTTCCAGCGAATGATCGGTGCCGGCATGTTCATCGGCGCGCCACCCTCCTTCGATGCCATCGTCGATCGTCTGCGTGCGCTGGAAGCAGCGATCAATGGGTGCGGTAATGGTTGAAGCCACTACTGTCCGGTAGATTTCAGAAGAGAATCCGCTGGTTGCCTTCTGACGGATCGGAATCGCGTAGTACGGCATTGGCAACGAGGTGATCCAGCGTGATTTTCTCGAATTGGTCTCGACAAGATGCAAGAAAATAATGACCGCCGCGAGCCCCTTCATGTTGCAAAATGTCGGTGCTTATCAATAACTGCCGACAAAACGGAACACATCAGCCAGCTCTGGCTTGAACCGTTGAGGTCTTGGTCGACGTCGCCAAGCACGATTCCTCATAGGCTTCGATGTCGACCTGCCTATACAGCACGCGTCCCCTTCAGCTTCATGAATTTCGGCCCGATGCCTTCGCTGCGCCAGCGTTCGAGGCAGGCCTCGCTGAGATGCCAGCGGGTGGCCAGTTGTTTTTGGTTGAGGTGAAAGACTTCCATTTTGGTCTCCTTCCGAATGAGTTAGCAGGAGTCCATGAAGGCGCTGTTCCGCGCGTAAGCCAAGCGATATTTGGCGCTGATCCATTCGCCGCAAAGAAGATGTAATAGCGCAGTTCTGAAAGCCGCGCCACATTGGGTGTAGATGGGTGCTAATTTGGAATCGAGAGCACCGCCATTTCCCGATCGGGAAATGGCGAACCGAATCATGCCCTAGCCACACAAAAAATTCCCGATCGGGAAATATCCCTTGCACTTAGGCCGGTTGTAACTGATAATTTCCCGAACGGGAAACTGAACAAGCCATGACGTCCATACGATCACCTCAACAACTAGGCGATGCACTACGTGCTGCTCGCAAGCAGCTCGGGCTGACGCAACCCCAGTTGGCGCTGGCGGCTGGGGTGGGCGTGCGCTTCATTGTCGACCTTGAAGCAGGCAAGCCCACCTTGCGGCTGGAAAACGTGCTGCGGGTCATTGATGCCCTGGGCGGTGAGATTCAGCTGAGTGGATTGCCATCTGCTGCTTCCGACGATCAACGAGAGGATGACGGCCATGGCGCATGAGCTGGAAGTCTGGCTTTTCGCCGATCGTGTAGGCACGTTGGCGCTGGTTGATGGGTTGCTAAACTTTCGCTACACCCCTGATTGGCTGACACACAAAGACACTGTTGCCTTGTCCGCCTCGCTGATTGAGTCCGTAAACTGCTGTAAATCGAGTGGCGGGTAGCCACCCGAGCTGCCGCCGGCGAGGGCAACAACGTTGTTGCCCTCGCCGGCTGAAAATCAGACGTCATCGAATGAGCTGAAGGAAATTTACAGCAATTTTTGGACTTGACTAACGGCTGCTTGGCGCAAGAGCGGATTGCTTGGAATACTGCCTGCAATACCTTGCAGCATTCAATTTTCCAGAACAACTGATCTGCTGCGGCGACCGGGGCTGCTGGATGCGGCAATTAGCTGCAGCATTCGCCGCACATCACGCGGAGAATGGCTTGCGTTTGCGGCGAATGGGGTGTTTAATCTCCGCATGGATCGCGTAGAAAAACGCTACATCTGGCAGGCCGACGACTGGCCCAACTGGCGCTACGACCTGTCGGCGCTCACTGGGCCGTTGACCGAGGTGAGCCGCGCCCAAGGCGTGCTGCTGGGCCGCCTGGCCGACGTCGGGCTGGCGCTGCGCGATCAGGCCAGCCTTGCTGCACTGACCGAAGACGTGGTCAAGACCAGCGAAATCGAAGGCGAAGTGCTGAACGTGGAATCCGTGCGCTCGTCCATCGCCCGGCGTCTGGGCGTGGACATCGGCGCGGTCGCGCCGGTGGATCGGCACGTCGAAGGCGTCGTGGAGATGGTGCTCGACGCCACTTCGCGCGCTGCCTCCCCACTGACCGGCGAGCGCCTGTTCGGCTGGCACGCAGCCCTGTTCCCGACCGGCTACTCGGGCATGAATAGGCTCACCGTGGGCCAGTGGCGCGACGATGCGACCGGGCCGATGCAGGTAGTTTCCGGCCCGGTGGGGCGACGCAAGGTTCACTTCCAGGCACCGCCCGCCGCCGTGCTGCCCGCCGAGACGGCGCGGTTTTTGGCATGGGCCAACGAGGAAACGGGCGAGCCCGCACTCATCAAGGCCGGGCTGGCGCATCTGTGGTTCGTGACGCTGCACCCCTTAGACGATGGCAACGGACGCATCGCCCGCGCCGTGGGCGATCTGTTCCTGGCCCGCGCCGACGGCAGCCCGCAACGCTTCTACAGCCTATCGGCCCAGATCCAGCGCGAGCGCCGCGACTACTACGACGTGCTGGAGCGCACGCAGAAGGGCACGCTCGACGCCACCGGCTGGCTGTCGTGGTTCCTCGACACACTCGGGCGCGCCGTCACCAGCGCGCAGTCCACGCTGGACGCCGTGCTGGTCAAGGCGCGCTTCTGGCAACGCTGGGCGGGCATGCCGTTGAACGAACGTCAGGTGAAATTGCTCAACCGCCTGCTCGACGGCTTCGAGGGCAAGCTCACGAGCAGCAAGTGGGGGGCAATAGCCAAATGCTCGCCCGACACCGCGCTGCGCGACATCACGCAGTTGCTGGAACTGGGCGTGCTGAAGAAGACGCCCGGCGGCGGGCGCAGCACTGGCTATGAACTGGTGGATTGATTCGGCCAAATCGTCGAATCCACATCCTCAAGGCCGATGCGTCACTATCTGGATCGGAAAGCGGGCGCGGGTTCGGTTCCCGCCGTCCCCTCAAGGGACAAATGGCCGAAACGGTGGACTTTCGGCCAAAAGCAGGGACAACCGTTCAGACTACGGCGCGGAATCGAACCGCGCTGCGTCCTGCTCCCTGACGATTTCGTGCCAGCGCTTGGCTGGCTCCGAAGGCGTGGCCGGGCTCTCGATTTCGTCGACGGCTGCTCCAGCGGCATTGCCACGCACACTGTTGTCGATCTCCCATGCCAGGATCGCGGGCAGTGAAAACCGCAGGTTGCCCACCAGCATCAGGTGTGGAACGCGTTTGCGATTGCGCTCGGCCTGATCGCGGAACAGGTGGATGGGTAGCGATGCTGCTTCGGCAATTTCTTTGGCGGTGAAGTAGTTGTCTTCAGCCTTGGCATCGAGGCCCTGCGCCGCTTCTGGCACTTCCGGCTTGAAGTCCCGTTTGATGCCGAGCAGTGTCATCAGATGCTGCGCGCTGCTGTGCTCGAACTCGAGGACGTCGGCTTCGTAGTAACGGACGTGGCGGAACAGCTTGTGCCAGACCGGCCCTTCGCCATCGAGCCGCCAGCGCCGCAGCGTCTTGAGACTGACCTGCCAGCGGTCGGCAACCTGCTTTTCGGTCATCACGGGGTAGTGCATCTTTTTCTCCTGAACAGATGACCCCATGACAACGCTGTTCACCGTAGAAGCCAAGCTCAGTGTTCGCTGATCACCCGGCAGCCGTCTCCGCAATCAGCACATCGGCCGGGATGCCCAGGCTCTTGTGCAGTCTGCGGATCATGGCCAACGTCAGCGGGCGCTTGCGACTCAGGACTTCGTAGACCCGATTGCTCTTGCCAATGATCGGCTCAAGATCTTTGACGGACAGACCGCTCTGATCCATCCGGAATTTGATGGCTTCCACCGGATCTGGCACGGCGATGGGGACGTGCTTGGCCTCGTAGGCTTGCACCAGCGTGGCCAGGATGTCCAGGCGATCCCCCTCTGGCGTGCCCAGATCAGGATCGGACTCCATCAAGGCCGAAATCTCTTTGAGAGTGGCCTTGTAGTCTGCTTCGGTGTGAATAGGGCGGATGTCCATGTTTTCCTCCGTGGCCGGTCAAGCCATTTCAACGGTTTCGGCGTCCACTGCGTCGTACTCTTTGTGGGTGCCGACAAACTTCACGTAGACGATCTGCAACTTGTAAGCAATGGCCACGATCAGCCGGTAGTCATTGCCTTTGATGTTGAAGACCACGCGACGGTTCTTCAGCACGCTGGCGCTGCGGTACTGCGCCTTGATGTCGGCGGGCTGGCTCCAGCTCGCACTGGTGGCCTCCTCGTACCAAGCCTTCAGCGGCTGCTCGGCGTCGGGGCAGCGCTCCCAGAAGGCCCGAAGGGTAGACACGGCAATCACTCGCATAGGTCGAAGTGTAGTCCCAAAATGGGACTAAGGCAAGTGACATCCAAGAATGGGTGTGAATGGGTGTGTTTATGGTTGTACGAGCTGGCGCAGCGTTGGTCGGCCGGATTTCCGAGATGCTCGTTTCTTACAGGTGGGCACCGACAATGGGGCCGCTTTCGTATCTGGTTCAGATGACGGACGCGGGTTCGGTTCCGCGTTCCACCACCATATACAAGGGCTCGGAAAATCTCCGGGCCCTTTTTCTTGCCTGAAATTCCCGCGCCACGCGGGGTTCCGGCCAATGGGCTTGCGGATGCCGTCGCGCCTCTCGACCTCGAAACCGGCATATTTCCGGCGATTTCCGCGCCAGAGCCGTCTCTTGTCTCTGTTTGGCTTGCGGGTAGTCGCAGCCTTGCACAGCCAAAATCAAGCACTTACGCGCCAAGGTTCGCTGTCAACCGCGCCCGCCGGTCAAGCATCGAACCGCGCCACGACCTCCCGCTGCGCTACCCAGTCCACCGGCAGCGGGTTGCGCTGGAACCACAGCAGGCTCATGCACCGGGGCTGCTGCCCGGCGTAGATCGCCTGCACGATGGCCGGCTCCAGCAACGTGAGGCGCAGCAACTCGTTCACCGTCGAATGGTGCAGCCCCTCGCGCTTGGCGATTTCGCTGCCGGTGTCGACCACGCCGTCGTCGAGCAACTGCTGCCAGTAGAACGCCCGCGACAGTGCTGTCAACAAGGGCTGATCGTGGGCGGCGTCCGTCTTGGCCTGCACCTGCGCCACCGCAGGCCGCACCACCACGGCCCGCCCGCCGCGCTTCCTGATCTTGATCGGGATGAAAGTCGTGAGCCGGATTTCATCGCCCTCGCGGCGCTCGCGCTTTTCCGCCCGGCCCGTGGCCTCGATCTTGGGTTTGTTCTTCACACGACCTCCGCTTCCAGTTCCTGCAACTCCGCGCCGATGGTGCCGGGCAGCAAGTCGCCCACCAGTTCCTGCCAGCCAAGGTCACGCCACACGATTTCCAGCCCGTCGTCGCCCAACACCACGCGGTCGATCAGAAGTTGGGTCAGCCGCCGCTGCTCGGCGGGATAGAGCGTGGGCCACATCGCCGCAAGGTTGCGCATCGGCAGCACCACCTGCGGCTCGTCGATGTCAGGCCGGATGACACGCATCCGATCCACCACCATCTGCGTGATGTGCGGGGCCTGCAGCGCCAGAACGAGCTGCTCAGTGACCAGCGCCTCGATGGGTTCGGCGGGAAGTGAGCCGTGCTTGCTGGCCCACGCACCCATCCGCCGATGCAGGACTGGCGTGTAGTAGCAGTACCGCTTGCCCTTTTTGTTCGTGTAGCTCGGCACCAGTTTCTCGCCGTCGGCGGTCAACAGCAGGCCGGACAGCAGGGGTTCGGCCTCGCCGCGCGCCACCCGCTTGCGCTGCGGCGCATCCGTTTCGATCAGTGCATGGACGGCGTCCCACTGCGCTTGCGTGATGATGGCCTGATGCTCGCCAGGGTAGTTCTGGCCTTTGTGGTTGATCTCGCCCAGATACATCCGGTTGTGCAGCAGTTTGTACAGGGCCTGCTTGGTCAGCGGCTTGCCGACCTTGCTCAGCAATCCCTCTGCGGCGTAGCTTCTGGCCATTGTCGTGGTCGATCCAATGGTCACGAAGTCGTCGAAGATGCGCCGCACCAGCGCCGCCTCCGTATCGACCACGATGAGTTTGCGCTCCACCACCTTGTAGCCCAGCGGCAGCGGCCCACCCATCCACATCCCCTTACGCTTGCTGGCCGCAATCTTGTCGCGGATGCGCTCGCCGGTGACCTCGCGCTCGAACTGCGCGAAGGACAGCAGAATGTTGAGCGTCAGCCGCCCCATCGAGGTCGTCGTGTTGAACTGCTGGGTGACCGAGACGAAGGACACGCCGTGGCGGTCGAACACCTCGATCATCCGCGCGAAGTCGGACAGCGCGCGCGACAGCCGGTCGATCTTGTAAACGACCACCACATCCACCTTGCCAAGCTCGATGTCGGCGAGCAGGCGGCGCAACGCGGGCCGTTCCATGTTGCCGCCTGAGTAGCCGCCGTCCTCGAAATGGTCGCCGACCGCAATCCAGCCCTCGGCGCGCTGGCTGACGATGTAGGCGCGACCGGCTTCGCGCTGGGCGTCGATGGAATTGAAGGACTGGTCGAGGCGTTCGTCGCTGGACACGCGGCAATACACCGCGCAGCGTTTCGGGGGCACGGTCGGCAGATTCATCGCGCACCTGCCTTTTCGCCGCGCAGACCGAAGAACCTCGGCCCGTTCCACTGCACGCCGGTGATGTGCCGCGCCACCGCCGACAGGCTGCGAAACGTCCGGCCCGCGTACTCGCATTGCCCGTCCGGCGTGACGACGACGCGGTGCTCGCGCTCGTCCCATTCGCGGATCAGCACCGTGCCGGGCATCAGGTGCTGCTGGCGGCCGGTATCACTGGCTTGCACCCGATGCTTGATTTTCGAGTGCGCGGCACCGGCCTCCACCAGATGGCGGCGGATGCCCACCGGCACCGGGCCGTAGGCCATCTCCTGAATCCGGTAGGCCAGCCGCGATTCGAGGAAGCTGCGGTTGATGTGCTTGGGTCGCCGGGGGAAATGCTGATCCCACAGCGTCCAGAGTTCGGCCATCGGCAACGCGGGCAGGCCCGCGATCTGCGCCGACACGGTGCCGACGCCCGTGTGGGGTTTGCTGCTCATCGAAATTCTCCTGTGGTTGAGACGTCCACATTCAGGCGCTGTGGCGGGCAAAAGCCAAGGTCAAACCGCGCTCTGCGGCTGGACAGCCAAGGGCGGCGGCGCGAATCCGACGGCGGACTCCGTATCGGTGCGGTAGCTGATGGCCTCGCCGGTGGCCGGGTGGCGCAGCGTGCCGAAGCTCACCTCATCGCCGATGCGCTGCGCGACGGTGTAGGTGTCGTCGAGATGTGCCGGAAACACCCAACCCCGCACGCCGTCCGGAATCTGGGCGAACGCCTCAATGCTCTCCAGTAGATAGGGTTGGCCGAGCGCCTCGGCCTCGGACTGCGCCCGTGCGATGGCATCGGGTTCGTCGCCGACTTCGACGATGGGAATCCACAGCACGTCGTGACCGGCGGCAAACCACAGAAGGACTTCGGCTTGCATTTCCAAGGCCTGCGGGCCGAGGGCTTGAATGATGTGATGGCTCATGGGGTTAGCTCCAGTTTCTGGATGGGGTCGGGTTGAAGGGATGCCGGTTTGCGCGATGCCTTTCGCGCTTGGCACCGGCAGGCCTTGCGTGGCATGGGCGGAGTCGGACTGGCGAACACGACCCAGTTCCAGTCCAAAGCGGACGGCGGATATGCCACGACTGCCCGCCGCCTGCTCCATGACTTACGCGCTCGGTATTTCCGACGCCAGCTTCGCGCGGGCGGCTTCGATGTACTCGTGCGGAATCTCGATCTCGTACTTGCTCTCGCGGTGGTTGCGGTAACCACAGGCGTGATCCGTGACGGAGGCGCGGGCCAACGCGTCGTAGATTTGGGGCAACTGCTCGTGGAGCTCGATCTTGGCCACCGTGGCCTGGGCGTGCTCGAAGGAGCGTTCGGCGTCTCGAAGCTGGTTCGGAATGTTGGCGATATCAGCATCGAGTGCCGCCACCTTGCCGGTGACGTTTTCCAGCGTGGCGCGCGCCACACGCAGTTCGACATCAAGTTTCGTCAGTGCCTCAGGCAAGACGAATTCGCCTTCGGCAGCCGCCATCATTTCGCTGGCGGACTGGGTTTCGGCGGCGATGCGCTGCTCCAGTTCGCCGATACGTTTCTGCAGCTTGGCGATGAGGCTGGAGTGCTGCTTGCGCTCGGCCTGAAGGGCGTTGCGACGACGACGCAATTCGAGGATGGCTGTGCGTGCGCTCGCCAGCTTGTCCGGACCTTCGAGGATGTGGCGCAGATCGCTGAGCTTGGTTTTGAGCGGGCTGAGCTTGCGCTCCAGGTCGCCAGCTCGGTTCTGGGCTGCGCTGGCAGCAATCTGCGCACGGCGTTCCTGTTCCGAGACGGAATGCTGGTTGCCGCGCTGCTCCAGTTCGAAGGCGTATTGCCTCTTGGCTTCGGCGTCCGCCTTCGCCTCGTTGGCTGCGGCCTGAGCTTCTTCGAGCTGCTGCTTGGCTTCGGAGAACTCGGCCTTGATGCGCTCGTAGTAGCCGGAGGTGGATTTCTTGCTGAAGGGGTTGAGTTTCATGGTCGGGGACTCCGGTGGTCTTGAATCAGGAATGGGTGAGGAACTCGACGGGATAACGGGCATCACCCGGCCTGGCCACGGTGCTGGCCCACAGGCCGGGGCCGACCTGCTTCTTGATGCCCACCGGCGCGCCCGGACGGTGCGGGCGGTTCGTTGCCTGCCAGCCGTGGTGGGCACCGGGCGTGTGGGTGGACGTCGCGGTCATCACCGCAATGGCCTGCGCCAAGTCGGATCTCGCCCACGGCGAGGTGGCGTCAAGTGGCTGGGCGACAGCGGGCTCTTGAAGGCCCAGCGCTTTGCGCCAGACCGGATGCAGATTGGACAGGTTGGAATGGCTCACGGCGATCTCCGTTGGGGGTTGAGATGTGCAACACACACAGGAGAAATCGTCGCAAAACAGAGACTTTCTGGCGATCTGGGCGCAGCGGGTTTGGGGGCGTTTTGGCGTGCGTCAGCACCCTACAGCGCCCGTGAGCGCACTCAGGCCTGCTGCGGATAGACGGTTTTGCAGTGATGCTTGAGGCCAACTGTTGCGGATGCGCATCCGAAGCCATGAGTCACATAGGGCAATGCGTGGGCGGTTTGTCCTCGGTTTAGACGATTCGGCCATTTCGGGTGTTTGCCGCCACGACACGAACCACGAAGAATCTGTTGCAACGCTCGCCGCGCAGCCCCACCGATGGAACGTGAGGGACGCCAAGGGCACAACGACCTGAAAGGAAATCCATGACCACCATCGAACATCCGAGTCTGCTCACACCACGCCAGTTGGCGGCCCGCTGGGGCATGAGCGAGAAGACCCTCGAACGCTGGCGCACGCTCGGCACGGGCCCGATGTACCTGAAGCTCGGCAGCCGTGTGATGTACCCGTTGTCCGCCATCGCGCAACACGAGCAGGGCCGGATGCGCCGTTGCACGGCAGGCCAAGAACTGCCTCAGTACTGACCCTGCTGATGTCCTCGATCCAAACGGCTTCGACCATCGGCACAGCAGCGGCCCCGTTCCCGTGGTTCGATTTCAACGATGCGGTCGCCGCCCTGCCGCGCTTGCAGAAGGAAGACATCCGCGCCCGGCTGCTCGATCAACTGGAATCGGCGCTGGCCTACCTGCTGCCGCGCGGCAAGCGACGCGGTGCGCAATTTGTCGTCGGCAATGTGCAGGGAGATGCGGGCGACAGCCTTGTCGTCGATCTCGATGGCGCAAAGCGCGGCCTGTGGTTGGATTTCGCCAC
The DNA here is from genome assembly GCA_964517465.1 of uncultured Alcaligenaceae bacterium. Classification (GTDB taxonomy): domain Bacteria; phylum Pseudomonadota; class Gammaproteobacteria; order Burkholderiales; family Casimicrobiaceae; genus JACPUX01. The sequence goes on from CAZFEK010000010.1 coordinate 67,916, forward strand.
CGGCGAATCCGGTGATGCAATCGCTTTGTGGGCAGCCGTGTGCGGCTTCATCCTTCCGTACCAGTTCGATGCGCTGCTGGAGGACATCGGCCACTGGTTGGTGGTGCCGCGTGTCGCCGTGCCGATCACGGTGCCATCGAGTGCACCGCACGATGACCTTGGCCCAGCCACCGCCAAGTGGAACTACCACGATGCCAACGGCAAGCTGCTGGCCTGCGTGTACCGTTACGACCCGCCCGGCGGCAAGCAGTACCGCCCCTGGGATGTGGCATCCCGCTCGATGCGGATGCCCGATCCGCGTCCGCTCTACAACCTGCCTGCCATCGCCGCCAGCAACGATGTCGTACTGGTCGAGGGCGAAAAGTGCGCCGATGCCTTGATTCACCTCGGCATCACGGCCACTACCGCGATGGGTGGTGCGGCCACCGCCATCGAGAAGACCGACTGGACGCCACTGGCCGGCAAGACGGTCGTCGTATGGCCTGACCACGACGAGGCCGGATCGCGCTACGCCGATACCGTGATTGCGAGGTTGCGGCAGATCGGTGCGAAGGTGCGGCACGTGACCGTGCCGCAGGACAAACCCAAGAAGTGGGATGCTGCCGACGCGGTGGCGGAAGGCTTCGACGTGCCGACGCTGCTGCACTCGTCCGCGCCGGTCGCCGATGACCTCCAGCATCTGGAGGCCATTGACATCTCACAGTGGCGCGCGCTGGATCGCTTCACCGGCCATCCCCAAGCCCGGCGCTGGCTGGTCGAAGGCGTGTTTCCGCAGGCTCAGGCCGCGCTGGTGGCGGCAGCGGGCGGTGTCGGCAAATCCTTTCTGCTGCTGGCATTGGCGCGCGAGGTCGCAGCCTGTGATGGCACAAAAGACAATGCCCCGATTGTGTTCGGCAGTGCGTTGGCAGGCCACGGCGTCGCGATTTACATCACCGCCGAGGACGACGCCATCGAGGTGCACAACCGGCTCAACGCCTTGGGCCCGATTCCCGACCGGCTCTACGTGCTGCCGCTGCCCGATGCCGGTGGGGCGCAGCCGCTGTTTGCACCCGATCCGGCCACGCGCGGCCCGGGCACCACGGCAGCGTGGCTCGAACTGGAACGACAACTCCGGGCGATGGCCGGGCTGCGGCTGGTGGTACTCGACCCCCTACAACCGCTGTGCGCGCTCGATCTGAACGTGCCGGAGAACGCGCAGTTCGTTTGCTCACGCTTGGCGGCGCTGGCGGCCCGCACGGGTGCCGCAGTGATCGTGTCGCACCATTTCGCCAAGCGTGAAGCGACCACGCCGGAGCAGGCGCGCGAGGCGATTCGCGGCACGGGCGGACTGGTGGATGGCGTGCGGTCGGTCTACGCACTGTGGCAGCCCAAGGAGGAACAGGCCCGCACGCTCTGCAAGACCTTGGGCGAGCCCTTCGAGCGTGGGCGCGTGGTGCTGGGCGGCGTGGTCAAGGCCAACGGGCAGGCCAACCTGCACGTCACGACCTTCCTGCGCGATGCACGCGGGCTGCTGGTGGATCGCAGCCAGGACGTTCAGCGCACGGCGCAGCCGGGCATCGAACTGCTCCCTGAATTGAAGGCCGCCATCGCCCGCGCGGCTGCCGCAGGTCAGCCCTACACCAAGACCGGAGGCAACGGCATCTATGAGCGCCGCCACGAACTGCCGCAAGCCTTCCAGAGCATCGGCAAGCATCGGCTGGCCGAATGGGTGAGCGCACTGCTGGACCGCGAGGAACTGGTGATGGCGATGGCAGAAGGCTCCAAGCTGGTGAAATGGCTGGACGTGCCCGATGGGCCAGTCGCCAACGGCGCGGCGCAGTTCGTGACCGGGCACCTGGGCCGCTCGTCCGCTGGCCGCCGATGAGCATCGAGGGAGGTGAGCATTCCCGATGCTCACCCTCTCTTTAGAGAGCAACGACCGGGAACCGGGAGCGATTTGTAGATCGTTGATATGAAAAGGAAATCGTTGAAGCAATCGTTCCCAACCACCCACTGGGAACGATTCGGCCCGGGAACGATTTATGACCGCGCCCGCACTGGCTTTAATCGTTCCCACCCGGTCAATCGTTCCCGGTTGGGAACCGGGAAGCTGGGAACGATTTGCGCGGTTCGGTGGGTTATTGACCGTGATGGTGGTGACGGTGGTGATGGTCACCGCCTATTGTTATGGTCGGTCAAAGCAGTGATGCCCCAGGCGAAAGGGGTCCTTCCTGGCGATATTCCAATACGGGGGGCGCAAGCGCGGCGCTTCGCCACCGTCAGGGTGCAAACCGAGGTTTGCAGGGTTTGCGGTTCGCACCCGGCAGCGTCGGCCAGCGGGCGTCAGCGCTGTCGTGCGCGGGATGGCGGGAACGCAGAAGGTGCGAACCTCGGTGCGTGCCGGGTTTGCAGGTTTGCACCCAGGCCAAACGAAAAACGGCCAGGATAGGAAACTCAATGCTGGCGCGGGTTTGCAGCCGATTAGCTGGCTGGGTTGCAGAAATCGGCCCACGAGCCTTTGCGCACCGTCTGACGCATCGGACACAGGTTGTCGTAACTTTCCGTGAGGCGCGCACACGCGCACGCGCATAGAGAGTTACGTGGAGCTGTGTCCGATGCGTCAGACACGCCGGGGTATCCGCAGGGCCTCAAGAGACTGGACACCCTTGGCGGCAGATCACACCACCCTGTACACACGTTCGCCGCTGTCGTTGTGCGCCAGCACCACGTTCAGGCCCAGCTTCTTGCGCAGCATTCCGGAGATGGCTCCACGTACGGTGTGGGGCTGCCAGCCGGTGGCCAGCATCAGTTGCAGGCTGGTCGCCCCCTGCGGGCGGCGCAGCGCCACGACCATCGCAGCGAGTTTGGTGCCTGACCGCACCGGGATGCACTCCAGAAGTTGGAGGCTGCTGGTGGTGTCCACCGGCTGGACATCATCCGGCGGCACCGGCCTTTGCCGTCCGATGGCCGCGTAGCCCCCGTCGGTCATCACGTGGCCGTCGTCGGCAGGCTCGATCCACCCGCGCTGCAGCAGTGCAGTCAGCACCTTGACCCGTGCGCCGCCGCGCAGGGTGTCTGGCGGAATCACGCGCCCATCAGGATTGCGGGCAGCGGTGCGCAGCAGCAGGCTTTGGGCTGGGGAGATTTTGGGCAGGGCGTCCACAGCGGCCTCCCTTACTTGGCCTGGCCGCCAAAGATCGCCAGCAGGTCATCCAGCGCCTGGTCCACCCGCCCGAGGTCACCGACGTGGCCCCAGTGGATGGCCTCCGGGTCGTGGCCGAAGTGGTCGTCGGCCAATTGCTGCAGTCGGGCCAACTTGATGTGGATGGCTGCGGCGCGGGCGAGGTAGGTGTCGGTGGCGGTGGGCTTGGTGGTCATCGCGGGGCTCCTAGGTTGGTGGGTGACACCACCATTCACGCGCTTAACGATCAAGAAGCCAAGCTTTGACCCTTGGAATTTATGGCCGCCGAAGCCACCCCCTGTTAGACTGGTGACGATTTAGAACGACTTTGAGGCCATACGCTGAGCACCAATGCCATGAACGCCGAACCGTGGGTCACAGCGATTGATGTCGCCCGGCATCTGGGCGTCGTGAAAGACACCGTTTACCGCTGGCGGGAGCGCAAAGGTCTGCCCGCACACAAGATCGGACGGCTGTGGAAATTCCAGCTGTCCGAGGTGGATGAATGGGTGCGTGCGGGCGGCGCCGACGAGGGGGCTGCTGCCGGTTACGAACAGCACAACGAGAACGATTGAATGAACGTCCAGCAACTCGAAAACGAACTCTGGGAGGCCGCCGACCAGCTGCGCGCCAACTCCAAGCTCACCGCCGCCGAATACGCGATGCCGGTGCTCGGCCTGATCTTCTTGCGCCACGCCGACAACCGCTTCAAGGCCTACCTGCCCGAAATCGAAGCCGACATTCCACCGCAGGTGCCGGCCGCCCAGCGCGAGACACTGATCAAGCTGGGCTTTCAGGGCAAGGCCGCCATCTACCTGCCCGAAGCAGCGCGCTTTGACCGCATCGCCAGCCTTCCGCAAGGGGCGAACGTGGGTGAGGTGATCGACCGCGCCATGGACGTGATCGAGGCCGAATATGAGGTGCTGAAGGGCGCGCTGCCGCGCGGCTACCCGGCCTTCGAGACCGACCTGCTGGCCGAGCTCGTGAAGATCTTCGACCGCCCCGCCATCAAGGCCGCCACCGGCGATGTGTTCGGGCGAATTTACGAATACTTCCTCAACAAGTTCGCCATGAGCGGTGCGCAGGAAGGCGGCGAGTTCTTCACGCCGCCGTCGCTGGTGCGCATGATCGTGAACATCATCGAGCCGGACCACGGCCTGGTGCTGGACCCTGCCTGCGGCTCGGCGGGTATGTTTGTGCAGACCGGCCACTTCATCGAAGACGTGCGCCACCAGCAGGCCAACGACACCGTCACCTTCCACGGCCAGGAAAAGAGCGACACCAACACCAAGCTCGCGCGCATGAACCTGGTGGTGCACGGGCTGGATGCCTCCAACATCCGCCAGGGCAACACCTTCTACGACCAGGTGGACCACCTCATCGGCCAGTGCGACTTCGTCATGGCCAACCCGCCGTTCAACGTCGACGGCGTGGACACCAAGAAGGTGGAAGGCCAGGCCACTGACAGCGGGCGTCTGCCCTTCGGGTTGCCCGGGACCAACGCCAAGACCGGTGCTATCAGCAACGCCAACAGCCTGTGGATTCAGTATTTCTACGCCTACCTGAACGACACCGGCCGTGCCGGCTTCGTGATGGCATCCAGCGCCTCAGACGCCGGCAACAAAGACCGCGACATCCGCGAAAAGCTGGTCAAGACCGGCCACGTCGACGTGATGATGGCCATCGGCAACAAGTTCTTCTACACCCGCAGCCTGCCCTGCACACTGTGGTTCTTCGACAAGGGCAAGCCGCAGGACCTGCGAGACCAGGTGCTGATGATCGACGCGCGCAACGTCTACCACGTCGTCTCGGCGCGCTCGCACGTCTTCACCGACGAGCAGCACGCCAACCTCAATGCCATCGTCTGGTTGTATCGGGGCGAGACCGAGAAGTTCGTGGCGCTCGTCGCCCGCTACCAGCGTCAGGTGGATGAATGGCTGGCCGCCATACCTGAGCGCATCGCCGCCGACACCGCTGCCGTGGAAGGCCTGGCTACCCAGTTGCAGCAGTTCGCCCAGGGCGCCACGCTGGCCGAACTGAACGCCGACCAGCCCGAGGACGCGCACCTCACCCAGGCTCAGTTCGATGCCTTCAAGGGTGAACTGGCTGTCGCGCAGGCCGACACGCACGCGGCAGATGCCATCGCGGCACTGCTGACTGCCTGCACCCAAGCCCACGCCGCTGTTGCCCAGGGCGACCTTTCCAACCACGCCGGGCTGGTGGCGCTGCAAGCCACGCTCGATGCCCTGGCGCCGCAGCTCAAAGCCATGGGCAAGACGCTGGAAGCTCGCCACAAGCAGTGGCTCAAGTTGCTGGACAGCGCAGAAAAGCAGCTAAGCGCCCGGCAGAGCAAGGCCTTCGACGGCAAGGCCGCCCGCGAGGCCAAGCGTGCCTTGCTGGCCGCCGACGTCAAGAAGAACGAAGCCCCCACGGTGCGCGATGCGGTGCTCGACGCACTGAAGCAGGCCGCCTACTTCATCCACCAGGTGCACTGGCTGCACAGCCGCTTCCCCCACGGCGTATTTGAAGACGTGCCGGGCCTGTGCAAAGCCGTCACGCTGGACGAAATCGCCGCAAACGACTATTCGCTGACGCCAGGGCGCTACGTCGGCGTGGCGGCTACGGCAGCCGAGGATGAAGACGACTTCGCGGAAACCCTGCGCGGCATCCACGCCGAACTGGCTGAGCTGAACGACAAGGCGGTGGAACTGGCGGGGCGGATTGCCAGCAACTTTGAGGAGTTGCTGGGATGACGCGGCTGGGTGATGTGTCCGATATGCTGGTCGGCTTCGCATTCAAGAGCGCAGGCTTTTTGGATGCAGATTCAGACGGCATTCGCCTATTGCGTGGCGACAACGTCCAGCAAGGCTACATCCGCTGGGGCGACAAGACCAAGAAGTGGCCCGCAGCACAGTGCGATGACCTGGGGCGTTACCAGCTCGCGGAAGACGACGTGATCCTTGCCATGGATCGTCCCATCGTCGGGGATGGGTTGAAGATGGCCTGGATCCGGCAGGAGGACTTGCCCGCTCTTCTCGTTCAGCGAGTTTGCCGATTGCGCGGTAAGCCGGGCGTTGCGCTAACGAATTTCATTCGTTACGTTTTGGCGGCTCCCAACTTTTCTGGCCACATTCACCGAATCACCACCGGGGCCAACATTCCTCATATCAGTGGCAAGGACATTGCGGCCTATGAGTTCGAGTTGCCTGACCTCGACGACCAGGCGCGCATAGTTGAGTGCTTGGCCGCCTACGACGACCTGATCGCCACCAACCAGCGCCGCATCGCCTTGCTCGAAGACGCCGCCCGCCGTCTGTACCGCGAGTGGTTCGTGCACCTGCGCTTTCCCGGCTATGAATCGGTGCCCGTGAAGAATGGGGTGCCGGAGGGGTGGCAAACGCTTCCGCTGACGGACTGTGCTGATTTCATCAACGGTTTTGCTTTCAAGCCAGAGCACCAGCAGGAAGTCGGCCTGCCCATCGTCAAGATTCCAGAGTTGCGTAATGGTGTCGGCAGCAAGACACCAAAGAACTCTGGTGTATCTGTCCCATCCCGCAACCACATTGACACAGGCGATGTTCTCTTTTCTTGGTCAGCCACGCTGCTGGTGAATGAATGGAGTGAAGGGCCGGCGTTACTCAATCAGCATCTATTCAAAGTGGAGCCCAAGCATCCGGCGCACAAGCGACTGATTCGTTTTGCAGTAGAAGCCGCCATCCCGCTGCTACTGGGGCAATCTGTCGGGGCCACGATGCAACACATTCGTCGTAGTGCATTGGATGGACACTCGATGTTGGTTCCAGATAGAACAGTATCTGACGCATTTGCCACTCTCGTTGATCCAATGATGGATGTGGTGTTGAACCTTCAAGGGCAGAACAGGCACCTGAGCGCCACACGGGATTCACTGCTCCCAAAACTGATGTCTGGCCAGCTCGATGTCTCCGGCATCCACCTGCCCGAGGAGGCCACGGCATGACCGAACCGGTGGCGAGCTACGTCATCCCTCGGGCCGGTGGCGGCCACAGCGATTACATCGTCTACGTGGACGAAAGCGGTGACCACAGCCTCACGTCCATCGACCCGGACTACCCGGTGTTCGTGCTGTCGTTCTGCATCTTCCGCAAGGCCGAGTACGCGCAGACGGTGACGCCAGTGATCCGGAACCTGAAGTTCGCCACCTTCGGCCACGACATGGTGGTGCTGCACGAGGCGGACATCCGACGCAAGAAGGGGGCGTTTTCGCGACTGTCGAAGGAGCCTCGCGAGGCCTTTTTGAATGCGCTGACCGACATCATCGGCGCAGCCGACTTCCAGTTGGTGGCAGTGGTGATCGACAAGCGCAAGCTCAAGGACCGCTACAACAACCCCGCTCACCCCTACCACCTGGCGCTGGAGTTCGGGCTGGAGCGCATCTATCGGCTGCTCAAGGGCGCGGGCCAGGACGACGCGCTGACCTACATCGTGTGCGAAGCGCGCGGGGCCAAGGAAGACGCCGAGTTGGAGTTGGAATTCCGCCGCATCCGTGACGGCGCGAACTACTTCCACCGCCCCTTGCCGTTCGACCTGATCATTGCCGACAAGAAAACCAACTCGGAAGGCCTGCAACTGGCCGACCTGACGGCGCGGCCGATCGGCTTGACGGTGCTACGGCCGGATCAGGCCAACCGGGCAGCAGAGGTGCTGGAGGGCAAGTTCTACCGTGACAAAACCGGCAGCAAGCTGGGCATGGGGCTGAAGGTGTTTCCGTGAGAGACGAAAACCGTACCCCAGAAAGCAGAAGGGCCCCTGTAGTACCAGGAGCCCAACGCCGGCCGCGTAGTCGCAACCCATTTGCCCGCAATGATAGCGGATCGACCATGACTTGACAAGATAGCCGGGTGCCGCCTGTGGCGGTCCTGGGAGCTGGAGGGAAACAAGAAGATGGCCAAGAAGGACTATTCCGAAGACCTGCTGATCCAGGCGCCGACAGCTGAACTGCTGGAAAAGCAGCTCGGCTGGCAAACCGTGTTCGCCCAGGACGACGAGGATTTCGGGCCCGACAGCCTTCTGGGCCGCTGCAACGACACCGAGGTGGTGCTGAATCGCGAGGTGCTGGCCGCGTTGAAGCGCCTGAACCCGGGCTTGCCGCCAGAGGCCTACAGCCAGGCTCTGGCGCAGGTGCTGCAGGACGACATCACCAAGACGCTGATCGCCCTCAACGAAGAGAAGTACAAGCTGTTGCGCGATGGCGTGCCTGTGAAGTATCGCGATGCCTCCGGCCGCTTGGTGGACAAGCGCCTGCGCCTGATCGACTTCGACCGTCCTGACAACAACCGCTACCAGGCGGTGCGCGAGCTGTGGGTGCGCGGGCGTTTGTGGCTGCGCCGCCCGGACGTGATCGGCTACGTCAATGGCCTGCCGCTGGTGTTCATCGAGCTCAAGCGCTTCGAGGTGCATATCGACAGCGCCTACAAAAAGAACTACAGCGACTACCTGGACACCATTCCGCACCTGTTCCACTGGAACGCGTTGGTGGCGATCTCCAATGGCCACGATGCACAGTACGGCTCGCTGACCAGCTCCCGCGAGCACTTCTACCGCTGGAAGCGGCTGGACGAGGATGACCCGGAACCGGGCAAGGACCAGCCCCTGCTGCCGATCCTGCTCAGGGGCATGCTGGACAAGGTCCGGCTGCTCGACATCGTCGAAAATTTCGTGCTGTTCGATGCCAGCGAAGGTGGCACGCAGAAGATCGTGGCGCGTAACCATCAGGTTCTGGGCGTGAATCGCGTCATCAATCGGCTGACTTCCGACGATCCGACGATCAAGGCCGAGGTGAAGGCCGGGCAACTTGGCGTGTTCTGGCACACGCAGGGTTCGGGCAAGTCGTATTCAATGGTGTTTCTGACCGAAAAAATCCACCGCAAGATCTCGGGCAGCTACACCTTTGTTGTCATCACCGACCGCACCGAGCTGGACGACCAGATCGCCTCCACCTACACCAATGCCGGGCGCGCCAACAGCAAGACGGATCAAGCCTCCAGCGGCGATGCCCTGCGCAAGATGCTGCGGGACCAGAATCGCCGCTACGTGTTCGGCCTGATCCAGAAATACCGCGAGCTCGTGAAGGAGGCCTATTCGGAGCGCGACGACATCATCGTCATCAGCGACGAGGCGCACCGCACCCAGTACGGCCGCCTGGCGCTGAACATGCGCAAGGGCCTGCCGCGCGCCAAATTCCTGGGCTTCACGGGCACGCCTCTGATCGACGCTGGCGAAAAGCAGCTGACGCGCGAGGTGTTCGGCGACTACGTGTCGATCTACGACTTCCAGCGCGCTGTCGCCGATGGCGCGACGCTACCCCTGTTCTACGAGAACCGTGGCGAAAAGCTGAAGATCGTCGATCCCAAGGTCAGTGAACGGCTTGCGGACCACATCGAAGCTGCGCGGCAGGCCGCCACGCTGGACGACCCCTGGACCGACGAAAAGGAAGAAAAACTCTACCGGGAGCTGGCGCGTGACTACCCCATCCTGACTTCGCCAACGCGTCTGGAAAAAGTGGCGCAGGATTTCGTTGATCACTTCCACCAGCGCTGGAAGGTAGTGGATACCGGCGGCGGCAAGGCCATGATGGTCTGCCTGGACAAGATCACCTGCGTGAAGATGCACGACCTGGTCAATGCCAAGTGGCAGGAGAAGGCCGCACAGCTGGAGGTGAGCGTGGCCGCCGAGGAGGCGCTGTTCGCCGCCAAGGGCAAGGCCCTGCCGAAGCTGCTGCAACAGCGCCGCGAACAGGTCGAATGGATGAAGGCCACCGAATGTTGCGTGGTGGTTTCGCAGGAACAGGGCGAGGTGGCCGAATTCGCCAAGTGGCGCAACTTTCGCGACGAGCCGCTGGACATCACGCCGCACCGCGAGAAGATGGTCAAGCGCAACCTGGAGAAAGAGTTCAAGCAGGCCGAGAACCCCTTCCGCATCGCCATCGTCTGCGCCATGTGGCTGACGGGCTTCGATGTGAAATGCCTGGCCACGCTGTACCTCGACAAGCCGATGCAGGGCCACACGCTGATGCAGGCCATCGCCCGCGTGAACCGCGTGGGCGGCGGCAAGAAGCACGGCCTGATAATTGACTACAACGGCATGCTCAAGAGTCTGCGCAAGGCGCTAGCCACGTTTGCGCAGGGTGACCGCGCCGGCACCGGCAAGGGTGAAGGCGAGCAGAACACCGTGCGCGACGACTCGGAAGCGTTGGCCGAGTACGCCCAGAGCCTGAAGGCGGCCAGGGAGTTTCTGGTGGATCTCGGTTTTGATCTGGACGGGCTCATTGCCGCCAAGGGCTTCGACAAGCAGCAGCAGATCCTGGTTGCGGTGAATCTGCTGTGCGAAAGCGACGAGCGCCGCAAGACCTATCAGGTGATTGTGGAGGACGTGCAGGCCCGCCACCGGGGCCTGTTCCCGCACCCTGGCCTGTTCGACTTCGATGCCGAAGAAAGCGCCGTCAATGCGATCTACAACAAGCTGCAGGATGCACGCGAAACGCCCGACGTCAGTGCGCTGCTGCAGGACTTGTACGAGGTGGTCGACACGGCACTGACGACGGATGGCAAACCAGCCCCAGCCGTGGCGAACCAGGGCCATGCGCGGTACGACCTTTCCAACATCGACTTCTCGCGCCTGCGGGCCGAGTTTGAAAAATCGCCGTTCAAGAACGTGGTCACCCTGAACCTGAAGGAAAAAATCGAAGAGCGGCTGGCGATGATGGTGGCGCGCAACCCGACCCGGGTCGACCTGTACGAACGCTATCAGGAGATCGTTCAGGAATACAACAAGGACAAGGATGCCGCCGAAATCCAGAAGGTGATGGATGACCTGTTTACCTTCAACGACAACCTCAACGAAGAAGAAAAGCGTTACCTGCGCGAGGGGCTAGAGAGTGAAGACCAATTGGCCGTTTTCGACCTGCTCCAAAAAGACAGCCTGACCAAGGGTGACCGTGATGCCATCAAGAAGGTGGCCAAAGAGCTATTGGACAAGCTGAGCAGTGGCAAGCTGCAGATCGATCACTGGCGCGAGAAGGCCACGGCGCAGGCCCAGGTCAAGGCCGAGATCATCAAGCACCTGTTTGCGCACCTGCCGTCAGGCGCCTACGACGCTGACGAGATCAACCTCAAGGCCAACGCCGTGTTTGCGCACATTTACACGGCTGGGTTTGGTGAGGGCGCGAGGATGTATCACTGACAGGTAGCCGCGATGCAGTTTGTCAAGAACGGCCCCGACATCCCAGAGCGGCTATTACAGGCGCACGAGGACGGTCGCGTCGTGTTCTTCTGCGGCGCGGGCATCTCCTATCCAGCGCGCCTACCGGGTTTCGCCGGGCTGGTGGCAAGACTCTACTCAAGCTTGGCCGCGATACCCAATGCGGTGCAGCAGGCGGCCATCAACGCCGGGCAGTTCGACACCGCAATAGGGTTGCTGGAAGCGGAGATCGTCGGAGGCCGCGAGACTGTTCGCCGGGCACTGGCGAGTGTTCTTACGCCTGACCTCAGCGCCTCAAACGCGATCGCGACCCACGAGGCCTTGCTGACGCTGGGCAAGAACCGTGAAGGCCGCTTGCGACTCATCACCACCAACTTCGATCGCTTGTTCGAGGAGGTGATTGCTGCGAAGTCGCTGTCCATCGAGCGCTTCAAGGCCCCGCTGTTGCCTGTGCCGAAGAACCGTTGGGATGGCCTGGTGTATTTGCACGGCCTGCTTGGCATCGCACCGCACGCGAGCGAGCTCGATCGACTGGTCGTCTCAAGCGGCGATTTCGGCCTGGCTTATCTCACCGAGCGCTGGGCGGCGCGCTTCGTCAGCGAGCTGTTCCGTAGTTACACGGTCTGCTTTGTTGGTTACAGCATTAACGACCCGGTACTGCGCTACATGATGGATGCTCTAGCCGCCGACCGTCTGCTTGGCGAGTCACCACCCGAGATGTTCGCTTTCGGCAGTTTTTCGAAAGGCAAAGACGAGGAGCGCGGCAACGAGTGGCGAGCCAAGAACGTCACGCCCATCCTTTATCGCGAACACAACCGGCACGCCTACCTGCACAAGACCCTACGCGCTTGGGCCGAAACTTACCGCGATGGCGTGCGCGGTAAGGAACGCATTGTGGTCGACTGCGCCATGGCCCGCCCCTTGGCAAGCACCCGGCAAGACGACTTTGTGGGCCGCCTGTTGTGGGCGTTGAGCGATCCTGGTGGCCTGCCAGCCAGACGCTTCGCCGAGCATGACCCGGTGCCATCGCTGGACTGGCTGGAGCCCTTCAGTGAAGATCGGTACCGGCACGCCGACCTGGGCCGCTTTGGCACCCCGTCCAAGACGACCGTGGATGACAAACTCGCCTTCAGCCTGACCCGCCGGCCGTCGCCTTATCACCTGGCGCCATTGATGTGTCTTGTAGATGCGGGCGCGCGTGGTAGCCGCTGGGATGAGGTAATGAGGCAACTGGCCCGCTGGCTGACCCGTCATCTCGACGACCCGACCCTGTTGCTATGGCTGGCAAAGCGTGGTGGTCAGTTGCATGACGATCTGGTCTGGTGGATCGAACATCGCTTGGACGAGTTGGCCAAGCTCGAACGAGAGAGCAACACGACGGAGTTGACGCGGATTCGCGCGAACGCACCCAAGGCCATCCCCGGCCCGCTGATGCACACTTTGTGGCGACTGCTGCTTGCCGGGCGCGTTAAATCGTGGCTGCGCGACTTTGACCTGTACCGCTGGCGCGACCGATTTAAGCGCGATGGCCTCACCGCCACCCTGCGCCTGGAACTGCGCGAGATGCTAACGCCGCGCGTCTTGCTGCGCGAGTCGTTCCGCTTGTCCGCCGAGGACGGCGAAAGCCGCGAGCGAGACCGCATCAAGGATCTGGTCGAATGGGAGATCGTGCTGTCGACGGATCACGTGCATTCCAGCCTGCGCGATATGCCCGAGGATGAGCGCTGGACCGCCGCACTGCCGGAACTGCTGTCCGATTTCAGCGCTTTGTTGCGCGACGCGCTCGATCTGATGCGCGAGCTCGGCAGCGCCGGGGACAGAAGCGATCTGTCCTATATGCATCAGCCCTCGATCAGCGAGCACCCACAGAACCGGGACTTCCACGACTGGACCGCATTGATCGATCTGACGCGCGACGCCTGGCTTGCCACGATGGCGCAGTCACCGGTGCGGGCAGCGCTCATGGCCGAGAACTGGTGGCACGCGCCTTATCCGCTGTTCCGCCGTCTCGCCTTCTTTGCGGCCGCACAGAACGGTGTAATAGCCCATCGCCGGGCACTTGACTGGCTGCTGGCGGATGCGCACTGGTGGCTGTGGTCGGTTGAAACCGAACGGGAAGCCATGCGCTTGCTGGTGGCCCTGGCGCCACAGCTCGATCAGGCGATGCTCCGCGACCTGGAAGAGGCCGTCTTCGCAGGGCCTCCCCGCGAAATGTTCAAGGACGACATCACACCCGCGCGCTGGACTAGGATCGTAGACCGGGAAATCTGGTTGCGGTTGGCAAAGATCGATCAGACCGGCACGGTCTTGGGTGCGACAGGCAGGGAACGGCTCAAGGCGCTTTCGGCCCAGTATCCGGAATGGACGCTGGCGACGGATCAGCGCGATGAGTTTCCTTATTGGACGGGCGACGGCGACGAGTGGCGCAAGTTCGTTACTACGCCGCGTCGTCGCCGTGATCTGATCGAGTGGCTCAGGCAGCAACCCAGTAGAGACCACTGGCAGGAAGACGACTGGCGGCAGCGTTGCCGCGATAACTTTGCCACTACCGCTTGTGCCTTGTGCGCATTGGCCAAGGATGGGGTTTGGCCGACGGATCGCTGGCGCGAGGCCCTGCAGGCCTGGTCAGAGGAAAAGCTAATCAAGCGCGCCTGGCGCTACATGGCGCCGATCCTGACCACGGCCGCGCCTGACAATGTGCTGCAAGCCCTCGCCCACAGTGTCAGTTGGTGGCTGCAAGCCATTTCCAAGACCTTCGAAGGCCACCAAGCACACTTTTTTACCCTCTCGCGCCGTGTCCTGGCGCTGGACCATCAGGACGGCGTCGATACCGACGAACCCGTCATGCGCGCCATCAATCACCCGGTGGGCCACGTGACGGAAGCACTGCTGCGCTGGTGGTATCGACGTTCGCTGGAGGATGAACAAGGCTTGCCTGAGGAGGTCAAGCCCACGTTCACCGAACTTTGCGATATTCAAATGGATAAGTTTCGGCATGGCCGCGTGTTGTTGGCAGCCCATGTCATCGCGTTGTTCCGCGTGGACCGGGAATGGGCGACGCAACACCTGCTGCCGCTCTTCGACTGGCACCGTTCCGAAGCGGAGGCGCGCGCGGCTTGGGAGGGCTTCCTGTGGTCGCCACGCCTGTATCGCCCCTTGATGGAAGTGCTCAAGCTAGCCTTCCTCGACACTGCGCGCCACTACGCGGTATTGGGTAAGCACGACGGGCAATACGCATCGCTGCTGACATTCGCCGCCCTCGACCCGGGTGACACTTTCACCATCGCCGAACTGGCTGGCGCGACTCGTGCACTGCCACCGGACGGGCTGCACGACGCAGCACAGTCATTGGTGAGAGCGATGGAGGGTGCAGGCGATCAGCGTGCCGACTACTGGTCCAACAGGGTTACGCCGTATCTGCACGCCATCTGGCCGAAGACACGAGACAACATTTCACCGGGCATCGCTGAAAGTCTCGGCCGCCTGTGTGTCGCGGCGCAGGATGCGTTTCCGGATGCACTGGCACTGCTCCGCGTCTGGCTGCGACCGCCATCCCATCCTGACTACCTTGTGAATCGGCTTCATGAAGCCGGTCTTTGCGGCAGATTCCCGAATCAAGCGCTAGACTTTCTGAGCTTGGTGATAGGCGACCAAACTCAATGGCCACCGGGTGACCTTGGCGCCTGTTTAGAAACGATCCGGACAGCGGCACCAGCACTGGAAACCGACCAGCGGTTTGAGCAGTTGATGTCGTATTTACGCCAGCACGGGCGAGGATGAAATTCGATTGTTTGCGGAATCCCGCAGCAACCCTCGCCAGTGCTCATAAGCTCGGGAGGCCAGTCAGCACGTGGTCAACCGTCCACCACCATACACAAGGGCTCGGACAATCTCCGGGCCCTTTTTCTTGCTCGAAATCTCCGCGCCACGCGGGGTTCCGGCCACCTGTGCTGCAGGTGGCCAGCCGCCGAAACGCCCGAAATCGGCCACTTTCTCAGCCCGAGCCGTCTCTGTTCTCCGTTTGGCCTGCGGGTAGGCGCAGATGGTGGTGTAGCAAAATCAACAAGTTACGCGCCCTGGTTCACCGTCAACCAAGGCGACCGGTCAACCATCAAACCTGCCACACTGGCGAAATGGGAACTTATACGTTACCATTGAGCTCGTGAGCTACCAGATCAAAGAACTCCTGCTGGATGATGGCGACAGCCCCTTCGCGGAGTGGTTTGGGTCGCTGGAGGCCGTTGCCGCCGCCAAGGTGCGCGTAGCCGTTAGCCGGATGGAGCAGGGCAACCTGTCCAACGTCGAGTGGTTCCGTGGCATCGGCGAATACAAGATCGACTGGGGCCCGGGCCTGCGCATCTATCTGGCAAAGGACGGTCTGAAGATCATCATCCTGATCGGCGGCGGCACCAAGAAGCGTCAACAGCAAGACATCGACCAAGCGGTGACGCTGTGGGAAGACTACAAGCGTCGTAAGGCATCAACCCAGAAAGGAAAGTGAACATGGCACTGACCCGTGATTTCAAAGAGACCGTGGCCGCGCGCGTGCAGAACGAACCGGCCTTTGCGCAGGCGCTTCTGGACGAGGCCATCACCCTGTTCGTCAATGGCGAGCCGGAATCAGCCAAGCTGATCTTGCGTGACCTTGTCAACGCCACGGTCGGCTTCGAGGCGCTTGCCGAGGAAATCCACAAGCCTGCCAAGAGCCTGCACCGGATGCTGTCGCAATCGGGCAACCCGACCATGAGCAACATCTCGGCTGTGTTTGCGGCCATCAAGCGCGCCCTCAAGGTCGAGGTGCACACCCAGATCGTGATGGCCTGATTTCAGGCATCAAACCCGGCCACCACCGCCCGCTGCGCCACCCAGTCGGTCGGCAGCGGATTGCGCTGGAACCACAGCAGGCTCATGCACTTGGGCTGCTGCCCGGCCAGAATGCTCTGGATGATGGCAGGCTCCAGCAGCGTCAGGCGCAGCAGTTCGTTGACCGTCGAGTGGTGCAACCCCTCGCGCTGGGCGATCTCGCTGCCGCTGCCGACCACGCCGTCTTCCAACAGTTGCTGCCAGTAGAAGGCCCGCGTCAGGGCCACCAGCAAGGGTTGGTCGATCTGGGTGACCACCTTGCCTGGCGCCTCGACCTGGCCATCCGGCCGCAGCGCCACCTTGCTGGCGCCGCGCCTGCGGATTTTTTTGGGACAAAGGCGGACATTTTGAACTGACCGCCATCCCGATGATGGCTGGCGACAGGTGCGCCGGTGGCTCAAACCATGGGTTTCACGCCAATCCCTCGATGCGCGCACCCGGCTGTGCTCCGTGGATGCTGGCCACCGCGTCGGCCGGTTCGCCGCGCGCTGACCGCTGCCGTGGACAACGCTGCGTCTGCGGCGTCCCGTCCGGTTTCCACTTATGAATCGGGTAAGATTGTTCACAAAAGAAACCCAGCCGCCTCTCAACCCGTTTGATCGAATAACATCGTCAACTGCTCGACCAACGCGCCTCCCAGTTCGTCGACCGCTCCGAGCATCACGGCGCGGCGGTAATAGCGAGTGACGTCATGGCCGATGCCGATGGCCAGCAGTTCCACCGGCGAGCGCGCTTCGATCCAGGCGATCACCTCCTGCAGGTGTCTTTCCAAGTAGCCCTCGGAGTTGGCGGCAAGGGTGGCCTCGTCGGCCGGTTCGCCATCCGAGATGACCACCAGGATGCGGCGCTCCTCAGGGCGAGTGATCAACCGCCGATGTGCCCAAAGCAGCGCTTCGCCATCGATGTTCTCCTTGGGGATGCCGTCAGCCAGCATCAACCCCAGATTCTTGCGCGTGCGCCGCCAGGGGGCGTCGGCGGATTTGTAGATGATGTGGCGAAGCTCGTTGAGCCGCCCCGGATGGGCCGGTTCGCCACGTTTGCGCCAGGTTTCGCGCGCGCGGCCTCCTTTCCAGGTGCGCGTGGTGAAGCCGAGAATTTCCACTTTGATGCCGCAACGCTCCAGGGTCCGGGACAAGAGGTCGGCAGTCATCGCCGCCATGGCTATCGGACGGCCACGCATGGAGCTGGAGTTGTCGATCAAAAGGCTCACTACGGTGTCGCGGAAAGCGGATTCCTGTTCCATTTTGAAACTCAAACCTTCGAGCGGGCTGATCACGACCCGATCCAACCGGCGGGTATCGAGCCAACCTTCTTCGAGATCGAAGGTCCAGTCGCGCATCTGCTGCGCCAAGAGCCGCCTCTGCAAACGATGGGCCAGACGCGCAATGAGCTGCTGCGAGCGCCGCAGCTGGCGATCGAGCTGCGCGCGCAGGCGCAACAATTGGTCTGGGCGGCACAAGGCTTCGGCGCCCACGGTTTCGTCGAAGGCATCGGTAAATGCACGGTAAGGCGATTCCTTGATCCTCGCTGACCCCGAACGGCGAACCGGCGCGCCTGCTTCGGTAGCGCTGCGTTCGGGCTCGGCGGCGGAATCGCCCCCCTGCGCATTTTCGCCGGTGCAGGCTTGGCGCGTCGTCCGGCGCAAGGCGCCGTCGGTATCCGACAGCTCTTCGCCACCGGTGCGGGGCAGCTCCGGAACTGCTTCGCCACGCAGCTCGCTTGCTTGACGCCGGAATTCTGGCTGTGCCCTGGTATCGGTTCCCGGCCCCTCCAATGCAAGCGCTTCGATCAGTTCCGTCAAACCATGGGCGAAGGTCTGCTCATCGTGAAGATGTTGGCGCAAGGCATCGAGCCGAGGCGCCACTCGCGCGTCGAGATAAGGCCGCCACAAATCGAGCATGGCCTGCGCCGCTTGCGGCGATGGTGTGCCGCAGAAGCGTTCGCGGGCGAAGACGCGCAGCGCTTCGGCGAGCGGCACTTGGCTTTGGCTTCTGGCGCGATCGAATTTCCGGTCGCGGCAGTGCTGCGCGATCCAAGCGTCGATATTGGCGTTCGCCCCGGGCAAAAGACCAAGGCCTAGCGCTTCGACACGGGCCTGTTCGATCGCTTCATACGCCGCGAGCGCCGCTGTGCCTTGTGCGCTTGGGGGGAGGTGGAGGCGCTCATGGTGATAGCGCAGGCGCAAGGCTCGGGCGTCGGCTTGGCCGCGCAGGCGCAGGCGGTCTTCCTCGGTCAAAACAAGGCGCTGTGGGCGGGAGGAAAGATCGTTTTGGCCGAGCGCTTCCCGCGAATCGGCGATTGCTTGCCCGGCCTGGCCGGCCATCGCGCGCAGCGTGCAATCCACGGCGCGCAGAAAAATGTCGGCGGCATCCGAAGGCCGCCGCGTTCCAGTGAGGCCTCCGCCAGCGCTCATGTTCGCTCGACTCAGGCTTTGCGGGGATACGAATCGATCAGCTCTTCGCCGAAGCAGCGCTGATAATATTCCGCCACCACCGCGCGTTCGACTTCATCGCAGCGATTGAGAAACGTGACGCGAAAAGCAAAGCGCAGATCCTTGAAAATCAGCGCGTTCTCGGCCCAGGTCAACACCGTGCGCGGTGACATCACGGTGGAGAGATCGCCGTTGATGAAGCCATTGCGAGTGAGGTCGGCCAGCATCACCATGGCGCTTACCTTGGCGCGCCCCTCCTTGGTCTCGTAGGCGGGCAGTTTGGCCAGGACGATTTCCATTTCGGTGTCGTGTTCGAGGTAGTTCAGCGTGGCGACGATATTCCAGCGGTCCATCTGCGCCTGGTTGATCTGCTGCGTGCCGTGATAAAGCCCGGTGGTGTCGCCCAAGCCCACGGTATTGGCGGTGGCGAAAAGGCGGAACGCCGGATGCGGATGGATCACCCTCGACTGATCGAGCAAGGTGAGCTTGCCCTCGACTTCCAACACCCGCTGGATGACGAACATCACGTCCGGCCGGCCGGCATCGTATTCGTCGAACACGAGCGCGCAAGCGCGTTGCAGCGCCCAAGGCAGGATGCCCTCGCGAAATTCGGTCACCTGCTTGCCGTCGCGCAAAACGATGGCGTCCTTGCCGATAAGATCGACACGGCTGACGTGGCTGTCGAGATTGATGCGCAAACAGGGCCAGTTCAAACGCGCCGCGACTTGCTCGATGTGGGTCGATTTGCCGGTGCCGTGATAACCCTGGATCATGACTCGGCGGTTAAAAGCAAAGCCGGCCAGGATGGCCATCGTGGTGTCGTGATCGAAGCGGTAAGTGCCATCCACGAGGGGCACGTATTCGCTGGCCAGACGGAAGGCTGGCACCCTCAGGTCGGTGTCCAGTCCGAAACGCTCGCGAACCGACAATTCGATATCGGGCAGGTTCAAAAGCGGTTCGGCGGAGGGCTTCAAAGACTCAGGCATGGCGCGTTCCAAAACCGCAAGCCGAAAAACGGGGAATCACTTTCGCACAGTCTGCGTGCCCACGAATGTCTTTGCAAGCACCCTGCCGCGAAGCGCGCGACGAGCATGATCCTAGGCTTCGGGTTGCGCGCGGAAAGTTTAGATCACCCCCTCCGCGCCCTCGATTTGTTGCCCACCCCAACAATTTGCTTGCCATTACTGTTGACCTGGTAAACAATATACACCGTTTCGTCGAGGAGATGTCTTCGCTATGTCCCAGGAAGAACTGGCCCAAGACCCTGCAGTCCTGACCTCGTTCGGCGCCATGGGCGATGAACTCGGCTTCCATTTGCGCCGGGTACAAGTGGCGGCATTCAAACATTTCGCGCAGACCGTGACGGCCGCCGAAGGCATCACGCCGGGGCTCTATGGCATGCTGCAAGTGATCGCCAACAACCCGGGCTTGAGTCAGAGCGCCCTGGCCATCGCCATGGATGTCGATCGATCGTCGATCGTCAAGGTCATCGACCAGTTGGAGGAAAAAGACCTGATCGTTCGCGATTCCACCCCCGCCGACCGCCGGCGTTATCAGCTCCGCCTGACCGACACCGGCGCGCTGACTTTGAAACGCATCCAAAAAGCGGTGATGCGCCAGGACCGAGCGTTTTCCGCCCGGCTCGACGCCACCGAGCGCGCCACGCTGATCGCTTTGTTGAAGCGGCTTTATCAACCCGAAACGGATATCCCGGCCATGGCGCGGGAATAGGAGCTCGAGCTTGAAAAACATCCTTCGTCTGACCCTCAATCAGCGCGCCCGCGAGGACTTCGTTCCGGACAACATGCTGCTGCTGGATTACCTGCGCGAAGTCGTCGGCCTCACCGGCACCAAACAAGGTTGCGATGGCGGCGAGTGCGGCGCCTGCACCGTCTTGGTGGACGGCCGGCCGCGCCTGGCTTGCTCCACCTTGGCGCATCAGATGGCCGGCAAAGACGTCGAAACCGTCGAATCGCTCGCCAAGCATGGCACACTCTCCACGCTGCAAGCCGCTTTCCATGAAAAGCTAGGCACCCAGTGCGGCTACTGCACGCCCGGCATGCTCATGGCGTCGGAAGCGCTCTTGCGCAAGAACCCTCATCCGACCCGCGAGGAAATCAAAACCGCGCTGGCCGGCAACCTCTGCCGCTGCACGGGCTACGTGAAAATCATCGAATCCGTAGAGGCGGCGGCCGCGGCGCGATGTGGCGAGGAGGTGCGATCATGAGCGCGCCCGCCGGGCCGCCCCAAGGGCGCGCAAGCCAGGCACCGGAGCGGGCACCGCCCGCGAACGGTGTTCACCCCCTTCCCCCGGAAGGGGG